>JAIYDJ010000093.1 GCA_027487575.1 Rhodobacter sp. | reverse complement strand
GATGCCCTGGGCCAATGGGCGCGGGACCACGACCGAACTGATCCGGGTGGACCGCGACGGCGCGCTGGACTGGCGGCTGTCGATGGCGCAGGTGGTCGAGGACGGGCCGTTTTCGCGCCTGCCGGGCATCCAGCGGAACCTGACGGTGATCGAGGGGCCGGGGTTCGATCTGGTCGGGACAGGTGTGCGGCTGGCCGCGCGTCCGATGGAACCGGTCGCGTTTTCCGGTGATCTCGACATCAGGGCGGAAGGGGTTTCGGCACCTTCGGTGGACTTCAACGTGATGGTGGCCGGACGCGAGGCAGAGGTGCATCCGCTGATGGGGCATCTGCATCTGCGGCCAAGGGGTGGGACTGTCCTATGTGTGCTCGCCCTCGCGATCCGGGGTCTCGGCAGGCATGATCTTCTGATTTCCAGCGAGCCTTTCGACATCGATGGTGTCGGTCTGATCGTTGCGATCCCCGTGGACCGCCCCGCCCCGTCTGCGGACGGTCGCCCTGCGCGCTAGATGCGGAAGAACGGCTGCGCCAGCCGGGGGATCAGGTTCTTGAACCGCAGGCGGGCATCGGTTGCCGCAAGGCAGATGCAGTCCTGCCCGGCTTCGGCGACCGGCGTGTGATCCAGCGCTTCGGTCGCGATCTCGACGTCGCCCGGGCCGAAGCGGTCGCAGTCGTCCCGGAACGCCCCTTGCAGCACCAGCGTCAGTTCCAGACCGCGATGGCCATGATCGGGCACCGACTGCCCCGCCGGGATGTGCAAAAGGCGCGCAGAGCCGCCGGGTCCGGTCGGCAGGATCGCCTGACGCACGCCCATCCCGATGGACCGCCACTTCACCCGGTCCACGTCCCCGCCGACGTAGTCCTGCAGCGGAGAAGGCAGCGTGCCGCGTTTGCGCGGGGTGACCACGGGCGCAGGGTCCGGCTGACCCAGCCGCGCCAGAGTGGCCTGCAGGCAGTGATCGCTGATCCCGGCTGCGGGACTGGCGTCGAGCACGGCGCCGCCGACCGCCTCGAACCCGGCAAGGGCCGCGCGGCACTCGTTGCACAGCGACACATGGGTTGCCACGACAAGCGAGAACGCCTCGGGCAATTCGCCTGCGGCATAGGCCATCATCAACGGGTCTGAAAGGTGGTGGCGGATGGTCATAGGGGCTGCTTTCAACTCATCTGATGGCGCAGGCGGTCCAGCGCCAGGCGGATTCGGGACTTGATCGTGCCAAGCGGCAGACCGGTTTCATGCGCGATTTCCGAGTGCGAAAGATCGCCGTAATACGCACGCTCGATCAGGGCGCGCTGCTTGTCGGGAAGGGCGGCAAGCGCCGCCCCAAGACGCAGGTGTTCTTGCGCCACTTCATATATGTCGGCCTGATCGGGCTCCGACTCCGGACCCCAATCCAGCGCCTCGGGCTCGGGCCTGCGCGACCGGCGCAACGCGTCGATCCGCCGGTTGCGCGCGATGGTGTAAACCCAGGTTGCCACCGACGCGCGGGCAGGGTCGAACTGTCCGGCCTTCTGCCACACCGTTGCCATGACGTCCTGCGCACATTCTTCGGCCAGCGTTGCACTTGCGCCCGATTTCATCAGGAATGCCTTGATGCGCGGGGCGAAATGCCGGAACAAGTCGGAAAAGGCCGCCTTGTCCTGCGCATCGCGAACCCGGAGCATCAATGCCGCCCAATCCGTTTCCTGTTCGACCGTCACGAAAACCCTTCCCCCGGCCGACACCGCGCGTGCTGCAGCCCCGGTCCAAAATGGCCCGGAATGTAGTGCCTGCGTTTTCGCTGTCGGGGCGGTCATCGTCAACATGATGTATCTACGCGGGAAAGAACAGGTTGGATCACCACCGCGTGAAATTCGGGTGATCCGATCGCGGTTCCGCCGCGTAAACCGAACATACCATCGCAAGGATTTCTCATGCCGTTCAAGACGCCTGCCGGACTGCCCCGTCGTATCGCCGTGATCGGGGGGGGCATCGCCGGGATGGCTGCGGCGCATCTGCTGGCCGATGACAATGCGGTGGTCCTGTTCGAGGCCGAGGGACGGCTGGGGGGGCATGCCCGCACGAAACTGGCGGGCAAACGGGGCGACCAGCCGGTGGATACCGGGTTCATCGTGTTCAACCGGGTGAACTATCCGCATCTGGTTCGGCTGTTCGAAAAGCTGGATGTGCCGGTGGCGAAAAGCAGCATGAGCTTTGGCGCGTCGATCAACGGCGGCTGGCTGGAATACGGGTTGAAGGATCTCAATTCGGTCTTTGCCCAGCGGATCAACATCGCGCGCCCCCGCTATGCCCGGCTGATCCGCGACATCCTGCATTTCAACCGGGATGGTCTGGCGCTGGCCGACGATCCGGCGATGACGGTGGGCGGTCTTCTGTCGCGGCTGGGAACCGGGGACTGGTTTCGCGACTATTACCTGTTGCCGATGTCCGGCGCGATCTGGTCGACGCCGACGCTCGGCATCCTCGACTTCCCGGCGCAGGCGATGATGCGCTTCTTCCAGAACCATGCGCTGCTGTCGGCGCGCAACCAGCACCAGTGGTACACCGTTCAGGGCGGGTCGGTGGAATATGTCCGCCGGTTGCAGGCGGCGATGGTGGGGCAGGGGGTCGACCTGCGGCTGGGCGGCGGCGTGCAGGCGGTCATGCGCATTCCCGGCGGGGTTCTGGTGCGTGCGCATGGGGCCGAACCCGAGCTTTTCGACGAGGTGGTGTTTGCCACCCATGCCGATGACAGTCTGGCCATGCTGGCCGATGCCTCGCCGGTCGAGAGGGCCGCGCTGGCGGCGGTGCGGTATCAACCGAACACGGCAGTTCTGCACGCGGACCCGGCCATGATGCCAAGGCGCCGCCGGGCCTGGGCGTCGTGGGTTTACAAGCACGAGGCGGGCGATCCGACCGACAGCATCCCGCTGACCTACTGGATGAACTCGCTGCAGCCCATTCCGATGGATGATCCGCTGTTCGTGACGCTGAACGCGCCACGGCCGATCCGAGAGGATTTGATCCATGACACGGTGACCTTCCGCCATCCGGTCTATGATCTGGGCACCCTGAAGGCGCAGGGCGAGGTCAGGGCGATGAACGGAACGGCGAATACCTGGTTCTGCGGGGCGTGGATGCGCAATGGTTTTCACGAGGACGGCATCGCCAGCGCGGTCGACGTGGTCGAGGCGCGGCGGGCGGGCCGGGCCTTGCAGGCGGTCGCGTGACCGCCGTTCTGCATCTGCGCGGCGAGACGTTTCACGGCCGCAAGGGGCCGGTGCAGAACAGTTTCCGCTACAGCATCGACTATGTCCTGCTGCAGCCCGACAATGCGTGCGGGCCGTCGCTGTTTGCCCGCAATGCTACAGGCCTGATGTCGGTGTGGGACCGCGACCACGGTGGCGCGCCGGGGCAGGGGCGCGGCGCGGTCTGGGTGCGCGAGGTGCTTGCGGCTGCGGGGTTCGATCTGCCGGAAATCACGTTGCTGACGCAGGCCCGGGTTCTTGGCCATGTGTTCAACCCGGTGTCGTTCTGGCTGTGCCGGGATGTGGGCGGCGATTTGCGGGTGGTGATCGCCGAGGTGTCGAACACCTTTGGCGACCGGCATTCCTATCTGTGTCATCGCGACGACCGGGGCGTGATCGGGCGCGAGGATGTGCTGGCCGCGCAGAAGATCTTCCATGTCTCGCCGTTTCAGCCGATCGACGGGGGCTATGCGTTCCGCTTCGACATCCGGGCCGACAAGGTGGGCATCTGGATCGACCATTCGAATGGCGAGGCGGGGGTTTACACCACGCTGACCGGGAAGCTGGCCCCGCTGACCAACATGGGCATCCTGCGATCGCTGCTGCGCCGCCCGTTCGGGTCGCGCCGGGTTCTGGCGCTGATCCACTGGCAGGCGATCAAGCTGGCGGTCAAGGGCGCGCGGTTTCGCCGCCGTCCGCTGCCCCCGGTGGACGAGGTGTCAAGGTGACGCTCGCCCTGGCGCGCAATGACGGGTTGGGACGCTGGGCGCTGTTCGGGGCGATGTTGGCGACGGTGGGCCTGCCGATATACATCAACGCGCCGAAATTCTATGTGGACACGCATGGCGTGGGCCTTGCGGCGCTGGGGGCGGTGTTGGCCGGGTTGCGGCTGTTCGACGTGGTGCAGGACCCGGTGCTGGGTTGGCTGGCCGAACGTGGGCGGGCGCGGCGCGGGCTGTGGGTGGCGATGGCGGGCGCGATCATGGCGGTGTCGATGGTCGGGCTGTTTGCCGTCACGCCGCCTGTTGCCCCGCTCTTGTGGTTTGCGCTGACGCTGGCGGGGCTGTTCACCGCGTTTTCCTATCTGTCGATCGTGTTCTATGCCGAAGGGGTGGCCAAGGCCGCCTCGCTGGGCAAGGGCGGGCATCTGCGGCTGGCCGGGTGGCGCGAGGGCGGGGCGCTGGCGGGGATCACCGTGGCCACCGTGGCGCCGGTGCTGCTGGGCGGGTTCGGGGTGTTCGCGGCGCTGTTCGTGGCGCTGGTGGTGGTTGCCCTGCTGGTAATGGCGGGGCAGTGGGGCTTGGGTTCTGGGCAGGCCCGCGTCGCGGTCTGGGACAGTTTTCGCCCGGCGCTGGCGGACCGGCAGGCGCGCAGGCTGTTGATCCTGTCCTTCGTCAATTCGGTGCCGGTGGCGATCACCTCGACGTTGTTCCTGTTCTTTGTCGAAAGTCGGCTGGACGCGCCGGGGCTGGAAGGCCCGCTGCTGCTGCTGTTCTTCGTGGCGGCCGGGCTTTCCGCGCCGGTGTGGAGCAGACTTGCCGCCCGCCACGGTGCGCGGCGGGTGCTGCTGGGCGGCATGGTTCTGGCGGTGCTGTCGTTTCTGTGGGCGGCGCGGCTCGGGTCGGGCGATGTGGTGGCCTTTGGCGTGATCTGTGCCGCGTCGGGGGCTGCGCTGGGGGCGGACATGGTGCTGCTGCCCGCGATGTTCGCGCGCAGGCTGGACCGGATGAAGCAGGGCGGCGAGGCGGCGGGCTTCGGGCTGTGGAACTTCGCCTCGAAACTGTCGCTGGCCTTTGCGGCGGCCACCTTGCTGCCCACTTTGGATATCGTCGGGTTTCGGGCGGGCGGGGTCAACACCCGGCAGGCGCTGGACTGGTTGTCGGGGCTTTACGCGCTGCTGCCCTGTGCATTGAAACTGCTGGCCATCGGGCTTTTGCTCGCCAGCCCCAACACCGAGGAGTAGGCGATGTCGCCTGTGTTGTCCGCGCTGATCGCCGTGCTGGTGGTGGTGGCCGTGCTGGTGGTGAAGAACCGTCTTGTCGGTTTTGCCACCCAGAAACCATCCGATTTTGCCGCAAAGGGGCCGGCGTTCGATCTGGCGCGGCATCTTTCGGGGCCGATCCTGTGCGAGGGTGTGGTCTACGGGCCGACCGGGCGGGTATCGTCGCGGTTCGTGGCGGACATGGTGGGCGAATGGGCGGGCAATACCGGGGTGCTGAAGGAACAGTTCCGCTATGACACCGGAATGGTGCAGGACCGGCAATGGACGCTGCGGGTCGGCAATGATGGCGTGATTGTCGCCGAAGCGCCGGACGTGATCGGCACCGGCGTGGGGCACGTGTCAGGTCCGGCCGTTGAGATGCGCTATCGGATCAAGCTGTCGCCCGAGGCGGGGGGGCATGTTCTGGATGTGGTGGACTGGATGTACCTGATGGAGAACGGGACCGTGATGAACCGCAGCCAGTTCCGCAAGTTCGGCATCAAGGTGGCCGAACTGGTCGCGACGATGCGACGGGTGCCTGCATGAGTTTCGCGGGCAAGCGGTACTGGCTGGTCGGCGCGTCCGAAGGGCTGGGGCTGGCGCTGGCGCAGGTGATGGCGCGGGCGGGCGCGGACCTTGTGCTGTCCGCGCGGTCCGGCGACCGGCTGGCGGCGGCGGTGGCCACGCTGGCCCGTCCGGCGCGCGCGGTGGTCTGCGACGTGGCCGATGCCGCGTCGGTGCGCGCGGCGGCGGCCGAGGCGGGGCCGCTGGACGGGATGGTGTTCCTTGCGGGGGTCTACACGCCCATGGCGGCTCAGGAGTGGGACGCGGACGCGGTCGAGGCGATGTGCGACGTCAACTTCACCGGCTGCGCGCGGGTGCTGGGCGCGGTGGTGCCGGGGATGGTCGCGCGGGGCGCCGGGCATGTGGTGATCACCGGATCGCTGTCGGGCTTTCGCGGGCTGCCCGGTGCCATCGGCTATGCCGCCAGCAAGGCCGGGGTGATGGCGCTGGCGGAATCGATGTATTGCGACCTGCGCGGCACGGGGGTGCGGGTGCAACTGGCCAATCCGGGGTTCATCCGTACCCGGCTGACCGACAAGAACGATTTCGCCATGCCGATGCTGATGGAACCCGAACAGGCGGCGGCGGCGATGTTCGCGCTGATGCAGACCGAGGCCTTCAAGGCAAACTTTCCGCGGTCGTTCTCGTGGCTGTTCCGGGGGGCGAATTTCCTGCCCGACTGGGCCTACTACCGGACCTTGGGGGCCAGCAAGGCAAGGAAGAACCCGTCCATTCCGCCCAGATCAGCCCAATAGTCGGGGCGCAGGCGCAGGCCGCCTTCGGGGGTGATCCATGCGGGGTCGATGCCGCGGATGGTCGGTGTTTCGGCCTGCAGGTGTGGGTGGCGGGCCAGTGCGGCGGCCAGTTGCGCCTCGCCTTCGACAGGCAGCAGCGAGCAGGTGCAGAACACCAGCCGACCTGACGGTTTCAGCAGGGTCAGCGCGTGGTCGATCAGGGCCGATTGCAGCGCGATCAATTCGGGCAGGTCGGCGTCGGATTTGACATGCGGCAGGTCGGGGTGGCGGCGGACGGTGCCCGAGGCCGAACAGGGCGCGTCCAGCAGGATGGCATCGAACCGTTCGTCGGGTGTCCAGTGCAGCGCGTCGGTGGTGATCAGGGTGGCTTGCAGGTTGCAGCGCGCAAGGTTTTCGGCAACGCGGGCCATCCGTGGGGCCGAGATATCAACCGATGTGACCTCTGTGCCCGAGGCTGCCAGTTGCAGCGTCTTGCCGCCGGGGGCAGCGCACAGGTCCAGCACGGACTCGCCGGGTTGCGGGGTCAGAAGGGGGACGGCCATGCTTGCGGCGGCGTCCTGCACCCACCAACCGCCTTGGGCATAGCCGGGCAGGGCGGTGACCTGCCCCGCATCGGTCAGCCGCAGCGATCCGTTGGGCAGCAGCGTGCCTTCGGGGGCCTCTGCCCCCGGTCGCAACGTCAGGTCAAGCGGCGCGGGGCGGGACTGGACCGCCTCCATCGTCGCTACCGCGTCGCGGCCATAGGCATGCACCAGCGGCTGGCGCAGCCAGCGCGGCAGATGCTGCGGCGGCTGACCGGAAAGGGCGTTTTCCGGCAGCGCGCGCAACACGGCGTTGACGAGACCGGCCTGATGCTGTGTCTTGCGGCCGGATTTTGCGAGGTTGACGGCGGCATTGACCACCCCGTGCGGGGCAGCACCGCCCGACAGTTCGACCAGTGCCAGCCGCAGGATGTTGCGGATGGCCAGCGGCGGCGCGCGGCGCAGATGGGGGGCCAAAACCTTGTCGGCGGGTTCCAACTGCCGCAGGACGGCCAGTGCCAGACGCTGCGCGCGCGCCCGTTCGGGGCCGGGCAGGCCGGTCAGCGGGCCGGGATCGGCCAGAAGGGTGGACAGCATCGCGCCGTCGTCCAGCACGGCGTTCAGAAGCGCCAGCGCCCCGTGCCGCGCTGTGATCGCCCCTGTCAACCCCTCTGCCATACTGCCGCCTTTGCTGTTCCAGCATTCGCGCCTATATCAAGGGGGTGCGAAAAGGAAGCCATCATGTCTGACCAACCCGATCAGTCCGATCAGCCCGGTCTGCCCGCCGCCGCCCTGCGTGCGCTGGCTGAAGCCGAGGAGCGCCGCAAGGTGGTGCAGATGCCGGGCCCGAAAGAATTAGGCGGACGCGACGGACCCGAGCCGGTGCGCTATGGCGACTGGGAAAAGAAGGGGATGGCGATCGATTTCTGAGGGCGGTTTGGCGGAACCCGGTGGGGGTTTCACACCCCCACACCCCCGTGGGATATTTTTGGACAGAAAATGAGGGGGTCGGGGTTTACCTGATCCGCAGCGTGGCCACATCGCCGGTGCCCTTGTCTGCCGTGAAGCGGATCGTGCTGCCGTCGGTTTCGACCTGCTGGCAGTTCAGCGGAAAGTCTCGAGTGGCCGTGTCGAGCGTGCGGCAGAAATAGCCCGACTGCCAGTTCCAGCTGCCGGACACGGCCATGCCGAAGGCGCGCCCCTCGATCTGCCCGTCGGGTCTGACGTTCAGCCGGACGGCGGTGGTGGTCAGGCTGCGACCCTGCACGGCGGCGACGAATTCGGCCTTGTCGGTGATGCGGGTGAACTCGTCGGCTAGCGCGGGCAGGGGTGCCAGGGTCAGGATCAGGGCGAGGCGCAGCATGGCGGTTTCCTTTGCGAAAGCACGCGTAGTACGCAGCTCGCCCCGGTCCGGATCACAGGCCGAGCACATCCATCATGTCGTATTGGCCGGGTTTCGCCGATTGCCCCCAGAGCGCGGCCCTGAGTGCGCCGCGCGCAAAGATCGCGCGGTCGGTGGCGATGTGGCGCAGGACGATGCGTTCGCCATCTGCGGCAAAGATCACGTCGTGTTCGCCCACGACATCGCCGCCCCGGATCGCGGCAAAGCCGATGCTGCCCCGGTCGCGGGCCCCGGTGATGCCGTCGCGGCCGGACACGCGGGCGCTGTCGAGATCGATGCCGCGCCCGTCGGCGGCCGCCTGCCCCAGCATCAGGGCCGTCCCCGAGGGTGCGTCGACCTTCATGCGATGGTGCGCCTCGACAATCTCGACGTCCCAGTCGGCGTCCAGCGCCTGCGCCACCTTTCGCGTCAGGCGGACCAGCAGGTTGACACCCAGCGACATGTTGCCCGCGCGGATGATGACCGCGTGATGCGCGGCCCATGAAATCTTGTGGAGATGGTCGGACTCCAGACCCGTGGTGCCGATCACATGCACCGCGCGGGCTTGGGCGGCCAATCCCGCGAATTCCACCGTGGCGGAAGGCGAGGAGAAATCGATTACCGCCTGCGCGCGGGCGAAGGCCTGCAGCGGGTCGTCCGTGACAGCAACGCCGAGCGGCGCGCCCCCCATTGCCGCGCCGACATCGCGCCCGACCCAGGGGTGCCCTTCGCGCACGACACAGCCAACCAGACGCGCCTTGCCGGAGGCCGAAACCAGCCGGATCAGCATCTGACCCATGCGGCCGGAGGCTCCGGTGATGACGATGCCAGGGAGTTCGGTCATGCTGCGCTCCTTCTGTTTGGTCGGGTTTAGCGGCTTGCTGCGCGCGCGGGAACCCCGACGTTGCAGCCGCCGGTGATTTGCCTTAAACGCGAGGCATGGCATATAAACAATCTTCTGTGGGCCACGGCCCGTCGCAACGCCAGTTGCGTGTCGGCGAGTTGATCCGGCGCACCCTGTCGGATGTGCTGAACCGGGCCGAGATTCATGACACCGATCTGAACGCGATGTCGATCACGGTGGGCGAGGTGTCGCTGTCCAACGATCTGAAGGTGGCGACGGCCTATGTCATGCCGCTGATGGGGTCGGTGCCGGTGGCGGATGCGATTGCCGCGCTGGCGCGCAACAAGCCCGAGTTGCGCCACCGCATCGGTCAGGTGCTGACGCTGAAGTACACGCCCGACCTGCGGTTCCGGGCGGATGAGACGTTTGACCGGCTGGACGAAACCCGGCGGCTGTTCGACAACCCGACCGTGCAGCGCGATCTGGCTGCACCCGACGCCGAGGCGGATACGGGCGATGGCGATTAGGGCGCTGGCGCTGCTTCTGGCGCTGGGAAGCCCGGCCGCCGCCCTGACCTGTTCGCAGACGGATTTCGAGGCGGTGGGCTATACGCTGTGCGAAGTCCGGGCGACCGAGGATCTGCGGTTGTTCCACACCGGGCCGGACGGGATCTATGGCCAGTTCGCGGCGCTGGACCGCACGCTGGAGGCGGACGGCTTGCAACTGGCTTTTGCGATGAACGCGGGCATGTATCACCGCGATCTGTCCCCGGTGGGGCTTTATGTCGAGAACGGCGTTGAACAGGCACCGCTGGTCACCCGCGACGGGCCGGGAAATTTCGGCCTGCTGCCGAACGGGGTGTTCTGCATCGCACTGCAGGGCCGCTTTGCGGTGGTCGAGAGCCTGAGGTTTGCCGAGGCGCGGCCCGATTGCCGCTTTGCCACGCAGTCGGGGCCGATGCTGGTGGTCGGGGGCGATCTGCACCCGCGGTTCCTCGCGCGGTCGGATTCGCTGAACATCCGCAACGGGGTGGGTGTGTCGGCTGACGGCGCGCGGGCGGTGTTCGTGATTTCGGACGGGCCGGTGAACTTTCATGCCTTTGCCCGATTCTTCCGCGATGTGCTGATGCTGCCCGATGCGCTGTATCTGGACGGGTCGATCTCGCGCCTTTATGCACCGCAGCTTGGCCGTCGGGATGGCGGATTCACAGCGATCGGGCCGATTGTCGGCGTGGTCGAGCCGAGGGGATAGCACGTGGCGCGCGGCAGGAAGGGACGGGTGGTGTCGGGCTGGCTGGTGGTCGACAAACCCGCCGGAATCGGATCGACGGCAGTCGTCAACAAGGTGAAATGGGCGTTCGGTGCGCAGAAGGCGGGGCATGCCGGCACGCTTGATCCGGCGGCGACGGGCGTTCTGGCCGTGGCGCTGGGCGAGGCCACCAAGACGGTGCCCTACATCACCGACGCGCTGAAATGCTACCGGTTCGTCGTGCGCTTCGGGGCGGCGACAGGCACGGACGACGCCGAGGGCGAGGTCATTGCCCGGTCTGACCTGCGGCCCTCGGATGCCGAGGTCGAGGCGGCGCTGGCCGCCTTTCGCGGTGACATCCTGCAGGTGCCGCCGCAGGTGTCGGCGGTGAAGATCGACGGGGCGCGGGCCTATGACCTCGCGCGCGAGGGCGAAGTGGTCGAGATCGCCGCGCGGGAATTGTGGGTGGAACGGCTGACGCTGATCGCCCGGCCCGATGCGGATCATGTCGAGCTGGAGATGGTCTGCGGCAAGGGCGGCTATGTGCGGTCAGTCGCGCGCGACCTTGGGGCAGCTTTGGGCTGTCTGGGGCATGTGCTGTGGCTGCGGCGGCTGTGGTCGGGCCCGTTTTCGGTGCGCGATGCGGTGACGATGGACACGGTGGAGGCGGGGGCGGGAACCGAGGCGCTGGACGCATTGCTTAAGCCCTTGGAAATTGCTTTGGCCGATCTGCCCGAACTGCCCGCGACGGCGGAGGGGGCGGTGCGGCTGCGCCACGGCAATCCGGGCGAGGTGACGCGCGGGGCGGAGTATGGGGCCGAAGCCTGGGCGAGTTTCGAGGGGCGCGCGATTGCCGTCGGGGAATACCGGGCGGGGTCGCTGCATCCGGCGCGGGTGTTTGTCTGACCCTGAAACGGGGGCCGTCCCCGCGGGGCATCGAGCCCCCCGGTGCCGGGCTGCCGCGGTCGGGTCCGGCGGGGATGCAGCGGCGGGGAGCAACCGGGACGTGACGAAGGGGCGGCAATGATCGAGCGGCGGTTCCAGAAGGGAGATGCCGCAAGCGTGGCGGTCTATTCGGACTGCGAGGCCTACCGCTATTCCCTGACGCGGGTCTGGGGTACCGGCCCTGCGCGGGTGGTGTTCGTCATGCTGAACCCGTCGACCGCGACCGAATTCCAGAACGATCCGACGGTGGAGCGGTGCGAGCGGCGGGCGCGGGCGCTGGGGTTTCACGGCTTTGCGGTGGCCAACATCTTTGCCTTCCGCGCCACCGATCCGCGCGTGATGCGGGCGGTGGCGGACCCGGTCGGGCCCGGCAACGATGCGGCGATCCTGGAACTGGCGGCCTGGGCCGGGGTCGTCGTCTGCGCCTGGGGCACGCATGGGTTGCATCTGGGGCGGGGTGGGGCGGTCGAGGCGCTGTTGCGCGGGGCGGGGCACCGGTTGCTGCATCTGGGGCTGACGCAGGGCGGGCAGCCGAAGCACCCGCTTTACATCGGCTATGACCGGCAACCGCAGGCCTGGGATTAGGCGGCGCGCAGGGTGACGGAGTCGAGCGTCAGCGGGTCGCCGTTGACCGTGGCGACCGGAATGCCATCAAGAAGCAGCGTCATGCCACCCTGGGCAGGGGCGAGGCTGAGCACCGGGTCGGGGTGCAGTGCGGCGTCGTAAAGGACGACCAGTCGGTCCTGCGCGCCGTCGAAATCGGTAATGTTCGCCAGGGGGGACCCGGCATCCTGTGCGCCCAGATGGAACAGGTCGGCCCCTTCGCCGCCGTGGCCAACGTCGCCCGCGACGAGCGTCAGGTAATCGTCGCCCGTGCCGCCATTCAGGAAATCCACCTCGGAATCGTCCTGACCCCAGATCGTGTCATTGCCCGCGCCGCCGTCCAGACTGTCCTGCCCCGTGCCGCCGGTGATGCTGTCGTGGCCCGCGCCGCCATCGGCATGGTCGTTGCCGTGGTCGCCCTGCAGGTTGTCCTGACCGTCGCCGCCGAGCAGGCTGTCGTCGCCGTGATCCCCGGCCAGACTGTCATCGCCGGAATGGCCGCACAGCACGTCGTCACCGGACTGGCCGATCAGCAGATCGTCGCCATCTTCGCCGTGCAGATCGTCGGCGCCGATGCCGCCCAGCAGCGTGTCAGCCCCGGTGCCGCCATGCATCCGGTCGTCGCCCGCGCCGCCATCCAGAATGTCGTCGCCGTCGCGCCCGCCCAGGTGATCGCGCCCCCCGCCACCGCCAAGCGTGTCGTTGCCGCCGCGACCGGTAAGGATGTCATCGCCCGCGCCGCCGCCCAGCGTCATGTCGGCATCGGGCGCGTCGGGCGTGTCGTCCGAATCGGGCATTCCGTCATCGTCGCTGTCGCCATCGTCGATCAGCGAACCGTTGTCCGGGGCGGGCAGCGGTTCGGCGGAGTCGTCGTCGTCGCGGGGCGCATCATCATCTGCCGTGCGTGGCTCGGAAACGGAAAATGCCCCCGCCATCAATGCGCTCAGCAATCCGATCAGACCCAGCACAACGGCATTCCTTCGGGCAGGGCGGCATGCGGCCGCAGCATTAACCATGTTTTCGCACAACCTGTTGGGAAGTCTGCGAAAACAATGCAAGCATGCCAGATCGGGCGCGGTGTTTCCAGCAGGATGTGGACCCCTGACCGGGAAATTGCGGCGAATGGTAAAGACCGCGGCGGGCAAGCGGGCAGGTCCGGGGCAACAACCGGCTTTTCAACGGCCGCGAAATCCCCTATAGGCCCGCATCCCCCCGGGTCCGGGTGGACGCATCGGCCCTGCTGGACGACATCCCGGCTTGTGCCACAACCCTTCTGAACAAGGAGATCCCGATGTCGATCACTGTCGAGACCAAAGCCCGCCTGATTGGCGAATATGCGACCAAGGAAGGCGACACCGGTTCGCCGGAAGTGCAGGTCGCGATCCTGTCCAGCCGGATCGCCACGCTGACCGAGCATTTCAAGAGCCACAAGAAAGACAACCACTCGCGTCGCGGGTTGCTGATGATGGTGGCACAGCGCCGCAAGCTGCTGGACTATCTCAAGTCCCGCGACGAGGCGCGCTATGCGTCCCTGATCAGCCGTCTGGGCCTGCGCCGCTAACCCGGTCCGGCCTTGCCGAAGCGACGCCCGTGCCGCAAGGCGCGGGCGTTTTGCGTTGCGGCTCGCGTGACCACCGTCGAAACGCGCCGGTGTATACGGCCGCAACGGGCGTTTGGTGTCACTGCCCGTGATCGTCATGGGAACTTCGCCTCCGACGGTCAAAGGCGGATCGCGGGGCCGTTGTGGACCGCCTCGCCCGCATGCGGCGCAAGGCCGCCGACGCGCCTTGGCAAAGGGCCCGGAACCATCCGGTCGGTGGATGGGGTTGTCCTGCCTGCGGGGGGCGTGACGAACAGGTCGGGTCAGGCTCGGGGACGGACAAGGTCGATGATGTCGCGGACCTCGATCTGTCCGGTGGCCCCGAGGTTCTGAACTGCGGCCGTGTACATGACGGTGTCCTTGGGACAGGCCACGACGAACATCTTCACGTCCCCCAGCGCCAGCGTTTCGCGGATCCGGTTTTCGCTGGGACGTTCGACAGCCATGCTGTCGTCCATCCAGATTCTTCCACCCCCCGCGCCACAGCAAAAGCTGTTCTCGCGACAGCGGCCCATCTCGTGCAGGTGATGACCCGCGCGGCGGATGATCTCGCGGGGCATCATACCCGCCGTTGTACCGCCCGGTGAACCCTTGATGAACCTGAACCTGGCAAGAAACCGGCGTTCGTGCCTGGCCTGATCCTGACAACGCAGGCAATCCATCACCGCCCTTCCCAACCCCCCCCTTTTCCTGTATGCGCCCGCCATCTGCGATGTGCGGCCATGCCTCCGGCCACATGCAAAGGATAGGGGGCGGCGGCAATGGGGCCGCGATGTTTGGGGAAGACACGCGCCAAGGGGCCGTGGGTGCTTCCAGAGGGAAACGACAGATGTTCAATGTGACGACGAAATCCATCCAGTGGGGGCGCGAGACGCTGACACTGGAATCGGGGAAGATCGCGCGGCAGGCCGATGGCACCGTGATCGCGACGCTGGGCGAAACCAGCGTCATGGCGAACGTGACCTTCGCCAAATCCGCCAAACCGGGGCAGGACTTTTTCCCGTTGACGGTGCATTATCAGGAAAAATACTACGCCGCAGGGAAGATTCCGGGCGGTTTTTTCAAGCGCGAAGCGCGGCCAAGCGAGAAAGAAACGCTGACCTCGCGTCTGATCGACCGGCCCTGCCGCCCGCTGTTCGTCGACGGGTTCAAGAATGAAGTGCTGGTGATGTGCACCGTTCTGTCCCACGATCTTGAGAATGAGCCCGACATCCTCGCCATGATCGCCGCATCGGCGGCACTGACGATTTCCGGCGTGCCGTTCATGGGGCCGATCGGGGCTGCGCGGGTTGGTTTCTCGAAGGGCGAATACGTCCTGAACCCGACAGTCGACGACATGCAGGGCCTACGGTCGAACCCCGACCAGCGGCTTGATCTGGTCGTTGCGGGCACCAAGGACGCCGTGATGATGGTGGAATCGGAAGCCTACGAGCTGACCGAGGCCGAGATGCTGGGCGCGGTGAAGTTCGGCCATGCGCAGATGCAACCGGTGATCGACCTGATCATGGACTTCGCCGAAGACTGCGCGAAAGAGCCGTTCGACTTTTCGCCCCCCGATTTCAGCGCCCTTTATGGTCGCGTGAAGGTGGCTGGCGAGACGCAGATGCGCGCCGCTTTCGCGATCCGCGACAAGCAGGAGCGGACCACTGCCATCGACGACGCGGCGGCTGCGATCAAGGCTGCGCTGACCGAAGAAGACCTGAAGGACGGCAACCTCGGGTCGGCGATCAAGCAGCTGGAATCCTCGATCCTGCGCGGTGACATCATCTCGGGCGGGGCCCGCATCGATGGCCGTGACACCAAGACCGTGCGCCCGATCACCTGCGAAACCGGCATCCTGCCGCGCACGCACGGCTCGGCGCTGTTCACCCGCGGGGAAACCCAGGGTCTGGTGGTGACGACGCTGGGAACGGGCGAGGATGAGCAGATCATCGACGCCCTGCACGGCAACAGCCGGTCGAACTTCCTGCTGCACTACAACTTCCCGCCCTATTCGGTCGGCGAAGTGGGACGTGTGGGCAGCCCCGGCCGTCGCGAAATCGGCCATGGCAAACTGGCGTGGCGTGCGTTGCAGGCGGTTCTTCCGGCGGCGACCGACTTTCCCTACACCATCCGCGTCGTATCCGAGATCACCGAAAGCAACGGCTCCTCCTCGATGGCCTCTGTCTGCGGTGGTTCGCTGTCGATGATGGATGCAGGGGTTCCGCTGAAGGCTCCGGTTGCGGGCGTCGCGATGGGTCTGATCCTGGAAGACGATGGCCGGTTCGCCGTGCTGACCGACATTCTGGGCGACGAGGATCACCTCGGCGACATGGACTTCAAGGTGGCGGGCACTGAAAAGGGCATCACCACCATGCAGATGGACATCAAGATCGCCGGGATCACGCCCGAGATCATGGCGCAGGCACTGGAGCAGGCCCGCGAGGGCCGCATCCACATCCTGGGCGAAATGGCGAAATCGCTGACCTCGGCGCAGGCGTTCAGCGAATATGCGCCCAAGATCGAGACGCTGACCATTCCGACGGATAAAATCCGCGAAGTGATCGGCTCGGGCGGCAAGGTTATCCGCGAGATCGTGGAAGTTTCGGGTGCCAAGGTCGACATCAACGACGATGGCGTGATCAAGATCGCCTCGAATGACCAGAAGGCGATCAAGAAAGCCTATGACATGATCTGGTCGATCGTGGCGGAACCGGAAGAGGGTCAGATCTACACCGGCCGCGTGGTCAAGCTGGTCGATTTCGGGGCCTTCGTGAACTTCTTTGGCAAGCGCGACGGTCTGGTGCACGTGTCCCAGATCGCCAACAAGCGTCTGAGCCACCCGAACGAGGCGCTGAAGGAAGGTCAGGAGGTCAAGGTGAAACTCCTCGGCTTCGACGACCGCGGCAAGGTGAAGCTCGGCATGAAGATGGTCGATCAGGAAACCGGGCTGGAAATCACCGAAAAGACCGAAGCCGCAGAAGGCTGATCGTTCCGCAATGCTTGCCCCCGCCCGGTTTCGGGCGGGGGTTTCCGGTATACTGGCCCGGATCACAGGTTTGCGCAAAGACGCTGACCCCCGACTTTGGTGGAATCGACCGTGATCTACACTTACGTCCCGCCACCCAAACCCAGTCTGGCCCGCTGGCTGCAGGTAACAGGCGCGTTTCGCGGTGGGTCGGTTCTGCGGATGTTGCAGTACGAGCATCTGGTACAATTGCCGCTGTCAGGGCAGGTTCTGGACCTGGGTGGCGGACGGCGGGCCAAATATCTGAAATTGCTGCCGTCAGGTCTGAAGATCGCCTCTGTCAACATCGACCCGCAGATCGACCCCACGCATCTGGTGGTGCCAGGCCAGCCGCTGCCCTTTGACGATGGCAGTTTCGACGCGGTGATCTGCCTGAACACGCTGGAGCATATCTATGACGCGCCCGCCGTGCTGGCCGACCTCTATCGCGTGGTGCGGCCGGGGGGGGC
This sequence comes from Rhodobacter sp., assembly GCA_027487575.1. Lineage (GTDB taxonomy): Bacteria > Pseudomonadota > Alphaproteobacteria > Rhodobacterales > Rhodobacteraceae > JAIYDJ01. The sequence goes on along the minus strand of JAIYDJ010000093.1, from coordinate 10,124 downwards.
GGTGCATGTGACGGTGCCGTTCATGTTCCGCATCCACGGCCATCCCGACGACTATTTCCGCGCCACCCCCAGCTGGTGGCAGGAAACCTTCCGGCGGACCGGGTTCGCCCGGATGGAGCTGACGCCGCTGGTCTGGGGGCGGCAGTCGACCCGTGCGGTGGTGCCGGGGCTTTACGGGCCGTTCGTGCGGGCGCGGCTGCATCTGGCCATGCTGACCGACATCGTGATGGCTGCGGCTAAATTCCGCGGGCCGCGCATGACAGGCCGGCGCGGCGACAGCATCGCGGGAACAGCGCCGGGTTGGTTCATGACCGGCTGGAAGGCCTGACCGGACCGTGGTCGCGGCCGACTTGTCAGCAGGCCCCCGCAGCGGTATCGAAGGACAAGTCGCAGGAGCCGCGCCGTGAGCCAGTCTTCCCCCCGCGTGGTCCCGCCGCTTCGGGTGATCCACGTCCACTTCGGCAAGGAAGGCGGGGCCGAGCGGTTCTTTGTCAAGCTGGCGCAGGCGCTGGACAGGCGCGGGGTGGAGCAGCGGTTCATCATCCGGCCGAACCGCAGCTGGGACGCGCAGATCGCACGTCTGGGGCCGGTGATCCGGAACAACTTCTCGCGGCTCTCTCCGGCGTCGCTGCTGCTGCACTGGCAGGCGGACCGGTGGGTGCGGACCTGGCAGCCGCAGGCCGTCATGTCCTGGATGCCGCGCGCCGCGCGGTTGCTGCACGCCTGGCCGGGGGTGGTCAAGCTGAACCGGATGGGCGATTTTCCGGCCAACCTCAAGCATTTCGGCAACTGCGACGTGCTGGTGGGCAACGTTCCGGGCATCGCGCAAACCTGCCGCGATCTGGGCTGGACCAAGCCTGCGCTGACGATTTCCAACTTCACGCCCGTTCTGCCTGCCAATCCGGTGCCGCGCGCTGCGCATGGCACGCCCGAGGGGGTGTTTCTGGTGGCCGCCGGGGGCCGGTTCCAGCCGCGCAAGGCGCTGGACATGGCGATCAGGGCGGTTGCACAGGTGCCGGGTGCCTGGCTGTGGCTGATCGGGGAGGGGCGTTTGCGCGGCGATCTGGAGCGGTTGGCGGCCGAATTGGGCGTCACCGACCGGGTGCGGTTCGTCGGCTGGGTGGAAAACCCGCTGCACCACATCGCGGCGGCGGATGCCTTTCTGATGCCGTCCCGCCATGAACCGCTGGGCAACATCCTGCTGGAGGCATGGGCGGCGGGCGTGCCTTCGGTGTCGACGCGCAGCGAGGGGCCTGCCTGGTTCATGCGCGACGGGATCGACGGGCTGATGGCCGATATCGACGACGCGGCGGGCATTGCCGATGCCCTGCGGCGGTTGCAGGCCGACCCGGTGGCGGCGCGGGGGTATGCCGCGAACGCCCGCGCGAGGCTGGACCAGATGTTTTCCGAAGAGGCGATCTGCCGCGATTACATCGCCTTGTTTCGCGGGCAGTACGAGGGCATGGCATGACGGTGCCGAACCAGAAGCTGGCGATATCCGCCTTCATCATCTGTCAGGACGAAGAACGGTTCATCGAACGCTGCATCCGGTCCTTGGCCATCTGCGCCGAGATCGTGGTGGTCGACAGCGGATCGACCGACCGCACGCTGGACATTCTGGCGGCGCTGACCGCCGAAGGCTTTCCCATCGTGGTCTTCCGCGAGCCTTGGCGCGGCTATGGCGGGCAAAAGCAGTTCGCGCTGGAACAGTGCAAGCAGCCCTGGTGCCTGTCGATCGACAGCGACGAACGGTTGTCGCCGCAACTGATCGCGGACCTTCCGCGTCTGATCGGCGAACCGGGCGTCGTGGGCTGGCGCGTGACCCGCTATCCGTTCCTCGACGGGTTCGGCTATGCCCCGCCACAGGCGAAAGAGCGGTTCAACCTGCGTCTGCTGCGCAACGGGGCAGGGGCGTTCGATGCCGCGGACAAGGTGCACGAAGGGTTGCGGGTGAGGGGCGAGGTGCGAAAGGCCCCCCGGGGCGGGCTGCTGCACTTCCGCCCGATCCAGTTGTACGAACAGTTCCTGAAGGAAAACAAGTACTCCACCCTGAAGGCCGGAATGAAGGCCGATCAGGGCAGGCGGCCCGAGCCATGGAAGATGCTGTTCGCCCCGCCGATGTATTTCCTGCGGCTGTATTTCCATAACGGGCTGTGGCGCTGTGGCTGGGCGGGGTTCATCCGGGCTGCGACAGGGGGCGTCTATGCTTTTCTGACCGAGGCGAAACGCTGGGAAACCGCTGCAATTGCCCGCACCCCCCCATCAGAGCCGGATCAGGGCGATCTGGATCGGTACTAAGGGCAGATCGCCTGCGATTCGCCAGGCGTACGCAGTAATCTTGCGCGATGCCGCCAGATTGCAGGACAGTCTTGCGCCATTTTCCTGACCTTGCGCAGAAGTTGCAAGGAAATGTCAACGCGTCTGCCCTATCCAATTGGCACAACCAGACAGGAGCCCCCCATGCGCGTCGTCATTCTTGGAGCAGGTGTCATCGGCGTCACCTCGGCCTGGTATCTGGCGCAGGCGGGGCACGAGGTTACGGTGATCGACCGCCAGCCCGGTGCTGCGCTGGAAACGAGTTTCGCGAACGCGGGCGAGATCAGCCCCGGCTATGCCTCTCCGTGGGCTGCCCCCGGCATTCCGGCCAAGGCGGTCAAGTGGCTGATGATGCACCACTCGCCCTTGATCATCAAGGCGCGCCCCGATCTGGCCAAGGTGGAATGGGTGGCGCGGATGCTGCTGAACTGCACCAGCGCGGCCTACGCGGTGAACAAAAGCCGTATGGTGCGGCTGGCGGAATACTCGCGCGACGTCCTGCGCGATCTGCGGGCGGCGACCGGCATCTCTTATGACGAACGCACACAGGGCACGCTGCAACTGTTCCGCACGCAAAAGCAGGTCGAAGCGGCCTACAAGGACATCAAGGTGTTGCAGGCCGATGGCGTGCCGTTCGAGGTGCTGGACGCCGACCAGTGCGTGGCGGCCGAGCCGGGTCTGGCCCCGAACCGCGCCAAGATCGCGGGCGGGTTGCGCCTGCCGGGTGACGAAACCGGGGATTGTTTCAAGTTCACCAACCGTCTGGCCGACATGGCGGCGGCGGCAGGGGTGACCTTCCGCTACGGCGTTTCGATCGACCGGCTTGAACAGGACGGCACCCGGATTGCCGCCGTGCACACCAGCGCGGGACGGATCACGGCGGATGCCTTCGTTCTGGCTCTGGGCAGCCATTCGCCTTTCCTTGTCCGCAGCTTCGGCATGCGCCTGCCGGTCTACCCGGTGAAGGGCTATTCGATCACCGTGCCGATCATCGACGAAGCCCGCGCGCCGGTCAGCACGGTGATGGACGAAACCTACAAGATCGCCATCACGCGGCTGGGCGACCGCATTCGTGTGGGCGGCATGGCCGAAATCGCGGGCTTCGACACCAGCCTGCACCCCCGCCGCAAGGCCACGCTGCAACATTCGGTCGAAGACCTGTTCGGCGGCGCGGGCGACCAGTCAAAGGCGACGTTCTGGAGCGGCCTGCGCCCGATGACCCCGGACGGCACGCCGATCGTCGGCCGTTCGCCCGTGGCGAACCTGTTCCTGAACACCGGCCATGGCACACTGGGCTGGACGATGGCGGCTGGGTCGGGCCGGGTTCTGGCCGACATGATTTCGGACCGCGCCACGGATATCGACACGTCCGATCTCGGCTATGCGCGCTATCAGCGCCGCCGCACCACGTCCCTGCGGCCGCTGGCCCCCGCCACGGCCTGAGCCGTTCAGTTCGGCGTCAGAACCTCTGTACCGACGGCGTTAAGCCCGGCCACGGTCCACGTGCCGTGCAGAGTGCCGTCGGGCTCGATCCGGTAGATCACCAGCCCGACCGCGCCGTTCAATTCATACCCTGCCGCAAAGGCGTTGCTGCTGCGCATGCAGATGCCCGACGATGTGGTGTTGCCGGTGGTCCAGACGATTTCGCAGGTCACGTCGCTGGTCAGCGTGATCTCGGCCTCGCCGCCATAGGGCGATCCGTCCAGATTGGTTCCCGCCACGAGATAGCGCCCGGCAACATCCTGTGCCGCCGCGACATGCGCCGACAGCGCCAACAAGATGAGGGTCACAAGCGCTTTCATGCCGGTCTCCGGGATATGCGGGTGCAGACGAATGTCCCATCCTATGATGCAGCCCTGCTTTATCGCAATCGGTCCCTTGCGCCACCGCGCCTTGATTCAGCGCATTGTCCGGCCAGATGCCGAAGCCTAGTCTGCCGTCAGACCTGCGCGAAAGGGGCCCCATGCGGCTGGCGATCCTGACCGACATCCACGCCAACCGCGAGGCGTTCAGCGCCGTTCTGGACGATCTGGCCGAACGCGGAATCGACCGGATCGTGCTCTTGGGCGATCTGGTAGGGTATGGCCCGGACCCCGAATGGTGCACCGACCGCGCAATGACGCTGGTTGCGTCGGGCGCGCTGGCGGTGAAGGGGAACCACGATCACGCCATCGGCGATCCGACCGAAAGCATGGGAAGCACCGCGCGTCGGGCCATCGAATGGACGCGTCCGCGCCTTTCAGAGGCGCAGAAGGCGTTTCTGGCCGCGTTGCCGCTGACCGCAACCGCCGATGACCTGCTGTTTGTCCATGCCAGCGCCGACAGCCCCGCCGACTGGGTCTATGTGACATCCGACCTTGCCGCCTTGGGTAGTTTCGGGGCCACGAAGGCGCGGGTCATCTTTTGCGGGCATGTTCATGTGCCGATGCTCGTCAGTTGCGACCTGCGCGGAACGGTGCGTGCGCAAGAGATCAAGCCCGGCCTTGCCCTGCCGCTGATCCGGTCCCGGCGCTGGTTGGCGGTCGTGGGGTCGGTCGGACAGCCCCGCGACGGCACACCGGCGGCAGGCTATGCCATTCTGGACACCGCGACCAACGAACTGACCTTCCGCCGCACCCCCTATGACAGCGGGACGACCGTTGCCAAACTGCGCGCGGCCGGGTTGCCCGAACCGCTTGCCACCCGCCTGATGACCGGAGTCTGACCCGATGCGCCGCCCCCAGGAAGGAACCGAGATCGACGGCTTCACTCTTGGTGCCTGCCTGCACAAGGGCGGCTTCGCCACGATCTGGCAGGTGACCCACCCCCTGCACCGCACGCCGATGGTGATGAAGGTGCCGACGATCCTTGATGGCGACGACGGCCCGACCATCGTGGGCTTCGAGGTGGAACAGATGATCATGCCACGCCTGACCGGCCCGCATGTGCCGCGCGTGATGGGCGTGGGCGATTTTGCCGACATGCCCTATATCGTGACCGAACAGATCCCCGGCGGGTCGCTGCTGGACCTGTTCAGGACTGCCCCGCGCCCGCTGTCCGAGGTGGTCGAGGCTGCCGCGCGGATGGCGCAGGCGCTGCATGACCTGCACAAGCAGCACGTCATCCATCTGGACCTGAAGCCTGCCAATGTGCTGCAGCGCGCCACGGGCGAGATGGTGCTGATCGACTTCGGCCTGTCGCGCCACGACGACCTGCCCGATCTTCTGGCCGAGGAATTCACCATTCCGATGGGCACCTGGCCCTATATCGCGCCCGAACAGTTCCTGCGCCGCCGTGACGATTTGCGGTCAGACATCTTTGCGCTGGGGGCGATGGTGTATGAACTGGCCACCGGGCGGCAACCCTTTGGTGCGCCGGAAAAGCTGCGCGGCGTGCGGCGGCGGCTGTGGCGCGACCCGGTCCCGCCGCGCGCCCTTGACCCCGCCATCCCGGAATGGCTGCAGGAAATCATCCTGCGTGCGCTCGAGGTGGACCCCGCCCGCCGCTTTCAGACGGCCGCGCAGATGCTGTTCGACCTGCAGCGCCCGGCACAGGTGACGCTGACCGACCGGGCGCACAAGGCGCGGGCCGACGGGGCTGCCACCGTGTTCCGCCGCTGGCGGAAGATGCGCCGCATCACCGGCTTCGGTCCGCCTCCCGGTATGCAGACCCAGATCGCCCGCGCGCCGATCCTGCTGGTCGCGGTGGACCTGTCGCCCGACATGGAGCCGCTGTCGCGCTATCTGCTCGGTTCGGTCAAGCGGATGCTGGTGATCGAACCCGAGGCCCGCGTGGCCTGCGTGAACGTGATCAGGACCGCCCGCATCGGCATCGACGTCACGACCGACGATGCGGGAAATTCGCTGCATGTGGCGCGGCTTGTCGCGCTGAAACACTGGGCCGCGTCGCTGGAGCTTCCCGAAGGGCTGCTGACCTATGCCATTCTTGAAGGCCCCGATCCGGGGCAGGCCATCATCGACTATGCCACCCATACCCATGTGGATCACATCCTGATGGGCGCGCGCGGCCATTCGCAGACCCGGCGCTATCTGGGGTCGGTGTCCAGCCAGGTTGTCGCCGAAGCGCCCTGTTCGGTGTCGGTCATCCGCCTGCCCGCCCGTCCGCCCGAACCTGTCGGGCGACCCGTGGCCTGAGCCAGTCGGCCTTGCCGGACTACCCCGCCAAAGCCACCCGCGCGTCAGCGCTCAAGGGCCTTGCGGCGGCACGCCGCGCCGCAAGGTCACTGCCAGCCGCCCAGAACCGCCGCCAGATTGTCGCCGAGTTCCGGGCTCAGATACCCGCCCTCCTGCACGATGACCGTGGGTAGACCCAGCCCCGCCACCGCCCTCCCGATCGCGGCAAAGCCCGGAGTGGTCACTGCCATCCCGGCAAAGGGATCGCCGGTAAAGGCATCCAGTCCCAGCGCCAGCACCAGCGTATCCGCCTTCCAGTCGCCGATCTTGCGGAACCCCGCCTCCAGCGCCGCCAGAAAAGCCGCGTCCCCGCTGCCGCGCGGCAAAGGCAGGTTCAGGTTCGCGCCCACGCCTTCGCCTTCGCCATGTTCGCCTTCATATCCCCAGAAGAACGGATAGAACCGCTCGGGGTGCACATGGATCGACACCGTCAGCACATCGCTCCGCGCATAGAACACGCCTTGCGTGCCGTTGCCGTGGTGCACGTCCACATCAAGGATCGCCACCCGCCGCCCCGCGTCGGTCAACCGCTGCGCCGCGATGGCCGAGTTGTTCAGATAGCAGAACCCTCCTGCCAGTTCGGCAAAGGCGTGGTGCCCCGGCGGCCGGCACAGCGCATAGGCCGCCCGGTCGCCGCCCAGCACCAGATCGGCGGCCCCGATGGCCGACTGCGCGCTGGCATAGGCCGCGTCCCAGGTAGCGGCGGAAATCGGGCAGGAGGTGTCGGTCATGTGAAACCCCGCCTGACCGACCGCCGACAGCGGATAGCCGACCCCGCGATGGTCGGGGTGCACGTTCGGGATGACCTCGGCCGAGGCGCCGTCGATCCGGCTCCACCGCGCGTGGATGGTCTGCAGGAAGGTCAGATAGCGTTCCGGATGCACCGCCGCGATCGGTTCCATGCCCGCATCCGCCGCCCGCACCACCTGCAACCCGACCGCCGCAACCCCGCGCAGCAGCTCGTCCACCCGCGCGGGCTGTTCGGGGCAGGGCTTGGGTGCCCCCGACGACAGGAAGAACTGCGGGTCATGCGCCCGCTGCGCCGCGTCGAAAACGCATTTCATTTCAAAGCCTCCAGCCCGTCGCCATCCAGAATCATGAACCTGTATCCGCGCGAACGAAAGCCCGTCCGCGCGTAGAAGGCCAGCGCCGTCGCGTTGTCGGGGCTGACCCCCAACGTCAGATAGCGCGCGCCCCAGTCCTGCAGGCGCATCACCGCCGCCAGAAGCCCGCGCCCCACGCCCGCCCCGCGCGCCAAGCGGTCCACGTAAAGATCCTGCACATAGACCCCCGGCTGCCCGCGATGGGTGGAATAGTCGGGGTAATAGATCGCCATGCCGATCGGGATCGCCTCCCGTTCTGCCAGCACCGCAGAATACAGGGGCCGCGCGCCAAAGCCGCCCTCGGTCAGCGCCTCGACCGATGCCGCAATGGTGCCGCCTTCGTGCCTGGCAAGGTCGACCAGCATCGCATGGATCACCGGCACATCCGCAATTCCCGCCGCCCGAAAGATCAAAACGCCACCGCCCCTGCACCCTTCAGCGCCAGCATCGCGCGCGCGTCGTCGGGGCTGGCCACCTCGCGCCCCAACCGCTCGACGATCCCCCGGATCAGCCGCACCTGCTCGGCGTTGGATTTCGCCAGAACCCCTTTGGACAGATACAGATTGTCTTCCAGCCCCACCCGCACATGCCCCCCCATCGCCGCCGCCATCGTGGCCATCGCAATCTGCATCCGCCCCGCCGCCAGCACCGAAAACTGGTAGCCGTCGCCGAACAGCCGGTCCGCCGTGCGTTTCAACAGCACCAGCGTATCCGGTTCCGCCGCCATGCCCCCCAGCACGCCGAACACGAACTGGATGTAAAGCGGTCCGGTCACCGCGCCGCGATCCACGAAATGCTTCAGCATCGTCAGATGCCCGATGTCATAGCATTCGAACTCGAACCGCGCGCCGCGCAGGGTGCCCATCTCGTGCAGCACATGGGCGATGTCGCGGGGGGTGTTCTTGAACACCAGATCGTCGGTGCCTTCCAGAAACGGCTTTTCCCAATCGTGCAGCCAGTCCTTGACCCGCGCCACCATCGGATACAGGGCAAAGTTCATCGTCCCCATGTTCAGGCTGCACATCTCGGGCGCCGCCTGCATCGGTGCCGCCAGCCGCTGGGCGAGGGTCATCACCGCCGAACCGCCGGTCGTCATGTTCACGACCGCGCCGCAGGGCTTGATCGCCCCCAGAAACCCCGCCCAGTGCGCCGGGTCGCTGGACGGCCGGCCGGTGACGGGATCGCGCGCATGCAGATGCAGGATGGCCGCCCCCGCCTCGGCGGCCCCGACCGCCTGCGCGGCGATTTCTGCCCCGGTGACCGGCAGATAGGGTGACATCGACGGCGTATGGATCGACCCCGTCACCGCGCAGGAGATGATGATCTTGTTCATGGGGCGCAGCGTGCCACGGCGCATTGGAAAGGCCAAGACTCCCCCGTGTCGCCCATCCCTCTTTGGGGAGGGCGCCGCCCCTTTTCTCAAGGAACCGATGTCAAGGCGCGGCCACGGTGAACGGGGCCACTGCCTGCACCTGATAGGCATCGTCCAGCATCAGGCGAAGTTCGTACTCGCCCGGCGTCAGGGTCTCGGTCAGTTCGGCTGCCGGAAACAGGATGTCCCCTTCGTGACGCGCGCCCGTGTAGGCAAACCCAAGGTAGTCATAGACCGAAGGCGCGCCCCTGCGGTAGATGCCCAGCCAGTCCAGCTTGAACCCCGGCGCACCCGAAAACCGCACCGGAATGTCGCCCCCCGGCGCAACCGGGGCCGTCACCTCGACCACGGCCCGCCCGTCGCGCGGGATCACCGAAAACCGGTGCCGCGCCACTTCGCCCAGACCGTCGGCCCCGCCGTCCTGCAACAGCACCGCGTCGTACGGGCCAACCTCCATCCCGATCGTCGACAGGCGCAGCGTGGGCCGGTCCGCAAGGCCGACATCGGCGATTCCGGTTACTGCCCCTTCTGTCCAGTCCGCGCCGGCCTTCACCACCACCGCCGTCCAGTTGCCGCGGTCCGGCACATGCGCGCGGATCAAGAAACTGCTGCCCGCCACCACGGGCCGGGGTTCGACCGTGACCAAGGCCGGGGCGGCCACCGGCACCAACTCGACCGTTGTCAGCACGCCGCGATGGTCCGACGGAAAGGGCGTCACCGACAGGGCGACCGCCGGATTGCCGGTTTCGCCCAGCAGGACCGAACCTACCACTGTCGCATTCGCCGCCCAGACAAAGTCGATCCGGTCCGCCGTCTCGGCTTCGGGGATCACCGGCCAGGGCCGTCCCGGTGTCCAGGTCAGACCGGGAACCGCCACCGGGTCGGGATGGGCCTTGCGGAAGGTGTCGGCAAACCCGGCGCTGTCCAGCAGTTTCGATACCGGCCAATCGACGGGGTATTTCAGTCCGGGCCGCAGGGCCTGCACCCCCGGCGTCCAGTCCAGATGCGAGGGCGCATTGAACTCCCCGGTCAGCAGCACCGGCACCCCCTGCGCGGCCACCGGGCCCAATCCGTCGACCAGTGCCTGCGCCTCGGGCAACCGAACCGCGGCTTCGTTGGCCAGAACCTCGGTTGGCGTCGCCCCGTCGCGCACCATCTCGG
>JAIYDJ010000116.1 GCA_027487575.1 Rhodobacter sp. | reverse complement strand
GCAGCGATGCGGTGACGGTTGCGAATGCGATCTCGGGCACCGGAACGGTCACCAAGGCAGGAGCCGGCACGACCACGCTGACCGGGACGAACAGCTATGCCGGAACCACCACGATCAGTAGCGGCACGCTGCAGATCGGCAACGGCGGCACCACGGGAACGCTGGGCAGCGGCGGGGTGACCAACAACGCAGGCCTGACCTTCAACCGCAGCGATGCGATCACTGTGAACAACGCGATCTCGGGCACGGGAACGGTCACCAAGGCAGGCAGCGGCAACACCACGCTGAACGCGGCCAACAGCTATACCGGCCTTACAACGGTCTCGCAGGGCACCCTGACGGCGGCGGATGATGCAGCCCTTGGAACCGCGGCGGCTGGCACCACCGTGGCTGATGGAGCAACGCTGGCAATGACGGGGCCCCTCCTTGTCACCGACGAAGCCCTGACTCTGTCCGGCACGGGCGTGGCGAACGGCGGGGCTCTGCGCATTGTCAGCGGAACCGCAAATCTCACCGGTGCGATCACGCTCGGCGCAGACGCGCGGATCAACAGCGATGCGTTGGCCAGCCTGGGCGCGGCTGCCGTCACCGGCACGAATGTCGACCTGACACTCGGTGGGGCGGGATTAATCTCGTTCGCGGGTGACATCTCTTTGGGGACAGGGTCACTGACGATCGATTCGACGGGCGATGTCAGTCTTTCCGGGACGAACAGCTTTACCGGCGGCACGACCGTGCAAAGCGGGCTGTTGCAACTGTTCAACGGCCAGTCGCTTGACAATGCGGGGCCGTTGACCATCAACAGCCCCGGCACGGTTGAATTCTTTGCCGGCGAAACCGTGGGCGCGCTGTCGGGCGACGGCACGATCACCTTGCGCAGCGCGGGCGCGCTGGCTGCAGGCGCCGGAGGGAATACCGAATTCTCGGGCGACATCGGCCAGAACGGCGCTGTGGGGGCCTTCACGAAGGCGGGCACCGGCACGCTGACCCTGTCGGGCACCAACACCTATACCGGAACCACGACGGTCAACGCGGGCACGCTGGCGCTGGAGGATGGTGCGGCCCTGTCAGACAGTTCCGCAGTGCAGATCGGGGCGGCGGGGACGCTGACCTCGCTGACCGATGACGAGGCGATCGGCACGCTTTCGGGTGATGCGGGCGGCACGCTGGACATCGGTGACACGGAATTCGAGACAAACGGCGCGACCGACACCGATTTCGCCGGTGCGCTGGTCGGCAGTGATCTTTCTGTCTTCCTCAAGTCTGGCGCGGGTGTATTGACCCTGTCGGGTGACAATTCGGGCTTTGACGGCGGGCTTGCCGTTGAAGCGGGCCAAGTCGCGCTGGCGGCGGGCAGCACTCTGAACGCGCTGGACATCGACGTGAGCGTCGGGGCGACCTTCTCCACCCAAGGCGGCGCGCTGACCAACCCGGATGTGGGCGTGACGGCAGATGGCACGGTGAATTTCAACGGGTCGGAAACCATCGCCTTCCTGTTGGGCGGTGATATTCCCGCTTCGAACAGCATCGTCAATGTGAATGGCGCTACAACCGTGCTGACCCTGGCGGGCGGCCCGACCGAATCGCTTTATGAGGGTGCAATCGAAGGCACCGGCGGGCTGGCCACGTCAGGTGGCGCGCATTCGCTGTTGGGTGACATCGACATCGGCGGGGAAATCGTCGTGGGCACCGGCAGCACGCTTGCGCTGGGGGGGAACAATCAGATCGGCGGCGGCATCACGCTGCGCGGCACGCTGAACCTGTTGTCCGACAACGCGGCGGGCGGCAGCACGGGCAGCATCACGACGCTGGGGTCGGTGATCGACTATGCGGCCGGCATCACCAGCGCGACCCCGATCGAGATCGCCAGCGACACCACGCAGGTGCAGGTCCTTGTCGGCACCGCCACACAGTCGGGGGTGATCAGCCAGGATGCTGCCGGGCGGCCGCTGGAAAAGATCGGAGATGGCGAGTTGATCCTGTCGGCCAGCAACAGCTTCACCGGTGACATGACGGTGACAGGCGGGACGTTGACGCTGGTCGGCACGGCCGCACTGGCCGATACGGTCGACGTGATCGTGAGCGGCGGGGCCACCCTGAACGTCGACGACAGCGAAACCATCGCGTCGCTTGCCTCGGCTGCGTCGGATTCGAACCTGACCTTCGACACCAGTGCCGAACTGTCCGTCGCAGGATCGGTCGACACCACGTTTGCCGGAACCATGACGGGCGACGATCTGACCGCCCTGTTCAACGATGGATCGCGCACCCTGACGCTGACCGGCGACGGATCGGCCTTCACAGGTGTGATCGGCGCAGACGGGGCGGGTTCGGAAATCGCCCTTGCGGGGGCTACCACGTCTGCCCGTGCGGTCGGATCGCTGGCTGGTGCCACGTTCAGCACCCAGGGCGGTTCCTTGCTGGCCAGCAACGTCCTTCTGGGAGTGGAGGGGCAAGCCACGTTCACCGGGTCCGAAACCGTTGGTGCGGTGACGACCACGACAAGCAGCGGCATCGCAACGGGCACGATCACGCTGACGGGAGCGGCAACCACCCTCACGGTCAACGGTCTGGCAAATGCGCTGAACCCGGGCAATTTCAACGGCACCAATGGGGCCGTGAATGGCGAGGGCACGCTGAATGTGACGGGTGGCAGCTTCAACGTCGGCCCGACCGGCAACGTCACGGTGGCCACCACCATCGGCGCGTCCGGCGCGGTGGTGAACAACGGGGCGATGGCCGGGGTTTCCAACGCGGGCAGCTTTACCAACACCCTGACGGCAGGGGCGCTGACCAACACCGGCGCGGGCAGCGGGTCCAGCAGCGGCACGCTGGCCAGCCTGACGCACAACTCCTCGGCGCTGTTCACCAACACCGGCACCATTACCGGCGATACGCTGGTGACGGCGGGGACGGTCACGCTGAGCGGGACGTCGAACCTTGGCAATGCCAGCACGCTGCGGGTGACGGGCGGCATCGTCAATGCCAACGTGGCCGACACGATCGGCACGCTGGATGCGGACGGCGGGACGCTGAACCTTGCTGCGGCCCTGACGACCGGTACGCTGACCGGCGATGCGGGCAGCATCGTCACGACGGCGGCGGGCGCTGTCATCGCGGGCGCACCGGCGGTATCCTCGACCTTCGGCGGGTCAATCTCGGGGGCGGGCACGCTGCAGAAGGTGGGCACCGGCACGTTGACGATGACCGCTGCCAACAGCTTCACCGGCGGCACGACCGTCGGCGGCGGCGTGCTGTTCCTTGACGAAGGTGGCAGGCAGACCGGGGTCAACTTCACCATCGACGCGCTGGCGACGCTGCGCACTGACGGCGGGGCCCTGACCACCTCGGCCAGCATCCTCAACAACGGCACGTTCGATCTGGTCGACGGCGGCGACGAAGGCATCGCCAACATCTCGAACTCCGGCGCCATCACACTGTCGGCCGGTTCGGTGCTGACGCTGAATACGGGATTGTCCGACGTCACCGGCAACATCTCGGGCAATGGCGCGCTGACCGTCACCGGCACCAGCGACACCCGGCTGTCGGGCACGAACACGCATCTGGGCGATACGACGCTATCCAACGGCACGCTGACCCTGACGAACGGGGCCGCGATTTCGGATGCGGCGGCGCTGGTGGTCGACGGCGGTCTGCTGGAGGTTGCGACGAACGAGACAGTCGGATCGCTGCGCGGCACCGGCGGCACGGTGGACCTGAACGCAAACGCCCTGACCGTGCTGGGCGCGGCGCCGGACACGACCACCTATGCCGGCATTGTCGCAGGCGGGGCGGCAAGCCTGCTTGCCAAGAACGGTGCGGGGTCGCTGACCCTGACCGGCGACAGCACGATGACCGGCACTATGCGGGCCGACACCGGGACGATAGAAATCTCGGGTGGCGGCAGCACGCAGGCGAGTTTTGTCGGCGCGGCGTCGGGCGGCACATTCCGCACGGCAGGGGGCACCCTGCTGAACGCGACGGTCGGCGTCGTCGGCACCGGAACCGGGGCCATCGTGTTTGGCGGGTCCGAAACGGTGGGGGGTGTCAATCTGGCGTCCGGGGCAACCCTGGCGCAGAACGCCGGTGTGCTGACCATCAACGGCACGGCGACCGGCGCGTCCTTCCCGGCGGCCCCTTCGGGGATCGCGGGGGCGTTCTCCAACATCCTCGGCGTGGTATCGGGCGCGGGCGGGCTGACCCTGACGGGTGGCGAGGCCACGCTGGCCAATACCAACAGCTATCAGGGCACGACGACAGTGGCGGGTGGCACGCTGAACCTTGCGAACGGAGCCGCGATCCTCGACAGCGGTGTGGTCACGGTGACCGGTGGCCGGCTTGAGGTCAATGCGAACGAAACCATCGGGTCGCTGGCGGGATCGGTCGGAACGGTCATCGATCTGAACGCCAGCCGCCTGACCTTCGGCAGCCTCGGCGCGACGACAACCATCGCATCGGTCATTCAGGGCGCAGGCGGTGGCGGCGTCACCCTGACGGGCGGCACCGTGACGATGTCGCAGGTCAACACCTATACCGGCCTGACCGAAGTGAACGGCGGCAGCACGCTGATCCTGTCCGGGGAACTGTTGGGGGCGATGGATGTCGGCATGTCGAACGGCACCGGCACCTTCAACGCCACCGGTGGAACCGTCGCGGGTCTGACACGGGTCACAACCGGATCGACGGTGAACCTGTCCGCCGGCGGCGCGCTGAACGGCGGGCTGACGAACACCGGCGGTGTGGTCAACCTGCTGGCCGGCAACGCAGGCACCATCAGCCAATTGACGAACACCTCGGGCACCGTGAACATCGGCAGCGGTGCCACCCTGGACGGCAACGTGACCAACGGCGGTACCTTCAACCTGACGTCGGCCACGGTGGACGGCGCAAGCTTTGACAACACGTCGGCGCTGAACGTGGTGGGCGGGTCGACGATCGCCAGCGCCTTCGGCAACACCGGGACGCTGAATCTGACCGGTGTCAGCGGCACGGGCGACAGCCTGACCGTGGACTCGGTCAGCGTCGGCAATCTGGGCAGCGTTCTGGCCAACCTGGACCTGAGCACCCCGATCGGGGCGTCGGACCGGGTCACCTCGACGGCGGGCGGCATCACGGCGGCCAACGTGACCTTCACGGTGACCGGCAACGAGGTGACAGACGCGATCACGGTCCTCAGTGGTCTGAACGCCAATGCCACGCTGACATCGAACCTTGTGTCGTCGGGCAGCATCTCGCGCATTCTGACGCAGAACGGCGATTTGGGTCAGGTCGTCAGTCTGGTGAACCCCGCGATTTCGGGCATCGCCTCGGCGGCCTCCATCACGCAATCGCTGATCGCCAGCATCGTCAACCGTCCGACCAGCCCGTTCGTATCGGGGCTCGCGGCCGAGGAAACCTGTTCGTCCGGCGGCTATGCCCGGGCGACGGGCGGGATTGCGACCGTGACCGGCACGTCGCGCAGCAACGACGTCAGCGTGTCGAACGATCTGGACGCGCGCTATTTCGGTCTGCAGGGCGGCTATGACTTTGGCTGCTTCGACGGGCGCTATGCGAACGGCTGGGATGGCGCGATCGGCATCATGGGCGGCGTCAACTATGGCTCGACCGAGCAGGACGTGTTCGTCAACCCGCTGAACCCGGCGTCGGGCGTCACCGGCACCTCGGGCAGCGACTTTGACCAGACCTATGTCGGGATCTATGCCGCCGCCAGCCGCGACAAGATTTCGGGTGACGTGCAGGTGCGGTTCGACAACACCGACTTCACCCTGAAGAACACCACGGGCATCGGGTTCGACGGCGAAAAGTTCAGCACGACCACCTCGACCATCGGTGCGCGGTTCAACTACCGCGCCACGCTGAACGAGGAAAAGGGCATCAGCCTGGTTCCGACCATCGGGTTCAACTATTCGCGGACCTCGGGGGATACGGTGACCTTCAACGCCGATGGCATCGGTGCGGATGAATCGCTGGTCCTCGACCCGTTCAACTCGTTCATCGGGTTCTTCGGGGCGACGCTGGCGCAGACCACCGTATCTCCGACGGGAACGTCGGCCACGACGATGTTTGCCAGCGGCAACTACTACAACGACTTCTCGGGCGACCGGAAAGCGACCTTCAACGACGAATTCGGCGCGGCCAATCCGATCACGCTGGATGGCATCGGCGGGTTTGCGGAAGCGTCGCTGGGGGTCAACTTCGTCAAGGTTCTGGAAAACGGTCCCGCCGGGGCCAAGCAGTTGAACGCCAACATCCGGGCGGACGCGCGGTTCGGTGACAACGTCAGCGACGCCTACAGCCTGACGGCACAGGTGCGCCTGTCGTTCTGACCCGTTCGGGATAACAGGGAAACGGGCGTGGCACAGGCCGCGCCCGTTTCCGTTTGCGCACGGCCATCCGCCGGGCAGGTCGGCAATACAAGACTTGATCCGGCAAGGCGTTGGACGCAAACTGACAACGTCGACATCGGGAATACGGGGCAATTGGCCGTCCCGCCCGATGGTCGGGATTTGGAATTTCGGACCCTTCGCGGTCTGGCAGGAAATTGAGGGCAGGATGTCTTGGTTCAGCAAGGTCGCGTGGAAAGAGGGGCTGTTCCTGCAACCCCACCATCTGCAGCAGGCCGACCGTTACACTGAAAAGCTGATCGAGGCGCGCACGCGGCATGTGTCGCCCTACCCTTGGGGAATCGAGGAGATGCGGGTGAACCGCGACCGGCTGCAGCAGGGGCGCATCGAGCTGTCGCTGGTGGCGGGTATCTTCGCCGACGGCACGCCCTTCGACTGCCCCGCCGTGTCGCCCCTGCCCCGCGCGGTGGAGGTGCCTGCGGGAAGTGACGGGCTGCACATCTGGCTGACGCTGCCGGATCAGTCGATGAACGGACGCGAGGTGGCGATGGACACCGAGGCCGGATTGGCGACGCGCTATATTCTGGGGGCCGAAACCGTGGCCGATGCCGCGTCGGCGCTGCGGCTGGAACAGCAGATCGAGATTGCGAGTCCGCGGCTGGAACTGGATATCCGGCAAACCGCAAAACCGGGGTACCAGTGCATCAAGATCGGTCGCATCGTCGAGGTGCGCGACAACGTGGTGATCCTGGATGACGCCTTTCCGCCTCCGGTGCTGACCATCACGGCGCATCAGGTGACGCTGGGTTGGCTCGACCGGGTGATCGGCTGGGTAGAGACGAAGCTGGAAAGCCTTGCCCGCTATGCCGCCGATCCGACGGCGGCGGGCGGATTGCAGGCGACGGATTACTTCATGCTGCTGGTGCTGAACCGGCAGGTCAACGTGTTCCGCCATCTGCGCGCCAGCCGCTATGTGCACCCCGAACGCCTGTTCGAGGAACTGCTGCGGTTCTCGGGCGAACTCTGGACCTTCGATCAGGACAAACGGCTGGCACCGCCCTACGACCCCTATGACCACGCCGACCTGAAGGGTTGCATCGAACCTGTGGTGCGTGACATCCAGCGGCTTCTGAGCCGCGATGTGGGCCGGGCGACGCGGCTGGATCTGGTGCAGGTGCGGCAGAATTCGTATCTGGCGCAGGTGCCCGACCGCAACCTGTTCCGCGACGCGACCTTTGTGGTCGAGGTGGAAAGCTCGCGCGCGCTGTCCCTGGTGCAGCAGCAGTTTCCGCAACTGTGCAAGGTCGGCCCGAACACCCGGATGTCCGAGATCGTCAACAACAACCTGCCGGGGATCGAGCTGGTGCATATCCCCACCCCGCCCCGCCAGATCCGGGCGGTGTCGCGGAACGTCTATTTCATCATCGAGAAGAACTCGCCTCTCTGGCGCGAATTCTCGACGGCCCCCGCTATCGGCATGCATTTCGCGGGGGATTGGCCTGACCTGAAGATGGAGCTGTGGGCCATCGTGGAGAACCGGTCGTGAGCAACAAGGACAAGACGGTGATCGGGGGATCGCTGGGCACGCCAAGCCCCAGCCCGATGCCCGGTCCGGCCAATCCGCTGCCTGGCGGGCCGCGCAGGCCAGCCTCGCCCAATCAGGCGACGGTGATCGGCGGGGCGATGCCGCCCTCGGGCGGGTTCGGCGGTGGCGGCGGCTTTGGCGGCGGTGGCGGCTTTGGCCCGCAGGGCGGCGGTGCCCCGGTGGACGACGCCTGGGGCGCACCGAGCGGGGGGTTCGGCACGCCCGCGCCGATCCCCGTTCAGGGCGGCGGATATCAGCAACCCGGCGGGTTCGGCCAGCAGCCGCAGCAGAAACGCGTGGACGGGGCCTTTGCCGCCAGCGACGGCTTCTTTCCCGATGCCAGCACGGCGCAGGCGACGAACTACACCCACTCCGGCCCGAAGATCGACCTGCGCAAGGCCCTGATGGCCAAGGGGCTGGGTGCCGGGGGACCGAAAAGCCCGATGCTGGCGGCGGCGGCCAATCTGCTGATCCTGTTCGGACGCCTGCGCACGCAGATGGTGGAAATGGAAGCCATCCCGCTGATGGAATACGTCACGCGCGAAATCGAGGTGTTCGAGGAAAACCTGCAGAAAGCCGGGATCGACAACCACGAAACACAGGTGGCGAAGTATCTCTTGTGCGGCACGGCGGATGACATCGTTCAGAACATCCCCGGTACCGACCGGCATGTCTGGGTTCAGTATTCGATGGTCGCGCGGTTCTTCAACCGGCGCACATCCGGGGTCGGCTTCTTTCAGGAGGTCGAAAAGGCCCTGCAATCACCGTCACAGCGGTTTCAGATCCTGGAACTGGCGCTGACCTGTCTGTCGCTGGGCTTCGAGGGGCAGTACCGCAGCGCGCCGAACGGGGCGGTGGAACTGGCCCGCATCCGCGCGATGATCTACGAATCCCTGCGCAAGGTCACCAGCCGGCCCGACGAAGACATCTCTCCGCGCTGGCAACCGGTCATTCTGGGCGGGCGTCGGCGGTTTGGCGGCACGCCCTTGTGGGTGGTGGGGTCGGTTCTGGGGCTGGGCATGCTGGGGGCCTATTTCGGGCTGTCGATGCTGATATCGGCCGAAGGCAACGCGGTGTCGCAGCGGTTGCTGGCGATCAACCCGGCCACATCGGTGACGCTGGCGCGGACGGCGGCCTTCACGCCGCTGGTCACGGCGGAAGAGCGCGAAAAGCAGATCGTGGCTGCATCGACCCAGCTTGACCGGATCCGCGACGGGTTGCAGGGCGATCTCGACTCGGGCCTCGTGCAGATCGACGTCAAGGGTGACTTCATCTTCATCCGGGTGAACAACGCGGCCTTGTTCGCGACGGGCAAGGCCGAAACCAAGCAGGAATTCAACGATCTGGCGGGGCGGATCACGGCGGTGATCAACACCGAACCGGGGCCGGTCTTCATCATCGGCTATACCGACAACGTCCCGATGTCGGGGCGCGGGCGGTTCAAGAACAACCATGACCTGTCGGTCGCGCGCGCCGAGGCGGTACAGAAGGTTCTGGCGACCGGCATCGACGATCCGACCCGGTTCGTGGTGGAAGGCAAGGCGGACGCCGATCCGATCGGGGACAACGCGACCGACGAAGGTCGCGCGCTGAACCGGCGGGTCGAGATCATGATCAAGCGCGAAGAGACGCTGCAATGAACGCTGGGGCGAGCCTGTCATGAAGTGGGTAAAGTACGGTCTGATCCTTGTGGGCTTCATCGCCTTTTCGCTGGTGGTGATCTTTGCCGGGCCGCTGATCGGGATCGGCGAAGCGCGCCCCTTCGAACCCGTCTGGGTGCAGGCCCTGCTGATCGGCGGTCTGGCCGCCATCATCGCGACGTGGTTTCTGGTGGGCTGGCTGATCCGCCGGGCGGCGCAGCGGCGGATGGAAAAAGCGCTTGTCGCCGACGTGCCGCCAACCGGCGACGGGGCGGAACTCGCCGAACGGATGGGCGGGGCGCTGGCCACGCTGAAAAAGACCAGCGGCGGCAAGAACTATCTTTATGACCTGCCGTGGTACGTCATCATCGGCCCGCCGGGATCGGGCAAGACCACCGCGCTGGTCAATGCCGACATCAAGTTTCCGCTGGTGGAACAGCAGAAGGGTGGACTGCAAGGCTTTGGCGGCACCCGCTATTGCGACTGGTGGTTTGCCGAAGAGGCGATCCTGATCGACACCGCTGGCCGCTATACCACGCAGGACAGCGACTCGGTGGCCGACAAGGCAAGCTGGGGGTCGTTCCTGAGCCTGCTGAAGAAGAACCGCCCGAAACAGCCGATCAACGGTGTCATCCTTGCGTTTTCGGTTGCCGACCTGATGCGCGCCGAACCCGAGGCGATCAAGGCTCATGCCGAAACCGTCCGGGCGCGGCTGGCCGAGATACACGAGACGCTGAAGGTCGATTTCCCGGTCTACGTCATGTTCACCAAGGCCGATCTGATTTCCGGCTTCCGCGAGTACTTCAGCAGCTTTGCGCTGGGGCGGCGCAAGAAGGTCTGGGGGCATACCTTCCAGACCGAAAACCGCAAGGAACAGACCTGGGCCAAGGCCGCGGCAGAGTTTGACGCGCTGGTGGCGCGCCTGTCGGACGAGGTGATCGACCGGCTGTCCGAAGAATCTGACGGGGTCAACCGCATCGCGATCTTCGGACTGCCGGGGCAGATGGCGATCCTGAAGGACACGGTGGTCGATTTCCTGCGGCAGGTGTTCGAACCGACGCGCTACAAGACGAGCGCAATGCTGCGGGGGTTCTATTTCACCAGTGGCACACAGGAAGGCACGCCGATCGATCAGGTCCTGGGCGCGATGGGCCGCAGTTTCGGCGGCGATGCCAGCAGCCTGATGTCGGGCAAGGGGAAAAGCTATTTCCTGCACGACCTGATGAAGACGGTGATCTTCGGCGAACAGGGCTGGGTCAGCTATGACCGCAAGGCGGTGCGCCGGGCCTCGGTATTCCGGATCGCGGTGAATACGGGAATGGGTCTGGCCTCGGTCGGCCTGCTATCGGCATGGTCCTACAGCTATTTCCAGAACCGCGCATTGGTGGGTGCGGCGCAGGCGGCCATGGCCGACTACGAACTGGCGGCAGCCCAAGACCTTTCGGCGACCGAGGTGAAGGACACCGATTTCCTGCGCGTGGGCAACCAGTTGCAGCTTCTGCGGACGATGCCCGCCGGGTATGACAACCCCACCGAAGCCGGTACGTGGTCCGAAGGGTTCGGATTGAGCCAGCGCGGCACGCTGCGGCAGTCGGCGCGTGACAGCTATGCCCAGGGGCTGGAGCGGCTGTTCCGCCCCCGGCTGATCCTGCGGGTGGAAGAGCAGTTGCAGACCTTCGTCGGCGTCAACGAAACGCTGGCGATCTATGAAACACTGAAGGTTTACAAGCTCTTGGGCGGGGCCGCCCCGGCACCGCAGGACGATCTGGTGCGCGCGTGGTTCCGCAACGACTGGGAACAGGTGCTGTACCCCGGCGTCAATCAGGAACCGGCGCGGGTCATGCTGGAAAACCACCTTCAGGCCATGCTGGAACTGGACGACCGGACCGAACCCACCGTCGACCTGAACGCCGACCTCGTGCGCAAGGCCGAGGTCATTCTGGCGCGGATGGAGGTTGCCGATCAGGCCTATTCGCTGATCGTGGCGACGGCGCCATTTGCCGGGGTGCCCGATTTCAACATCATCGAGCGGACCGGGGCCGATGCGCGGCTGGTATTTGAAACGGTGGACGGCAGCGACCTGTCGGAACTGACGGTGCCGGCGCTGTTCACCTATCAGGGCTTTCACGAATTCTTTCTGGACCAGTTGGCCGAAGTGGCGATCAAGCTGGAAAGCGAACAGTGGGTGCTGGGCGATCAGGCCGCCGAGGCGCAGGTGGCGCAGCAGCTTGCCAATCTGGGGCCGAAACTTCTGAACCGCTACCGCGACGATTACACGTCGGCGTGGGAGGCGGTTCTGCAGAACCTCAAGCTGGCGCCGATGGCGGCCGACAAGCCGGCCTATGTGGCGCTGGGGGCGGCCGCCTCGCCGTCCACGTCGCCCATCCTGCGGCTGGTGCAGGCGATCTCGGCCGAAACCCGGCTGACGCAGGCCCCCGAGCCGACCGCGCTTGAAGGGATCGTACCGGCGGACAACGCGCTGCTTGATGCGACGGTGGAAGTCGGTGGCGCGCAGGCACTGGACCAGATCCAGCGGCGTACCAACGGCCTGTCGAAGATCGGACTGGACATCGTGCTGGCGGCCAGCAAATCGCAAAAGCGCGCAGGCAACATCGGCACCGGCGGCCCGGCCCCCATAGTGCCGGGCGAGGATATCGAAGCGCAGTTCGCGGATTATCACGCCCTGATGGAGGGCGAGCCGGGCAACCGGCCGATTGATGCGCTGCTGGCCAGTTTCGAGGGTATCCAGCAGGTGCTGGTTCTGGCGGCGAGTTTCGGTCAGGCCGAAGCTTCAGCCCAGATGCCCGCGCTGATCGGGCAGTTGCGCACCACGGCGTCGCGCCTGCCGCCGGATCTGAGCCGGATGGTGGAACAGACCATCCGCGATTTCGAAGGCGACGCGGCGGCAACCACCATCGCCACGATGAACCAGGAACTGATGAACCAGGTCGTGCCGATCTGCGAAAACACCATCGCAAGCCGGTATCCCTTCTCGCAGAACCCCAACCGGCAGGTGCCGCTGTCGGAATTTGCCCAGCTTTTCGGGCCCGACGGGGCGATGGACCGGTTCTTCAACACCTATCTGGCGGTGCATGCCAACATGGGGGCCAAGGACTGGACCTGGCGCACCGACAGCCCGCTGGCCGACCGGCTGTCCTTGCAGACGCTGCGCCAGTTCGAACATGCGGCGAAAATCCGCGAGGCGTTCTTTCCGGGCGGTGCGACGACGGTGGCGCTGGACGTGACGGTGAACCAGACGGCGGCGCATGACCGCATCCGGCAGTCGGTGCTGGTGATCGACGATCAGCCGATCCAGATGCGCAAGGTCGGCAACACGCCTGTCACCATCAAGTGGCCGGGCGGGGCGGGCAATGTCAGCCTGCAACTGCTGCCGGAGTTGAACAACCGCGAAAGTCAGGTGGTGTATCAGGGACCATGGGCGCTGTTGCAGTTCCTGCGCGATGGCAGTCCGCGGCAGGCGGGCGATGTGCTGCAGGTCAGCTATGTCGTGGGCGGGCGCAACATCACCTACGAGGTTCGGGTCAACGCGCTGATCAATCCGTTCAACCTGTCGGAATTTTCCGAATTCCGCTGTCCGACGGGGCTGTGACGATGGGGCTGGCGGTCTACGGCAAGCATCCGGCCAAGGGCGACTTTCTGGAAGCCGGAATACCGCCGTCCCTGAAAGGCCTGCTGGAGGGTTGGCTGGACGCCGTTCTGGCCGAGGCGCGGGCCGATCTGGGTCCGGCCTGGGAACAGGTCTGGCGGGATGCGCCGGTGCTGCGGTTCTGGCTGGGCGAAGCGATCTGGGGGCAGCCGGTGGCGGGGGTGATGGCTGCCAGTCAGGACCGGGTCGGGCGGCGGTTTCCGCTGGTCCTTCTGTGCGCGGGGACAGAGGCCGCGCGGGTGCCCGCACCGACCATTGGAAGCGACGGCGGCTGGTATGATGCGATGGCCGCGCATCTGGCCGTGGGACTGGCCCGGCGCGATCTGGCCGCCCCGTCCGACCTGTTGACCGGCGCCGTCCTGCCCGGCGCGGTGGAGGGTCAGCCAGAACCGGGGCCGGATGCGTTCTGGGCCGTGCGCCCCGGCTCTTCGTTGACCGAACTTCTGGCCGACATCGCGTTGACCGATCACCGGCGGGCAGTGGCGGGGCGCAGCTACTGGTGGGTTGCAGGGCAGGACGCGCCGGTAGAAGAGCCCGCGATGGCCGTGGCACCATTGGATGTTCAAGAATCTGAACCGGCCATGCCAGAACCCGAGGCGCAGGTGCTTGCCCCATCCGAGGTTGCCGCGCCAGAGCCTGCAGAACCGCCGGAACCCGCACTGGACGCAACCGTTGCTGCACCGGAGCCGGATGCCTGGGACCTGCCGATGGCGTCGGCAGAAGATGACTCGCCTTTCGCATCCGGGGCAGGATTGGGGCTGTTCGCCGCGCCGATGGCCGCCGACCCTGCGCATCAGGACGCACCCGTGGTCGTGACAATTCCAATGCCCCCGCCAGTGCCGCGCCTGTTGTATTCACAGGTCTGGGCAGGGTCTGGCCTGCCGCCCGGTCCGGTTCTGGCCTGGTTTCTGCGCGGGGTGTCCGCAAATGCATGAGGTCCGCGCAAGGGCTAGGCAGAGGCTTGGATTTGCGCCTAATCTGCCGGGAAATTCCGCGCTTCGGGGGAACGGATGATCGAGACTGCTTTCCTGTTCGAAACTGGGGCCGGGTCCGATACCGGAGTGGTGCGCGACCACAACGAGGACGCCTACCTTGATCTGGGCGAGGCAGGGGTCTGGGTGGTGGCCGACGGGATGGGCGGGCACGAGGCGGGCGAATTCGCCAGCGCCGCGATCCGCGACTCGGTGGCAAGCGTCGGGCGCGCCGTGTCTCCGCAAGACCTGCAGGCCCGCTTCATGGACAGGCTGGCCCGCGCCCACACGACCATCCAGGCCCAATCGCAGCGGCTGGGCGGGGCGACGGTGGGGGCCACCCTTGTGGCGCTTCTGGCGTTCGACCGGCATTTCGTCTGCATCTGGTCGGGTGACAGCCGCATCTATCTGCTGCGGCAGGGCCAGTTCCGCCAGGTCACCATGGACCACACCGAAGTGAACGAGCTTTTGCGCAACGGCGCGATCACCCCCGAACAGGCGCAGACCTGGCCGCGGCGCAACGTGATCACCCGCGCGATCGGCGTCCATGCCAGACCGATGACCGACGAGGTTCCGGGCGCGCTGATGCATGGAGACGTGTTTCTGCTGTGCTCTGACGGGCTGACCGAACATGTCGAAGACGCCGAAATGTTTGACGCCCTGTCGCGGATGGACCCGCAGGATGCCTGCAACCATCTGATCTCCTTGACCCTGGCCCGCGGAGCGCGCGACAATGTCACGGTCATGGTGGTGCGGTGTCTGGACAGACGGGCCGCCAGTGAAACTCTTGTCCCGCAGAACGCGCGTCACACCGGTCGCGACGAATGGCACGTGGAAGCATAGACAGCATGACGAACGGCACCTCCAATCCACCCCGCACAACCTCGGTGCCGCCGGTCATGCCGCTTGGCTCGGTGACGGCGGTCACGACCGGCACCTTGATCATGGATACCTACGAGATCGAGAAGCTGATCAATTCTGGCGGGATGGGCGAGGTTTACCGGGGCCGCAACATCCACAACGGCGAACCGGTGGCGATCAAGATCGTGCTGCCCGCCCTGGCGCATGACCCCAAGATCGTGGCGCTGTTCCAGAAGGAATCGACGGTGCTGTCGCGTCTGAGCCATGACGCGATTGTGCGCTATCACACCTTCACCATCGACCGGTCCATCGGGCGGCCCTGCATGGTGATGGAGTTCGTGTCCGGCACGCCGCTGGGCGAACGGGTCGAACAGGGGCCGATGCCGCTGGACGAGGTCAAGGTGATGTTCCGCCGGGTGGCCGGTGGTCTGGACAAGGCGCACCGGGCGGGCGTCGTCCATCGCGACCTGTCGCCCGACAACGTCATTCTGGAAGAAGGCTCGGTCGACCATGCCAAGCTGATCGACTTCGGCATCGCCAAAAGCGCCAGTTTCGGCGGTGGCACGCTGCTGGGTGGCCAGTTCGCGGGCAAGTTCAACTGGGTTGCGCCGGAGCAGTTGGGTGCCTTTGGCGGGCTGGTGGACGGGCGGTCCGACATCTATTCGCTGGCCCTGCTGGTCGCGGCGGCAAGCCGGGGCAAGGTGATCCAGATGGGTGATTCCATCGTGGACGCCGTCGGCAAACGGGCGTCGGTACCGGACCTGACCGGTGTGGACCCCGAATTGCTGCCGCTATTGCGCTATATGCTGCAGCCCGATCCCGGACAGCGACCCGCAACAATGGCCGCCGTGATCGCGGCGCTGGACAGTCCGGCATTGATCCCGGTGGTCGAGGTCGCAACACCCGACCCGAACCGCACGGTGATCGGCGGCGTGCTGCCGGTGGTCCCCACGTCGCAACCGCCGCAATCAACGGGAACCAGCCCGCCGCCACCTTCGCCGGCGCCGATGCCCGGGTCGGGCGATTGGTCAGTGCCGACGAACGGCCAGGTTACGGCCGGGCCGGTCACGGCACGCCCGGCAACGGCTTCGCCCGCCACCGTGATCGCGCCCCAGATCATGACACAGGCACCGCTGTCGCAGGGTGCCCCTGACGAGCCCGAGGATATCAGCCCGTTCGGCGCACCCGTCTCGCCGGGCAAGTCCCCAACGCAGGCGGTTCAGCAGAATCCCGTTGCCGCGCCCAAAAAGGGCAACAGCGGTTTGCTGGCCGTTGTTGGTCTGCTGGTCGTGGTAGGCGGCGCAAGTGCGGCCTGGTTCGGGGGGGTCTTCGGGACGGACCCTGTGCAGACCGACGACCCGGCCCTTCAGCAGACGGATGCGGATGCGCAGGCCGCCCTTGAGGCCGAAAAAGCTGCTGCGGAAAAAGCGGCAGCCGAGCAGGCGGCGGCAGACAAGGCGGCGGCGGACAAGGCTGCGGCAGACAAGGCTGCGGCAGATCAGGCCGCCGCTGAAAAGGCTGCAGCCGATCAGGCCGCCGCTGACAAGGCCGCAGCAGATCAGGCGGCCGCCGAGGCCAAACGGCAGGCGGATGCCGCCGCCGAAGCCGACCGGCTGGCTGCCGAAGAAGCCGCCCGGATCAAGGCCGAAGCCGACGCAAAGCTGACGGAAGAACAGGCCGCCGCGCAACGCAAGGCCGAAGAGGACGCAGCCCGGCAGGCGGCCGAAGCCGAAGCCGAAGCTGCCCGGTTGGCACAGGAACAGGAAGCCGCCCGGCTCGCAGCGGAAGCTCAGGCCAAAGCCGAGGCGGATGCGGCAGCGGCCAAGGCCGCCGAAGAAGAGGCCGCGCGACAGGCTGCGGCGAATTCCGGCGATCCACAGGCGGCACACCTGGCATGGCTTGCCAAGGTGGAGGTGCCCGAGTGCACCCATCTGCGCGCCGCATCGGGCGCAGAGCCCTTGACGATCGACGGTTTCGCGACATCGACCGCCCCGCTGGAAACGCTGGCACGGGCCTACACCACGGACCTGAAGCGCGAGCCCGACGTGGCGCCCAAACTGATCAATGAGGCCCAGTGCCCTGTTCTCGACTTTGCCAACCGCCGGCAGTCCGCGGATATGCCCCCGTTGACCGTACGGCGTGCCGAAGAGGGTGACGCGGTCAAAAGCGGCGGCCGGATCACGATTCTGGTCGACGGCATCAACGGGCGGCCTTTCTCGGCCTTCCTGTTCAGTGACGGCGGGGGGGCGACCAACTTGCAACCCTTCGTGACACAGGCATCGGATGGCAGCGCAAGCTTCACCTTCACGCTCAGCATGGCCGCCGGGGCCCCGCCCGCGCCGCAGGTGGTGCTGGTGATGGCGACCGACGCGCCGCTGGACATGCTGAAAGGCGTGCCGAACGGCGTGACCGCCAAGTCGCTGATGCCGTTCATCGAGGTGGCAATGAAGGACAACAAGGGCCCGACGGCGCTGGGTCTTGGCTTTTTCCGGCTGGAAAACTAGCGCCAGGACCGGACACGCGCGGGCGTGTTGCCAGACTGCCGACCGTTCTGTACCCTGTAGGGGTTATCGAGGTGTTTTTCCTCAACTGCCCGGTTTGATTTTGTCTGATTGAAAGTGGATATCGCATGCCGAACATTTCTCAGCAATCCCAAGTCGGTCGGCTGCTGACGCCGCTGCCCGAAGACACGCTGGCGCTTGAAGAGCTTTCGGGCACCGAGTTCATCAACGACATCAGCATGTTTCGCATTCGGGCCGTGGCAGAGGACAAGGCCGTCGATCTGGACAAGCTGCTGGGAGAGCCGATGCGGGTCGCCTTGAACACCTTGCACGGGACCCGATGGTTCAATCTGACGGTGTTTGCCGCGCGCTTTCTTGGGCAGGACGGCAAGTACCTGTTCTACGAATTCGAACTGCGCCCGTGGATATGGGCGATGGCGCGACGCGAAACGTCGCGGATCTTCACCAAGATGACCGTCGAGAAGATCATCGAGAGTGTTCTGGGAGAGTACCATAGCATCACCGGCAGCGGTTTCGGGTTCGAGTTGCGCACACCCACCCCGGAACTGGAATACACGGTACAGTACCGCGAAAGCGACCTGAACTTCGTACGTCGCCTGCTGGAAGAGTATGGCATCAATTTCCACCTCCAGATGTCAGAATGGAAGCAAATGCTGGTCATGTCGGATTCGACCGACGGATTTGTCACCGCACCAGGTGACGTGCGCCACTTCGTTCCGCTGCAAAACTCGCATGAGGGCAGGGTCGAAAGGTTTCACACCTGGCTGCCGCAGCGTATGGTCACGACCGGATCGGTGCGGCTTCTGGACTACGATTTCAAGTTTCCCCGCACAAAGCTGGAAACCACGGCCGACGGGCGGAAGACCTTCGCAGAGGCCCCGATGGAAAGTTACGACTTTCCGGGCCGCTTCACGGAAGACCGTGTTGGGCGCACCCTTTCACAGCGACGGCTGGATGCGTTCCGCACGGCAGATTCCACGGTGCGCGCCGACGGCAATCTGACCAGTCTGGGCGCAGGCATGATGTTCACCCTGTCGCGCCACCCGACGGACAACGGCAAATACGTGTGTCTTTCGGCACATCACCATTTCACCCAGAGCAGGTATCGTTCGGGCGGTTTCGATGGACCGGTGTACGAGGGGTATTTCTCGCTGACCAGGGACACTGCGCCCATCGCACCGGAGCGCGTGACGCCGCGCGGCAATGTGCGCGGCCCCCACACTGCCCTGGTGATTGACGGAATGGACGGCGGAGTCGACGAGTACGGCCGGATCACCGTGCAGTTCCATTGGGACAGCAACGCCAAGTCGATGCCGTGCCGGGTCTCGCAGATGTGGGCCGGCCCGAAGTGGGGCACCATATTTGTTCCGCGTCAGGGGATGGAAGTGGTGGTCGAGTTTCTGGAGGGCGATCCTGACCGACCGTTGGTCACCGGATGCGTCTACAACAAAGCCAACAAGCCACCCTACGATCTGCCTGACCAGAAGTCGATCAGCGGGATCAAGACGCAGACGATGGGTGGCGGAAGCGATCAGTACAACGAGCTTGTCTTCGATGACAAATCCGGAGAGGAGTTGATCCGCATCCATGGCCAGAAGGACCTGGAAGTCACCATCGAGAACAATGAAAAGCATGAGATCAAGGGGGATTCGGAACACACGGTCAAGGGAAATGAAAAGACCAAGGTGATCGGCGCGCGGTCCGTCACGGTCAGTGGCACTGAAGACAAGACGGTGACCGACAAGCTGACCATCAGTTCGACCACCAAGATCGAGATCAAGGTGGGACCCAGTTCGATCACCATTGACAACACCGGCATCAAGATCACGGCGGTAAAGGTGGAAATCCTGGCCTCTGCGCAGCTGGAAACCAACGGGTCTGCCATGGCAAAGCATACCTCGGGAGGTGTCTTGCAGATCCAGAGCCCGCTGGTAACGATCAACTGACCATGACCCAAAGGACCGACACGCACGCCCCGCTGACGCCTGCACATGCGCCCGGCCTTCAGTTCCAGACCGTGGCGGAGCTGTATGATTGGGTGCCTGAAATCGGCCAGGACATCGTCAGCCGCCCCCGGCCCGACATGCATTGCCTCGACTTCGTCAAGCATCTTGCGGCAGGCGGCACGCCCGAGGAATCCGTGACCTTGATGGCCTATTGCCTGCAACCGCGTCACGCTGTCTGGTGGAGCCATGAGTGCCTGCAGGCACTGCCCGATCTGTTGAGCGATCAGGATCGCGCCATGATGGCACGGATCGCCGCCTGGGTGGCCGAACCCGACGAGGCGCACCGCTATGCGGCGCTGGATGCCGGGATGGAGGAAACGGTGCGCAGTCCGGGCGGCTGGCTGGCGCTTGGCACCGGGTGGACTGGCGGATCGATGTCGGGACCCGGGCTTCCGGTCGTGCAGGTGCCGCGCTATCTTCGGGGCCGTGCGCTGAACGCGGGTGTGCATTCGGCACTCGCTCGCGTGCCGCAGGACCGACGCCGCCGCATGCTTGACCATTATGTGGGCATTGGCGAGGTTCTGGCCCGAAGCGGGTAGGGTCACGCAGATTTGGCGGATGACCCCTTGCGAAAAATCTGCGACGGGTGTGGTGTGTTACGCTGCAGACCGCGCTAAATGAGTGGCGCAAGTCACTGGAATTGACATGAAACTGACGCTGCGAATCGAGAATTTCGATTTCCTGCCGGATGGCGGGCCGCTTGAATTCAAGGTGATGGCGCGTGGCTGTGAAGTCGGTCGGGATTCGGCGATGGACTGGACGCTGCCCGATCCGCAACGACACATCTCCAGCCGCCATTTCGAGGTGCAGTACCGCGACCGCAAGTTTCTGCTGAACGACGTGTCAACCAACGGAACGTTTGTCTACGGCCAGTCGATGCGGGTCAGCTCTCCGTTCCAGTTGACGCACAACGACCGGCTGCAGGTCGGGCACTACATCATCCGCGTGCTGATCGAGGATCCGGCGCAAGGGTCTGCGGCGCCGGGGTTCGGCGGACAGGGATTTGCGGCGCAGGGGTCTGCAACCCCGCAGATGCCCCCTGCGGCACCCGTCTTTGCCCAACCCGCCGCCGCGCACGATCCCTGGGCCATGGTGCCGACGCCAACCCCGATGCCCGCGCCCAACCGCAATGTCACGCCGCTGGCCGGACAGTACGGCGACAGCCTGATCGAGATCGCACGCCCGGCCAGCCCGCCCGCCTTTCCCGCCGCGGCCCCGGCAGATGCGCCCCTGCCCGCCTTTTCGCCCGTACCGCCCGTCGCTGCCCCCCAACCCGGATTCGGCGCCGTGCCGCTGCCGATGGCCGACATCGCTCCGCCCCGGCAGACCCCGCCCACCGCCCCCCCGCAATCCGCCCCGGGACCGGAGATTCACGCGGGCGGCGGGACCGAAGAGTTTCTGGATGCGATCTGCCGCGGCGCGGGATTGCCGTCAGGCAGCCTTTCCCGCGGTGATCTGCGGCAGACCGGCGAAGAGATCGGCAAGTCGCTTCGAATCGCCACGCAGGAACTCATGTCGCTGTTGGGCGCGCGGGCCCAGGCCAAGCAGATGGTAAAAAGCGGCAGCCGCACGATGATAGGCGGCATGAACAACAGCCCGCTGAAGTTCAAGCCGAACCCGACCGAGGCGCTGCTGACGATGTTCGTGCAACGCCCCGACAGTTATCTGAACTCCACAGCCGCGTATCAGCAGGGGTTCGATGACATCCGCCGTCACCAGATGGCGCTGATGGCCGCCCTGCAGCCCGCTTTGGCCAACCTGCTGGACGGTCTGTCACCCGAGTCGATCGAAGAGCGCACGACGGCGGGCCTCATGTCATCCAAGAAGTCGCGCGCGTGGGAAACCTATGTCGAACGCTGGGATGCCAAGACGCATCCGCACGAACATGGCATGTTGACGGTGTTTCTGAACTACTTTGCCGACGCCTATGACGTGGCGCTGAAAAAGATCGAAGGCTAGGCGCATTGACCGCCGCCTGCGCCGGGTCTAGGCTTTGAGTCGGTTTGCAAATATGGTGGTCCAATGTCCGGTCTGATCCTTGCCCTTGGTCTGATGCCGATTGCCGCGATCCTGCTGGTCACGGCAAAGGCCCCCGCGCCGGTCCGCGTGGCGACGCGCCGCCACTGACGCCCGGCCATGCGGCTTGAGGATCTGCTGAAGCCGGTTTCGCCGGATGCGCCCTGCGGCGAAGACCTGCTTTCCGCGGATGATCCCGATTTCATCGACTATTATTTCAACGTCGAAGACCGGTTGCCCACCAGCTATTTCAACGTGGTGCGTGGCACGCTGTTCGATCCCAAGTCCATTGACCAGAAAGCCGAAACGGCACAGATCGATGCGCTGCTGAAACGCAGCCGCGATCTGCGGCTTCTGGCGCTGGAAGCCAAGTTTCAGGCCCTGGCCGGGCGGTTCAAAGGGTTTGCCGAGGCTTTGCTGGGCGTGGCCGGTTTGCTGAAGGCCTATCCGGAGGACGTGCACCCCACCGATCCGGTGGATCGCCGCAATGCCATCGAGGAACTCAACTCGCTTGCCACCATCACGGCCCCGCTGGAATACACGCCCCTGCTGACCGACAAGCGTCACGGCGACGTGCTGTACCGTGTCTTTGCCACCGGAACCGGCAAGATCGCCCCGCGCGAGGGCGAAACGCCCGGCGATTCCGGCGGGGTGCTGAGCGCGCTTGGCAGTTCGGAAAACGTTGCGGCCGTCGATGCGCTTTATGCGCAGATCACGGCGCTGCTTGACGCGCTGAACACGATCGACGCGGTTTGCCAGTCCGGACCGGGGCGGTTCACGCCCACGCTGGACCGGATTCGCGGCCGTCTGACCGACGTCAGGGACATGATCCTGCAAGCCCGGTCCGATCTGGCCGGATCGACCGAAGCCGGGCCGAATGAAGACGGGGACGGGACGCCCGACAGCGATGGCGCGGCGGGCGAGCCGGGCAAGGCCGGTGCGATGTCGTTCACCGTGTCCGCCACTCCTGCGGGTTTGCCCGACCATCGCGCCGCGTGGCGGATGCTTGGAACGGTGGAAACCTACTTCGCCCGGCGCGAACCGTCGTCTGTGGCACTGATTCTGGTCATGCAGGCCCGCAAACTGGTGGGGCGGCCTCTGGTCGAGGCGATGGATACCCTGCTCGAGACAACCTCGGCCTATGCGGTTCTGAACCTTGGCGACAACAACATGATGATGACGATGTCGCGGATGCGCGATCTGGTCGCCTACGCGCCCTTCGAGCCGACGGACCAGTGGGAAACGCCGCTTGAGGGCGATGAGGAGATGCCCGAAATCGTCTCCCGCGACCATGCCGCCGCGACGCTGAAGCTGATCGAAGATTACTTCCGGGTCCGCGAACCCGCGAGCCCGATCACCATCCTGTTGTTCAAGGCGCGCAACATGCTGACCAAGGACTTCAACGCGATCGTGCGTGAACTTCTGCCGCCTTCCTGACCTGCGAGGCGATGCAAATCTGTTGACACGAAGGCCAAGTTTGCGGTTCTATAATGGCGTATAGATGGAGATTGTTATGGCTTCCTCAGATTCTGCAACCGGATTTATCAAGCGTAACCGCCCGCCGCGGGTTCAGATTTCCTATGCGGACCCGATCGAAGCGGACAAGAAAGTCGAACTGCCCTTCGTGATGGGGGTCATGTCCGACCTTTCGGGCAACGCGTCGAAAAAGGAAAAGCCGCCGATCGTGGACCGCGAGTTCACATCGGTGACATCGGACACTCTGGACGATTACATGGCATCGGTGGCGCCCGGTGTCGCGTTGAACGTCGAGAACAAACTGGATCCGGATCAGGGTGGCAAGCTGTCTGTCGAACTGCAGTTCAAGAAGATGGCAGACCTCACCCCCGGTGAAATCGCACGTCAGGTTCCGGCGCTGAGCAAGCTTCTGGAAGCGCGTCAGCAACTAGCCAACCTGCAGCGCTACATGAACGGCAAGTCGGCCGCCCAGGATCAGCTCAAGGCGCTGCTCGCGGACCCCAAGCTGATGTCGGCCCTTGCAGAGCGCAAGACGGGCGAAACGCCCAAGGAAGAGTGATCGACAACCGGACCCGGCTGCGGGTCCGGAACGCGCGTGTCTGAACATCATCGGGAAAATGCATTATGGCAACGGAACTTGACCAAGGCGCAGGAATTGGTGGCGCGCTGAGTGAACTTGATGAGTTTTCGGCGATCCTGAAGCAGAACTTCAAGCCGCGCAGCGACGTGGCGGCGAAGGAAGTCGAAAACGCTGTCAGCACTCTGGTGCGCGAAGCGTTGTCGGATGACTCGGTGATTTCGGAAGACATTCTCGACACCATCGACAAGATGCTGGCGAAGATCGACGAAAAACTGTCGGCTCAGGTCAACGAGATCATCCATCACCCCGAATACCAGAAGATCGAAAGCAGTTGGCGCGGGCTTGCCTACACCATCAACAACACCGAAAGCGACGCGACGCTGAAGGTCAACGTGATGAACGTGTCAAAGGCCGAGCTTGAACGCGAACTGCGCGGCTATCCGGGTGCCAAGTGGGACCAGAGCCCGCTGTTCAAGAAGATCTACGAGGCCGAATTCGGTCAGCTTGGCGGCCAGCCGTATGGTGCGCTGGTTGGTGATTTCTACTTTGACCACTCGGCGGCCGACGTGCGGCTGCTGCGTGATCTGGGCAAGATCGCCGCCTCGGCCCATGCGCCCTTCATCTCGTCTGCCGCCCCGACCCTTCTGGGCATGGACAGCTGGAATGAACTTGGCAACCCGCGCGACCTGTCGACCGTGTTCGACACGCCAGACTATGCTGGCTGGCATTCGCTGCGCGATTCGGAAAACTCGCGCTACCTTGCCCTGACGCTGCCGCGCGTTCTGTCGCGCAACGTCTACGGCCAGAACGGCGAACCGGTGGATGAGTTCAACTTCGAAGAAACCACCGACGGGCACGAGGGCAAGCACTACGCCTGGATGAACGCCGCCCACGCGATGGCGGTCAACATCAACCGTGCCCACAAGGAATATGGCTGGACCGTGCAGATCCGGGGTGTGCAGTCGGGCGGCGAAGTGGCCAGCCTGCCGGTGCACAACTTCGACACCGGAGATGGGTCGACCGACATGAAATGCCCGACCGAATTCGCGATCAGCGACCGGCGTGAAGGCGAGTTGTCGAAGTCGGGCCTGATCTCGCTGATCCACCGCAAGAACACCGACCGCGCGGCGTTTATCGGCGCACAGTCGTTGTACCGGCCGAAGGCGTACCAGAACCCTGAAGCCACCGCCTCGGACAACCTGTCGGCCCGCATCCCGTATATCTTCGCGATCTCGCGGTTCAGCCACTATCTGAAGTGCATGGTGCGCGACATGATCGGGTCGGGTCGCGAACGCGAGCAACTTGAACGCGAGCTGCAGGGCTGGATCAACCAGTACGTCCACGGCAACCCCGCGACCGCCTCGGAACGCGAAAAGGCGCTTTTGCCTTTGGCTGCGGCCAAGGTGCAGATCGTTGCGGATGAAGAAAACCCCGGCTACTACATGGGGAAATTCTTTCTGCGTCCGCACTACCAACTGGAGGGCATGGATATCGGGATGAGCCTGGTGTCCAAGCTGCCCAAAGGTGCTTGAGACGGGATCGGGTAGCTTGCCCCGTTCCTGAAAATCCATTGAAAGGGAGACTAAAATGGCAACCGACATTCACCTCAAACTGGGCCCGAATATCAAGGGCGAAGACAACGACGCGGAATACAAGGGCGGATACATCAACATCGACAGCTATTCCTGGGGCATTACCCAGCAGGGTGGCTTCAACTCTGGCACCGGCCAGGGCGGTGGCGCGGGTCGTTCGAACGTGCAGGACATGCATTTCTCGAAGACCATCTGCCTTTCTTCGCCGGACCTCATGATGCACTGCGCCACGGGCGTGCACATCGACTGGGCTACGCTTTTCGTGCGCAAGGCCGGTGGCAAACCCTATCTGTACTTCAAGTTCGAAATGACCCGGGTCATCGTGTCGTCCTACCAGACCGGTTCCGGCGGTGGCGGCGGTACGCTGATCAATGAGCAGTTCTCGCTCAACTTCGAGGCTTTGAAGCTGACCTACTGGCCGCAGTCCCCGACGGGTGGTCAGGGTACTCCGGTGCCAAAGGAATACAACATGTCGACCAACACGAACGTGGTCTAGGTCACATCAAGACCGGGCAGGCAGCGCAACCGACCGCATTGGCGACGGAGCGTTGCCTGCCCGAACCCATTGAACCGTGCAGACATGAATGCGTCCGGTCCAGTCAGCACCCCAGCGCGGAGATGACCGCCCATGGCCGAGCGTGACGGACTTTTCCAGGTTTCCCTCATGAATGTGTTCCGGCAGGCTGCGCGCGAGCGGGACGCGATGAAGAAGGATTGGGTCTTTGCCGAAGACGGCGGACGGATTCTGTCACAGCGCAGCATCGAACGGCGGCACGGCGCAACGCAATCGACCCTGCGCGAACATCTGGCGCAGGATCTGGGCAATCTGATGGGGACGATCCACCTTGAGGCGGCCCAGCCGCTGGACGGGCTGGACTATGTGCAGAAGTCGGTGCTGAACTACGGCATGCAGGACATGACCCGACTGACCACCGAAGACTTCAAAAGCAAGCGGATCGAACGCGACCTGCGGGCGACGCTGCTGGCCCATGAGCCGCGGCTGATCGCCGAAACGCTGGTGATCAAACTGCGCAGTCAGACAGCGGATCAGAAACAGCGCGTTTCCTTCGACATCACGGCAGAAATGGCGGCGCGCCCGGTCGATGTACCGCTTGAGTTCGTGGCCGAAATCGACACGGGCGTCGGCAAGGTCGCCTTGGCCAATCTGGTGGTGCGGGGATGAACCGCGCATTCCTTGAGGCATACAACCGGGAACTGAGCCTGCTGTATGAAGGTGCCAAGGAATTCTCCGAGGATTATCCGGGGATTGCCGAACGGCTGGGCGGGCTGACACAGGACAATCTGGACCCGGCGGTGGCCGGTCTGCTGGAGGGCGCGGCCTTCATGGCTGCCCGCGTTCAGTTGAAGATGGACACCGAGTTCGAGACGTTCACCGCCGAGCTCTTGGACCAGTTGCTGCCCAATTTCATGGCCCCGACGCCAAGCGCCATCATGGTGCAGGCCGAACCGGCCTACGGCGACAACCTGCTGGAGGCGGGCACCGCCTTTCCGCCGGGCAGCTATCTGGACGCGCGCTATGTCGACCGCGATCAGCGGATTTCCTGCCGGTTCCGGCTGTCCGCGCCGCTGGTCCTGTGGCCGCTGCGGATCAGCGCGGCCCGGTTCGTCAGCGGACCGGCCACCTTTCAGGCGCTGGGGCTGGACGTCGGGCCCGCAACGGCGGGAGGTCTGATTCTGTCGTTCCTGCGTCCCGCCAGTTCGGCGAACAAGGATCAGCCCGGCCGCCCGATGCAAAAGATCAAGGCCGACAGTGTGACGGTGCACCTTTCGGGCGATCAGAGCGAGTGCATCGCGATTTATGAACATCTGTTCAGGGATGTATCCCGCATCACGGTACGCACCCTGGATCATCGCGGCGATCCTGTCTTCATCCGCCTTGACCCCGGCATGATCGAACAGATCGGCTTCGACGGCGACGAGGCGATCTTTCCTGAAGACATCCGCGTGTTTCGCGGCTTCACCCTGTTGCGCGAGTTCTTCCTGTTTCCGCAGAAGTTTCTCGGTTTCCGTCTGACCGGCCTGCAGAAGCTGTTTCCGCAGATCGACGGGGCGTCTTTCGACCTGCTGATCGAGCTGGATCAGGTCCGCCCCAGCCTGCCACCGCGGGTCGGTGCCGACCATTTCCGTCTGTTCGCCGCGCCCGCGATCAATCTGTTCGAAGAGAACTGCAGCCAGGTCAAGCTGGACACCCGGCGTCATGATTATCTGGTCAGCGCCGACAGCAGCCCCACCTCGCATTACGAGGTGCACCGCATCCGCGAGGTCTTTGCCTATTATCAGGGCGTACCGAACAAGGTGCCCGTGCACCCGCTTTACGGGGTGCCCGCCGATGTGATGCAGCCGCGCGAGGCGCTGTATTTCACGGCAAAGCAGCGCCCGCGCCGTCTGACTGCCAAAGAGAAACGATTTGGACAGGTGCAGGGCTATACCGGCACCGAAACCTTTGTGTCGCTGTACGAACCGGGGCATCTGGACAGCGCGGAACGGGTGAAACGCCTGCAGATCAAGCTGTTGTGTTCCAACCGCCATCTGCCCCAGTATCTGCCCATCGCGCAGGGCGGTGCCGATTTTCAGATGAACGATGCGACGGGCCTGCCGCTGCGCTGTATTGCCGGGCCGACGGCGCCGCGCGAAAGCGTCGTGGAACTGGAAAAGAACGCAGCGCATCGCACCAGCGCGGGGCCGGTCTATTGGCGGCTGATCTCGTTTCTCTCGCTGAACTTTCTGGGAATCGACAATCGCGGCAGCCGGGACGAGGCCGCTGCGCTGCGCGAGTTGCTGACGCTGTTCGTCGATGTGTCCTCGACCGTCACCGAACGGCAGTTGCAGGGCTTGAAGGCGGTTTCCAGCCGCCCCGTGACGCGCACGATCCGCCGCGCCGGCGGTTTTCATGCCGCGCGGGGCACCGAGGTGACGTTGCGTTTTGACGAACGGGCGTTCGAGGGATCGGGCATCTTTCTGATCGGGGCGATTCTTGACCGGTTCATGGCGGAATACGCCTCGATCAACAGCTTCACGCAAGTGGTGATCCGGTCGGATCAGCGGGGCCTGGTCAAGACCTGGCCGCCCCGATCAGGTCAGGGGCCGCTGCTGTGACGGACACCCCCCAGACCGCCAAGCCCGTCTCCGACCGCCGCCGCGCCCTGCGCGATCATCCGCCGGGGTTCGGATTTCTGGCGCTGATGCGCGACATCGAACGGTCACGCCCGGACCTTCCCCGCATCGGCCGCAACCGAAGCCTGAAAGAAGAAAGCGTTCGTCTGGGGCAAGAGCCGTTTCTGGCCTTTCCCGACTGCAACGTGACCCACTTCGACGACGAAGAGGGCCGAACCCAGCGGGTGCGGTCCAATTTTCTGGGCTACTTCGGACCACAGGGTGCATTGCCGCTGAACACCACCGCCGAGGTGTACCAGTGGTTTCTGGGCAAGGACGAAAGCTTTGTTCGGCTGGCCGACCTGTTCACCTCGCGGTTTCAACAACTGTTCTTCCGGGCCTGGTCGGACGCGCGTGGCATCACCCAGTTCGACCATCCCGACGATGACCGGTTCCAGACCTATCTGGGGGCTTTCATTGGACAGGCCAACCTGCCCTTGCGAGGCCGCGACCGGGTTCAGGACGGGTCGCGCCTTCCGCTGGCGGGGCTGGCCATGGCGCGGGTCAAAAGCCCCGGCAGGTTGAAAGGGCTGATCGAGGCGCTGTGCAAGGTGCAGGTCAGGATCGACGAACACATCCCGACCTGGCTGCCGTTCGAAGCCTCGGACCTGACCCGTCTGGGCGCGTCAGGGTCGTCGCTTGGGGTGAACTGCCGGTTGGGGTCGCGGGTGCAGGGGATCAACGAAAAGATCCGGCTGGCCGTGCAGACCGAAAGTCTGGCGGAATACCAAAGCTATCTGCCGGGTGGGGTCAACTTTGCGCGGCTGACCGACATCCTGTTCCGCTATCTCGGCCACGAGACCGAGGTCGAGATTGCCCCCGCGCTGCCTGCCGATCAGGTGCGCGGCATGGCATTGGGCAAAGGTGGCGCGCTTGGCTGGACCGGGTGGATCGACCCGCCCAAGGGTGCCCCGGGCACCTACCGGACCGACGCGGCTTTTTCGTCGGAACGATGAAAAACGGTTGAAACAAAAGCATTTGAAAGGGGACAGACACCATGGCCGATATCAGTCTTGAAACAGTTGCCGGAAAGTTGAACCGCGTCGGGTATGACGCCTTCCTGCAATCCATGCGTCACGCCAAGAACGAAGGCAACCGAAACGTCGAACTGTCGCACTGGCTGTTCCACATCGCGGCCAATCCGAAATCCGACCTGTCTGCCACCCTGGCGCATTTCAAGCTGGACCGGGCGAAGCTGGTGAAAGACCTTGGCGCGGTGATCGACGCCCTGCGCAAGAACGCGACCGAGATGCCGGCCATTTCCGAACAGATGGTCGATATCCTGGATCGCGGCTGGCACTATGCCACCCTGCTGTTCGGCGAGGCGCAAATCCGGACCGGGCACGCCCTGGTGGCCGCGCTGAAGAACACCACGCTGAAACGCGATCTGGTGCAGATGTCGAAGGTGTTCGGCGAAATCAACGTCGACATGCTGGTGAACGAGGCGCGGACAGCCTGGAAGGACAGCGACGAAGAAGATATGCGCCCGATGGACGGCACCGGCATCGGGCGCGCGGCGGCCGGGTCTGCGGCGGCGGCGGGCGCGCCGGGTGGCGGGGGATCGACTCCGCTGGGCCGGTTTGCCGTCGACATGACCGAAGTCGCGGCAAGCGGGAAGATGGACCCGATCGTGGGCCGGGATGAGGAAATCCGCCAGATCATCGACATCCTGCTGCGCCGCCGGCAGAACAACCCGATCCTGACCGGCGAGGCCGGTGTGGGCAAGACTGCCGTTGTCGAGGGCTTTGCCCAGCGGCTGGCGTCCGGCGACGTGCCGCCCAAGTTGCAGGGCAACAAGCTGTTCATGCTGGACATGGGGCTGTTGCAGGCGGGTGCCAGCATGAAGGGCGAGTTCGAACAGCGCCTGCGTTCGGTCATCGACGAGGTGCAGGCCAGCCCCGTGCCGATCATCCTGTTCATCGACGAAATCCACACCCTGATGGGCGCAGGGGGCGCGCAGGGCACCGGCGATGCGGCAAACCTGCTGAAACCGGCGCTGGCGCGCGGCACCCTGCGCACCGTGGGGGCCACGACCTGGATGGAATACGCCAAGTACTTCGAGAAAGACCCGGCGATGACCCGCCGTTTCCAGCCGATCACCATCGACGAGCCTTCGATTGAAAAAGCCTGCTACATGCTGCGCGGCATCCTTGCACCGATGGAAAAACACCACGGCGTGCGCATTTCGGACGAGGCGGTGGTGGCCGCCGTCAACCTGTCCTCGCGCTACATCCCGTCGCGGCAACTGCCCGACAAGGCCGTGTCGCTGCTGGATACCGCCTGCGCCCGTGTCGCGATCAGCCAGTCCACCACTCCGGCCAAGGTGCAGGACCTGAAGGTCAGGATCGCCGCCCTCGCCTCGGAGATTGCTGCCAAAGAGGCGCAGCGCGATCTGGGCGAAGTGAACGAAGACCGCATCAAGGAAGCGCTGTCGGAAAAGACCGACGCAGAGGCGGCCCTGATCGAGGCCGAGGCGATGTACACCAACGAAAAGGGCATGGTCGACGAAATCCTTGCCCTGCGCACCTCGCTGACCGCCGAGGATGCCGACAAGGACACGTTGCGCGGCCAACTGGCCGAGAAGACCCACATGCTGGAAGGCCACAGCCCGGATGACCGGATGGTTTACAGCCATGTCGACGAACAGTCGGTCGCCTCGGTCATCTCGGACTGGACCGGGATTCCGGCGGGCCGGATGGTGTCGGACGAGCTGAAATCCATTCTCACGCTGGGCGACCGGCTGAAGGAACGGGTGATCGGGCAGGATCACGGGCTGGAGATGATCGCCAAGCGGATCGAAACCGCTTCTGCCAAGCTCGGCAACCCGAACAAGCCGATCGGCGTGTTCATGCTGTGCGGACCTTCCGGAGTCGGCAAGACCGA
Source organism: Rhodobacter sp. (assembly GCA_027487575.1). Classification (GTDB taxonomy): domain Bacteria; phylum Pseudomonadota; class Alphaproteobacteria; order Rhodobacterales; family Rhodobacteraceae; genus JAIYDJ01. The sequence goes on along the minus strand of JAIYDJ010000116.1, from coordinate 230 downwards.
AACGGCGCTGGCGCTGGCCGAAGCGGTCTATGGCGGCGAGCAGAACATCATCACCATCAACATGAGTGAATTCCAGGAGGCGCACACCGTGTCGCTGCTAAAAGGCGCGCCTCCCGGCTATGTCGGCTATGGCGAAGGCGGGCGGTTGACCGAGGCGGTGCGGCGCAAACCCTATTCGGTGGTTCTGCTGGATGAGGTGGAAAAGGCCCATTCCGACGTGCACGAACTGT
>JAIYDJ010000060.1 GCA_027487575.1 Rhodobacter sp. | reverse complement strand
TCCACCACCAGCCGCTCGGCCCGGCGGCAGACGGTGCGGCACAGGTGCATCTGCGCCGCCAGCACACTGCCCCCCGGCAGAATGAAGCTGCGCAGCGGTTGCAGCACGGCATTCATCGCGTCGATCTCTTGCTCCAACCGCGTGACCTGACCGGCGATCATCCGCAGCGGCGGGTATTCCGCCTTGGCGTCGTTGAACATGTCGGGGGTGCACAGGTCCGCGCCCAGATCGAACAGGTCGTTCGAAATCCGGGCCATCGCCGCGTCCATCTCGCCCGATGTGTGCAGACGGGCCAGCCCGACGGTCGCGTTGGTTTCATCGACCGTGCCATAGGCCGTCACCCGCATCGAATGCTTGGCCACCCGCGCGCCGTTGCCCAGCGAGGTTTCTCCGGCATCCCCGGTTTTCGTGTAGATTTTCGACAGAACGACCATCAGTTCCCCCCCGAGCTGTTCCACCAGGCAAAGCCCACAATCAAGAGCACCGCCACCGCCTGCGCGGCCACACGGTACCGCATCAGGCGGTTCGAATGCCTGCGGTTGAAATCGCCGCCGCGGGCCAGGCTGCCGATGCCGATCATCAGGATCACGACGACAACGAGGCACGCCACCACGGCAAGAATGAAAAACGGATCGTTACCCATGATGGCCATCCCCTTTGATGTTGATGATCTAGGCGGCTTCCCGCGAAAAGCGAAGGGCAATTTTCAACCGCGCGCCATGACCCAATCCAGCAGCCGTGTGGGCAGCAACCGCCGGAGCGCGGCCGAGATGTAGGTCGGCGTTGTCACGAAGTACCGTGCAGCAGGGGAAGGGGCGTCCAAAGCCCGGATCAGCTTGGCGGTCACGGCCGCCGCGGTCAGCTCGAACCGGTCCGGACCGCGGCTTTCATAAAGCCGGGACCGCAGCGCCGCATACTCGACGCGGCGGGCAGAGCCCTGCCAGTCGATCCAGCGTTCGAAATGCGGGATGGCATTCTCGCGGATGCGGGTGCCGATCGGCCCCGGTTCGATCAGGATGACCTTGATGCCGGTGTCGGCCATTTCAAGCCGCAGCACATCCGTCAGCCCCTCCATCGCGAATTTGGTTGCCACATAGGCGCCGCGCCATTTCAGGCCCACCAGCCCCAGCACCGACGAACAGTTGACGATTCGCCCGTGCCCCTGCGCCCGCATGATCGGAATCACCCGGCGCGTCAGGTCGTGGTAGCCGAAGAGGTTGGTTTCGAAGATCGCCCGCAGCGCCCCGCGCGGCAGGTCCTCGACGGCACCCGGGCAGGCGAAGGCCCCGTTGTTGAACAGCGCGTCCAAGGTGCCGCCGGTGCGGGCCTGCACTTCGGCGACGGCGGCGGCGATGCTGGATTCGTCGTCGTAATCCAGCGGGAAGCTTTCCAGCCCCTCGGCGATCAGGCGTTCGCAATCGGCCGACTTGCGGCAGGTTGCAAACACGCGCCAGCCCCGTGCGGCAAGACCGCGGGCCGCATCAAGGCCGATGCCGGACGAACATCCGGTGATCAGAATGGATCGCTGCGCCATGTGCCGCCCCCGTGTGCTGGCAACCCCGATAGCCGCGCGGGTGTGCAAAGCAAAGGGGTCAGGGCGTCAGTTCGCTCAAAAGCCGGGTCGCCACATAGCCCTCGATCCCATCCCCTTCGATGCGCACAAGGCTCCACCCCGGCACGGGCGAAGGTTCGAAGACGACCAGCACCTGTTCATCCTGCGTCAAGCGCCCGATCACCTGGTTGCCGGTCGATGGGCCGGACCTGACGTTCACCGATCGGGCGGTCACGACCGCAAGCCGGCCCGCGGGTTCCGCTTCGACCAGTTGCACATCCGCGACCTGCTGCGGTTCGACGGCCGCGACCTGCTGCGGTTCGGGGTCCACCCGCACAGGCCGGACGGGTTGGGCAGGAATGAAGACCGCCTCGGAAACCTGCGGCTCGGGCGTTGCCGCCGGAACGGGCGTCACTTCGGGAAGGGTGTACTCGGCCGTCACGGGCGGTGTCAGCAGCCCCTGCCGGACCTGCCCGTTATCCTCACCGGCAATCAGAAGAACAAGAAACAATCCGCCGCACAAGAAAATCGTAAGTCGCAACATATTGCACCCGAACAAGCATTTCATCTGCCGGTTAGCATGGTTCGTGCAGATTCGCCCTCAAAAAAGGCGATGCCGGACAGACTTTTCAAGGGCACGCTTTTCCGGCTGGACCGGGGCCGGGCGGCGAATTACACCCCATCCATGTCCGACAGCACCGAAGACCCCAAGATAGAGCCGATCACGCTCGCCGAGCCGCTGTCTCGCGCGATCGGGGACCGATATCTGACCTATGCGCTGTCGACCATCATGCACCGCGCGCTGCCCGATGCGCGCGACGGGCTGAAACCGGTGCACCGGCGTATCCTTTTTGCGATGCGCGAGTTGCGGCTGACCGCGACCAGCGCCTTCCGGAAATCGGCCAAGATCAGCGGCGACGTGATGGGCAACTATCACCCGCACGGCGATGTGGCGATCTATGACGCCATGGCGCGGCTGGCGCAGGATTTCAACGTCCGCTATCCGCTGGTCGACGGGCAGGGCAACTTCGGCAACATCGACGGCGACAACCCGGCGGCCAGCCGGTACACCGAGGCGCGCCTGACCGCGATTGCCGAAACGCTGATGGAAGGACTGGCCGAAAACGCCGTCGACTTCCGCCCGAATTATGACGGCACGCTGGAAGAGCCTGTCGTCATGCCTGCGGCGTTTCCCAATCTGCTGGCCAACGGCTCCAGCGGGATTGCGGTCGGCATGGCCACCAACATCCCGCCGCATAACCTTGATGAGTTGATCCTTGGCTGTCAGGCGCTGATCCGCGACCCAGATCTGCCGCTGGAGGCGTTGGTCGATCTGATCCCCGGCCCCGATTTCCCGACCGGGGGGGTGATCGTCGAACCGCGCGCGGCCATCGTCGAGGCCTATCGCACCGGGCGCGGGGCGTTCCGCACGCGGGCGAAGTGGGCGGTGGAAGACCTCGGGCGCGGCCAATGGCAGATCGTGGTCACCGAAATCCCGTATCAGGTGCAGAAGTCCCGTCTGATCGAAAAGCTGGCAGACCTGATCCAGACCAAGAAGATCCCGCTTCTGGCCGACGTGCGCGACGAATCCGCCGATGACCTGCGGATCGTGCTGGAACCGCGCGCCCGCACGGTTGAAGCCGACATGCTGATGGGGATGCTGTTCCGCAACTCGGACCTCGAAACCCGGTTCTCGATGAACCTGAACGTGCTGATCGACGGGCGCGAGCCGCGCGTCTGCAGCCTGCCGCAGGTGTTGCACGCGTTCCTTGACCACCGCCGCGACGTGCTGCTGCGCCGGTCGGCGCACCGGATCGAAAAGATCGACGCGCGGCTGGAGGTGTTGGAAGGGTTCATCATCACCTTCCTGAACCTTGACCGGGTGATCGACATCATCCGCTATGACGACGATCCCAAGCGGGCGCTGATGGCGGAAAGCTGGGGCAAGAAGCACAGGCGGGCAACGTCCGAAGCGGACTATGTGCCGCCGAAACCGGGCGAGGGCGAATTGTCCGACGTGCAGGCCGAGGCGATCCTGAACATGCGCCTGCGGTCGTTGCGGCGGCTGGAAGAGATGGAACTGCGTGCCGAGCGCGACGCGCTGATGGCCGAGCGTGCAGGGCTGGCCGACCTGCTGGACAGTCGCGCCCTGCAGTCGGACCGGATCAGCGCCGATCTTGACGACATTCGCCGCCGCTTTGGCAAATCCGCCCCCGGCGGCGCGCGGCGCAGTCTGCTGGCCGAAGCCGCACCGGCCGAGGAAGTCAGCTTCGAGGCGATGATCGACCGCGAGCCGATCACGGTGATCTGTTCGCGCATGGGCTGGATCCGGGCGTTGAAGGGGCATGTCGATTTGACGGCGGAACAGAAATTCAAGGACGGCGACACCGCGCGCTTTGCCTTCCATGCGGAAACCACCGACAAGATCGTGTTGATCGCCGACAACGGCCGGTTCTTCACGCTGACGGGCCACAGCCTGCCCGGCGGGCGCGGGATGGGCGAGCCGGTGCGGCTGATGGTCGACCTGCCGACCGATGCCGAAATCCTGGACCTGATGATCTGGCGCGCGGGTGAAAAGCTGCTGTTGGCATCGACCGCGGGCGACGGTTTCGTGGTGCTGGCGGACGAAATTCTGGCGCAGACCCGCGCGGGCAAGCAGGTGATGACTCTGGCCGCCGGGGTCAGGACCGCGCTGTGCCGCCGCGTGGCGGGCGATCATGTGGCCGTGGTGGGCGACAACCGCAAGGTTCTGGTCTTTCCGCTGACCGACCTGCCCGAAATGGCGCGGGGCAAGGGCGTGCGGATGCAGAAGTACAAGGACGGCGGCTTGTCGGACGCCACGACCTTTGTGCTGGCGCAGGGTCTGACCTGGAAAGACCCCGCCGGCAGGACCCGCACGGAAATTGATCTGACGGAATGGCTTGCAGCGCGCGCAACAGCGGGCAGAATGGCCCCGCGCGGCTTTCCGCGTGACAACAGATTTACATAGGCCCCATATTCAAGATCGAGTTTTTCAAACGAGGTTGAGATGAATTCCCTTTCAATGACCAAGGCAACCTACCACGGCGAGGGCATGCCCTTGTTCAAACTGGCCTTCGGAACCGGTTTGCTGGCGCTGATCACGCTTGGCATCTACCGGTTCTGGGCCAAGACCCGCATCCGGCGTTACATCTGGTCCTCGACCCGGCTGGACGGCGATGCGTTCGAATACACCGGAACCGGGCTGGAAAAGTTTCTGGGCTTTCTGGTTTCGGTCGTCGTTCTGGCCGTCTACCTTGCAATTGTGCAACTGATCCTTTTTGCTTTCGGGCTGCAGTTCATCGTCAATCCGCGCACCAATGCGGAAGTCATCGCGCAGCTGATCGTCGTTTACAGCACATTCTTTGCCGTCCTTCCGTTGCTGTTTTTCGCCAGCTATCGCGCCGTGCGCTACCGTCTGGCGCGGACGCGGTTTCGCGGCATCCGGTTCGGCATGGAAAACGCGGCCTGGGCTTTCACCTGGCGCGCCGTCGTGCTGCTGCTGGCCACGATCTTCAGTCTGGGCCTTCTGGCGCCCCTGATGCGTTTCCGCCTCGAAAAGTTCCGGACCGACCGCACCTTCTATGGTGACACCCGCATGACGCAGGGCGGAACCTGGACGGGGCTTTACGGCGCGATGAAGCACATCTTCATCGGATTGGGCATGCTGATCGCCGCAGGATTGAGCGGGGTCGCCCAGATCGCCCCGCTTGCGATCGTGCTGGGGTTGGTCGGCTATGTCTGGCTCATCGTTGGCATGATCTACTATCAGGTGCAGGGTTTTGCCTATCTGACCAGCCACAAGACCCTTGGGCGGGACATCGGGTTTCTGGCCGAGCCAGAGACCGGGACGATCATCTGGCGCTACATCGTCGGCAGTTTCCAGATCGGCCTGATTGTGGCGGTGGTCGGCGGTCTGCTTGCGGCGCTGGCAGCGGGCATGGTGCAAGGCCTCGTTTCGCAGGGGCCGGGTGCCACGCCGCCCGTAGGCCTTCTGGTCCTGTTCGCGGTGGCCTATCTGGCGCTTCTGGTGTTTGTCGCGGCGCTTGCGCTGGCCCTGCTGACCCAGCCGATTCTGGCGCACATGATTTCCCACATCAGCGTCAGCAACGTCGCCGCCCTGTCGCTGATCCGTCAGCGTGTCGCCGACAAGGGGGCCGACGCCGAGGGCTTTGCCGATGCGCTGGACATCGGCGGGGCGATCTGATGACACCCGCTGCGGTCGGTCTGTGGTTTGACGGGCAGACCGCAGCCCGCCTGGAGGTCGGGGTACAGCCGTCGCGCGATCTGCGGGGGCTGGTCATCCAGCCCGTGCAGGGGTCGGCCGTCGTCTGGCCGCTGGACCGGTTGCGCGCGGTGGAAGACCCGGCGAGCGACCGGCTGACCCTGACCCTTCTGGCCGAAACCCAGGACGAGTCCCCCCGCGATCCTGCGCGACTGGTGATTTCGGATGCCGCGCTGATCGCATGGTTGCGCGGGGCGGCACCAAAACTGATGCACCGCGACACGCGGCCCGGCACCACCCGCAAGGTGATCCTGCGCATCGCCGGGGCGGCACTTGCGATCGCCATCATCCTGTTCGTGTTTCTGCCCCGGATTTCCGATGCTCTGGCCGAAAATCTGCCTCTGGAACGTGAGGTGGCCTTTGGCGATGCGGTTGTCGGCCAGATGGAACGCCTGCTCGCCGCAGGGGCCGATATCGATCTGACCTGCACGTCCGGGGAAGGGACAAGGGCGCTGGAAACGCTGCGCCTGCGTCTGACGGACGGGCAGAACCTGCGCTATCCGCTGCGGTTGCGCGTGTTCGATCACCCGATGGTCAACGCCTTTGCCGCGCCGGGGGGGCCGGTCATCATCCTGCGCGGCCTTCTGGACGAGGCGGACAGTCCCGACGAGGTGGCCGGCGTGCTGGCCCACGAAATCGGTCACGTCGAGGCGCGGGATGCCACCCGTCTGGCATTTCGCAGCGCGGGGTCGGCGGGTATCCTGTCGCTGCTGCTGGGCGATGCATCCGGGGGGTTCGTGATCGCTCTGCTGGGTGATCACCTGCTGTCTGCGGCCTACACGCGCGAGGCAGAGGCCAAGGCGGATGCCTTTGCCCATGCCTTGCTGGCCCGGGCCGGGATCAGTTCGCAAGGCATGGCCGCCTTCTTTGACCGGATCGACAAGATCGACGGCGATCTGCCCTCCTATCTTTCGACCCACCCGGCAAGCCAAGAACGGGCCGCATTGGCGCGGGCCGCCGGAACCGGGACCACGACTCCGGCGCTGTCTGCCCAGGACTGGCAAGCCCTGCAGTCGATCTGCGCCGGGTGACGTTGGGCTGGCCGGTGCAGGCACCATCCGGCCCAAGGGCACCGGGTTGCGCGCCACGTCGCCAGCCGCTATGCGAACGGGGTCGGCATGCCGCCGCGAAAGGGATCGTCGGGATGAGAATGGTGCGTGGGGTGGTGGCAATGCTCGCCGTGGCCGTTCTGGCTGCCTGTCAGACCAATGATCTGAGCAAACCACCCGTGCCGCTGGGCGATTTCGCGCTGGGTCTGAACGTGGTGGTCGCCGACACGGTGCAGATGGTGCCGTTGTCGCGCAAGGCGACGCCCGACGAATGGGAAACCGCGCTGAAGAAGGCGGTGGACGACCGGTTCGGCCGGTATGAAGGCAACAAGCTTTACAACATCGGCATCGCGGTCGAGGCCTTTGCGCTGGCCCCTCCGGGTGTTCCGGTCGTCTTGAAACCAAGGTCGATCCTGGTGATCACCGCCAACGTCTGGGACGACGCGGCGCAAAAGAAGCTGAACCCGGAAGGCAAGCAGTTCCACATCTTCGAAAAGGGGTCGGCCGAAACCATGGTCGGTTCCGGGCTGACCCAGAACCGGCAACGGCAGATGGAGATTCTGTCCTACAACGCGGCCAAGCGGATCGAACAGTGGTTCCTCGACAATCCCGAATGGTTTGGCCTCCCGCCGAAAGGTGCGGCCGCAGTCGCCGCAACGCCTGCCGCAGTGCCCGCAGCCGCCCCGCCCCCGGTCGCGGCACCTGCGGGCGCTCCGCCCACTCCCCCGGCGGCGCCGACTGCAGTGCCTGTCCCGGTCCCCGCAGAGTAATGCTTGATTTTCCCCGATCTCCGGCTTAAGTCGCGCCGCATGCAGACCGGGGCCCGGGCGGGCTCCCTCATCCAAGGGCGGCCACGATGGCAAAGGCAAAGTTTGAACGGAACAAACCGCATATCAACATTGGCACGATCGGCCACGTTGACCACGGCAAGACGACGCTGACGGCGGCGATCACGAAGTATTTCGGCG
>JAIYDJ010000036.1 GCA_027487575.1 Rhodobacter sp. | reverse complement strand
TTGATCATGTCCTCGACCTTGCCCGCAAGCAGCGTCTTGCGCTCGGCGGGGGTCTTTGCGGCATCCAGCAGGGCGCGGAAGGTCAGCATCTCGCCGAAAACGCTCGCGGTTTCGGCCAGTGTCAGGGGGGTGGACGACAGCAGCTCGCCCTGTCCCGCCGCCAGCACCTGATGCACGCCGTGGCCCAGTTCATGCGCCAGCGTCATCACGTCGCGCGGTTTGCCGAGGTAGTTCAACATCACATAAGGATGCACGGTCGTGACGGTGGGGTGGGCGAAGGCACCGGGGGCCTTGCCGGGTTTCACCGCGGCATCGATCCAGCCCTTGGTGAAGAAAGGTTCCGACAGGTCTGCCATCCGCGCATCGAACCCCGCATAGGCGTTCTGCACCGTCTGGCGCGCGGTGGCCCAGTCCACCAGACGGGCATCGTCGTTTGGCAACGGCGCGTTGCGGTCCCAGACCTGCAGCTTGTCCAGCCCCATCCATTTCGCCTTGAGCCGATAGTACCGGTGGCTGAGTTTGGGATAGGCGGCCACGACCGCGTCGCGCAGGGCCTGCACCACTTCGGGTTCGACGTGGTTCGCCAGATGGCGGCCATGCTGCGGCGACGGCATCTTGCGCCAGCGGTCGTGGATTTCCTTTTCCTTGGCCAGCGTGTTGTGAACGCGGGCGAAGAGTTTGATGTTCTTGTCGAACACGCCCGCCAAGGCCCGCGCGGCAGCCTCGCGCCGGGGGCGTTCGGGGTCGGTCAGCAGGTTCAGCGTGGATTCAAGGCTCAACTCTTCACCGTCGACGGTGAACAGAAGGCCGGCCATCGTTTCGTCGAACAGACGGTTCCACGCGGCGGCCCCTACCACGGATTCGTCATGCAGAAACCGCTCCAGCTCGTCCGACAGTTGATGCGGGCGCATGGCGCGCATCCGGTCGAACACCGGTTTGTAGCGGGCAAGGTCGGCATTTTGCGCCAGAAGGCCTGCCAGATGCGCGTCGTCCAGCCGGTTGAATTCAAGGCTGAAGAACACCAGCGCGGTGGTAATGTCGGTGATCTGGTCCTGCGCGTCGGCCATGAACTTGGCGCGGTCGCTGTCCATCGTGTTCTGGTAATACCGCAGTCCCGCGAAGGACATGATGCGACCGGCTACCGTTTCGATTTTTTCGTAGGTCTGAACGCAGTCCAGCATCTGCGCCGCAGCAAGGGAGGCGAGCTTGCCTTCGTAGCTGGCCGCGAACCCGGCGCAGGCCTGCCGCAGCCAGCCCATGTCGCGGGTGAATTCAGGCGCGTCGGGGGCGGCGTACAGGTCTGTCAGATTCCATTCGGGCAGATCGCCGAAGCCGCCTGCGCTGGTGTGGGCGTCGAACAACGGGCGGGGCAGGGACATCGGCATCAGGGACCTCTTTGCTGGTTGACTGGTATCTAGGACCGGCGGCCGGTCGGCTCAAGGCATGTTCGTCACGGGCCTGCCGCGCAACTGCGCCCAAAATTCACGCATACTGCCTGCACGATGGCAGAATCCGCAATCGGCCTCTTCCCTGACTTGGAGGCGGCTGATTTAGTGGAACGCAGAACAGCAGGACAGACCGGAAGCCCATGACCGCCCATTTCAACGAAATGTACCAGAACGGCGCGGTGCGTGCCCCCTATGCGCGGCTGGAAGGCTGGACCAAGGCGATGCCGGCCGAATTGCGCCACCTGAAACAGGCCGAGGCCGAGGCGCTGTTCCGCCGGATCGGAATCACCTTTGCGGTCTACGGCGAGGGGGGCGACCCCGACCGGCTGATCCCGTTCGACATGTTTCCCCGTGTGTTCACCGCGCAGGAATGGGCGCGGCTGGAGCGAGGCATCAAGCAGCGCGCGCGGGCGTTGAACGCGTTTCTGGTCGACGTGTACGGACGGGGCGAAATCGTCCGCTCGGGGCGCATTCCCGCAAGGCTGGTCTACCAGAACGATGCGTATGAAAAGGCGGTCGTCGGCTTCGTGCCGCCCAAGGGGGTTTACAGCCACATCGTGGGGATCGACCTTGTCCGCACCGGGCCGGAAGATTTCTTCGTGCTGGAAGACAACTGCCGCACGCCCAGCGGGGTCAGCTACATGCTGGAAAACCGCGAGATCATGATGCGGATGTTCCCCGACCTGTTCCGCGAAAACCGGATCGAGCCGGTGGACCGTTATCCCGAAATCCTGCGCCGCACGCTGGCGTCTGTCGCGCCCCAGAAGTGCCGGCACGATCCGGTGGTGGTGATCCTGACGCCGGGGCACTTCAATTCGGCCTATTACGAACATTCGTTTCTGGCCGACATGATGGGTGTCGAACTGGTCGAGGGGCAGGATCTGTTCGTGCAGGGCGAATATGTCTACATGCGCACGACCGAAGGGCCGAAGCGCGTGGATGTGATCTACCGCCGCATCGACGATGCGTTCATCGACCCGCTGTGTTTTCGCCCGGATTCGATGCTGGGCATTCCGGGGCTGATGGACGTGTACCGGTCGGGCGGGGTCAGCATCTGTTCGGCCCCCGGCGCGGGCGTTGCGGATGACAAGGCCGTTTACACCTATGTGCCCGAAATGATCCGGTTCTATCTAGGTGAAGAGCCGCTGCTGATGAACGTGCCGACGTGGAAATGCGCCGAAGCCGACGATCTGGCCTATGTGCTGGACAAGCTGGGCGATCTGGTCGTGAAGGAGGTGCACGGGTCGGGTGGGTACGGCATGCTGATCGGCCCGACGTCGTCGGCGGCCGAGATCGAGACGTTCCGCGGGCGGATCCTCGCCGATCCGGGCAACTACATCGCGCAGCCGACGCTGGCCCTGTCGACGACGCCGACCTTTGTCGAACAGGGCATCGCCCCCCGGCATGTGGACCTTAGGCCCTATTGCCTTGTCGGCGAACGGATCGAACTGGTGCCCGGCGGGCTGACGCGGGTCGCCCTGAAGGAAGGGTCGCTGGTCGTGAACTCGTCGCAGGGTGGCGGGGTCAAGGACACCTGGGTTCTGGCGGAGTAGATCATGTTAAGCCGCACCGCCGCCAATCTTTACTGGATTGCCCGCTACATGGAACGGGCAGAAACCGCCGCACGCCTGCTGGAAGTCGGCGCGCGCATCTCGCTGCTGCCTTCGGCGCAAGGGTACCGCAACGAGTGGGACAGCCTGCTGCTGGCTGCCGGAAGCTCGATCGGGTTCCGTGCCAAGTATGGCGAGGCGGTGCCGCGCAACATCGAAAGCTGGTTGTTCTTCGACCGTGACAACCCGTCTTCGGTTGCGGCCAGCATCACCTCGGCCCGCGAAAACGGGCGGATCGTGCGCACCGCGCTGACCAGCCAGGTCTGGGACGCGCTGAACGGCGCGTTTCAGGATTTGCGCGACCTTGAACGCCAGCCGCGCAGCGGATTGGAACTGAGCCGCATCACCGAGTGGACGATGCGCCAATGCGCGATGATGCGCGGCGCGATTGATGCCACGCTGTTGCGCAACGACGGGTACAACTTTCTGAACCTTGGCTACTACCTGGAACGCGGCGACAGCACGGCCCGACTGATGGATGTCAAGTATTACGTCCTGTTGCCGAAGATCGAATATGTCGGGACCGGCTATGACAACTATCAGTGGACCACGCTGTTGCGCGCGCTGTCGTCGCACCGGGCTTTTCACTGGGCCTATGGCGGCGAGGTCACCGCGTCGAAGATCGCGCATTTCCTGATCCTGAACCCGCAATGCCCCCGGTCCCTGATCACCTGCGTGGCGGGCATGAACAACCATCTGGGGCGGTTGGCCAAGCTTTACGGCCAGCCGACCGACCTGCAGGCGCGGGTGGCGGCGCTGCAATCGCAGATCGAAGGATTGAACGAGGACATGATCTTCGAAGAGGGGCTTCACGAATTCCTGTCGCGCTTCATCATCGAAACCGCCGATCTGGCCGCGATGGTGCATGAAACATATCTGAGCGGGGACATGCGCTGATGCTGCTGATGGTCGATCACGTCACGCGCTATGTCTATGACCGCCCGGTGCGCCGCGTCGTCCAAAGCCACCGCCTGACGCCATCGCGGTTCGACGGGCAAAAGACGCTGGACTGGACCATCACGGTGACCGACGGGGTGGCGGGGGGCAGCTTTCGCGACGGGGCCGGGGACCTGCTGCAAGGCTGGACGGTGCCCGGCCCGGTTTCTGAAATCGAGGTGCGCGTGACGGGCCGGGTCGAGACGCGCGATCTGGTGGGCGTGTTGCGCGGCCACCGGGAACTGGTCATGCCCGATTGCTATCTCAACGACACGCCGTCGACGCGGGCGGACATGGCAATCATCGCGCTGGCCGATCTGGCGACCGGCGCGGCAAACCCGCTGTCCTCGGCGCATATCCTGTCGGATGCGGTGGCAGAGGCCATCGCCTATCGTCCGGGCGCGACCAAGGCACAGACGACCGCTGCAGAGGCGCTGGCCCTGGGCGAAGGGGTTTGTCAGGACCATGCGCATGTGCTGATCGCTGCCGCGCGCCACATCGGGCTGCCCGCGCGATATGTGTCGGGCTATCTGCTGGTGACGGACGAAAACTCGGAAGCCGCACATGCCTGGGCGGAACTGCATGTGGCAGGACTGGGCTGGGTCGGTTTCGATCCCGCGAATGCCTGCTGCCCCGATGACCGCTATATCCGGTTGGGGTCGGGCCTTGATGCCCAAGATGCGGCCCCGATCCGGGGTGTTTCGCGCGGCGTTGGGCAGGAAAGCCTTGACGTCAAGGTTGCGGTCCTGTCCGAGCAGCAATAGGGTACAGCCACCCCACCGGAGTCGCTCCATGACCTATTGCGTCGGCCTTCTGTTGAACGAAGGCATGGTTCTTCTGTCCGATACCCGCACCAATGCGGGGCTGGACAACATCGCGACCTACCGGAAGATGTATTTCTTCGAAGACCCCGGCGAGAAGGTGGTCGTGATCATGACGGCAGGCTCCCTGTCGGTCAGCCAGACCACGATGGCCCGCCTGCGCGAGGCGATCGACGATCCCGACGCTACCGAAGCCACATCGATCCTGAAGGCGCCGACGATGCTGAAGGTGGCGGCGCTGGTCGGCGACATGATGTGCAAGGTTCGCATCGAGATCGACGAAAAGCTGGCGACGATGCGGCAGGGGGCTTCGGCCAGCATGATCGTGGCAGGGCAGCGGCGGGGCGGCGAGATGCGGTTGTTCCTGATCTATCCCGAAGGCAACTTCATCGAGGCGACCGAGGATACGCCGTTCCTGCAGATCGGCGAACACAAGTACGGCAAGCCGATCCTTGACCGGGTGGTCAAGCCGGTGACCAGCCTTGTGGACGCGCAGAAGGCGGTGCTGCTGTCGATGGATTCCACGCTGCGGTCGAATCTGTCGGTCGGGATGCCGCTGGACCTGTGCGTGATCGAGAAGGACGCCTGCCGCGTTTCAGCCCGACGCCGTATCGAGGCAGGGGACGAGGCGTTTCGCACGATGTCGGATGCGTGGAGCAGGGCCTTGCGGGATGGGTTCACCCAGATCACGATTTAGGCGTTTGCCTGAAACAGGGCATCCGCCGCATCAAAGAACCGCGCACGATCGGCCGGGGTTTCCATGATGACTTCGTGTTCTGCGGTCGGATACAGATCAAGCCGACCCCCCGGCCATCGGGCCATCCTCATATGCACCGGCGCGGGATCAACCACCTTTTCCCGCAGACCCAGCGCACAGATGGCCGGATAGCCGGGGCTGTCTAGCAGCGTCAGGTCGTGGCATTCGGCCAATGCGGCGCGCAGCCAGCCCATGCTGGGACCGCCAAGCGCCAACGCGGGATGGGTCTTGACCTGCCGCTGCATATAGGCCCACATGTCGGGGTCCGACGTCAGCACATTTGCCTCGAACGGGGCAGCCAGAACGTAGGTGGCGCCCCCCGTTCCCGGCGCATAGCGATGCGAAAGGTTGAACCAGCCGGACGCCGTCGACAGGACCTGCGCAACCGGGCGCATCCATGCCGCCATCGAGATGCCCCACATCGGGGCCGAGAATGCCGCGGCCTGTACCCGCAGGCCCTGCATCAGCGCGCGCAGACCGATGCAGCCGCCCATTGAATGCGACATCAGAAAACGCGGTTCCGGCAGACCCAACTGGTCGGCTGCCTGCATCACCGCCTCGATATCATGCTGATACTGCGAGAAACTCTGGACATGCCCCGCCATCGGATCGGCCAGCGCACGGTCTGCCAGCCCCTGTCCGCGAAAATCGACCGAGATCGTGCAATAGCCGCGACGGGCAAGGTCGCCGGCGGCACGGCCGTACTTTTCGACATATTCGGTGCGCCCGGGCAGCAGAAGCACCGTGCCCCTTGCGGCCTGTTCGTTCCAGACCGCCACGCGCAGCCTGACGGCATCCCGCGTGGTGATCCAGAAGGCGCGCCCGTTGCCGGGGCCGTCCGCGACATCGGCGTGAAGTGGCGCATCCTGCATGACGGTCCCCCTGCGCCCGAGCGTGTCAGCCGAGCGCGGAGCCGAGTTTCAGGGCAAGCCCCATGTTTCCGTCCACCGACAGCTTGCCGGTCATGAAGGCGGTCGTGGCGTTCATGTCACCGGTCAGGATCCCCTGAAACACCTCTGCCGAGGCAGTCAGGGTGACGTCCGCTTCGTCATCTCCGGGGCGGGCACCGTCGGCATCCAGCATGATCGCGCCTTCGCCCGGAATGACCACCTTTGCCGACCCGTCGAACCCGGTCGGCATCTTTTCGTTCAGGGCGGCCACCGCCACCGCAATCACGTCGCTCATCGATCTCTCCATCGTGACAGCAGGGATATGGATTTTCCCTGCACATGCGTTACCCTTGATGTTATGAAAGCCATCGTTGCGTTACACAATCATATCGTTGCGGCACTCCTGCTGATTTTCTTCGGTTCAGCCGGTCTTGCGCAGACCCCGGCCCTTGATGACCTGTTCGACAGGCTGCCCGCAGCAGAAGCACGCGAGGCAAAGCAGATCGAACGGGAAATCTGGATCGAGTGGTCGAAATCCGGGTCGGCCGCGATGGACCTTCTGCTGGAACGCGGCCGCGATGCGATGGCCGCGGGAAGCCCCGATGTGGCGGTGGAACATCTGACGGCGCTGATCGATCATGCGCCGGATTTTGCCGAAGGGTGGAACGCGCGCGCCACCGCGTATTTCCAGACCGGCGATCTGGGGCCGGCCATCAGCGACATCGGTCAGGTTCTGACACTGAACCCGCGCCATTTCGCGGCGCTGTCGGGGTTGGGCATGATTTTCGAGCAACTGGACCGGCCCGAACAGGCGCTGGAAGTCTATCGTGCGGCGCTGGCTATCAATCCGCATCTGTCTGACGTAAAGGACGCCGTGACGCGGCTGGAAAAAACCGCGATCGGGCAGGACCTGTAGGCTACGATCATGGATGCGACCCCGCGGGTCACGGCGGTTCTTGGACCGACGAACACCGGCAAGACCCATTTTGCCATCGAACGGATGCTGACGCACCGCACGGGCGTGATCGGACTACCGCTGCGTTTGCTGGCGCGCGAGGTCTATGACCGGATCGTGGCGCAGCGCGGGCCGTCCGTCGTGGCGCTTGTGACCGGCGAGGAACGCATCGTACCGGACCGCACCGCCTATTGGGTCTGCACCGTCGAGGCGATGCCGCTGGAGATTGGCGCGGATTTCGTGGCGGTGGACGAAATCCAGCTTTGCGGCGACCCGGACCGGGGGCATGTGTTCACCGCGCGCCTTCTGAAGGCGCGGGGGCTGCACGAGACGATGTTCCTTGGTTCGGACACGATGCGCCCGGCCATTGCCGCGCTGGTGCCCGGCGTCACCTTCATGAAACGCGAGCGGTTTTCGACGCTGACCTATTCGGGGTCCAAGAAGATCAGCCGGATGCCAGCGCGGGCGGCCATCGTCGGTTTTTCTGTCGAGAACGTCTATGCCATCGCCGAACTGATCCGCCGCCAGAAGGGCGGCTGCGCGGTTGTGATGGGCGCACTGTCGCCCCGGACCCGCAACGCGCAGGTGGCGCTCTACCAGAACGGCGACGTGGATTATCTGGTGGCCACCGACGCCATCGGCATGGGGTTGAACCTGGATATCCACCATGTCGCCTTTTCCTCGACGTCCAAGTTCGACGGGCGCCGGATGCGGTCGCTGCATCCGCAGGAACTGGCGCAGATCGCAGGCCGCGCAGGCAGGCACGTCGACAACGGCACTTTCGGCGTGACCGGCGAGGCGCGGCCGCTGGACGACGAGGTGGTGGAGGCCATCGAATCCCACCGCTTCGCCCCGGTGCGCAAGCTGCACTGGCGCAATGGCCTGCTGGAATTCGGCACACCCGAACGTCTGATCCGCAGTCTTGAATTCCCGACCTCGGACGAATGGCTGACCCGCGCGCGCGATGCCGATGATGTGCTCGCGCTCAAGACCCTGTCGGTCATTCCCGACGTCCGCGACAAGCTGACCAGCCCCAAGCGGGTGCAGCTATTGTGGGATGTTTGCCGCATTCCGGATTTTCGCAATGCGTCTGGCCCCGAACATGCGACCCTGCTGGAACGGATCTTCGACTTTCTGGTTGGCAAGGGGATCGGCGGGGGGCGAATCCCTTCGGATTTTCTGGCACAGTCGATCAAGCGCATCGACAAGATCGAAGGCGATATCGATGCCCTGTCAAAACGTCTGGCATACATTCGAACCTGGACTTACGTCGCGCAGCGCAAATCGTGGGTCGACGACGAAAGTCATTGGCGCGGCGAGACTCGCGCTGTAGAAGACCGGCTGTCGGATGCCCTTCATGCAGCCCTCACCCAAAGATTTGTCGACCGCCGCACATCGGTGCTGCTGCGGCGGTTGAAGCAAAAGGAGACCCTCGTGGCCGAGGTGAATGACAAAGGTGAAGTGACGGTATCCGGCGAGCTGGTCGGGCGTCTGGAAGGATTCCGGTTCCGGCAGGATGCGTCATCGTCGCCCGACGAGGCGCGCACGCTGCGCCAGACGGCAGAGGCGGTGCTGAAGCCAGAGTTTCACCTGCGCGCGGACCGGTTCTACAACGCCCCCGACACCGAAATGGATTTCACCACGCAGGGCGGCCTGATGTGGGGCACGACGGCGGTGGGCAAGCTGATCAAGGGGACCGAGGTTTCGCGTCCGCAGGTCGAGCCGTTCGTAGACGAAGAGGCCGGGCCCGATGTCGCCGACAAGGTGCGCCGCCGCTTGCAGCATTTCATCGACCGCAAGGTGGCGCTGCACTTCGAACCGCTTCTGGCGATGGGCCGGGATGAAACGCTGGTCGGCCTTGCGCGGGGCTTCGCGTTCCGGCTGGTCGAAGGTCTGGGCGTGCTGCCGCGCGATGTCGTTTCCAACGACGTCAAGGAACTTGATCAGGATGCGCGTGGCGCGCTGCGCAAGCATGGCGTGCGGTTCGGCCAGTTCACGATCTTCCTGCAGCCGCTGCTGAAGCCCGCACCGACCCGTCTGCGGCTGGTCCTCTGGTCGCTGTTCAACGGCCTGCAGGAATTTCCGGAAAGCCCGCCGCCCGGTCTGGTGACGATCCCGAACCTGCCCGACGTTCCCAAAAGCCATTACACGCTGGCGGGGTATCATCCGGCAGGCGCGCGGGCGATCAGGATCGACATGCTGGAACGGCTTGCCGATCTGGTGCGCGCCAAGGACAGCAAGGCCGGGTTCGAAGCCAGCCCCGAGATGCTGTCGATCACCGGCATGACGCTGGAGCAGTTTTCCGGCCTGATGGGCGGCCTCGGCTATGCCGCAGTGCGCGCTGAACGCCCGAAGGCGAAACCGGAGCCGGTCCCCGTCGCGGTCGATCCGGATGCGCCGGTCCTGCCGATCCCGGAAGAAGTGTCGCTTGTGGCAGAGGCGGAAGCCGCCGCTGCGGCCGCAGCGGCCCTGCCGCCCGAGATGGAGGTCTACTATACCTTCACATGGGCGCCCAAGCCCCGCGCGCCGCGCCCCGAGCGTCATGCCCGTCCGCCGCGCGCAGAGGGGACCCCGTCCGAACGTCCGGCGCGCGCCGACCGGGGGCCGCGCCCCGACCGGGGTCCACGCCGAGACGCGGCGCCTGCGGTTGCCGAGACCGCCGCGGTTGCGGCTGCCGAAGGAGCCCCGGCCGCACCGCAGGATGACCGCCCGCAGAAAGATCGTCCTGCGAACGAACCGCGCCCCGACCGGCGCGACCGGGACGGCTTCAAGCCCAAGGGTGGCAAACCGCAGGGCAAGTCCGACCGCAACGACCGTGCGCCCCGGGACGCTGGCCGAGACAACAAGCCCAAACTGTTCGAGGCGCGCCCCCCGCGTGCGGAAAAACCGATCGACCCTGACAATCCCTTCGCCGTCCTTGCGGCACTTCGCAACAAGATCTGATTGGCCGGAAAAAGCGCGCCTGTGTCCCCATCGGCCCGGCCAAAGGAACGGCTGGACAAGTGGTTGTTTCAGGCGCGCTTTTTCCGGTCGCGCTCTCTAGCCGCAGAGATGGTGGCTTTGGGCCATTGCCGGGTGAACGGGCAGCGGGTGGCAAAGCCCGGTCATTCCATCGGGGTCGGGGATGTTCTGACCTTTCCGCAAGGCAACCGCATCCGTCTTGTGCGTCTGCTGGACCTCGCACAGCGCCGGGGTCCTGCGTCCGAAGCGGTTCTGCTGTTCGTCGATCTGGATGCGGCGTCAAGCGCGCTTGAATGATCTGCCCGACTGTTCTAGTCAGATATCGCAATAACGAACGGACCAGCCATGACCTATGTGGTGATCGACAACTGCATTGCCTGCAAATACACCGACTGCGTCGAAGTATGCCCCGTGGACTGCTTTTACGAGGGCGAGAACATGCTTGTCATCCACCCGGATGAATGCATCGACTGCGGCGTCTGCGAACCGGAATGCCCGGCCGACGCAATTCGGCCTGATACCGAACCTGACATGGAAAAGTGGGTGACGTTCAACCGGAAGTATAGTTTGATGTGGCCAGTGATCGTCACAAAGAAGGACATGATGCCGGACGCAGAGGCGCGTGACGGCGAAACTGGCAAGCTGGACAAGTACTTTTCGGAAGCGCCCGGCGAAGGCGGCTGACAGACCGATTCGCACCCTATGCGCCGGTGACCGGCGTCGGTGAGGCGAACGCCTTGAAAATACGGTGGAAACGTCAGGGCAAAGCCGTGACGCGCGTGTTGGAATCGCGGCATTTTTGTGCTATACAAATGTTACAAACGAGCAAGGATGCTTAATCGCGCTCTCAGTGCTGCTCGCCTGAGTGTAGAAACCCAACTTTAAGGTCTGTCCATTCGGCGCGGCTTGTCGCGGCGGGTGACGGATTTGCGTCAAAAACAACGGCTGCCAACCGAGGAAGTGACTGAATGACCAAGTCGAGAAAGCCCGAATTTCGTCCCAACGAGTTCGTTGTCTATCCTGCGCACGGCGTGGGCAGGATCATCTCTATCGAAGAACAGGAGATTGCCGGCCTGTCGCTTGAACTGTTCGTGATCTCGTTCGAGAAGGACAAGATGACGCTTCGGGTTCCGACGCACAAGGCCACCGAAATCGGGATGCGGGGGCTTTCGTCGCCCGACGTCGTGACGCGCGCGCTGGACACGCTGAAGGGCAAGGCCCGGGTCAAGCGGGCGATGTGGTCGCGCCGGGCGCAGGAATATGAACAGAAGATCAATTCGGGCGACCTGATGGCGATTGCCGAGGTGGTGCGCGATCTTTACCGCACCGACGATCAGCGCGAGCAAAGCTATTCCGAGCGGCAGCTTTACGAAGCCGCGCTGGAGCGTCTGACCCGCGAAGTCGCTGCCGTGGCTGGCGTGGACGAAGCCGGGGCGCAAAAGACGGTGGGCGCGGTCCTGATCGGTCGGGCTGCCTGAATTTTCTAAAACTACGGTTGCGGCGGCCCAAGGGCCGCCGTTTTGCGTTCAGCTGCGAATGCCCGAGAATCGGGTCTGCCAGTCCGCCCGTTCCTCGTCGGTGATCTTCCGGAACAGGTTTTCCGGCACGCTGAAGCCGTGACCGGCCGGCAGCGTCTCCATCGCCAGCCCAAGGTCGTCGGGCCAGGTCCAGTCGTCGCAATCCAGGGATTTCATCATCGCGGCGGACGCATCGGGGATGAACGGGGCGGACGTCACGGCAAAAACCCGGATCAGGTTCATCGCCAGACGGATGATCGCCATCGCCTGATCGGGGTCGGTCTTGACCACGCTCCACGGGGCCGCCGACTGCAGGTATTCGTTGCCCAACACCCAAAGCGCGCGCAACTCGGCCGCGGCTTTGCGCACTTCCATCGCGGCCATCAAGCCTTCATAGGCGCGCAAGCCGGCCGTGATGTCGGCAATCAGTTTTTCTTCGCGGTCCCCATTCGTGCCACCGGCAGGCAGCGTGTTGCCGAACTTCGAGGCGGCGAATTTGGTCACACGGCTGACAAAGTTGCCCAGAACGTCGGCCAGATCCTTGTTGGTCGCGGTCTGGAAATTCTCCCACGTGAACTCGGAGTCGCTGTTTTCGGGGGCATGGGACAACAGCCACCAGCGCCAGTAATCGGCGGGCAGGATCGACAGCGCCTGATCCATGAAGACGCCGCGCCCCTGCGACGTGCTGAACTGGCCACCGTCATAGTTGAGGTAATTGAACGACTTGATGTAGTCGACCAGCTTCCACGGCTCGCCCGATCCCATGATGGTGGCCGGGAACGACAGCGTGTGGAAGGGCACGTTGTCCTTGCCCATGAACTGCACATAGCGCACGTCGGCGGCACCCTTGTCGGTGCGCCACCAGCGTTCCCATGCGGCGTCGGGCAGGCCGTTGGCATCGGCCCATTCTGCCGTGCAGGCGATGTATTCGATGGGGGCGTCGAACCAGACGTAAAAAACCTTGCCCTCCATCCCCGGCCAATCTTCGGTGCCCTTGCGGACCGGGACGCCCCAGTGCAGGTCGCGGGTGATGCCGCGGTCCTGCAACCCGTCGCCGTCGTTCAGCCATTTCTTGGCGATCGAGGTGGTCAGGATAGGCCAGTCTGTCTTGGAGTCGATCCATGCCTCCAGCCGGTCGCGCAGCGACCTTTGGCGCAGGAACAGGTGTTTGGTTTCGCGCACTTCCAGATTGGTCGACCCCGAGATGGCGCTGCGCGGGTTGATCAGGTCGGTCGGGTCAAGCTGCTTGGTGCAATTCTCGCACTGGTCGCCGCGCGCCGATGCATAGCCGCAGTTCGGGCAGGTGCCGGTGATGTAGCGGTCGGGCAGGAAGCGGGCGTCGTCGATCGAATAGACCTGCTTTTCCATCACTTCCGCAATCAGGCCCGCCCGGTCCAGCGCCCCGGCGAAATGCTGGGTCAGCACATGGTTGCGCGCGCTGGACGACCGGCCGAAATGGTCGAACGACAGGCGGAACCCGCGCGCGATTTCGGCCTGCACGGCATGCATTTCGGCACAATAGGCATCGACGGGCTTGCCCGCTTTGGCGGCCGCGAGTTCGGCGGGGGTGCCGTGTTCGTCCGTCGCGCAGAGAAACAGCACCTCGTGCCCACGGGCGCGGTTGTAGCGGGCGTAAAGGTCGGCCGGCAGCTGGCTGCCCACCAGATTGCCCAAGTGCTTGATCCCGTTGATATAGGGAATGGCCGATGTGATCAGGATGCGTGCCATGGGGGTGCCTTTTGCGGTGTCGCAGGCATCGTTTAGCGCATGCGTCTGGGTTAGGCTAGTACAGGTTAGGCCAACGGGCCTGCAGGCTCGCGCTGGCCGGTGAGGGTGCCGCCGGGCCCCTCCATCAGCGTCCAGCGCGCGGGCGGTTCCATCCGCGCGCGCAACCGGTCCAGCCGCCAGCGGGCGTTCTGTTCCAAAAGGGTCGACCCGCTGGGCGCGGGGGCCAGATGCCAGCGGCTTTCCACCCCCTGCGCGCCGCCGCTTTCCGGCGTCATCAGAACCCCCAGCGGCGGCGGGCGCCCTTGATGGCGCGCGGCTTCTGCCCCCGCCTCGGCGGCCAGATGCAACCGGCGGACCGGGGTCAGGGCAGGGGGGGTGGCCAGATCGATCAGAACCAGCGGCACCGCGCCGGACCGCAGCGATTCTTCCGCCGCCCACATCAGATCGTCGGGGCGCTGACCCGTGGCCATGATCAGCCGGTCGGGATCGGCAAAACCCGCCAGTCCGGTCGCGTGCAGCCGCTCTCCCTGCCAGCCCGAGGTGATCCAGATCACGGTCCCCTGACCTTCGGCCATCAGCATCGCCGCCAGCGTCCAGCGGGCCGGGCCGCAAACCTCGTGCACCCGCCCGCGCATCAGGCCAAGGCCCAGCCCCCCCGGCAGGGGCCAGACAGGCCGTGCCGCAGGGACCTGCGGCAAGGTTTGGATCGAAATACTCATCAGCAAATCATAGACTGTTCCCACTTTGTTCGCCAGATGACTCGTGTTGCAGGCCGGTTCGTGGTGCCTTGCATGCTCTTGCCCTTGTGGTGTCATCGGGTAGGGTGCGCCAACCCGCAAAAGGATCACGACATGCAGCTTGTCCCGCTTGGCCGCACCCGCCTGACCGTTTCGGCCTTGTGCCTTGGCACCATGACCTGGGGCAGCCAGAACACCGAAAGCGAAGGACACGCGCAGGCCGACCTTGCGGTCGATCGGGGTGTCACGTTCTGGGACACCGCCGAAATGTACCCGACCAACCCGGTCCGTGCCGAAACCGTGGGCGACACCGAACGGGTGATCGGGTCGTGGCTGGCGGCGCGCGGCGGGCGGGACAGGCTGGTTCTGGCAACCAAGGTGACCGGGCGCGGGCAGGTGGTGCGCGGCGGCGCGGCGATCACCGGACCGGACCTGCGCGCAGCCGTGGAAGACTCGCTGCGCCGTCTGCACACCGACTACATCGACCTGTACCAGTTGCACTGGCCCAACCGGGGCACCGGCTATCATTTTCGCGGAAACTGGTCCTACGATCCGCGCGGGATCGACCGCGCCGCGACGGATGCCCATATGATCGAAGTTCTGCAGGTCGCCCGCGACCTGATCGCGCAAGGCAAGATCCGCCACATCGGCCTGTCGAACGAAACCGTCTGGGGGGCGGCGCGCTGGCTGCATCTGGCCGAGGTGCATGGATTGCCGCGCATGGCCACGGTGCAGAACGAATATTCGCTGCTGTGCCGGCAGTTCGACACGGACTGGGCAGAGCTTTCGGTCGTCGAGGACATGCCGCTGCTGGCCTTCTCGCCGCTCGCGACCGGACTGCTAAGCGGCAAGTACACCGGTGACGTCACGCCCGAAGGCAGCCGACGCGCGGTCAATCCGTCGATGGGCGGGCGGATCACGCCGCAGGTGTTCCCGGCCCTGGCCGCCTATCTGGCGATTGCCGAACGGCACAGTCTGAACCCGTCGCAGATGGCCATCGCGTTTTGTGCAAGCCGCCCGTTTCCTACGATCCCGATCATCGGCGCGACCAACCTGAACCAGTTGGATGTCAACATCGGTGCGGCGGACGTGGTGCTGTCGGCAGAGGTGCTGGCCGAGATTGCCGCCGCGCACCGTGCCCACCCCCAGCCGTTCTGATGGGGAACACCCGATCCCGTCCGACCCGCCTGTGCCTGATCGCCGTCGCGGTTCTGCTGTCGGCCTGCCAGTTGGCCTTGCCGGGCAGGGGGCCGGACCCGGCCCCGGCAAATCCGATCACGACCGGACAGATCAGCGTGACGTCTCTGGACCAGCCCGCCCCGCCTGCGGCAGGGCCCGCGACCGGACCTTCCGGGTCTTCCGCACAGGCAATCGATCCGGAACCGGCGGTTGCGCCCGCTTCAGAACCAGTGGCAGAGCCGACACCGCCGCCACCGCCCAGATCGGCGGCGCAGATCGCCTGCGAAAAGGGGCGCGGCAACTGGGTGACGGCGGGCAAGACCGGCACGATGTCCTGTCAGGTTCCGCTGCGCGATGGCGGGCAGCAATGCACCCGCGACCGCGACTGCGACGGCCAGTGCCTTGCCCGTTCGCGCACCTGTGCGCCCTATGCACCGCTGTTTGGCTGCAACGAGGTGCTGCAGGACAACGGACAAAGGGTGTCCCTGTGCATCGACTGATCCTTGCTTTCGGACTTGCGCTGGCCGCATGCAGCACGGCGGTACAGGTGCCGGGTTACCGAGATCCGGCCGCCAAGATGTATTCGAGTGCGGTTTTCGATCCGGCACGGCTGGAGGGGACATGGCATCAGGCGGCAGACTTCGCCCCGCAGCCCGGTTGCCGGACGCAGGGCCTGCGCTTTGCGGCCGGACCAGGCGGTGTGCGGGTCGACGGCGGGCTTTGTCTTGCCGGGGTGGCCACGGATGTGACCGGGCCGCTGGTCGCGGTCGGGCCGGGCCGGTTCGCCGTGACAGGCGTGCCCGAACCGCTGTGGGTCCTCTGGGCCGACACCGATGTGCGGACACTGGTGATCGGAACGCCGTCGGGGCGGTTCGGCGTGCTCCTGAACCGAGGCGCAGACATGCCGGGTGACCGGCTGACGGCGGCGCGCGAGGTGCTGGAGTGGAACGGATATGACCTTGACCGGCTGCTGATCAGTCGGTGATCGTGTCGCGCAGGCTGCGCAGATGGCCTGCGGCGTCGCGGGCGCTGACGGACGACTCGCGCACCAGCCAGTCGAAATGCTGCGAGATCGCCGCCACGCGCGAGGTGTCGCGGAACGTGATGTAATGCCGCCCGAGGTAGATGGCCGCCAGCAGCGGCCCGAACACCGTGGTCGGTGCGGAAAACACCCGGTGCGCGTCAAAGAAGTACAGCCGCAACGACGGATACATCTGATCTGCAAAGTCGATCAGCCGCGTCATCTGGGCAATGCGCAGATCGGCGGGCAGACCTGTGTAATAGCCGCTCGCCTCGCCCAGACAGGCCAGTTCATGCAGCGGTAGGGCAATTTCATAGTCGGACTGCGTGCCCCGCATCCAGTTGCGCTGATCCTCGAACGCGCCGATGGCCTGTTCGGCCGTGCGTCCCAGCGTGTCCTTGTATTCCCATTCCACCAGTTCGCGGGTTTTCAGCATGTCCGGCAGCGTCGCGGGCACATGGCGTATCTTGTAGCCTGCCGCCTCCTGATGCCAGCCAAGGATCGCCTGATCGAACAGCGCACGCGGCGCTTCGGTGATCGTCATCGAGGTTGCCAGCAGATCGGCCAGCGGTTCGGGCCGGCCCGACAACCCCAGCAGCCAGTCGGCGCTGACGGCCAGAGCCTGTGCGCAGTCCGCCGCCAACTGCGCGCCGGGCAACCGCATGCCGGGGGACAGCAGCGCGGAAATGGTTGACCGGTCCACTCCCGTGGCCCGTGCCAGCGCGCTTTGCGTCATTGACCGTTTCGCCATCGCCTCGGCCAGCCGCAGCCGGAAGGCGCCCGCGCGGTCTTGTTTGTTCTGCGTTTCCCGCATGCGATGTCCTCAGGCAACAACCGTGACATTATGTTGCGGATATTCCCAATTTTCAGACATTGCGACAAGTGCTAGCACTGACACACGAAAATTTGACAAGGGACACCCGAATTGGCATCTGTCCGGCACACGCCCGAACTTCCGACGTTGGCAATGATGGCGGCTACATATGCCTTGTGGGGCGTCGGGACGACGGTCGTATGGGAGGCGTCCGCGCTTCTGGGACTGGTGCTGACCACGCTTGCCATCGCGCAGTTTTCTTCCCTGCAACATGAAGTGCTGCATGGCCACCCCTTTGCCGACCAGAGGCTGAACGAGGCGCTGGTGTTTCCCGGCCTGACGCTGGTCGTGCCCTACAACCGGTTCCGCGATCTGCATCTGGCGCACCACCACGACCCCAGCCTGACGGACCCCTACGATGACCCGGAATCGAACTTTCTGGATCCCGCAAAGTGGGCCGACATGGCCCCCTGGGTCCGCCGGATCTACATGATGAACAACACCTTGCTGGGACGGATGGTCATCGGGCCGGCGCTGTCGGTCTGGGTGCTGATGCGCGACGATCTGGCTGCGATCTGCCGGGGCGACCGCGCGGTGCGCAGGGCCTGGGTGTTGCAGGTGTTCGGTGTCGCCCTGGTGCTGGCCTGGCTGGGCATTGCGGGCGGAATGCCGTTTCAGGTCTATGTCCTCGCGGCCTATCTGGCGTTCGGTCTGCTGAAGATCCGGACCTTTCTGGAACATCGCGCGCACGAGTCGTTCCGCGGCCGGACCGTGATCATCGAAGACCGCGGGCCGCTGTCGCTGTTGTTTCTGAACAACAATTTTCATGCCGTGCACCACATGCACCCCACGACGCCGTGGTACGACCTGCCCGCCAAATATGCGGCCAACCGCGCGCATTATCTGCGCCGCAACGACGGCTACCTGTACCGCAGCTATGCCGAGGTTTTCCGCGATCACTTTCTGACAGCGAAGGACCCGGTGCCGCATCCGTTGTGGACCCCGCCGGACTGGGCAGATCAGACCAATCGGCGGAACGAGGGCACCGAACCCGAATTGTCGAAGAACGGCACGCCGGGCTGATCCAACCCGTTCAAGATCGCGGCGACTTCGGAAATGACCACTTCGGTGATGAAGGGCAGGTCCAGCGCACGCGCCTGCGCAAGCCCGATCCAGTGCAGATGGCCAAGCTCATCCGAAGCGGCGCTGAAATCCTCCGGGTCCCCGGTGACCGATTGCGCAGAGGCCAGAAAGAACCGCGCGTCGAACCGGCGCGACCGGCCCGGTGGGGTGATGGCGCGGAAGATGAATTGCAGGCGCGCATGGGTTCCCAGGGAAAGACCGGTCTCCTCGAACAACTCGCGCAGCGCCGCCCCGATCAGGGCCCCGGGTTCGGGTGCTGTCGGCGCGCACAGGCTTTGCAACCGGTGCAGGCAGCGCGGGGCAACCAGCCCGTCTGCGGCCTGGTCGTCATCCTCGACCCCGCCGCCGGGAAAGACGTACTTCGACGGCATGAAGACCGCCGCGGCACCCCGCTGCCCCATCAGGATTTCGGGTCCTGCCGTTCCGCTGCGCCAAAGCACAACGGTGGACGCCGGACGGATCATTTGTTCGACATCACTCAACCGGCAGCGCCCCGCCAAACCCGTGCATCCGCTTGGCCCATTGCAACCCCACCATGGCCCCTTTCAACCGGGGCAGCAGATACAGGGACAACCCCACCGTCCCGACCGTGAAGGCCGTGGCCAGCATCAACGGCTCCGGGCGCCAGTGGGTGAAGACGAACAGCAACAGCGGCGCCATCAGATGCCCCACGATCAGGATCGTCAGATAGGCCGGTCCGTCATCGGCACGCTGGTGGTGCAGCGGTTCGGCGCAGACCGGGCAGCTTTGGCGGACGGTCAGATACCCGCTCAGCATTGGACCTGCCCCGCAATTGGGGCAGCGGCGTTGCCAGCCACGCCGCAGGGCGGGTCCAAGCGGGCGTTCTTCCTGAGACAAGGTTTCGGCGTGGGTCGTCATCGGGCATTCTTTCGAAGTTCGTCCCCTACATAGTCGCTCGGGCATCGCGTGTAGAGGCCTTGCGCCATCCCCGTGCTGCTTTGTCGCAAGAATTTCGACAGGCCGCGACGGAAATCCGGGCGGGGGGCGTTTTTCCTGCATGAAGCGGCTGTGAACCCGGCCGCCCCTTAGGAAAGGACCACCCCATGACTCCGAAAATGACGTTCGCCGCGCTGTCGCTGACCGCGCTGGGACTGGCTGCGATGCCGTTTGCCGCCTTGGCGCAAGGGCACGAGGGGCCGATGTTTCCGTTCGAAACGGTCGACGCCGACAAGGATGGCAAGGTCACCCAAGCCGAACTGGATGCCTACCGCTCCGCCGAGGCAACGGCGATGGACGCCAATGCGGATGGCAAGCTGTCGGTCGAGGAACTGACAGCGGCGCAGGTGCAGCGGCTGACCGCGCGTGCGACCGACCATGCGACGAACATGGTCGAACGGCTGGATACCGACGGCGACAACATGCTGAGTGCCGCCGAACTCGCGGCGCGCCCGATGCCTGCCATGCTGTTCAACCGGGTCGATGCCGATGGCGACGGCGCGGTGACCGAGGAAGAGATCGAGGCCATGCAGGCGAAAGCCGGTGACCGCAAGAAAGGCCGTCACGGCAAGGTTGGTCATGGCGGCCCCGGCCATGGCGGCGTCTGGCATCTCTTGGGCGAAGACTGACCCGAAAGGGCCGATTGCCTGCCCGCCGCAAGGCGGGTAGGGGTCGGGCAGGATGCAGATGGCGCGCGACACTTTGGCAGAAGTGCCCGACGAGACGTTGCTGGTGCTTTATGCCAATGGCGATGCCGATGCCGCGCGCCTGCTGATGGACCGTTTGCTGCCCCGTGTCCTCGGCTATGCCGCGCGTCTGCTGTCGGACCGCACCGAAGCCGAGGATGTGGCGCAGGAAGCGATGCTGCGGCTGTGGCGGGTCGCTCCGGACTGGCGGTCGGGTGAGGCGCAGGTGGCGACCTGGGTCTACCGGGTGACCACGAACCTGTGCACCGACCGGCTGCGCGGACGGATGCGGCGGCGCGCGACGCCGCTGGATGATGCGCCCGAAGTGGCCGATGGCGCGGCCGGCGCGGAAGCGGGACTGATCGCCGCGGACCGGATGGCGGCGCTGCAGCATGCTCTGGACAGCCTGCCGGAACGGCAGCGTCAGGCGGTCGTGCTGCGCCATATCGAAGGATTGACGAACCCGCAGATCGCCGAGGTGATGGACATCGGGATCGAGGCGGTCGAGAGTCTGACGGCGCGCGGCAAGCGGGCGCTGGCGGCGGCCCTGACCGGACAACGCGCGGGTCTGAGTTATACCGATGAAAGCGACTGAGATGACCGACCTTGATCTTGACACCCTGCTGTCCGCCGCGCGCAAGGCCGACGTCCCGCCGTCCGAAGCGTTGCGGGTCCGGGTCATGGCCGATGCCATGGCGGTGCAGCCGCGACCGGTTGCGTCGCACGCCGCAGACCCCGGTGCATCCGGCTGGCTGGACTGGTTGTCGGCCGTGTTCGGGGGCGGCGGGGCTTTGGCGGGCGTCAGCCTCGCGCTGGTGGGTGGGGTGTTCATCGGCGTCGTCCAACCCGAACCGGTCGCGGCCTTGACCAATGCGCTGATGGCCGATGCGCAAGCGGACAGCGTCGAGCTGCTGCCAGACGCCGCCTCGCTGTGGGAGGAAACCCTGAATGACTGATGGCAAGAAACCGGCACCGCTGCGCGGGTTGCGGATTGCGCTGGCGGTGTCCGTCGCCCTGAACCTTGCGGTGGTGGGTCTGGTCGGCGGAACGCTGCTGCGGCCGGATGGCCCGCGTGGCCCCGCAATGCCGCGCGATCCGGGATTCGGCTTTTTCCACGAGGCGCTGACACCGGACAACCGCGCAGAACTTCGGCAGCGGCTCCGGTCGGCGGCACCGGAATTCGCCGGAAAACCCCATGCCCCCCGTCAGGATGTGGCGGCCATCGTCGCTGCCCTCAGGGCGGACCCCTTTGTGCCGGGTGCCCTTGATCAGGCGATGCAGGCGCAGATCGTGCAACTGCGGACACGCCTTGATCTGGGCCAGAAACTGCTGCTGGACTATCTGTCGGACCTGCCGGTCGAGGAACGGCAGGCCATTGCCGACCGGCTGGAGGCTGCCGGCGCGCGGCGCGGTGGCAGGATGGGGCCGGGTCGGCCCGGCAACTGACGGGTCAGGCCGCGTTGCGCCCGGTCGTCACCATGTTGCGTCCGGCCGATTTCGAGGCAAGCAGCGCCTGATCGGCACATTCCAGCAAAGAGGATGCCTTTGCCTCGCCCAGATCGGTCGGCGGGTTGCTGCTGGCGAGGCCGATCGAGATCGTCACGGTCAGACAGCGCCCGTCGTCCAGCACGATCGGCAACTCTTCGATGGCCTGGCACAGCCGCTCTGCCACCTTGCGGGCCTCCGGCAGAACCGTGTCCGGCAAGGCGATCAGAAACTCTTCCCCGCCGATCCGGGCCAGCAGATCGGTGGCGCGCAGATTGGCCCCAAGCCGCGCCGCAACCTCGACCAGCACGGCATCGCCCGCCGCATGGCCCCACTTGTCGTTGACCGCCTTGAACCGGTCAAGGTCCGCAACCATCACCGCATAAGGGGTCGCGTCACGCGCCGACCTTTCGGCAATCGCGCCCAGTTGCGCCACAGCATAGCGTCTGTTGTGCAGCCCCGTCAGCGGATCGATCATTGCCAGACGAAGCCCGTCCTGCAGCGAGGCGCGCATCCGGTCTTCCTCGCGCTTGCGCCGCAGCAGCGTGCGCAGCCGCAGCGCCAGTTCCGGCGCCGTCATCGCGGCATCCACAAGATCGTTTGCGCCGAGGTCAAAAACGACGGCCGCGCTCGCGGGGTCCGGGCTCCGGTCCAGGATGCAGAAGGCGGCATGCCGTGATCCCGCCCGGCTGCGCAGTTCCGACATCAGCCGCAACCCGGAGTTCGGCGTTCCCAGATCCGCCTCGATGACATAGACATCGGGCGCTTCGTCCCTTGTCTCATGACCGTCGCGAAAGATGTCGTCCGGGCCCAGCACCACGATCCGGTCGCTGCCCTGCGCCGCAAGGTCCCGGCGCAGGTGCAGGGCGGTTTCCGCGCGTGCCATGATCAGGGCCACCACACCGGGGCGTTTGAACATGCCCTTCGGCTCGTTCATCCCCAGCAGGCCCAGCGTCGCGTCGCGGTCTGCGAGTGCGCTGATCGCATTGCCCGCCCGCATGAAACTGCGCAGTCTGGCCAGCAGTGTCTGATCATCTATCGGCTTGGTAAGGAAATCGTCGGCCCCCGCCTGCAGCGCGGCCATGCGTGCGGCGGCATCCTTTTCACCCGAAAACATGATGACCGGGATGCGCCGGGTCACCGGATCGGCGCGCAATCTGGCAAGCACCTCGATCCCGGACATGTCGGGCAGTGCAAGGTCCAGCAGGATCAGGTCGGGTGCTTCCGCTGCGGCAATCTTCAGACAGGATGCACCATCCGCGGCCATCCGCGGATCATACCCCGCCGCCGCAAGTTTGACCTTGAAGACGATGCGGTTGGTCGAGACGTCATCGACAATCAGTATCCTGCCAGACATGCCGCTCATTCCGGTTGAACTCACATTTATCGCCCCGAGCATGGGACGCAACTGGTTAAGAATTCCTTTCCGGGCGTATAAGCGAGTATCGAGAATGCTGCCGATTCAGGGGACAGGCCGTGCAAACCACGTCAAACCAGCAATCTTCCGCCGAGACGCTGGCCCTGCGTGCCATGACCTGGCTGCTGGACGACACGGACCGGCTGCAGGGCTTCCTTGTGTCCACCGGTGCCAGCCCGGCCGATCTTGCCTTGCGGGCGACGGACCCCGGCTTTCTGGGTGCGGTTCTGGACTATCTTCTGTCAGATGACGTGCTGATCACCGGCTTTTGCGATGCGTCGGGATTGCCCTACACCGCCCCGCTTCAGGCCCGCGCGCATCTGCCGGGATTTTCACAGATGCACTGGACGTGACGGGGTAAGCATGATCGACGCGGTCATCTTCGACAAGGACGGCACGCTGTTCGATTTCCGGCAAAGCTGGGGTCGGTTTGCAGGCCGCATGCTGGCGGACCTGGCCCGCGACGAGGGGCATGCCGACGATCTGGCCGCGGCGGTCGGGTATCTGCGGGAAACCGGCGGATTTGCACCGGACAGCGTGATGATCGCAGGGACCTCGGTGGAAATCGCTGCTTTGATGCACCCTTTGCTTCCGCAGTCGACGCTGCCGGCCCTGATCCACCGGCTGAACGCGCTGTCGGTCACGGCACCCATGTATCCGGCCGTTCCCCTGCGACCGGTTCTGGGCGCGTTGCGGGCGCGCGGGTTGCGGCTGGGATTGGCGACGAACGACACCGAAGAACCGGCCCGCGCCCATCTGGCCGAAGCCGGGGTACAAGACCTGTTCGATTTCATCGCCGGTTGCGACTCGGGTTACGGTGCCAAGCCCGAGCCGGGGATGCTGCTGGCCTTTGCCGGGACCTTCGGGCTGGACCCGGCCCGGGTCGTCATGGTGGGTGACAGCCGGCACGATCTGGTGGCCGGACGTGCGGCGGGAATGCGGGTGGTGGGCGTGCTGACGGGCATCGCAGGGCGCCCCGAACTTGAACCCCATGCCGACATCGTTCTGCCCGACATCGCCGCGCTGTCCGGCTGGATTGACGGGATGACCGCCGTCTGACCGGCCCGACTTCCAAAAACGACGCATTGACGTCGCTGCCGAAGTGTCCAAAAGCCGGACCTTTGCGCCATTCTGTTTGCCAAAGCAGGGCCCGGCTTCGGCCCGCACCATAGGAGTGGCCGAATGACCGATGAACCGGACCGCAGACGTCGCGCCGGGGGGCGGGCCGGCAACAAGAGCCGGGCGGGAACGGCGGTCATCGACCAGATGCCGTGGCGCATTCCGGTCAACCCCGACCGCCCCGTAGAGCCGCTGGACGCCGACGGGGTGCAGGCCATCCATCGCGGCACCATGAGAATCCTGAAGGACATCGGGATCGAGTTTCTGAACCCCGACGCCGTGACCATCCTGAAACAGGCGGGTTGCCGGGTCGAAGGGACCAACGTCCGCATGGACGAAGATTTCGTGATGGAGATGCTGTCCCACGCGCCCGAAACCTTCACCATCACGCCGCGCAACCCGGACCGGGAAGTGATCATAGGCGGCAAGCACATGGTGTTCGTCAACGTCTCATCCCCGCCGAATTCCTGGGATCTGGAGCGGGGAAAGCGGTCCGGCGATTTTGAGACGTTCAAGGATTTCATGCGGTTGACGCAGTATTTCAACTGCATCCACATCGCGGGCGGCTATCCGGTGGAGCCGATCGACATCCACCCGTCGGTCCGGCATCTGGATTGCGTCTATGAAAAGCTGACCATCACCGACAAGGTCGTGCACGCCTATTCGCTGGGGGCCGAGCGGGTCGAGGACGTGATGGAGATGGCCCGGATCGCCGGCGGTCTGTCGGAAGACGAGTTCCGGGCAAAGCCGCGGATGTATACCAACATCAACTCGGTTTCGCCGCTGAAGCATGACTATCCCATGCTGGACGGCGCGATGCGGCTGGCGCGGCGCGGACAGCCGGTGGTGGTCACGCCCTTCACTCTGGCCGGGGCGATGGCCCCGGTCACCATGTCGGGTGCTGTCACGCTGTCGCTTGCCGAGGCGCTGGCGGCCATTGCGCTGCTGCAATACATCAACCCGGGCTGTCCGGTGGCGATCGGCACCTTCACCTCGAACGTCGACATGAAATCGGGCGCGCCTGCGTTTGGCACCCCGGAATACATGCGCGCCACGCAGATGACCGGGCAACTGGTGCGACACTACAAGCTTCCGATGCGGTCTTCGGGGGTCTGCGCGGCCAACGTCCCCGACGGGCAGGCGATGTGGGAAACCTCGAACAGCCTGTGGGCGGCGGTGCAGTCGGGCACCAACATGGTGTATCACGCCGCCGGATGGCTGGAAGGCGGGCTGATCGCAAGCCCAGAGAAGTTCATCATGGATTGCGAAGTGCTGCAGATGATCCAGCGCTATTTCGAACCCGCGACCTTTGCCACCACCGATGACGACATCGCGCTGGACGCCATCCGCGAGGTCGGGCCATCGGGGCACTACTTTGGCTGCCAGCACACGCAGGAACGCTATTCGACGGCCTTCTACGCGCCGATCGTGTCGGACTGGCGCAACTATGAGGCGTGGCAGATCGACGGGTCGGTCTGGACGGCGGAACGGGCGCACCGGATCTACAAGCAGATCATGGCGGAATTCGAGCCGCCACCGATGAACGGCAATCATCAGGAAGAACTGCGCCAGTTCGTCGCCCGGCGCAAACAGGAAGGCGGCGCGCCGACCGATTTCTGATCGGCCAACGATGACCTTCCGGCCTTAAACCCCAGGCACATCGAGACGGCGAAAGGCGCGGCGCTTCATACCAACTTGGTATGCAGCGTGACAGGATCATAATCCCGGCGGCGCATCCGATCCCTATACTTGAAAGAGGCAGCCGCGTGGCTGCTGTCTTTTGGGGAGGGGACAGAAATGAATGATCTGCCACGGGGGAACACCGCCGATCTGACCGGCGAAGAGGCGCGCAAGGCTGTCGCGATCAGCTACCTCAAATCGCTGGATGCCGGGGGCGTGTCGCCGACAACGGGGCTGGGGCTGTTCGATCATTTTGCCGACGATGCCGAGGTGTACTTTCCCAAATGGGGCGTCGCCCGTGGAAAGGATCAGATCGTGCAGTTGTTCACCGATGTCGGCGGCACGCTGCGATCCATCACACATCACTATGACGGGTTCACCTGGTACATGACCGGCACCGACAAGTTCGCCGTCGAGGGCACAAGCAACGGTCAACACCGCGATGGCCCCTGGCAGGCGGATGCGCCGATGTGGGGGGCAGGGCGCTGGTGCGACTGCTTCGAGGTGCGGGAAGGGCGGATCGTGCGGCTGTTCATCTATCTGGACCCCGACTATGCCGGTCAGGACACCGCACGCTATGGCTGGATCACGGCCTGACGGTCACAGCGCCACTTTCGCTGCGGGGCGGCCGTGCCCTGCACAGCGGACTGGTTCTTTGCGGGCTTCACCGTTAGCCTTCCCCCAATCGCGGAGGCATGGATGAAGACGACATTGCAGCAACGTCCGGCTCTGGCACTGATCGGCGGGGCGGCCGGGGCAAGCCTTTATGTGCTGGGAGAGCTTTTGGAAGGCGATCTGCTGGGCGACAGGCTAGCGCTGTCGCTGGCGACCTTTGCGGTTGCTTTCTTTTTCGGCCTGCTGGGGATGACGGGGCCGGTTCCGGCGGGCAGGGCGGCCGTGCTTGCGGCGGGGGTCGGCTTGGTCGCGTCGGCACTGCTGTCGCTTGCCGGATTGCGGTTCGACACGGTGGATGACCTCGGCAATTCGCCGTTTGCCTTCAGCGCAGCCTTCATCCTGACGACCATTCCGCTGCCGTTCCTGATTGCGGCCAGCGGCTCCGGGTGGCGCGACTATCCCAGCCTGTTCTCGCAGGCCTGGGGCATTTTTGTCCGCTATTCGGTCGCCTGGGTGTTCGTCGGTGTGGTGTGGAGCGTGATCCTTCTGTCGGATGCGCTGTTCGGCGTGGTCGGGCTGACCATCATCGAGGACGTGCTGGAGATCGACATCGTGCCCTGGCTGATCACCGGGACGGTTCTGGGGCTTGCGCTGGCCGTGGTGCAGGAAATGGCGGATGTCGTGTCCCCCTATCTGGT
>JAIYDJ010000120.1 GCA_027487575.1 Rhodobacter sp. | reverse complement strand
GGGCAGGGTGCAGATGATGTGGTCGGCCTCGATCCGGCTGCCATCCGCCAGACGCAGGAAACCGGGCGCGATCTGCGTCACTTCGGTTGACGGGCGGATGTCCAGTCCCCACGCCAGATAGCGGGTGATCTGGTCGAATCCCCGCGGAAACAGAACATCCGCACCGTCGAATTCATCGGCCTCCTGACCCTGCCACGCAGACAAAAGCCGGGCCGGGCCGCCGTATTCCTGTTCCAGCGTGCTGTTGACCAGATAGTCCACCAGTCGTTGCAGATCGGTGTCTGCGTTCTGCCAGTCGGTGGACGCCTTGACGGCCTGAAGAACCGGGACATCCCGGTCAAGCTGTTCGGTGGCGGCCAGCGCGCGGTGCAGGATGCGGTCGGCAGGGCCCAGATCGGGGTCGATGGCCTCGCCGTCCGGGCCCAGCAGCAGGGCGGCGTCATAGCTGGTGGGCACGACCCGCGCCCCGGCATCTTCTGCCAGCGCCGTCACCGGGTTGGCAAGTTGGCCGTGGATCCAGCTTGCCCCCAGATCGACCGGCAGGTCCGGCCAGGTGCGTGACGTGTGGATACGCCCGCCGATGCGTGCACGCGCCTCCAGCACCGTCACGGCGTGCCCCGCATCGTGCAGAGTGCGTGCCGCAGAAAGCCCCGCCAGCCCCGCGCCGATGATCAGAATGCGCATGTGCGGCTTTGCGCCGCCCCGTCCGCCGCCAAGCCCGGCCGCCACCATCGCGCCAAGCCCGGCCAGCACCCGCCTTCTGCGCGCAGATGGCCTCATGGCTGGCTGCCCCCGCAGACCGCCGACGCGGCGCAATCAAGGACGAGTGCGTCCACCAACTGCGCAACAGCCGGGGTCAGGTCTTCCAGATCGGCGTCATCGAAGGTGCAAAGATAGCCCTGATGCGCCCGCAGCCGCGCGGCGATGGCGCCTTCCCAATCCGCCGGATTGAGGTCCATCACCTGTTCCGCCGTATAAAGCAGATAGTCGACATAACTTTCGTGGGCCGCGCGTTCGGCCGGGTTTGTCAGGGCGCAGTGGTTCCTGATGGTCAGTTCCGGCCGCTGGATCGAGATGCTCAGAAACTCGCGGTAGATTTCACGCGCGGCCTGATCGCGACTGGTCCGTTCGTTTGCCGCGATCTGCCAGGGCACGAAAAACGCGGCCGCGACGGCCGCCGCCGCCATCAGCATGGCCGCGAGGGCCTGAATTGCCTGCGCATGTCGTTCAAGCCAGCCTGTCATGGGCCCCCCCTGCTTGGCCGCAAGGTTTGACCGAAAGGTATTGCGGTGCAACTGCAATCTGGCTTCGTCCATGGGGCCGGTGCGCGAACGCGGAACGGGCGCGCCCGGCAGTCTGGCGTGCGATGTAACAGCCCCGGCTTTCCGTCCGAACTGATGTTAAGAACCGTGATCCGCCGGCTGTCGGCGCGAGGGACATTCCGAATGCCTTTCCTTGTTGTCCTTCTGTTGGGCTGCCTTGCCTTGACCGGCGGCTCCAGTCTTGCGCAGGGCAGGGTGCAAGGGGCGCCCGATGTCCTGATCCTTGGCGATTCGCAGTTGACCTTCGGCGCGGGCGTGGCGTTCCTTGACGAATTTCAGTCCATGGCAGGCAGTTGTGGCCTGCAGGGCGGGGCGACGACCGGCATCATCGGTGTCCGGTCAAGTTCGATCGCAAGCTGGACGGGCAGGGGCAAGGCCGCAAAAGGGGCAATCTGCGATGTCGATCCGAAATGGAAGGTCAACGCCGCCGCCTATGGCACCCTGTCGCCGGGCGAAAACCCATATGTCCAGATCGGCCAAGGGGCGCAGTTCCAGTTCTGCAGGGCGGGCCTGTCGCCGCTGCAGTCGGTGTTTTCCAAGGGGGCATATGCGCCGGACCTGTTGGTTCTGTTTCTGCTTGGCAATGCAACCGAACGCTGGGCGACCAGTGAGGACGCGGCGTTCCACGATGTCCGGGCGCTGATGGCCGATCTGCCACCGGGCCAGCCGTGCATCTTCATGACGTCGGCACCGCCCTACCGCGAAAAGGACGTGGGTTTGCGCCTGCGGGCGCAGGACAACATTTCGCGGGCTTTCGTCAAGGCGGGCAGCACATGCAGCTTCGTGCCCGGCTTCACTGCGCAGACGATCCGCGAAAATCAGGGCAATGCCGCCAATTTCCGGCAGAACGGGTCTGGCGCGGTCAAGGACCCGTTTCATCCCACCGAACGCGCGGCCCGCAGGTTCCTGCGGCTGCAAAGCGGGGCGCTGTGCAAGGCGGTCGGGCACCAGCTTCGCCAGGCGAACGCGGCGGCGGGCGTGCGGATCACGAGGCCGCGATCCCGCTGAAAGGTTGGTAACACGAGGGGGCTTCAAGCGGAATGGAACGCTGTGCAACAGAAGGATCGCGCCCATGTTCAAGACAACCGCCCTTGCCCTTGCTTTCGCCGCCGGACTGATCGGTACGGCCTTTGCCGGCGACCAGTATGTCGACAAGACCGGCTTTGCCGTCTCCGGCTATGATGTCGTGTCCTATTTCGACCTGCCTCAATCGAAGGTCGGTCAACCGCAGACGTCGCCGCTGGCAGGCAGCGCGGCGATCACGGCCGAATACAACGGCGCAATGTTCGCTTTCGCGACCGCAGCGAACCGCAACCGTTTTCTGGCCGACCCTGCGGGTTTTGTTCCGCAGTACGACGGGCATTGCGCTTATGGCGTCGCCAAGGGGGGCAAGGTGCCCGGCAACCCGACATTGTGGCGGATCGTTGACGGCAAGCTGTACCTGAACATCACCAAGAATGTCGTCGGTTTCTGGGAAGAGGACATCCCCGGCAATCTGGCGAAGTCCGAAGGAAACTGGGGCGGGCTGGAGCCGCAGTCTGCATCTTCGGACAAGATCCCCAACTTCACCTCTTCAGCGCCGGTCGCGAACTGAAAGGCCGCCCTGACCCGAAAAGTGGCCGACCTTGCGCGCAGGGATGAGGTCCTGCAGGAATTGGTCTTGCCGGAGTGATCAGAGGAAACCAAACGCATGACTGGCAAGGCGACACAGACCGGTGCAGATGTCATCGGGGGGGCTCTGGCGCAGGCCGGGGCCACCCATGCCTTCGGCATTCCGGGGGGCGAGGTTCTGGCCCTGATGCAGGGGCTGGATGCGGCGGGGCTGCGCTTTGTGCTGGTCAAGCATGAAAACGGTGGCGGTTTCATGGCTGAAGGGTTGTGGCACATGACCGGGGCCTTGCCGGTTCTGGTGGCCACGCTGGGGCCGGGGGTGGCCAATGCCGTCAACGTGGTGGCCAACGCCATGCAGGACCGGGTGCCGCTGATCTTTCTGACCGGCTGTGTCGATGCGGCCGATGCCGAGACGTACACACATCAGGTCTTTGACCATCAGGCGATGCTGCGCCCGGTGGTCAAGGGCAGCTTCCGTCTGGCCCCCGGCGCAGTGGGCGCAGGCATGGCGAAGGCGATTGCGCTGGCGACCAGTGGCCAGCCCGGCCCGGTGCATGTGGATGTGCCGATCGGCGTGGCCGAGGCGCTGGCTGTCGAAGCGCCCGTCGGCCTGATGGTCGTGCCTGCACCCGGTCTGCCCTTGCCCGCTGATCTGGCGACGGCTCGCGCTATGCTGGAACGCGCGCAGCGGCCTTTGGCCATCGCCGGTGTCGATGCCGTCAACGAAGGGGCAGGGGCGGCGATAGCCGGGTTCTGCCGCACGCACGGCATTCCCCTGATCACCACCTACAAGGGCAAAGGCCTGATGCCCGAGGCCGATCCGCTTTGCCTTGGCGGTGCTGGCCTTTCGCCCAAGGCCGACCGCATCCTGATGCCGCTGATCGCGCAGGCCGATGCGATCCTGTTGATCGGCTATGATCCGATCGAGATGCGGATCGGTTGGCGCAATCCGTTCGGCCCGCAACACAGCGTGATCGAAATCGCGCCCACCCGCCGCGACCACGGCATGCACCGCGCCGATATCCCGCTGATCGGCGGAACAGGGGTGACGCTGGACGGCCTGACCCACATCGCCCCGGCATGCTGGACCAAGGAACCGCAAGCCGCGCGGCTGGCCCTGAAGGCGGCGTTCGCCGCGCCGGACCATTGGGGCCCGCATCAGGTGTTTGCCACCCTGCGCCGCGTCATGCCGCCTGATACGGTCATCACCGCGGACAGCGGGGCGCACCGCATCCTCGTCAGCCAGATGTGGGACTGCCCGATGCCGCGCGGAATGCTGCAATCCTCGGGCCTGTGCACCATGGCCTGCGCCGTGCCTTTGGCGGCGGGGGCAAAGCTTGGGCGGCCCTCGGCTCCGGTGCTGGCCTTTGTGGGCGACGCCGGCCTTGAAATGGGCGCGGGGGAACTGGCATCGCTGACCGCGCACGGATTGCCCATCGTGATCTGTGTGCTGGTCGACGACAGCCTGTCCCTGATCGAGATGAAGCAGCGCGCAACCCAGCGGCCCAATCTGGGGGTGGATTTCGGGGGTGCAGGGCTTGGCACCGATTTCGCGGCCCTTGCCCGTGCCTTCGGCGGCCATGGCGTGGAAGTGACGGATACCGATACCCTTGCGCGCGAAGCGACCAAAGGCTTAACGCGTGAGCGCTTTACGCTGATTGCCGCGCGCATTCCGCGACGATCCTATGACGGGGCCTTCTAGGCGGCGCTGCGTCACGGATGCGTGAGGCGGTTGAAGCGTTGGCAGCGTCCTGTAACGCCCTGCCTAAACCCTCCGAACAGATGAACAACGGCATCCGCAGGCACTGTGCCCGCTGATTGTTCAAGGCCAGGGGGTTTCATCAATGCCGGTTCCAGACGACTTGAGCGGAACCCCGACCTCCTTGCCCCACGACCTGATCGCGGACTGGAACCGGGTGATCCTGGGCGTTCTGTCCCATGCGGCCAGCACCGGGCCGGACCTGAACCGCGTTCTGGCCGCAGCGCCGGATTTTGCCCTGGGCCAGGCGATCCGGGGGCTGTCCTGTCTTCTGTTGGGTCGCGCGGAAATGGTGGCCGTGGCGCGGCAGGCCCATGCGGCGGCGCTTGCGGCAGCACCCGCCACCCCGCGCGAGATCGCCTTTGTCGATGCCCTGGGCGACTGGCTGGACGGCAGGCCTTCGCGGGCAGCAGCGCGGATGCAGGCGGTCCTGGCGGCCCACCCGAGGGATGCCCTTGCCATGAAGCTGGTGCAGGCGATCCATTTCGTGATGGGCCGCCCGGCAGAAATGCGCGCCTCGGTCGAGGGTGTGATCGGCGCTTGGGACGACCATCCCGCGCGCGGCTATATCCTTGGCTGTCACGCCTTCAGTCTTGAGGAAACCGGCAACTATTCCGCGGCCGAGCGTGCCGGGCAGGAGGGTGTCGCGCTGGCCCCGGACGATGCCTGGGGTCTGCATGCCGTGGCGCATGTCTTTGACATGACGGGCCGGGCGCGGGCTGGGCTTGACTGGCTGACAGGGCGCGAGGCGTCATGGGCGCATTGCAACAACTTTCGGTTTCACGTCTGGTGGCACCGGGCGCTGATGCATCTGGACCTTGGCGAATACGACATCGCGCTGGCGCATTACGATGCCGACATCCGGGCCGAAAAGACCGACGATTACCGTGACATCTCGAACGCGGCCTCCTTGCTGTCGCGACTTGAACTGGAAGGCGTGAAGGTCGGCGACCGGTGGGAAGAGCTTGCCGTTCTGGCCGAACATCGCGCGACCGATGGCTGTCTGGCCTTTGCCGATCTGCACTACATGTTGGCACTGTGTGGTGGCGCGCGGGAAGATGCCGCCACGGCGCTGATCGCGCGCATGCAGGCCACCCGGCGCGACGGCAACGAGGCGCAGCGGGTTATCGCCCATCCGGGCCTGCACGTCGCGCAGGGTCTGCACGCCTTTGCCAGCGGCGAATACTCCAGCGCATGGCTGCATCTGCGGGCGGGGCGGGCGGACCTGCAGTCCGTCGGGGGCAGCCATGCACAGCGCGATGTGTTCGACCGCATCACGATCGAGGCCGCCTTGCGGGGCGGCTACATGGACGCCGCCGAAGGACTGCTGCGCGACCGCATGGCCCAACGCGCGGGCACCGCCGACGGTTATGCCACGGCCCGGCTGGCCCTGATCCGTGCCGCACGGGTCCGGGCAGTCTGACATGGCCACCCCCGGCAGACAGCGCGATTCTCGGCTCGATTTCTTTCGCGGCATCGGCATGTTCATCATCCTGATCGCCCATGTCACCGGCAATCCCTGGACCCTGTGGATTCCCGCGCGCTTCGGCTTTTCCGATGCAACCGAGATGTTCGTGTTCTGCTCGGGGATGGCATCGGCCATCGCCTTTGGCGCGGTCTTCACCCGGGCGGGATGGCTGATGGGGACGCTGCAGATCGCCCAGCGAATCTGGCAGGTCTACTGGGTGCATCTGGGGGTGTTCTTCGTCACGCTGGCCCTGATGCTGGCGCTGAACGCGAGCGGGGTCTTTCCGCGCGACGAGGTCGGGGCGCTGAACCAATATCCGTTCCTGAACAACACCGGGCCGAACCTGATCGGCCTGATGACGCTGACCTATGTGCCGAACTATTTCGACATCCTGCCGATGTATCTGGTGATCCTCGCGCTGATCCCGGTGATGATGGCACTGGCGCAACTGGACGTGCGGCTGGCGTTTGTGTTCAGCGTGGGGCTTTGGGTTCTCGGCACGTCCGGGTTGAACCTGCCCGCCGAGTTCTGGTTTTCGAAACCATCCGACCGGACATGGTTCTTCAACCCCTTCTGCTGGCAACTGGTGTTTTTCACCGGCTTCGCGCTGATGTCCGGCTGGCTGCCCGCCCCCTCGGTGCAGCGCGGACTGGTGCTGCTGGCGCTGGCTGTGGTGGTGGTGTCGGTTCCCTTTGCCTGGCACAAGATCATCGGCGCGTCCGAAGTTCTGCGCGACTGGCGCCGCGACTGGTCGGAGCTGTTCGACAAGTCGGACTTCGGCATTCTGCGTTATGTCCACTTCCTCGCGCTCGCCTATCTGGCCTGGGTCGCGGTCGGCCCCGGTGGCGTCAGGTTGCGGCAGGGCGGCTGGATCGGCGCGGCGGTCAGCCTGATCTCGAAGGTGGGTCAGCAGTCGCTCGCGGTCTTTGCGGCGTCGATGGTGATGGCCCGCGTTCTGGGCGCGGTTCTGGACTTCGCCGGGGGAGGTGCGTTTGCGGCGCTGGCGGTCAATCTTGCCGGGTTCGCGATCATCATCGCCGTGGCCCGCTTGTCCGCCTTCATGAAGGCCTCCCCGTGGAAAACCGCAAGGCCGCGCGTTCAGGTGGCGGGACCTGGAACATCGCGCGACATGCCCTTGAAGGCCGAGGTTGGGACATGACCCCCCTTTCGCGCCGCCAGCTTCTGGGGCTTTTCGGGGGGCTCGCCGCCCTTGGCCTGACCCCGGCGCAAGCCGAGGAAGCTGCAGGAATGACCCTTGGCCCCGCCGTGCCGTTTGACCCCGAGATGGTCGTCACCCGCGCCCGCGCCCTGGCCGCTGCCGCCTATGCACCGCCTCCTGCGGTCAGCGCCGATTGGCTGGGCCTGTCCTATGACGCGTTCCGTGGCATCTGGTTTGACACCCGACACACGCTGTTTCGCGGCACGGCCGGGGCGGTTCAGGCCGAATTCTTTGTCGCGGGCCTGTATTTCCCGCACAAGATCGGCATCCATGCGGTCGAAAAGGGCCGGTCCCGCGAGGTGGCCTTCCAGCTGCGCACCTTCGATGTGACCGACCAATTTCCGGCGCTGCCCGAAGACGGCACCGGATTTGCCGGATTCCGCCTGCTGGGCGAGTTGGAGGCCGGGGACCGCTTTCAGGAATATGCCGTCTTTCAGGGCGCGAGCTATTTTCGCGCCATTGCACGCGGGCAGGCTTACGGCATTTCGGCACGCGGCCTTGCGCTGAATACCGCCGGTGACGGACCCGAGGAATTCCCGGTGTTCCGCGACTTCTGGATCGAGGCCGCCGAACCCGGCGCGCCCACCGTGACGATCCATGCCCTGATGGACAGTCCTTCGGTCTCGGGGGCCTACAGCTTTGCGATCACCAAGGGCGAGACGACCGAAATGACCGTCAGCGCCCGGCTGTTTCCGCGCGTCGATCTGCCAACCGTCGGCATCGCCCCCGGCACGTCGATGTTTCTGTACAGCGACATCAACCGCCCCCGGTTTGACGACTTCCGCGAGGCGGTGCATGACAGCGACGGCCTGTTGATCCTGAACGGCGCGGGCGAGACGATCTGGCGTCCCCTGACCAACCCGCGGGCGGTCGAGGTCAGCGTCTTTGCCGATACGTCGCCGCGCGGCTTCGGACTGATGCAGCGCGCGCGCAAGCCCGGCGACTACAACGATCTGGTGGCACATTACGAACGCCGCCCCTCGCTTTGGGTGGAACCCATGGGCGACTGGGGTCAAGGCGCGGTGATGCTGGTCGAGATTCCGACCGACAAGGAGATCAACGACAACATCGTGGCTTTCTGG
Organism: Rhodobacter sp.; assembly: GCA_027487575.1. Taxonomy (GTDB): domain Bacteria; phylum Pseudomonadota; class Alphaproteobacteria; order Rhodobacterales; family Rhodobacteraceae; genus JAIYDJ01. Next base: position 58,384 of record JAIYDJ010000120.1, on the reverse strand, counting down.
CGTCCCGCCGCGTCGCTGGCTGCCGGGTCCGAACACCGCTTCGACTATCGGCTTTACTGGTGCGCCGCCTCGCCCGCCGAAGGCAGCGTCGCGCCGGTCATCGCCACCCGGACGGGGGCGAGGGTTTTCGAGGAGGGGCGCCTGTTCGCCATCGACTATGCAGCACATCCCGCGCTTGGCGATGATCCGGCGCGGATCGAGGCGCGGGTCAACACCAGCGCGGGCACCATCAGCGGCCAGCATATGCAGGTGAACCCGGCCACGGGCGGGATGCGGCTGGACTTCACGCTGCAGGAGGATGCGCCGCTGGCCGAACTGCGGGCCGAACTTTGGCGCGGCGGGCAGCGCGTGGCCGAGGTCTGGCTGAACAGGTGGGTATCCGCATGACCTTGACCTTGCGGTTGCCCCTGCCGGACGTCTGGCCTGAAAAGCGGCCTGCACCGACATTGCCGATGCCGGATCAGGATCTGGCGGCGGCCTTTTCCGACCCCGCCGCCCCCGGCATCCGGACCGATCGCCGGACGCGGCTGGTGCGGTTCCTGACGCTGACAGGGCCGCTGGGCGTGACGTTCGTCCTCGGTTGGGCGGGCCTTGGATGGTTCAGCCTTGACGGGGTTCTGTCGCTGGCCGAGGCGGCCGTGGTGTCCGTGTCGGTGTTTGCTTTCTACTGGGTGGTCCTGTCCGTCGCCACCGCGCTCGTCGGCCTGTTCTGGCGCCCAACGTCCCAAGTCCGGCCCTTGCAGTCGATGACCGTCGCGATCCTGTTGCCGATGTATGGCGAGCCGGCCGACACGACAATCGGCAACGCGGTCAGACTGCTGCGGGGCTTGGCCGCAACGGGGCGGCACCGTTTTTCGCTGCATGTGCTGTCCGACAGCCGCGACCCGGAACATGTTCTGGACGAGCGGGCGATCTTTGCCGCAGCACGCCGCCAGTGTCCGCGCCTTGCGATCCATTACCGCCACCGCGCGGAAAACACCGGCTTCAAATCCGGCAACATCCGGGACTGGGTGACGCGCTCCGGCGCTGCCCACGAGGCCATGCTGATCCTTGATGCAGACAGCGTCATGGGGCCGGTTGCCGTTCTGCAGATGGTCGACCGGCTGGCCACCGAAGCCGGGCTTGGCCTGATCCAGACCATTCCGCGCGTGTTGCCGGGCCACACCCTGTGGCAACGGCTGCAATCCTTCGCATCCGAAGTGTACGGCACCAACCTCGGGCGCGGCTTTGCGCTGTGGACCGGGGCCGAGGGCAACTTCCTTGGCCACAACGCTCTGGTTCGCACCCGCGCCTTTGCGGCGAGTGCCGGCTTGCCGCATCTGTCCGGTCCGGCCCCGCGCGGCGGGGTCATCCTGAGCCACGATTTTGTCGAGGCCGCCCTGATCCGGCGGGCCGGGTGGGGCGTCAGGATGCTGCCCGAAGCCACCGACAGTTTCGAGGACACTCCGAAATCCTTGCCGGGCTACCTGCGCCGCGACCGGCGCTGGTGTCAGGGCAACATGCAGCACCTGCGGCTTCTGGCGGTCCCCGGCCTGCACCCGGTGTCGCGCTTTCACCTGCTGCAGGGCGCGATGGCCTATCTTGCTTCGGTCTGGTGGCTGGCGCTGCTGATCCTTTGGGCCGGTCCCGGGCAGGGCGGCGCGCTGCACGACGTGTTTTCGGCCAACCCCTTCCTGCCGAACTGGCCCGACCTGCCCCCCGTGTCGCAGGGCGCACTGGCCCTGATGGTGGGCCTGATGCTGCTGGGGCCAAAGCTGCTGGGGGTCATGGCCCACATCCGGGACCACAGACTGCCGCTGCGCCGCGCCCCCGGCTTTGCCGCCTCGGTTCTGATCGAGATTGCGCTGTCGGTGCTGATCGCCCCGTCGCTGATGGTGCATCAGGTCCGCGCGGTGGCGCGCACTGCGGCAGGGTTTGACGGGGGATGGATGCCGCATCTGTCGGGCCGACCCGCCCTCAGGACGCTGGCCCGGTTTCATGCGACCGAAACGGGGCTTGGCCTTGCACTTTTGGCTTTGTACGCCCTGGGGCACCTGACCCCATGGCTGACGCTGATCGCAGTCAGCCTGTGCCTGACGACCCCGCTGTCGTGGCTGGTGCAGCGCGATCCGGCGGCGGACTGGCTGCTGCGGCCGCTGCACCGATGATGATCAGGGGCGCGATTGTTCTGGCCCTGTTGCTGCTGGCAAGGGCGGCCAGCGCGGGGTGTGGCACCGGGGAGGACCCCTGTGCCCTGCCGGGCGGCACATACCACCTGATGCTGCCCGATGATTCCGGCCCCCATCCCGCCGTGGTGGTCTTGCACGGCTATGGCGGTTCCGGCGCGGCCACACTGACCAACGCGGGCATGGTGCGGACCCTGCTGGCGCGCGGCTATGCTGTCATTGCGCCGGACGGACAGAAGATGGCGGGCCGCGCTGGCCGCCGATGGGACTTCCACCCCGACCGGACCGCGACGCGCGATGAGGCGGGGTTCATCCTGTCGGTTGCCGATGATGCCGCCGCCCGATTTGCGCTGAGGCGCGACGATATGCTTCTGGCCGGGTTTTCCGTCGGCGGTTCGATGGTCAGCTATCTCGCCTGCCAGAACCCGGACGCGTTTTCAGCCTATGCGCCCATCGGTGGCAGTTTCTGGCAGCCGGAACCTGCCCTGTGCGCGGGCCCCGTGCGACTTTTGCATACGCACGGCTGGACCGATCAGGTCGTCCCGCTGGAAGGTCGCGCGATTGGCCCGGATTTCCGGCAGGGGGACGTGTTCCAGTCGCTTCACACCTGGCGAAAGACCAATGGTTGCAGCCGGATGCAGCCCGATGCCTTTGCGACCGACGAAGCGTTCCATCTGCGCCGCTGGACCGATTGTGCGCCGGGCGGCCGTCTTGATTTCGCGCTGCATTTCGGCGGGCACAGCATTCCTGCGGGGTGGAGCGGGCTTGCCCTTGACTGGTTCGAAGCCCTGCCGTGACCCGTACCCGCGTTACCAGCGCCCGCGCTACCAGCGCAGGACCCGTGCCCCGATCAGGGTCGATACCAGCGTGACGCCGGTGATCGCAATGCCGTACCACGTCACATAGAACAGGGGACTGTCTTCGGTGCAGTGCATGGCATAGACCATCGCGGCAAAGCCGCTGCCCGCCGCACCGGCCACGAACCCCGCCAGCGCCGGGGCCGTGGTCGCCCCCTGCCGGATCGAGACCAGCAGCGCCGTGACCGGCAGGATCGACAACAGCGGGATCGTGACCAGACAGGCCACCATCGTCTTGCCCATCACGGCCATCTGCCGCGCTTCCGGCGGGGTCGCGGCATAAGCCCAGATCAGCACGCCCAACGCCACGGCCGCCACGGCCGCAATTGGCCAGAGCCGGGCCTGCGCGCGACCTTCTGGCCGGGCCAGCACAAGGGCCAGACGAACCCCGACCAGCCCCAGTGCCGCCGTCAGAACAAAGCGCAGGGCGGACACGGGCATGACCAGCGAAAGCATCAGATCATCGCGAAAGCCAAGCGTGACCCCGATCAGCGCAACAGCCAGGACAATTGCCAGACCAAGCCGGACCGCCAGCATCCTGGCGATGGGCCGTTCGATCTGCGTGTCGGCCGCAAGCGCCCTGATCAAGTCTTCGGTCTTCATTTCACATGCCTTTCCCTTAGCGTCGCCAGGGACTTGAACGCGCGATGCAGGGCAACCCGCACCGCACCTTCCGTCATCTTCAGGGCATGCCCGGTTTCTGCCGTGCTCGCCCCCTCTAACCCGATCATCTGGACGATCTTCGCAGACCGCCCGTCCAGCATTCCGATCATCTTGGCCATGTCCGCGGCCTCTGTCGGGTCTGGTCCGGGATCGCAGGCCAGATCATCCAAGAAATCTTCGATCGGCAGGTTTACGCCCCGCCCGCGGACGCGGAAAGCATCGACAACCTTGTACCGCGCAATCGCGTAAAGCCAGGGGCGCACCGGGGTGCCGGTCTGCCAGGTGTGGCGCTTCAGGTGCACGGCCAGCAGAACCTCCTGCAGCACGTCCTCGCATCCCGCCTCGCCCAGACCGGCGCCCCTGGCCCTGACCACGCCCCGCAGGACCGGCGTCACCGTGCGAAGGAAATGCGCATAGGCCCGGCCATCGCCGGAATTCGCCGCCGCCAGCAAATCTCCCCAATCGTCCATCAATCCTGCTGTCCCTGCCTGTCAGTTCGCGGGCAACGCTGTTTTGTTACACATGTCGTTTCAGAAATCGCAGCCGCCGCGATGCAGTTTGTGGCTTACCACGTCGCAAGGGCTGTAACGTAAACGCCTTCCGTCCCGAACTGCCTAGCGACAGAGGGTGGCAGGCGTCAACCGGACGCGCACCGCCGCTGCAAAAGGCAGGCTTTTGTACCGCACAACGCGGGGGGACTGATCGTTGGAACTCGTTTTCGGCTACCTTGCCGGTCTTCTGACGCTGATCAATCCTTGCGTGTTGCCGGTCCTGCCGATCGTACTGGCATCCAGCCTGCACCGGGATCGCCGCGCGCCGGTCGCTCTGGCCGCAGGGCTGAGTCTGTCCTTCGTCGCGCTGGGTCTTGGGGTGACGGCGCTTGGCCCGGCTTTGGGGGTGGACGGCGATACGTTTGGCCGGATGGCGGCGCTGGTGATGGTGGCCTTTGGACTGGTGATGGTCGTACCGGCCTTTTCACATCGGTTTTCTGCGGCGACCGCAGGGATTGCCTCCGTCGCCGATGCGCGGATCGACCAGGCCAATGACGCGGGACTTGGCGGTCAGTTCCTGTCCGGCGCACTGCTGGGCGCGGTGTGGAGTCCCTGCATCGGGCCGACGCTTGGCGCGGCTATCGCCCTGGCTTCGACCGGCGAAAGCCTGGGCCGCGCCGGGGCGATCATGCTTGCCTTCGCGCTTGGGGTTTCCACGCTGATCCTTGTGCTTGCCTATGGCGCACAATCCGCGATCCGACGCCGTCAGGGCGCCCTGCGCCTGCTGGCCGAGCGTGCAAAGCCGATCATGGGCGTGGTCTTCATCCTTGTCGGGGCCGCCCTGTGGTTCCGCCTCAATCACATCGTCGAGGCCTGGCTGATCAACACCCTGCCAGCCTGGCTGATCGACTTTTCGGTCATCCTCTGACCCCGTCATCTAGAACCCGCCAAAGGAGCCATCCATGAACCGCCGCGCCTTTCTTGTGACGTCCGCTTGCTTCACTGTCGTTCCGCTTTCGCTCGGGGCTGCGGACTCCCTGCTTTACACGCCGGGTTCGGCCGAGGCTGCGATGGACGCGGGCAAGATCGTGCTTCTCGACTTCTGGGCAAGCTGGTGCACGACCTGCGCCGCGCAAGAGCGCGTTCTGGCCGAACTGCGGGCCGAAAACCCGGCCTATGACAGGAACATCGTGTTCTACATTGTCGACTGGGACGAACACGGCAAGGGGGCGCTGGCGAAAGACCTTCGCATTCCCCGGCGCTCGACCCTTGTCGCGCTGAAGGGGCGGCAGGAACTGGGCCGCATCGTTGCCGGAACTTCGAAAGCCGAGATCAAGGCGCTGCTGGATGCGGCCCTGACAGCGTCCTGATCGCCTTCGAACCCTTCTGGCCCGGCAAAGGTTGCCGGGCTTGTCCAAGGACGCGCGTCCCGGTCCAGGTCACGACGCCAGAACCTTCCTGACCTTGTCGGCCAGTTCCGACCGCCGGTAGGGTTTGCTCAACAGTTCCACCCCTGTATCCAGACGGCCGTGGTGCACGATGGCGCTTTCGGAATAGCCCGATGTGTAAAGGACCTTCAGACCGGGCCGGATGGTCAAGGCCGCGTCGACAATCTGGCGGCCGTTCATGCCGCCCGGCAAGACGATGTCGGTGAACAGCAGATCGATGTCCGCCCGCTCGCGCAGGACCTGCAGCGCCGAATGCCCTTCGGATGCCTCGACCACGTTGTATCCCAACCCGGCCAGTTGCGCCGCAAGCTGTTCGCGGATCAGGGCATCATCCTCGACCACGAGAATCGTTTCGTGCCCCCCCGAAACGGTGCCGTACGCGGCGGCCACGTTCGTGTCGGCGGCAATGCCACTGAACCTTGGAAAGAACAGCTTGACGGTCGTGCCCTTGCCAAGATCGGAATGGATGCGCACCAGGCCGCCCGTCTGTTTGACGAAGCCGTATACCATGCTCAGACCCAGACCGGTTCCCTTTCCGGGGGCCTTGGTGGTGTAGAACGGTTCGAAGACGCGGTTGATCTGGTCTTCGGCAATGCCCTGCCCGGTGTCGCTGACCGCGATCGCCACAAAGTGGCCCGGACTGAGGTCGGGCTCGGTCGCCGCGACATCGGGACCGAGGACGACATTCGAGGCATCGATTGTCAGCTGTCCACCGTTTGGCATCGAGTCGCGCGAATTGATGGCAAGGTTCAGCAGCGACGCCTCCAGTTGGCCCAGATCGACCTCCGTCTCCCAGACCCCGGGGGCGCAGTGGATTGCGATGTCGATGTCTTCGCCAATCGTGCGGCGCAGCATCCCTTCGATGCCGGCAAGGGCTGCGTCGACCTGCAGGACCCGGGGCTGCAGCGCCTGCTTGCGCGAAAACGCCAGAAGGCGGCTGGTCAGTTCGGCCGCATGGTCGGCGGCCTTGGCCGTAATGTCGGCATATCGGCGCAGCGGGTGCCCGCTGGGCAGACCGTCCTGCAAAAGCTCGGTATTGCCCATGATGACGGTCAGCAGATTGTTGAAATCATGCGCCACCCCCCCGGTCAACTGCCCCACCGCCTCCAGTTTCTGCGACTGGCGCAGGCGGTCCTCCAGTTGCAGGCGGTCCGAGATATCGGTCATGCAGCCCAGAATGCGCACGACCTTTCCCTGATCGTCCCGGATGGCGAAGGCCCGATCCTCGACCGTCGTCCAAACCCCGTCGGCGCGGCGGAACCGATAGCGGTGCTGGATGTTGCCGACCGTTCCGGACACCAGACTATCCAGGTCCGCGTTCACGGTGGCCGCATCGTCGGGGTGCAGGTTTGGGGTCCAGACGGTCGGCACTTTCCCCTCGGGATCGACCGGATGGCCGAAAATCTCGAAAAGACCGTCGCTCCACCATTGACGGTTCGCCGCGACATCCCATTCCCACACGGCATCCCTGGCGGCGCGGGCGACCAGCCGGAACCGGGTTTCAGACAGCCGCAGCGCCTCTTCCGCCTGTTTGCGTTCGGTGATGTCGCGCTGGATCGCGACGAAATGCGTGGTCGACCGGGCCTCGTCGATGACCGGGACGATATCGACCTCGATCCAGTATTCCTGACCGGTCTTCGTGTAGTTGATCAGTTCTGCCCGCACGGGGCCGAACGACCGCAGCGCCGCCTTGATCTTGTCCAACTCGGGCCTTTGGCTTCTGGGGCCCTGCAAAATCCGGGGCGTCCGGCCAAGCGCCTCCTCCCTCGAGTAACCCGTCTTGCGTTCGAACGCGTCATTCACATACACGATGCTGGCCTTCTCGGGCGGTTCGTCCTTGTCGGCCCGCGTGATGATCACAATGTCGTTGATCCGCTCAACTGCCGAGTCGAGCAGGCGCAGCCTTTCCTGTTCCTGACGCCGGGTCGTCACATCCTGGAAGTATATCGAAAGGCCTTCCTCCGACGGGAAGACCGCCAGATCGTACCAGCGGCCAAGGTCCTGCGAAAAGTCGACAAACCGCTGCGTCTCGCCGTTTGCCATCGCATTCGTAAAGTGGTGGCCGAACTGGGACTCGCGCAGGCTGGGAAACAGGTCCCAGATCACGCGCCCGATCAGATCTTCCCGAGCCAACTTCAGCATCCGCGTGGCTTCGGTGTTCACCAGCGTAAAGCGCCACGCACGGTCGATCGTGACAAAGCCGTCGCGTATGCTTTCGAACGTGCGCAGCAGCTTTTGCGACATCTGTTCGGCCTGCCTGCGCGCATCGACCAGTTCGCTGACATCCTGCATCGCCCCCTGGACCGCAACGATCCTGCCGGTGTCGTCGCGGACCGCCTCGCCAAGCGAGCGCACCTTGATCCGTCTGCCCGTGCTCGTCACCACGTCGCGGACATTGTCGAACGGCGTGCCGTCGGTTGCGCAGGCTTCAAAAACACGGCGCGCTTCGTCGCGCTCTTTCGGGGCGAAATAATCCAGGCCCCCCTCGAACGTCGGAACCGAGCCTGCCGGCAGGTCGTGGATCAGGGCGATGCCATCGGACCAGGTCACCTGACGGTCGGCCAGCGACACGCTCCAGCCGCCCAGCTTTACCGCCTTGCCGGCAATGGCCAGCAGCTTTTCCGACTCCTCGGCCCGCTTGCGCACTGTCACCAGTTCGTCGATGTCCTGAAACGACCCCTGAACCGCAACGGCGCGGCCTGCTTCGTCGAATTCGGCTTCGCCGATGGTCCGAACCCACACCCTGCGTCCCTTGGCCGTGATGATCTCGAACACGCCGACAAAGGGAACGCCCCGGGTCAGGCAGGCTTCGAACAGGGTCGTGATCGTGGCGCGGCACTCCGGGGCATAATAGGAAATGCCTTGTTCCACACTTGGAGAATATCCTGGGGGTTCATCATGGATCATCGCCGTCTGCGCGGACCATTCCAGCTTTCTTGATACGACGTCATAGCGCCACGCACCGAACCGGGCCGAAGTGCCCGCGATTTCCAGCATACGCTGCGCCCGGGACAGGGACCGGGCGGATTCAACCCGTTCGGTCACGTCCTGAACCACGCCGCGCAGAAACGGACCGCTGGGCGTCTCGATTTTCTCGGCAACGCCAATGACATGCACGATCCGGCCATCGGCGTGACAGATCTGGTGAGCAAATTCGAAGAACGGCCTGCCCGACTGCATGAAGTTGTCATAGTGTGACGTCATGCCCGCGCGGTCGGCGGGATGCACCAGCGCCAGATAATCCGCAAAGCGATGGCCAAAGGTTGCAGGCGTCACCCCGTACATCTCGTACACGTTTGCCGACCAGCCCAGACGGTCTTCGGCAATGGCGTAGTCCCAGGTTCCGGTTCCCAGAAGGCGCTGGGTGGTGCGCAGCCGCGCGGCGAGGTCCGCAAGGCGCAGGTTGTCGATGCGCAGCGCACTGGCATGCGCGATCAGGTCGGCCCGCACGCGGTCCACGGCAGGGTCATAGGTCGTGTTCGGGATCGCCTCGATGGCCGCCGTCAGGTCCTGAATGTGCAGGATCACGTACAGAAGCCTGCCATCCGACCCCTTTACTGGCGTGTTCGTTATGGCCCAGAGGTGGTCCTTGTCCGCTTCGGGAAGCCGGAACATCTGCAGATCCATCAGGTCTGGCTGTCCGGTTTCTACAACACGCGCGAAAGAGTCGCGCAGCTTTTGATGGGTCCCGTCCGCGGGCTGCAAGGGCAGGACGTCGAACAGGTTGCGACCCACGATGTCGGCCCGTTCAACCGCCAGTTCGGCAAGATAGCTGTCGCTGACGGCGACGGTGGTGAAGCTTTCGGGCGAAAACACCAGGAACATCCCGGTGACGGAGTCGAACATGATCTGGAACTGCCGTGTCAGACTGTCGCCGGAAATTCGGGCGGCCTTTTCGCGCGCCAGCGCCTCTTGCGCGGCCCTTTCCGCCTCGACCAGCGGCGACACGTCGCGCGCCGCGATCAGTTCGGCCCGGCGCCCCTGAAAACTGATCGTGTGGCCCGAAATCGAGACATGGATGATCTTCCCGGACTTCAGCCGATGCCGCCACACCCCGGCCTCGTTCGGGCCCGGTTTGACGGCGGCCACGTTCTGCTGCAGGGCCGGCAGGTCTTCGGACGGGCGGATGTCGGCGATCGACATCCGCAGGAATTCTTCCTGCGCGTACCCGTATTTGACTGTCGCCGCATTGTTTACAGAAAGGAAACGCAGGGTTTCCATATCGTAGATCCACATCGGATCCGGATGGTTGACATACAAGGCGTCGAGCGATTCATCCATAGACACGTCTTTCGCCAAGTCGACGGCGCGGGGTCAGGCCTTTGAAACAGCGAACAAGCCTGAAATGTCGCCTGACCGGCACCGGGTTGCCGGTCCAACCATTACGGTTTCGGGGTCATCATTCAAGTCCCGCATTTCATTGCCAGACATGGCCCGCAGGGCGTGCGGTCAGGCCGGTTCCGTCACTGGTAGCGGCGCTATGTCTAGCTCTTTGGCCAAGCGGTCCAGATCGGCCCGCAGCGCCGGGTGAAGCGTGATGCCCGCTTCAAGTCGCCCTGCGCGGGCGGCTTCGCGGCCGTCGCCGGGCACGCGGACCGGATCGTGGCCCGGCAGCGGGGGCGAGGCGCGCATTTCGGCAAAGGCGCGCGTTGCGCCGGCCATGAACAGGGCAGGGTCCCCGAATGCCGCGATGTCGATGGCGGCGACGAACTGTCCGGTGTTGGTCGCGCTGGTGGTGTCGGCGGTGAAATCCACGACGTCCGACCCGAAGGCCGCTCCGTTCAGGACCCCCGCCAGCAGGCCGATGGCCATGGAAAGCCCGTACCCCTTGCCGCCGCCGATCGGCAAGAGAAAGCCTTCGTCCAGACGGGTGGGGTCGGTCAGCGGCTTGCCGTCGCGCCCGACCATCCAGCCTTCGGGCATCGCCTCGCCTCGCTGCGCCAGCGTCTTGATCTTGCCGACTGCCGCAACTGTGGTTGCCATGTCCAGCACGAACGGGTCTGCGCCGCCCGGTGTGGCCATGGCAATCGGATTGGTTCCCAGCAGCAGGTCGGTGCCCCCATAGGGGGCGACATGGTTGGCGCTGCCCACAGCCGCGCAGATCCCGATCATCCCGGCGGCGGCTTGCGGGCGCACATAAAGCGCCGCCGGGCCCGCGTGGTTCGAACCGCGCACGCCGATCCAGCCGATCCCGGTTTCGCGGGCCTTGGCCATCGCCAGTTCACAGGCCATCGTCATGGAAAGATGGCCCAGTCCGTTGTCGCCGTCGACCAGCGCGGTCGCCGCCGTTTCCCGCAGCACATGCGGTGTCGCGGCCGCGTTGCAGCCGCCATCCCTGAGCCGGGCCGCATACTGTCGCAGCCGGAACACCCCATGCGTGGCGTATCCCAGCAGGTCGGCTTCGACCATCAGGCCCGCCACGGTTCTGGCCTCCCGTTCGGGTACGCCGAGGCTGAGGAAGGCCTGCGCGACAAACTCGACAAGCGACGCGGCGGGAAGCCGGGACATGGCCTATTCGACCCCTCCGGCCACCCGGTCTTTCTGCCAGAACACGATCCGCCGCTGCGCATAGGACACCAGGGCAAACAGGGTAAGTCCCACGACCGACAGATACAGGATCAGCGAAAACACCCGTGGCGTGTTCAACTGGCTGGCCGCGGTCCGGATCAGTTCGCCGAAGCCCTTGCCACCGCCCAGAAACTCACCCGTGATCGCGCCCGCCATGACGCCGACCGACGCGATCTTCAGCCCGGTGAAAATCTGCGGCAACGCCATCGGCAGCTTCATCTTGACCAGCGTCTGCCAGCGCGTCGCACCCATGGTCTTGAACAGGTTGCGGCTGTTGGTGTCGGCGGCGTGAAGCCCCGCCGCCGTTCCCACGATGATGGGGAACGTCGCGATGAAGGCGGCCAGCGCCACCTTGCTGTCGATGTCAAAGCCAAGCCAGGCCACGAACAGCGGCGCAAACGCGACCTTGGGCATGGTATCGATCGCCACCAAATAGGGCATGATCGCCCTTTCGCCAAAAGCGGTTTCGCCGACGATGACGCCAAGGGTGAAGCCGATGGCCAGGGCCAGAAGGAAGCCGTAGAACACTTCCTTCAGGGTGATCCAGAGCGCGGCCAGCATGTACCCGCCCGACAGAAGGTTCTTTCCGACAAAGATCAGGTCGAGGAATGTTTCCAGCGGGGTCGGCAGGATGATGGCGCTGACCAGCCCGAACCGGGTGACCAGATCCCAGAACAGCACGAACACCGCAAAGACGAAGATCATCTGCACGGCCCGCGGAACCTTGTCCAGCCAGCTTGTTTCTTCGACCCAGACGGTATCGCCCAGATCGGCGTCGGTGCCGGATGCCGGTTCAAGATGGGTCATATGAAGGCCTCCTTGTCCAGACGGCTCCGGATGTGTTCGACGATCTGGCCGAACTTCGGAGTTGTCATCATGTCCAGCGTCCGCGGGCGGGGCAGGTCGATGGTGACCACTTCGGCGATCCGGCCGGGGCGCGGCTTCATCACATAGACCACGTCCGACAGGATCACCGCTTCGGGGATCGAGTGGGTGACAAGGAACGCTGTGGCATTGCGCGATGAGCAGATGCGCTGCAATTCCATGTTCATGAAATCGCGGGTCAGTTCATCCAGCGCGGAAAACGGCTCGTCCAGCAGCAGGACCGCCGGTTCGGTGATCAGCATCCGGCAGATCGACGCGCGCTGCGCCATGCCGCCCGACAACTCACCGGGATAAGTGTGTTCGAACCCCTTCAGGCCGACAAGTTCCAGCAGCGCGCGCGCCTGAACCTCTGCCGCCCTCGCGGCTGCCTTGCCGTCGCGGATCTCGATCGGCAGGACGATGTTTTCCAGTGTGGTGCGCCACGGGAACAGGGTGGCCTGCTGAAACATCATGCCGATGTCGCGGCGCGGGCCGGTCACCGGGCGGTTCTGCAAGACCACCCGCCCTGTCGAGGGCGGGATAAGTCCCGACATGATCTTCAACAATGTGGACTTGCCGCAGCCCGACGAGCCGATGACGGCGGAGAAGCTGCCCTTTGTCAGGGTCAGGTTGACCGATTCCAGCGCGGTTATCGCATTGCGGGCATAGGTCTTGCCCACGTTGCGAAGCTGGTAGACAGGTTCGCCCTGCCCGGTCAGGACTGCGGCAGGCTGCATCAGTTGGAGTTCCCGTTGACCTTGAGCGTGAACTCGTTGGTGTAGGCGGCGGTCAGGTCGGGCAGCGGGCCTGCAAGCTCGCCACCGGCGATCTGCGTGGCCTGCCATTCTTCCCAGACTTCCGGCGGCTGGAACCCGTAGCCGTTGGTCATGTCGACCGGAATGGTCTTGGCCCGGACCGCATCGAACAGCGCGGCGGCAAAGGCAGCGTCCTCGCTTTCCTGCGGGTTGCCAGCGGCAAGATGTGCCAGCACTTTTTCGCGGTTGGCATCGTCAAGCGCAAAGACATGGCCCTTGTAGATCGCGCGCACGAATTTCTCGACCAGTTCCGGGTTGTTTCGGATGGTGTCGCCCATCGTCACGAACCCGTTGCCGAAAAAGCGCATGTACTCGGGCGGGGTGATTTCGCGCACTGGAACGCCGCGCTGGTTCAGGATCGCCGCGTCGGCGGTCGAGGCTGAATAAGCGTCGATCTCGCCCGAAGAAAACGCCGCCGTCGCCGGGCCGCCGTCGCCCACAGTCAGGAAGGTATAGTCGGTGCCGTCGGTCAGGCCAGCACCCGACATGACGTTGCGGGCAAAGCCCACTTCCGCGCCGTCCGCCGTGCCGGTGCCGATGACCTTGCCCTTCAGGTCGGCCGGTGCCTGAATCGGACTGTCGGCCGGAACCACCACGCCGAAGTTCGACTTGGCGGCAAAGTTGTAGATGAAGACCACGTCCACATCGCGGCCGCGGGCGGCCAGCACCGGGCCGGGGCCGGGGCGGCCAAATTGCGCCTGACCCGACGACAGGGCCTGCAGCACGGCACCCGACCCGTTGATCGCCTCGACCGAGACATCAAGACCTTCTTCCGCGAAGAAGCCTTCGCCGATCGCCACGAACACGTTGAACGAATTGATGGCCGAGGGGCTGGGCTGCACGAAGGTGACTTTCGTCAGTTCCTGCGCGGCGACCGGCCCCGCCAGCCCAAGCGCCACGGCGCTGGCCATCAGGGTTGTAAAGAGACGTCTGTTCAGCATTTCAGTTCCTCCCGGATTGTTCAGATGCAAGGCTTCAACCCCGGCTCTTGCGGCCGGTTCATGTCAGACAGTGCGCAATCGGTTGCGCAGTTGCCCGATTCCTTCGATGTCGCAAACCACCTCGTCGCCGTCCTTCAGAAAGTTCGGCGGGGTCATCGCGTATCCGACCCCCGACGGGGTGCCGGTGGCAAGGATATCGCCCGGTTCCAGCGTCAGACCTTCGGACAGCGAGGCGATCAGCGTCGGAATGTCGAAGATCATCTGCGCGGTGTTGCCGTCCTGCCGGACCTCGCCGTTCACCAGACTGCGCAGGCGGATGTTCTGCGGATCGGGAAATTCGTCGCGCGTCACGATGACGGGACCCAGGGGGCATGACCCGTCCAGCCCCTTGCCCTTGAAGTACTGCCCGCCGTGCCGCCGCTGCACATCGCGGGCGGTGACGTCGTTCAGGATCGTGTAGCCCCAGATGTGGTCAAAAGCGCGATCCTTGGGGATGTCGCGCCCCGCGGTGCCGATTACGATAGCCAGTTCCACCTCGTAGTCGATCTGGGTGGACACATGCGGAAAGATCGGAACATCCGCGCCATCCCCGACCACGGCCGTGCGCGGCTTGGTGAAGAACACCGGGACTTCGGTCACGGCGATGGTGGTGTTCTGGGCCTTTGCCCCTTCGGCGATGTGGTTGGCATAGTTGCGGCCCACGCAGAACACGTTCTTTTCAGGGCGGGGCAGGGGGGCCAGCAGACGGGCGTCAGCGGCGGCGATCATCAGGCCCGACAGGGCCGCATCGCCCGCCTCGGCCCGCTGCGCAAGGACTGCCACGGCGGCGACGGCTGCAGTCCCGCCTTCGATGATGGCCTGCATCCCGCCCTGCAGCACAGAGACTTCGGAAACCCCGACGGCGCGTGCCGCCGCTGCAACCGGCAGGAAACGGCCGTCCTTGCCCTGCAGTGCGGCGACCGGTCCGTCCGGCAACATGAGTGTGGCAAAGCGCATCGCGGGGGTTCCTGTGACTGGTCCGGCACCTTTTGCCGGGGGACGGGCAATTCTCGGGGAAAGGGACAACAGCGGCAGTCTGGTCAACCATTCCAGCATTGATTACAGCTGCAGCGTCGGCGTCCCTGACCGAGACGATCGGATTCGGGGTGTAGACATCCAACGCTAACCGCGTTTCGCCCCTGTGCATAACAACCAATGCAAGGATTGGTCAGAAATGGACGCCGCCGCGCTGGCCGAACAGATCAGGCAGTTCATTGCCGCCAAGGGATTCAACCATAACGACCGCCTGCCCGCCGAACGGGACCTGAGCGAACAGTTCGGCGTGTCGCGGGGCGACTTGCGCAAGGCCTTGTCCTTGCTCGAGGAAGACGGGCTGATCTGGCGGCACGTCGGGCGCGGCACCTTCATCGGGGCGCGCCCGGTTCTCAACCTGGCCGATGTCGCCTATCTGGGCGAACTGGCCAGCCCCGCGCAGGTCATCGCGGCACGGCTGGCGATCGAGCCGGAACTGGCGCGGCTTGCCGCCGTCTATGGCACGCGCGCCGACTTCGACGAGATTCTGGCGTGCAGCCAGCGCGGGCGGGCTGCCGCAGACTGGCGCAGCTACGAGGCGTGGGACAACAACCTGCACTACGCCATCGCCAAGGCGACCCACAACAAGCTGCTGGTCTATCTGTTCGACATCGTGAATGCCGTGCGCCGGTCCACGGTCTGGGGGCAGCGGCGCGACACCAAGACGCCGCCACCCGACCATTTCAGCTTTGCCCAGCATGATGCAATCGCCGCGGCCATTGCCGCCCGCGACGGCGCGCTTGCGTCACAACGGATGCGCGAACATCTGAACGCGGTGCGCGAACGGGTGCTGCCAGCCCTGTCGGGCTAGCCGCTGCCGGTCAGACCACTGTCACCGTCAGATCGCCGACGCCGCCGACATGGCATTCCATCACGTCGCCGCGAACGACCGCGCCCACACCCGAAGGCGTGCCGGTCATGATGACGTCGCCCGCTGCCAGTTCAAAGAAATCAGACAGATACGAGATCATCTCGGGCACCTTCCAGATCATCTGGTTCAGATCGCCGGTCTGCTTCGGCTTGCCGTTGACCTTCAACTGCACAAGACCCGCTGCAGGATGCCCGACTTCGGACACCGGACGCAGCGGGCTGACCGGGGCCGACTCTTCGAACGCCTTGCCGATTTCCCAGGGTCGGCCCATTTCCTTGGCGACGCCCTGCAGGTCACGACGCGTCATGTCCAGACCCACACCATAGCCCCAGACATGGTCCAGCGCCTGATCCAGCGGAATGTTGATGCCGCCCGACTTCAGCGCCACGACCATCTCGATCTCGTGGTGAACGTCGCTGGTCTGGGCCGGGTAGGGGAAACTTTCGCCGGTGGTCAGGTTATTGGGGTTCTTCTGAAAGAAGAACGGGGGTTCGCGGTTGGGATCATGGCCCATCTCGATCGCGTGGGCGGCATAGTTGCGCCCGATGCAATACACCCGGCGGACGGGAAACAGGTCATCCGATCCCGCAATCGGCAAGGTCACGACAGCGGGCGGATCGATCACGTAGTTCGGCATGGGCGCAACTCTCCTGACGCAGGTTGCGACCTGCATCACAGATTCCCCTTCGCAAATCAATCGCAATCAATATAGATCAAGGCAATCAATCGGGATCACAGCCATGGCCAACGACCTTCCCGCAGCACAGGACCTGACCGGCGGTCCGCTTTCATCGGAAACCGGCGTGTCGGGCAATGCGGCGCTGGCGCAGCTTCGGGCCTATATCGCCGCCAAGGCGTTCAAGCCCGGCGACCGTCTGCCCGCCGAACGGCTGCTGTGCATCGAGCTTGGCCTGAAGCGGACCGATCTGCGCCGCGCACTGGAGGCGCTGGAGCAGGAAAACCGGTTGTGGCGCCATGTCGGCAAGGGCACGTTCCTGACCGAGTCCAGCGAGGGAACCGCAACCGGCGCGCTGGATCAACTGGCCAATCTGGTCAGCCCCGCCGATGTCATGCGCGCCCGATCTGCGCTGGAACCGGCCCTGGCGCGCGAGGCGGCGCTGCATGCCTCTGCCTCGGGCATTGCCAAGCTCAGGCTGAACGTCGACCGCGCGATGCAGTCCGCGTCGTGGCGGGAATACGAGGCGCTGGACAACGAGTTTCACCGCCAGATCGCGGAAAGCAGCGGGTCGACGACCCTGCTGGCGCTGTTCGACCAGTTGAACACGCTGCGGCGCATGGTGTCATGGGGGCGGGTGGTCCGGTCCGGGACGCGGCCGCCGCAGGACCATTCCAGCTTTGCCGAACATGCGGCCATCGTCGAAGAAATCGCCGGGCGCAGTCCCGACGCCGCCCAGTCGGCGATGCGCGCGCATCTGCGGTCGGTGGCCAGCCGGTTGCTGGGCTGATGCTGCCGGGGTCGCGTTGTCGGCAGGGCTGGCGGGTCGGCGCAGTTTCGGCGAATATCCTTTTCGAAACCAGACAGGGTCGCGAACATGAATGATCAGTCCATCCCCGACATCATCTTCACCAAGGTCGACGAAGCCCCGCAGATCGCGTCGGCCTCGTTGTTGCCGATCATCCGGGCCTTTGCCTCGGCGGCCGGGGTCAGCGTCGGCACGCGCGACATTTCGCTGGCGGGTCGCATTATCGCGGCCTTTCCCGAACACCTGACCGACGCGCAGCGCCAGCGCGACGACCTTGCCGAACTGGGCGAACTGGTCAAGACGCCGGATGCCAACGTGATCAAGCTACCCAACATCTCGGCTTCGGTGCCGCAACTGGTGTCGGCGCTGAAAGAACTGCAGTCGCAGGGTTACAACCTGCCCGACTATCCCGAAGACCCCGCAACCGCCGAGGAAAAGGCGATCCGCAGCCGGTTCGACGCGATCAAGGGGTCGGCGGTGAACCCGGTGCTGCGCGAAGGCAACTCTGACCGGCGGGCGGCCATTGCGGTCAAGAACTATGCAAAGGCCAACCCGCATTCGATGGGCGCGTGGTCGCCCGACAGCAAGACCTATGTCTCGACCATGTCGGGCGATGATTTCCGCGCGAACGAGCGGTCTGCCACGCTGACGGCGGCGCAGGCCGGACCCGCACGGATCGAACTGACTGCGACCGACGGTACCGTGACCGTTCTGAAGCAGGGGTTGACCTATCCCGAGGGCACCGTGGTTGACACGACCTTCATGTCGGCCGCCGCGCTGAGCGCGTTTCTGGCTGAACAGATCGAAGGGTCCAAGCGCAACGGCGTGCTTTTTTCGATCCACCTGAAGGCCACGATGATGAAGGTGTCGGACCCGATCATCTTCGGCCACGCGGTCAAGCAGTTCCTTGAGCCGGTGTTTGACCGGCACGGGCCCGCGCTGGCGGCGGCGGGCGTGGATCCGAACTCCGGGATCGGCGCGATGCTGCAGCGGGTCGCGGAAATGCCAGACGGCAAGGCCATCGCGGCCGACATCGATGCGGTGATGGCCGACCGCGTTCCGTTGTATATGGTGAATTCCGACAAAGGCATCACCAACCTGCACGTGCCGTCCGACGTGATCGTCGACGCGTCGATCCCGGCGCTGCTGCGCGCGGGTGGCAAGGGGTACGGCCCCGACGGCAAGCCCGCGGACACCAACTGCGTGATCCCCGACAGTTCCTATGCCGCGATCTATGACGAGGCGGTGACCTACTTCAAGCAGACCGGCGCGCTGGACCCGTCGACGGCGGGTACGGTGCAGAACGTCGGTCTGATGGCGCAGAAGGCCGAGGAATACGGCTCGCACCCGACCACCTTCGAGATTCCGGTGGATGGCACAGTGCGGCTGATCCTGGCCAATGGCGAGGTTCTGCATGAACACCATGTCAAGGCCGGGGACATCTGGCGCGCCGCGTCCACCCGGCAGGCGGCCATCGAGGACTGGGTGAAACTCGCGATTTCGCGCCAGAAGGCCGAAGGATGTCAGGCGGTGTTCTGGCTGGATGAAGCCCGCGCCCACGACGCCGAGCTGATCAAGTACGTCAAGCCGATCCTGGCCGCTGCCGGGGCAACCGATGCGTTTCGCATTCTGGCTCCGCGTGAGGCGACGCGACTGTCGCTCGAAACCATCCGCAAGGGCGAAAACTCGATTTCCGTCTCGGGCAACGTGCTGCGCGACTATCTGACCGACCTGTTCCCGATCCTTGAACTGGGAACGTCCGCCAAGATGCTGTCGATCGTCAAGCTGATGAACGGCGGCGGAATGTTCGAAACGGGGGCAGGCGGGTCGGCCCCCAAGCATGTGCAGCAGTTGATGCAGGAAAACCATCTGCGCTGGGATTCCCTGGGCGAATTCTGCGCCCTGGGCGAAAGCCTGAAGTTCCTTGCCGATGCCAAGGGCAATGCAAAGGCACGGGTGCTGGGCAAGGCGGTCGATGTGGCGACGCAGGGTGTCCTGGATCACAACAAGTCGCCCGAGGGCCGGGTGGGCCAGACCGATAACCGCGACAGCCATTTCTACTTTGCGCTGTACTGGGCGCAGGCGCTGGCGGCCCAGACCGAGGACGCCGGGCTAGCCGCGCATTTCGCGCCGATCGCCGCCGCCCTTGCCGATAACGAGACGAAGATCGTAGCCGAGATCGCGGCCGATCAGGGAAAACCCGTCGATCTGGGCGGCTACTATCACACCGACCCGGAAAAGACGGCGACCGTCATGCGTCCGTCACGCACGTTCGCCGGAATCATCGATCAGGTAGGATGACCGGCACCACCGCCCCCCGACAGGGGGGGCGGTTCGCCACGGGTCAGACAGGCGGCGACCTGCGGTTTGCCTGCCTTGCACGGCCCGGCGGGCTGTCGGCCAGCAGGGACGCAAGGGCACGGTCGGCCCGCAGAACCTGTCCGCCGGTCTTGTGGTTGCGGGTCTGGCGCAGGTCTATGGGCAGCTCTTCTGCCAGATGCGCCGCAATCGGTGCGATCCAGGTCAAGCAGGCGCAAACACCGCTGGCCCCCAGGTTCATCACCTGTTCCGGATCGGTTTCCGCCAGTTTTCCGCCGACGATCACGGGCGCCGCCCCTGTTTCGGCCAGCCTCGGCAGCAGATCGGCCAGAAGTCCGAGGTCCGTCGTGTGCGACGCCATTTGCGACCCCGCCAGTACGATCACGTCCGGTTCAAAATTGCGCGCCGCTGCAACGATCTCGGACATCCTGACAGGCAGCAGCAGCCGCACCGACCATCCTGCCCGCCGCAACAGCGCAACCTTGACCATCACGCCGCACATGTCAGACGTGCCGGGCAGCAGGCTGACCAGCGCGCTGCCGATGGTCCGCGTGTTTTCCCCGATATCCATGCGCCGCCGGACAGCCGATTGCAGCATCGCGAGTGCCAACTGGCGCTGAAGCGCGCTGAAACGGCCGGTCATCCAGCCCGACTGCAATTCGTCATGGATCGCCTGCACCAGCGCCGCCGTTTCCAGCACGCCGGTCTGCAACAGCATCTTTTCCAGCTGGCAGCGCGCGATCTTCGGGTCGGGACCGTTCAGAACCGCAACGATGGTTTGCGTCCGCGCCTCCAATGCCCCGTTTGTCTGGGCGCGGTGCGCCGCGTCCAGACTCCATCCGTCCGGCTCGGCAAACCGGATTGCGCCATCCGGCCCGCCCCCTGCGGACAAATGCAGTCCATCGTGCGCCTCCTGTGGCGTGTGAGACAGATCGATCCCGTCCGGCAAGCTGAATACATCGTCGAGCGACAGGGCATGAAGCCTTGCAAGGTTTGCCATCGTCATGGCCAGCCTGAGCGGCGAGCCGGGGAAATGGCGCGTCGTCACCACTTCGGGCGGGTTCGCCCATTTCACGCGGTGCCTTGCGTCCAGCCGGATGCGGTCCCACAGCAAGTTCACGGCAGTCTCGGGTCCTTCGATCCATTGCAGGATGCGGCCCTCGTCGCAGGCAATCGCCCCGGTGATGCCCATCGTCCGGTGCGCCGCGCGCATCCGCGCGACCATCGCCGCCAGCCCCAGGGGGTCCTGAAGATGCGGACCCGCCTCGCTGAACACGCTGAATGCCGACATGCCTTCCGTCTTGGCCTGCGGACCTGTCCCCTGCATTCTTGCCTCCGTTCTCGTCTTTTCCTTCGGCCAGAGAAACAGGCGCAACCGCAGATCCTGTCCCGTCCATCTGGTCCGAAGGCCCCCCGGCCCGACGGTCATTCCCCACATCGCAGACGACAGACGCGCAGCAACCCTTCGTGCTGGCCCGGCTTGGTGCCGGAACACAGTTCTTTTGCGTGCCGCGTGCCGTCGCAAGGCAGCGAATTGTGTGCTGTACACGCGGCTCCCGAACACCCGACCCGACTCGGAAATTTCGGTACACCATTGTGGACGAAGGATGACACGATCCCGTTATCTGTCAATGAGGATTGCCACGAAGGTTCGTGGGCCAGTTCGCCGGGTCAGGGCTGCGCTTCGGGGGCCGGATCTCACGGCACATCCAAGGGTTACGGTGTGATCTTCTGCACCAGGGCGGGCAGGGCGGCAAAGTCGGAAAAGGCATGCAGATGCGGCAGGTCTGCGACCGCCGTCTTGCGGTAGCCTTCGGTGAACAGCGCAAAGGGAATCCCGGCTGCAAGGGCGGTTTCCGCATCCACCTCGCTGTCCCCAACGAACAGCGCGGGGGCACCCCCCAGCATCGCCAGCGCGGTGGTCAGCGGCTCCGGATGCGGTTTGCGCACCCCAAGGCTGTCACCGCCGATCACGACGCCGAAAAACGGCAGAAGTCCGAAGGCGGCAAGGATGCTGCGCGCGGGGCCTTCGGGCTTGTTCGTGCAGATGCCCATCTGATGGCCCGCGTCTTGCAGCGACTGCAGGGCCGGTCGGACGTTGGGGTAAAGGGCTGTCAGGTCGGTGGAAGCCGGGCCGTATTCCTCCAGAAACCGGGCGATCAGATGGTCGCGCATCACAGGGTCCGGGCGGATGTCCCTTGCCGCCATGACCCTGTCGATCAGGACCGGCACACCGTTGCCGATGAATCCGCGGACGGTGGGAAAGGTCAGGGGCAACAGGCCTTCCCGCGCCAGAACCCGTGCTACGGCCGCATGGATATCGGGCGCGCTGTCGATCAGGGTTCCGTCAAGATCAAAGATGATTGCGGTCATTGCAGCCCAAGCGCGCCTTCGGCTGCGGCGCGAAGGGCGCGGATGTTGGCACCATAGGGGGCAGGGTCCGCGACCGACCCGCCCTTGAACACCGCAGACCCCGCGACCAGAACATCCGCCCCCGCCGCCGCAACAAGGGGTGCCGTTTCGATGGTCACTCCGCCGTCGACTTCGATATGGATCGGCCGGTCCCCGATCATCGCGCGCAGCCGGGCGACCTTGGCGATCTGGCTGTGGATGAACTTCTGCCCCCCGAACCCCGGGTTCACCGTCATGACGCACACCAGGTCCAGCATGTCCAGCAACGGCTCGACCAGATCGACGGATGTTCCCGGATTGATCGCAAGGCCCGCTTTGACACCCGCCCCCCGGATCGCCTGCAGCGTGCGGTGGATGTGCGGGCCCGCTTCCAGATGCGCCGTCAGGACATCGGCACCGGTGCCGGCAAATACCTCGATGTAGGGGTCCACCGGCGCGATCATCAGATGCACATCCATCACCCCCTTGATGTGTGGCCGGATGGCGGCGCAGGTGGCCGGGCCGAACGTGATGTTGGGCACGAAATGCCCGTCCATCACGTCGACATGCACCCAGTCGGCCCCCTGCGCCTCGATCGCCCGGCACTCCTGTCCGAAGTTGGCGAAATCGGCAGACAGGATCGACGGGGCGATCTTCATGGTGCGGGAAAACGTCATGGATAGCGCCCTTGGTTGCCGGGTCGGACCAACCGGTCCGCCCTTTGGGAGTTTTGCTGCGTTCCAGGGGGAACAGCAGCCCTGCGTCCGGCGGAGCCTTGCGTCCTGAACGTCAATGCGTGCCGGAAATGGCCGGGTCCAGCGATCCTGCGGCATAGCGTTTCGCCATGTCCTCCATCGCGATGACCTTGATCTTGCCGGCCTGACCGGCCGTCCCGAACGCCTCAAGCCGCAGCTTGCACACATCCCGCATTGCATCCATCGCCGGTTTCAGAAACTTGCGCGGATCGAATTCCGCCGGTGTCTGGGTCGCCACCTTGCGGAACTGGCCCGTCATCGCCATCCGGCAATCGGTGTCGATGTTGACCTTGCGCACGCCCATCTTGATGCCGCGCACGATCTCTTCCACCGGCACGCCAAAGGTCTGCGGCATCGCGCCGCCGAACTCGTTGATGATGTCCTGCAGGTTCTGCGGCACCGAAGACGAGCCATGCATGACAAGGTGGGTGTTCGGCAGTTTCTGGTGGATCGCCTCGATCACGCTCATCGCCAGAATTTCGCCCGTTGGCTTGCGCGAAAACTTGTAGGCCCCGTGCGACGTGCCGCAGGCGATGGCAAGCGCGTCGACCTTGGTGCGCGCCACGAAGTCGACCGCCTGATCGGGGTCGGTCAGCAGCATGGAATGGTCCAGCTTGCCTTCCGCGCCATGACCGTCTTCTGCCTCGGACTCGCCTTCCAGAGACCCCAGCACGCCCAACTCTCCTTCGACCGACGCGCCGACCATGTGGGCCATCGTGCTGACCCGTTCGGTGATCCCGACATTGTAGTCATAGCTGGCGGGCGTCTTGCCATCGCCCATCAGGCTTCCGTCCATCATCACCGAGGTAAACCCGTGCTTGATGGCCGAAAGGCAGGTCGCTTCATTGTTGCCGTGGTCCTGATGCATGCACAGCGGGATCTGCGGATAGATCTGCGCCAGCGCCTCGATCATCTTGGCCAGCATGATGTCATTGGCATAGGACCGCGCACCGCGGCTGGCCTGGATGATGACCGGCGCATCGGTGGCCTTCGCGGCCTCCATGATCGCGAGGCCCTGTTCCATGTTGTTGATGTTGAAGGCGGGCACGCCATAGCCATGCTCGGCGGCGTGATCGAGAAGCTGGCGCAGGGTGATCAGGGCCATCGGGAAACCTTTTCGTCTGGATTGAGCGCGGGAATGCCGGGCGCTAGTGCCCGTCAACGATTCCTCCAAGAATGCCCCGCCCATCATGAAGACGTAAGCGATTTATGCGGCCCACCGCACACTGGTTGCGGTAACAGTCTGAAAATTCGCATCTTCGGAAGGGCCTCCGGGCGGCGGATCAAAGGTCTGGCGGCTCTGGTGGTGCCTACAACGCGGATTTCGCCGCGCCGCCGCCCACCCGCAAGGCCGCGGATTTGCCGCGAGACCGGTCGTTCCGACCCGATCCGACCCGACATCCGCGTTCCCATCGCTTTTCCCGCCCGCCCCCCTTTACGCCCCCGGATACCCTTGCTATACGGCCCGAACCGTTCCGGCGTAGCTCAGCGGTAGAGCAGTTGACTGTTAATCAATTGGTCGTAGGTTCGATCCCTACCGCCGGAGCCAAATCTATACGCAAGTTGTTGATTTGGATGGAAAACTAGGTTTTCCTGCACCGCAGTGTATCACAGCGCTGTTGCACAGGAAAACCGACCTGCGCGGCTGTCGTCCTCATGGAGACGACACGCATGGCGCGAACCCTCAACCTATTCCTGCGCGGGACGACTTGGACTTGGCGGCGAAGGATCTCTTGTCTCTCCCCAGAAATCACACATCTGCAGATATCGTTGCGGTCGAAGAACCTGAGTGATGCGCGTATGTTAGCAAATAGGCTGAACTACGAAAGCGACAGGATCATGTAGGCGATTGCGACGGGCGGACTGACCCCGCAGGAGGGCAAGCATTACCTCGACACCGTGTGTCGCGAGGAACTGCAGCGCATCAGGCGCCAGCGCATGATCACGCGCATGGACGCAGTCGTAGGTGATGACGACATTGATCGCCGCCACGACTGGTCGACGCGCAAGGCCTGGAAGACGATCGCGACGCGCGGCCTCAATGTGCAGCTGACGGCGAGCGACAAGGCAAAGCTGCAGGCAGCGGGCGCCACCGCCGCCGATGTTAATACATTGCTCGACGCCATCGATCTGCATGTGATGGACCTGAACTCCCCTGCGGGGACGGCAAAGATGCTGAGACGTGCGAAGGATGTACTGGATCAGCTTGGGGACGGGCATTCCCTGAACGGTCCGGCTTCGGCCCTCGCCGTGATGATGCTTCGACAGCTGACGACATCTGCCAAGGCGGCGGCTTGGCAGGCGGCGGATGCCGAGGACGTCGAAGGTCTTGTGGCCCTTTTCGCTACACCCGTCGTTTCGTTGGCTGACAACGTTTCCGCTCCGCCGGTCGTAATGGCCCCGGCGACGGTGCCGCATGTGCCAGAGAGCTCGCAGGTGGCGATTGCCAGCAAATTCACCACAGATCCGAAGATTCTGGCCGTCGCGGGTCGCGTCAACGCCAACAAGAGCCGTGAGGATTGCACGGTCGAGACCCAAAAGCAGATCCTGTCAACAGCGGCGCTGTTCACGAAGGTCACAGGTGTCGCCGACATCACGCGCGTCGAGCAGATGCACCTGAGCTTCTTCAAGGTCACGCTCGAAAACTTGCCGACGTCCTACGGCAAAAGCTCCAAGGACGCGGAACGATCAATCGAGGAGATTCTGAAGCGCGGTGAAGATCTGCCGGATGACAAAGTTGGTCTGTCACCACGGACCATCAACGGGCACCTTGACCGCCTGAACCTAATGATCCGAACGGCGAAATCCGAAGGCCTTGCCGTCCACCCGACCATCGACACCGGCCTGCTGCGCGTGCCCGAGAAGCAACGTGCCCGCGACAAGCGCCGCCCGTTCGAGCCCCCAGAGGTTAAGAAGATATTCCTCCACCCGGTCTGGAAGGGCTGCAGAAACCCCAAGCGCCGTCACCTGCCAGGTCCAATGGTCATCCGGGATGGACAATATTGGGGGCCGCTCCTGGGCGTATACACAGGTGCCCGGCGCGAGGAACTGCTTGGCCTTGCGCCCGAGGATATCACGGTCATTGACAGCGTGCCGTGCATCGCCATCCGCATCAACCACAACCGCGGCCTGAAAAACCCAGCCGCGGTGCGCATCGTCCCGATCCACGGTCACCTGATCGAGCTGGGTTTCCTCAACTACGCAAACGCCCGGAAACGGGCCGGCGAAGCGGCGCTTTTCCCGGAACTGGTGCCTTCGAACGAGTCCGACAGCTTCGGCGACAAATTTTTCTATAACTGGGACAAGGTGCTAGACGTGCAACTGGGCACGGCGGCGGAAGGACTATCGTTCCATTGCTTCCGCCACTACGTCATCGCCTTCCTGAAAACCGACACGTCGGTGACCGACAAGGAGCGTCGCGATCTTGTCGGACACGTCGGCAAAGACGTCCACAACGAGGTTTACGACAAGGTTACGGCACCCGACGTCATGCTGCGTGTCGTGAACCTGATCCCTCGGGTCTTCTGACAGATACGCAACTTCCAACCTATCTGTTGCCAAAAAGAAAGGGTTGACGGCCGATCTGCAGCGAAAGAATTCAATCAAGCCCCCTCGGGTGACCGAGGGGGCGATGAGTCGCAAGACGCAGCTGCAGACCGGCAGTCAAGGCACCGCCAAGGTTCCACGCGAGTGTGGGTGGGTGTTCGATCAAATCCATACGGGGCCCGTGACCCGAATGTCCCCGCCCACACGGCATTTCCGGTTCAGGAAATGCGCGTGGAATGAGGTGACTATACCCTTTGTTTTTGAACGTTGGTGCTCGACCGGCTCAAGCCTGTCACCATGGATCTGGGTCGGGTTTTTGCTCATCAGGCAGTTGCGGCGCGAGGCCTTCGGCAGCGCGTTCGTCATCCAACTGCGCCAGGCGGGTCACGTTCGATTTTACGATCCGCATCCGACCGTTCTGCCGAAGGGTTACGATGTCCAGCATACCATTCCGATGAACCGCGTTTTCCAGCTTGTTCCACTCCGCCGCCACAGCTGCCGCCGGACCGTCGGCGGATGTCGCGATGAGCAGGCAACCCGCGATCTGGCGGTTGCGCAACGCGGATGCAATCTTCTCGATACCATCTGGCGTTTTCAGCGCGTTAAACGCAGGCAAAGTGATCACCGCAATGGGCGGTCGCCCGAGCTTTATATTTTTGGCGGTGATCGCATCCGCGCTGCTTTCGTAAAGGATGAGAAGCTTCTTCTGGATGGCCGGTTCCGGTGTCGGACTTGGTTCCTCGACCGGCACAAGGTTCAGATGTCGCCGGACCGTAGCAGCAATCGCCTTGAGGCGGCTGGCATCGCCGAGCTGCATCAACCACACCTTGCGGGCCGTAACCTGCAAGGCACCGATCTCTCCCAGATCAAGATTGATCGCGAAGCTGCCAGTTTGGTCGGTCGATGGGTTCATCGCGAACGGGACGGCCATTGCCGCTTCCCGCATTGCCAGCCGGATTGAGCTAATGAGCCGGAACGGGCTGCCCGGTCCTGGCGTTGTCAGGCGGTCCCCGCCATCCACTGGCCGATCTGGCTCAGCTGCGTCGCCGTTTCGGCCTGTACCTCCGCCACCCGCAGCATCGCGTCTTCGATCGCCTGCATACGCTGTTCCATCTGCATCAGCGTCCCGGTCGAGCCAAACACTCGCGTCAAGTCGTCGACGTTCAGGTGCAGGCCGGCCGCTATGCTGGTCAGCTGCTGGATCAGTTCCTCGAGGCGTTGCCCCGCGCCG
The DNA here is from genome assembly GCA_027487575.1 of Rhodobacter sp. GTDB lineage: Bacteria > Pseudomonadota > Alphaproteobacteria > Rhodobacterales > Rhodobacteraceae > JAIYDJ01. The sequence continues at coordinate 30,904 of JAIYDJ010000120.1, read as the reverse complement.
CCCGTCATGCCGGATGCCCCCGCCAAAAGCGCCGTCAATGGGCCGACCAGTCGAACCAGTTGCTGCATCTGTGATAGAAGTTCGGTGATCTGGGCGTCTGTCAGGGGTGACAACGGGGTGTCTTGTGATGAGCTCATGCAGGGTCTCCTGTCTGTAGGCAAGGTTGGCGAACGTAGTGATCAGGCTGCGGGGGATGGTCCGACCGACCCGCAACATAGCGGCAAAGCCAACATAATGATCGGCAATCCATCGAAAGACGGCTGTGAGGCCAGCGGCGAGGCGGCTTACGATTTCGGGGGCAAAGCGAGGCCCAAGAGCGGTTGCAAGCCGGTCAGAATTTGGGTCTGCCATTTCTGTTGGCCAGCCAAATGTTCGATCATCGAGCGCAGGGCGTCCACCTCCTGCCGCAGATTGGCGATCTGCTGGGTCTGGAGCGCCAGTTCTTTCTGGTGGTCGGACTGCATCCGGTTGACGGTGTCCAGCAGGCTGGTTTCCATTGGCGTAAGGATCGTGGGGTGCATGGGTATCTTTCGGTTTGAGGGTGGTCGGCAGCAGGTGATGGCGCAGGGGCAGGCAAGTTTCAGGCGGCGTGGTGCCTTTCAGCCAAGCCTCCGGATCGCAGGACATGGCGGACCAAGCCCTTTGGCCATATCGTTTCCGGTTGTATGCGGCAGTCTTGGCCCAAGCGGCGGCATAGCGCTTGGGTGCCGTTTCCAGGACCCTTTGCCGCTCGGCCGCCGCCTCCGGATCATTCAGGTTCAGCTGGTCGGGCGAGAAATTGGCTTGGCACAGGATACCCTTCAACCGGAAAGACGACCCCCGATCCCGCGCGCCTTTCCGGTACGGGCCCGACCGTCAGGCTGTTGCGCGAGACCGTGGTCACCTGCATGCCCACAAGCGCGAAATGGTCATTTACAATCTGGATGACGGCGTCGCGGTCTTGCGGCGCAAGCCGCCTTGCCCCATCGGCCAGACTGGCGATCAGGACATCGATCTGATCGACATCTACTGAACCGTCCCGGACTGCCGCCACCGCCCGTTTGCGCCGCCACGATGGGCCTGAGACAAGCTGTCGGCGCGCAGGGTCGTCGGGATCGGCAAAACCGAAGCGCAGATTGATCATGTCGCGCATAGCGACCCACAGCGCCCTTGAACCTTCGGTCGGGGGCTCCGGATTGAAGGCGCGCAACACACCGTCTGGCCGGACGAACATCTGTGGGACGGCAAAGTTTAGTTCCAGTCGACCGGTATGCGTATGGGTGCCGATGATAATGTGGGGGCGGGCGGCACACCGGGGAAAAGGGTTACTTTCAGCAGGTCGATAATCGCCGCTATGATCAGTCGCTCCTTTGGGTCGCCGTCATTGAACGCGGCGGGGTCTATGTCACTGCCATCGAATGACAGCACACCAGACCGGTATCGGTTCTCGAACGGCAAGGCGCGGACGGTCAGGTTGAACACCTTCGGATCGCCAACCAGACGCTCAGGCTGGGGGGAGCGTTCGGGGCGGCGCGTCGCCCCGGTGCCCCGGCCCGGTTGGGGTGAGAAGAAATAACCGACAACGCCCAAGCTTCCACCGGCATCGCTGTGATATGCGGAAAATCCCTGCATCATTCCGGATCACCATCAGTGTCGAGAGTGCCTTCGCCCGCGCTGCCGGCACCCAGGGCCACTGCTGCCAAAAGCCGCTCGACACGGAGCAAGCCTGCGGACAACTCCAGCGCACCCTGTTCCGGACCGAGCCCCCGGCATATTCCGGCAAGACCCTCGAGTCCGGAGGCCGCCCGTCCGAGGGCATCCACAACCTCGGCGCGTCGATAGGAACGGCGATTTTTCTCCCGACCTTCCGGTTCGAGGTACTGGGTCAGGGCCTGGGTCATCAGACACGACAGCGATATGCCGTGCGCCTTCGCAGCCGCCCCCGCGGCTGCCTTCAAGGCCGGGGTCGTCGCGACGTTGATCTTGTCGGTCAACCTGTCGGAAATAGTTTTTCTCGGCCTTGCCATGTGTTAGCCCGTTTTCTTGACAACTCGGGGAACCTTGTTGTTCATGGTCAGGCTATGGGGGTCGCAAGAAAATCCCAAACCGATCTGAGAAGATTCATCGGCAAACTGGGAATCATTTTGCCTTCGTGATCCGGCACTCCTGGATTGCGCCAAGGCATCCGGATTCTCGATCCGCCCGAATGTGATTATACGTGTCAGTGCGAACTTTTCGGTCGCGGTTTACAGTCCCAGTACAACCTTCCGTCGTCCGTTGGGCCCCGCGAACTCCCTTCTGTGTTGCATGACAGAGAGGCTTGCCCCAAGGTCTGCCTAACCCTTTGGTACAGAATGGCTTGCGTTGACCAAGTTAAACCAGAATCCCGAACAGGTTGCCCGAGACGAAATTGACCTTCGGCTGGCAGCTGCGGGCTGGTCGGTGCAGCACAGCAAGGCTATCGATCACACCGCGTCCAAGGGCATCGCTATCAGGGAATATCTGACGAGCGTTGGACCTGCCGACTATGCCCTTTTCTCGTCCAAGCGCGCATTGGGGGTGGTCGAGGCCAAGCCGAACAGCTGGGGTGCGAAGATCACCACGGTCGAGGATCAGTCCGCCGGATATGCCGCAGCTCAACTGAAATGGGTCAAGAATCCGGAGCCGTTACCATTCATCTATGAGGCGACAGGCGAGATCACCCGCTTCACCGACACCCGGGATCCGAAGCCCCGTTCGCGCGAGGTGTTCACCTTTCACCGTCCCGAAACCCTGGGAGAATGGCAGGCACAGCCAAAATCTTTCCGGGCAGCGATCCATGATCTGCCGGCCCTGATCACAGATGGTCTGCGCGATTGTCAGATCACCGCCGTCACGAACTTGGAAAACTCGCTGCGTCAGGATCGCCCTCGTGCCCTCGTTCAGATGGCGACCGGATCGGGAAAGACCTTCACCGCCATCACCCAGGTGTACCGGCTCTTGAAGCACGCCGGGGCCCGCCGCATCCTGTTCCTCGTCGACACCAAGAACCTGGGCGAGCAGGCGGAACAGGAATTCATGTCCTTCGTGCCCAACGACGATAGCCGCAAGTTCACCGAGCTATACACAGTCCAGCGTCTGACGTCCTCCCACATCTCCCCGCATGCCCAGGTCTGCATTTCCACCATACAGCGGATGTATTCGATCCTGAAGGGGGAAGAGCTGAAGGAGGGCGCCGAGGAGGAAAACCCCGCAGAACGAGTCCACCTGCGCCGCGAACCGCTGCCCGTCATCTACAACGCCAAGCTGCCGCCCGAGTTTTTCGATGTGGTGATTATCGATGAGTGTCATCGGTCGATCTACAACCTTTGGCGCCAGGTCATCGAATATTTCGACAGTTTCCTGATTGGCCTGACCGCCACACCCGACAACCGCACCTACGGTTTTTTCCAGAAGAACGTGGTCAGCGAATACACCCACGAAAAGGCCGTGGCCGATGGCGTCAACGTTGGCAACGAGGTCTACCTCATCGAAACTGACGTCACCCAGAAGGGCGGCCAGATCCGCGCCGAACAGCTGGTCGAGAAACGCGAACGCCAGACCCGCGCGAAACGCTGGCAGGCCCAGGACGCGGACGAGGCCTATGCGGCCACCCAGCTGGATCGGTCCGTCGTCAACCCCGACCAGATCCGCACCGTCGTCCGCGCCTTCCGCGACAAGCTGCCCGAGATTTTCCCGAACCGGAAAGAGGTGCCCAAGACCTTGATCTTCGCCAAGACCGACAGCCATGCCGACGACATCATCCAGACCGTCCGGCAGGAGTTCGGCGAGGGCAACCAGTTCTGCAAGAAGATCACCTATCAGGCCGACGACTCGAAATCCGTCCTGTCGGATTTCCGCAACGCCTACTATCCCCGCATCGCCGTCACGGTCGACATGATCGCCACCGGCACCGACGTGAAGCCGCTGGAATGCCTGCTGTTCATGCGCGATGTGAAGTCGGCGAACTACTTCGAACAGATGAAGGGCAGGGGTACCCGCGTGGTGAAGGCCGACGATCTGAAGAAGGTCACCCCTTCGGCGCAGGCCAAGACCCATTATGTGATCGTCGATGCCGTGGGCGTCACCCGGTCGGTGAAAACCGCGAGTCAGCCCCTGGACACCAAACCCTCGATCCCCTTCCGTGATCTGGCGATGGGCGTGATGATGGGGGCGACGGATGAGGATACCGTGTCCTCCCTCGCCGCCCGCCTGTCCCGGCTGGACAAACAACTGGGGCCGGACGAACAAGCGCGCATCACCGAAAAGGCCGGCCAGCCCCTGAACCAGATCGTGCGCGCGCTGTTCGATGCCATCGACGGTGACCGGATCGAAACCCTTGCCCGCACCACTACGGGGCAGACCGACCCCGACGATGCCGCCATGGACACCGCCCGCGATGCGCTGGTGACCGAGGCCGCAAATGTCTTCACCGGCCCGCTGATCGAGTTGATGGACACCATCCGCCGCGACCATGAACAGACCATCGACCATGACACGCTGGATACCCTGCGGAACGCCGCCTGGGCGGGCGACACCACCACCAACGCCCAGACCATCGCGCAGGATTTCACCGACTGGCTGAACGCCCACCGGGACGAGATCGAGGCGCTGACCATCTACTTCACCCAGCCCGCCCGCCGCGCGCAGGTGACCTATCCGATGATCAAATCCCTGCTGGAAACCCTGCGGGCCGACCGTCCGCGTCTGGCCCCGGCCTATGTCTGGCGGGCCTATGCGCATCTGGATGCCTACAAGGGCACCGCCCCCCTGTCCGACTTGACGCAGCTGGTGGCGCTGATCCGCCGGGTGGCGGGATTGGATGAGACCCTGACCACCACCGAGGACCGCACCCGCCGTAATTTCCAGAACTGGCTGCTGCGCCGCCATTCCGGCGCGGGCGAGAAATTCACCGAGGCGCAGATGGACTGGCTGCGGATGATCCGCGACCATATCGCCACCTCGATCCACATCACCCGCGACGATCTGGACTTCGCCCCCTTCGACGCCCAAGGAGGGCTGGGGCAGATGTATGCCCTGTTCGGGTCAGGGATGGATGCCGTGTTGGACGAGATCAATGAGGCGCTGTCGGCATGACGGGGTTGCCATCAAGTTGGCAAGACGTTCAAATCATTGAGGTCTTGGAGAACAACGATAACGGCAGACCCTTCCAGCAGGGTTGGAGCCCACAGTGTGAGAGCTTCCCGGCGGCTGAGGGTGCTTGGGGTGTTTTGAAGACTACCGCGATCCAGCATGGTGAGTTTTGGCCGCATGAGAACAAGGCACTCCCCGCAAGTCTTGAACCGCGCCCCCAGACCGAAGTTAAGGCGGGTGACGTGTTGATGACATGTGCGGGACCGCGGAACAGATGTGGTGTGGCATGCTTGGTGGAAGCAACGCCCGCACGTTTGATGATGTCCGGAAAGATGTATCGCTTCCGACCGCACCCGAAGGCACTGCATCCAAAGTATCTGGCATACTTGATCAGACGCCAAGAGACACAGCTCGAAATCGACAGGATGAAGACCGGGATCAACGACAGTGGGTTGAACCTGACCCACGACCGTTTTTCGCAACTTCGCATCCCGCTCCCCCCCCTCCCCGAACAACACCGCATCGTTGCCAAGATCGAGGAGCTGTTCTCGGAACTCGACGCAGGCACCGCCAGTCTGACCCGCGCCCGCGCGCAGTTGAAGACCTATCGCCAGGCCCTGCTGAAAGCCGCCTTTGAAGGCAAACTCACCGCCCCTTGGCGCGCCGCCAACCCCGACAAACTCGAATCCCAAGAAACCCTGCTGTCCCGCATCCGCAAGGAACGCGACGCCCGCTATGCCGCCGCCCTGGACGACTGGCAAACCGCCCTGTCGGAATGGCGCGCGGGCGGTGAGTTGGGGCGCAAACCGGGGAAGCCGCCAAGACCAGAATGGCCCGAAGACATTGATTTCGGCGATCTCACATCCCTCCCGTTCGGCTGGACGTACGCGCCCTTCGAAAAGTTGGCGTATTCCATCCGCAATGGTATTTCAGATAAGCCTGACGAGACTGGAAGCTTGCCGATTTTCAGGATCAGCGCGGTCAGGCCAATGGCCTTCGACATGGCCGACTATCGTTTTTTGAAGGCCTCGGATGACTATGACGCCTTCTTGCTGAAGCCGGGCGACCTTGTTTTCACGCGCTACAACGGGTCTCGCGCCTATGTTGGTGTTGCTGCGGTCTATCGCGGTGACGGAACACATGTTTACCCTGACAAATTGATCAGGTGCGAGGTCGCATCTAAGCGTATGGACGCGGGATTTCTCGAGAAGGCCGTAAACTGCGGTGAATCACGCGCGTTCATCGAAAGCCGCATCCGAACAACCGCGGGTCAGGCGGGCATCTCAGGCGCTGACTTGAAGGCTTTGCCCGTGCCGATCTGTGGCCCCGACGAGCAAGCAGAGATCAACCGGATACTTGATGCGCAGCTATCGCAAATCCTGAATATGGATGGCGAAATCACCACCGCCCTCACCCGCATTACCGCCCTGCGCCAGTCTATCCTGAAAAAGGCCTTCTCTGGCCAGCTCGTCCAGCAAGACCCCGCCGATGAACCCGCCTCGGCCCTTCTCGCGCGGCTGACAGAAACGACCCCCAAACCCCGCAGAAAGACCAAGCCATGACCCATGCCATCGTTCAAAAGGTCTGGAACTTCTGCACCACCCTGCGGGATGACGGGGTGGGCTATGGCGATTATCTGGAGCAACTGACCTACCTCATCTTCTTGAAGATGGCCGATGAATACAGTCGCCCTCCCTACAACCGCGATGTCGGCGTGCCTGCGGGCTACGGCTGGGCCGATCTGCGCAGCCCCAAGGGCGCCGCACTCGAGGTGCACTACATCGACACCCTTCGCGAATTGGCCAAACGCCCTGGCATGCTGGGCCAGATCTTCACCAAATCGCAGAACAAGATCCAGGACCCGGCGAAACTCGCCCGGCTGATCGCGCTGGTCGATGAAACCGACTGGGTGACGCTGGGCGCCGATGTGAAGGGCGACATCTATGAGGGCCTGCTGGAGCGCAACGCCGAAGATACTAAATCCGGCGCCGGCCAGTATTTCACCCCGCGCGCCCTGATCCGCGCCATGGTGGAATGCGCCGCCCCCGACCCCGGCCGCACCATCGCGGACCCGGCCTGCGGGACAGGCGGGTTTTTCCTCGCCGCCTACGACTATCTGACCGCCCGCCCGATGGACCGTGACCAAAAGGCGTTCCTGAAGCACCACACGTTCTTCGGCAACGAAATCGTCGCGGGCACCCGGCGGCTGGCCCTGATGAACATGTTCCTGCACAACATCGGTGAGATGGTCGGCGACAGCCCGATCTCGCCCGCCGATGCGCTGGTGGCTCCGTCTGCCGAGACCTACGACTACGTTTTGGCCAACCCCCCATTTGGCAAGAAATCCTCAATGACCTTCACGAATGACGAAGGCGAGGCCGAGGGCGAGCTCACCTACAACAGGCAGGATTTCTGGGCGACGACGTCGAACAAACAGCTGAACTTTGTGCAGCACATCCGGGCGATGCTGAAAACCACCGGCCGCGCGGCGGTGGTGGTGCCCGACAACGTGCTATTTGAAGGGGGCGCCGGCGAAACCATCCGCCGCAAGCTGCTGCAGATGACCGATTTGCACACGATCCTGCGCCTGCCAACCGGCATTTTCTATGCTCAGGGGGTCAAGGCCAACGTGATCTTCTTCGACAACCGCCCTGCGTCGAAAGAGCCGCAGACCTGCGAGGTCTGGTTCTACGACTACCGCACCAATGTTCATCACACATTGAAGAAGAAGCCCCTCGCGTACGCCAATCTAGCCGAATTCGTCCGTCTTTATAACCCCGCCAACCGCCACGATCGCGCCGCCACATGGTCAGAAGACACCCCCGAAGGTCGCTGGCGCGCCTATACCCGCGAAGATTTGCTTGTCCGCGACAAGGCCAGCCTCGATCTGTTCTGGCTGAAGGACAAAAGCCTCACCGACTTGGACAACCTGCCTGAACCCGATGACTTGGCCGAGGAGATCATCGAAAACCTTGAAGCTGGGCTGGGAAGCTTGCGTTCGGTTTTGGCCAGTTTGCGACCTGCAGGATGATACTGTGCGCTGCCTCGGAGACGATGAGGGCGACGAGGCCGGCCCAATCAGGACATCCAGCCGCTGACCTACTGCTGCGACGCAGCCCGCGAGAGCGGGCATTCATTCTTTTTGCAGCATTCTTGATGAGCGGATGGCGGCAGTGCGGACGAGGCCGCCAAATAACTGCGCTCGCGCTGGCCTAAGCTGGCTGACCTGATGGATGCCAGCGAACACGGCTTGGTAGATTAAACTGTTTCACCCTCCAGCACCGCACCAGATTGCATGGCACGAACCCTATTGAACGCAGAAACAAGGACGCGTCGACCTCGTCGTGATGTTTCCGAACGGGGGCCCTGACCTGCACCTGATTGGCGCGGAGCAATTTGAACTGATGACGCAGAGCAGCCCTTGAGCGGTTTCATGATAGTTGAGGCCCTCGTCGGGATCGACAAGGCGGAGATCGCCCCCACTGTCAGCGCAAGCACGAACGCAGCCTGATCACGTTCTCGCGCTATCCGGGAAATTCCTCCCCTTGGCGGATGTTCGTGTGCGCGACTAAACTACCAGCGCCTTGGCGGTTTGCTCGTCGGTGATCAGTGTTGAAGGATTAAGAATCTTTATGGCCGCTCGCAACGCGATGCGCTTTTCTTTCCCACCGGATATTAACACCCGCTCCTTCGTACGGCGCAACAAGGACAGGTTGACCGAAATGACCCTATTGTTGACGTCATGCGCCACAAGGTCACCGTTTTCGTCGATGAAATTGTAGAGTACGTCCCCCACTGCTCCAGCGTCTATCAGCGAGCGTCGATCCGCTTCGGTGACGTATCCGGTGCGGTAGCTTGTTGTCAGATTGGTGATACCGCCCACTGACAAAAGAGCCACGTCAAGCTTTGTGGCCATCTCGAATATCGCCGACAGACCGCATCGCTCCAGCAGGGCATGTTTGGTCTCGGCACTGTCAACAACTGCAGGAGCCGGGATCAGAAAGCCCTCGCCCTGAAACAGTTCAGCAAATTGCCAGGCAAATTCGGCGGGGTTGAACCGCCGTGCTGCCGCGATGCCGCCCAGCAAGGATACCACGCGAAAATCTTCGAGGGTCTCGCCCGTGATGAACGGAAGCGTGTTGTAAAGTGTGCGCCCCCAGCCCACGCCGACGGTCATGCCAGACTTCATCAGTCCGGATATGAAGTTCCCTGCAGCCGCCGCGATAACTTTGACCGGATCTTCCTCGGAGTCTGCGAAAGGCGCGATGATAACGCGGGCAATGTTGAAGCGGGTTTCAAGCTGCCGTTCCAGTTCGATCAGTTCGGCAAGTGGGGCCGAAACCGTGACCCGCACCTCATTGCGGCGACGGGCATCGGCGAGCAGGCGCACCACCATCACGCGGCTGATCCCTAATTGCGTTGCAATGTCGTTCTGGGTGCTGCCTTCGACATGGTAAAGCCAGACCGCGCGGGCGCGCAGGCGGTCCGTTTCACTTTGGGCAATCGTGGCCTGTTTTGCCGGCTGCATGCGCCATCCCTGATCTCAACCCCATCATATGCCCGCCATGGCCCCCGCCAAGTGACGCGCCACAATGCGGGCGACACGTTCAGGACATTCGATCTGCGGAACGTGACCCGCAGCGGACAGCAGATGAATAGCGAAATCCCCGGCCGGGGCAAGCGAATGCCGATGGGGCAGGATATGGTCATGACGCCCCCAGATCAGGGCGGTGGGGCATTCGATACGCGCAATCGCCGGGCGCAGGTCGAAAGGTTGCACGCCATCGGGGAACAGCACGTGGGCCATATCGGCTTGCACCGCCCGCAAGGCAGGATCGGCGCGCAGCTTCATCGCGGCGCGGGCGTAGTCGTCGCTGATTCCTTCAGGCGTGGCGGTCAGGCGGCGCAACCACGGGGCCAAGCTTTCGGCGCGGGTCGCGCGGGTGATGCCGGTCAGGGCGGCAGCGTCGATTTCCGGGCCAAGACCAGCAGGGGCGATCAACGACAGGCTAGCGATGGTGCGCGGACGAATATCAGCAATCGCAATCGACAACGCGCCACCAAGAGAATGGCCAAGCAGATGCACCCGGTCATACGCGCGCGTTGCCTCGTCAAAGGCCTCGACCAGCATGCGGGCCAGATCGGCAAAGCTTCGCAGCTTGCGACGGGGAGAGCGACCATGCCCCGGCAGGTCAATGCGGATCAGGGCTCGGTCAGGGCCAAGCGCCTTTTCCAAAGGGGCCCAGCTTTGGCTGTCGGCGGTAAAGCCGTGCAGCAAGACCAAAGGAATGCCCTGACCCTTGCGGGTGCTTATGTGCAACGGGCCGGGCTGCGGCGACCAGACGGCGGGGCCGGAGATTACGGGGCTGGAGATTGCGGGAAATGGGCTATGCTGGCCATCCAGATAGGCCGCCACATCATCGCGCTGGACACGGCCCTTGGGTCCGGTTCCGGGCACCTCGGCCAGGGCCACGCCTGCCTGACGCGCGGCCGCGCGGGCGGCGGGGGTTGCGCGCAAGGCGCTGTCTGTAACTGCCGCAGAAGCAAAGGGAGCTGCCACCGAACCGGGCGCAGATTCTGCGGGCTGAGCCGTTGCGGGTTTCGGGGCTGCGACGGCGGCCCGCACCGGACGGGGTCCAACGGCCATGCCGGCAGGATAGATATAGGCAACGACATCGCCCACGGGCACTTTGTCTCCGGGGGCGGCCAACAGGTGATGCAGTGTCCCGGTTGCCGGGGCCTCCACTTCCATCGCGGCCTTGTCGGTTTCAATGTCAAACAGGGCGGAGCCTTCGGTCACGCTGTCACCTTCGGCGGCGTGCCAGACGGCCAGCGTGCCATGCGACATATCCATATCGACCTTGGGCAGGATCACTTCGACAGGTTGCGGGCCAATTGCGGGAGTGGGTTCGACCAACGGGGCCGGGGCCACCTTGACCACATCTTCACCTTCGGCAAAAATCAACGCAACGACAGTGCCAACGGCAATTTTGTCGCCCGGTTTTGCTGTGACGGCATGCAACCTGCCAGAGGCAGGGCTTTCCACTTCCATCGCAGCCTTGTCGGTCTCGATGTCAAACAGGGCGGCACCCTTGGTCACGTTGTCGCCAGGGGCCACATGCCAGACGGCCAGGGTGCCATGGGTCATATCCATGTCCACCTTTGGCAAGATCACTTCGACGGGCATGGCTTAGACCTCGCGGCGGGTCAGGCGGCGCGCGGCGGCCTCGATGGTGTCGACCTGCGGCACCGAAGCGCGTTCCAGATCGGGGTTATAGGGCACGGGGGCATCTGCTGCGCCAAGACGAAGGATCGGGGCATCCAGAAAATCGAACGCATCGCTTTCGGCGACCATGGCGCTGATCTCGGCCCCGACACCAAAGGCCTTGACGCCTTCATAGACCACCATCAGCCGACCGGTTTTGCGAACCGAGGTCAAAATCGTCTCGTGGTCAATGGGCCGGATCGAGCGCAGGTCGATCACCTCAACATTGATCCCCTCAGAGCTCAGCTTTTCTGCCGCCTCAAGTGCGCGGTGCAACATGATCGATCCGGCCACGATGGTCACATCGGTGCCAACGCGTCGCACCAGCGCCTTGCCGATGGGGGTCAGATAGCTGCCTTCTGGGACATGGCCCTTCATTTTGTAAAGCAACTTATGTTCGAAAATCATGACCGGGTCAGGATCTGCAAGCGCTGCCAGCAGCATCCCTTTGGCGTCTTCGGGGGTTGATGGTTGCAGCACCTTCAAACCAGGCACATGGCCGAACCATGCCTCGATCGACTGGCTGTGCTGCGCCGCAGCCCCGGTGCCTGAACCAGATGGCAGGCGGAACACCACCGGCACTGATGCCTCGCCGCCAAGCATGTAGCGCAGCTTGGCGGCCTGGTTGACGATCTGTTCCATCGCGAGCATGGCAAAATCGGAAAACTGGAATTCGAAAATTGGCTTGAGCCCGGTCAGCGCCGCGCCAACGGCCACACCCGCGCCGCCCAGTTCAGAGATTGGCGTATCCATCACGCGGTCGGTGCCGAAACGGTCAACCAGATCCAGCGTCACCTGAAAGGCCCCACCGTAAACGCCGATATCTTCACCCATCAATATGACGGTGGGATCGGCCTCCATGGCAATCGCCATGGCCTCGCGGATTGCCTCTGCATAGGACAGGATGCGCAGGTCTTGGGTTTGGCTTGCCGGCTCTTGTGTCATGGCGTTCATCTCAATTCTCCGCGTAGACGTAGCGGGTCACTTCGGAAAGCTTCGGCGAGGGGCTGACCTTGGCAAATTCGATCCCGGCCTCCATGTCCGCAATGGCTGCGGCCTCGATGGCATTGGCGCCGGCATCATCCAGCAGACCATGGGCAATCAGTTCGGCACGGAACCGCGCGATTGGGTCGCGCGTCATCCACTCTTCAATCTCTTCCTTGGTGCGATAGCGATTGCGGTCCGATTTGGAATGACCACGCCAGCGATAGGTCAGGTTTTCAACCAAAGACGGCCCATCCCCGGCCCGCGCCCGCGCAACGGCGATGTGCACGGCTTCGGCCACGGCGGAAAAATCGTTGCCGTCCACCGTCACACCCGGCATCGAGTAAGACGCCGCACGTTCCGAGATATGTTTGACCGCCGTTGAGCGGGCAGTGGATGTGGACATGCCGTAGCCGTTGTTTTCGCATACAAAAACAACGGGCAACTTCCAGACGGCGGCCATGTTCAGCGCCTCGTGGAATGCGCCTTCGTTGTTGGCGCCGTCGCCAAAGAAGCAGACGGTGACATCCGATTTGCACAGACGCTTGGCTGACAGCGCAGAACCGACCGCAATCGGCAAGCCGCCGCCGACAATGCCGTTCGCCCCAAGGTTCCCGGTTTTCACATCGGCGATGTGCATCGACCCGCCGCGCCCGTGGCAATAGCCGGTCTCTTTGCCGAAGAATTCGGCAAACATCCGACCGACATCGGCGCCTTTGGCAATGCAGTGCCCATGACCCCGATGGGTTGAGGTGATCTTGTCATCATCCGTCAACTCCAGGCAGGTGGCCATGGCGCTGGCTTCTTGCCCGATGGACAGGTGCATAGTTCCGTGGATCAATCCGCGCGTGTAGCAGTCTTCGGCACCTTCTTCGAACCGGCGGATCAGATACATACGCTTGAGCGCCTCGCGCAGCTGGTCTGGCGCGTAGGTTCGGATGGCAAAAGGGCGGTTGTCAGGCTGCGTCATGATTCACAGGCCCAACATCTTGTCTTGCCGCGCGCGCAGGACGGCAATCTTGCTGTCTGCGGGAACGGATGCGTTGGCGTAGGTGATCAACTCGCCCTTGCGAATTGCAGTGGTGACTCTCGCGCCGGCCAGCAAACCGCAGGGAATGGCACCGGCTGTGCGCGCCTCGGTCGCTTCCATGATCCAGGCGCGGTAACAGTACTCGCCAATCTGGTCCAGCATATCACCAACGGCCAAATCCTTCTTTGCCACGGCGCAAACCTCGGCCACCGGACGGGCCATGGGAACCATATCGGCCTTGCCATACAGCACCACGCGGGCACAGGTCAGCGGCACCTCGAGACTGGTCAGGTGATAGGGGCGGAAGAAGGTAAAGTAGGGGCCTTTGCCCATCTTCAGATCTTCCATCCGTTCCCGAATACGGGGGTGGTCCATTTCGGCCACCACGAACACGCCGGGGGCCACGCCCTTGCCGATGGTGTAATCCACCCGACCTTCGGACGATGACAAAAGCCCGCCAGCCGATTCGGGGATCAACACCTTGTTAAGATCGTCGCGACCCGCAGCCGGGCCGTGCATGCCGGGTTTGTCAGGGATCAGGCCCGTGGCATTGGCGATGGCCGCCATTTCCACCATGGTTTTCGAGCCGTCAACGAACTCCACCAGCATGCGGGGGTTCATGTGGCGGCGGATCGCCTCTTCGTTATAGACATCCGGGGTGGCGTCGATGTTCAGCGGGTTGTTCTTGCCCTTGCCCGCAGAAATGATCCGGTGGCCCATGGCGCTGACAAATTCGATCAGCTCCATGCAGGATGACGGTTCATCTCCCGCGCCCAGCGAATAGATCACGCCCAGCCGTTCCGCTTCGGACCGCAGATAGGCCCCGATCGTCACATCGGCTTCGACGTTCATCATGACCAGATGCTTGCCGCGCTCCATTGCCTGAAGGCCGATTTCGGCCCCGACGGCAGGAATGCCTGTGGCGTCGATCACCACGTCGATCAGCCCTGCTTCAAGCAAGGCATTGACGTTGTTGGTAACGGCAACCTTGCCCTGCTCCATCGCCGCGTTTGCGGCGTCGGCGGTCGAGACTTCCTGCACGCGGTCGGCATTTCCGTAAGCGATCTCGACCGACTTGGCGGCTGCTCCGGCTTTGAGCTCGCTGATGGCGCCGATTTCGATGCCGCGCATGTGCGCCACACGACTGACGATGTCGGTTCCCATCTCTCCTGCTCCCACCAGGCCGATCCGAATCGGCTTGCCGCTATCGGCGCGGGCGGCCAGGTCCTTGGCCAATCCGGTAAGGGCGACATTCGTGGGCATCGGGGTTCCTCCATTGCAGTGTTTGCCAAAGGCTAAATGAACTTCTGTTCCGTTGTCAATCAAGAGTTCACGCTGCAATGCAGCAAAATACAGCAAACATTCCCCATTGACAGGCGCAATGTCTGCACACATTATATTCTGGCGAAACGAAAGTTCACGCACCGCAGTTTGGGCAGTCATTGCGTCTGAGGAGATCGCACTGACGCATGGCTTGCGCGGCAGGCGGGTAACCGATCAAGTATCGCCAAAGGGAGGAAGACAATAATGACAAATCGTATGGGGGGCATGTCCCGCCGCTCGTTCTTGCGCACGGGGGCCGCCTTTGGTGCCGCCACTGGCGTCATCGGGCTTAAGACGCCGGCATTGGCTCAATCGGGCTTGCCGGACATTCAAGCGACACTCGACAGCATTTCGGTCGAGAAGTACGTCCGCGAGGATTACCGCAAGCTTTACAACCTTGATAACACCCCGATGTGGGACCCTGCCAAGGACTGGATTCGCACGGTCGATTGGGAGAAGGTTCGCACTGAACTGGGCGGCACCACGGTTCGTTTCGCCATTGGCGCTGCAGATCAAGAGTCGGCGGCCGAAGGTCTGGCACCATTCGAGGCTTTGTCCGGCATCAAGGTCGAGCTGGTTCCGATTCCTGACGACAGCATCTACGACAAGGCGATTTCCGAATTCATTTCGGGCAACGCCTCGTTCGACGCGCTGCAATTCTTTTCGGCATGGTTGGGCGACTTTGCGGCTCCTGGCTTCCTGGCTCCGCTGGACGACTATGCGGCCAAATGGGCGCTGCCCTTGGACGACTACTATGACACCTACCGGCTGAACTACGGCTACTTCGGTGGCAAGCTGGTCGGCCTGCCGTTTGACTGCGACATCCAGATGGTTCACCTGCGCAAGTCGGTGCTGGAGCCGATCTTGGGCGGACCGATTGATCTGGCGAACTCGGTTCCGACCTATGACGAGTTGATCCGCATCACCGCCGAAGCCAACAAGCTGGGCGGTGGCGTGGCAGGCATTGGTTTGCTGGGCGCGCGCGGATTCTGGTCCACCTATTCGTGGGAACACATCGCGGCGCAGGCCGGGATGCAGCTGTTTGACGCAAGCTGGAACCCGACGCTGAACACCGATGCCGGGATCAAGGGTCTGGAAACGCTGCTGGCCCTGTCGAAGAACGCCATCGAAGGCGTGTCGGGCGCGGGCTGGGGCGAAAACCGTGCGGCATGGCTGGGCGGTCAAGTTGCGGCAAACATCTCGTGGCAGGACAGCGGCACGCAAGGCATGCGGCCGGACCAAAGCCAGATCGTGGATGACTTTGTCACCATCTACGAACCCCGGATTGCTGGCGGTGTCTTCGCTCCGCCAAACATCGCGGGTTCGACCTCGGTCGTCACGGCCACCAGCCAGAACCCCGAAGGTGCGTTCCTGATGCTGGCGTTCCTGACCACCTCGTCGATCATGGCGATGAACGAAGCCAACGCCAACGGCGTGGCACCCGGCTATCGTTCGGTGCTGGCCAACGAAAACCTGCGCAAGGTATCGCAGCCGATGAAGGTCTGGGCCGACAGCCTTGACCATGCCTGGTGCTCGCCGCGCCTTCCCGGCATGTTCGAAATGGAACAGGCCCTCGGCAATGAGATCAACCGCGCGATCACTGGTCAGATCACCGCCAAAGAGGCGCTGGACAACGGGCAAGCCGCCTGGACCGCGATCATGGCCAAGAACGGCTTCAAGGATGGCAGCGGCCCAGTGGCCTATGCCGATGCGGCGCCAGGCTTCTATGTTGGTGCCGGCAAAGCCTTGCCGTTCTGATCCGATGAGAACTGATGCTCCCTCAGTTCCGGCGAAAGGGGTGGCGCAAGCCATCCCCAAGCCCGCTCCGCGCCGCCGCAGCCCCGCATTGCGCCGCGCGTTCCCTTATATTCTGCTGGCCCCAGCACTGGCATATCTTCTGGTCATCACGCTGTATCCGGGGCTGTTTGCCATTTATCAAAGCCTGTTCGTCGTAAAGTTCCTGACATGGGAATGGACCGGCTTCGGCAACTATTCCGCCATTCTGCAGGACCGCGAGTTCTGGGCGGCACTTGGCAATACCGCGCTGATCGGGGCCATTTCGCTGACCCTGCAAACCGTCATCGCCCTTGCCATTGCGTATTTTGCATATCGTGACCCGTTCATTCGCGGCTGGCGCATCGTCTATCTGATGCCGATGTTGTTCATGCCTTCGGCCGTGGCCTTTATCTGGAAGCTGGCTTTCAACGATGGACGCGTGATTTCCGATCTGTTGGGTCGCCTGGGTTTGATCGAAGGCAATATAGATTGGCTGGGCAGCATTCCGCTGGCACGACTGACGCTGATTGTTGCCGATGTCTGGCAATGGACGCCGTTCCTGTTCATCATCTTCGTGGCCGCACTTCAGGGGCAGGATCAGGAAATTGAAGAGGCCGCCCGCCTTGACGGCGCAAGCTGGCCTAGCATCTTCTGGAACATCTCCTTGCCGATGATGCGCCCGGTGATCGTGGTTGCCATCACCCTGCGCGGCATCGACATCACCACCATGTTCACCAACGTCTTTGTCATGACCCAAGGCACGCCCGGCGGCGCCACGGAAACCATGAGTTACTTCATCTACCGGCAAGGCTTCCGCATGTTCAACTTTGGCTACGCCTCGGCGGCGTCAGTGCTGATGCTGATCCTGACGGTGATTATCGCCCAGACGGTCGTCAAACGCGCCTTCCATTCGGGGAAGAAGTAAATGGCCAAAGCACGCAAATCCCGCGGCGAAAGCATGCTGCTACGCTATCTGGTTCTTGGAGGCTGGGCCTTGGTCTGCCTGCTGCCGATCCTGTGGTTTCTGTCCATCGGCTTTCGCCCCCGGACCGAAGTGATCACCCCGCAGCCGATCTACTGGCCCACCTTCAGCCTTGACGCGTGGCACTTGCTGATGAGCGACTGGCCCATCGCGAAATACCTGCGCAACTCGGTCATCGCGGTGGCAGGCTCAGTCGTGATCGACCTTATGCTTGCCATTCCAGCCGCCTATGCGCTGGCGCGGTATGAGTTCAAGGGGCGCGAGGATATCGGGTTCTACATCCTGTCCACCCGAATGATGGCCCCGGCCATTGTCGCTGTGCCGATCTTCTTTCTGTTCAAAACCCTTGGCCTGCTGGATTCGGTCTGGGCCCTGATGCTGATCTATGCGGCAATCAACCTGTCTTTGGTCACCTGGATTATCCGCAGCTACATGCTGGATATCCCCAAAGAGCTGGAAGACGCCGCCCGCACCGATGGGGCAGGCGACCTGACGATCCTGCGCGAAATCATCGTGCCCGCCTGTCTGCCCGGCATCATCACCGCTGCCGTGATCGCGGCCATCTTTGCGATCAACGAGTTCCTGTTCACGCTGCTCATCGCCTCAACCTCCAACGCCTATACCATGTCGGTGGCGCTGGCGAACTTCACTGGCGGCTCTGACGGCATCATCTACAACGCAATTGCCCTTGTCTCGTTCATCGCCTTCGTGCCGATCCTGATCCTTGTGATCCTGATCCAAAAGCACCTGTCGCGCGGTCTGACAATGGGCGCAGTGAAAGGATAAACCATGGCTTCGATCCATCTTCAGAATATCGAAAAGAAGTACGGGGCCTTCGTTGGCGTGCAAAACATGTCTTTGGAAATCGCGGACGAAGAGTTTCTGGTGCTGCTGGGGCCTTCGGGCTGCGGCAAGACTACAACGATGCGGATGATCGCCGGGCTGGAACTGCCGACCGGGGGCAAGATTGTCATCGGCGGCGAGGAAATGACCGAGATCGACGCGCGAGACCGCGACGTGGCAATGGTGTTTCAGGGCTATGCCCTTTACCCAAACATGTCGATCTACGAAAACATCCGCTTCCCGCTGCGAATGCGTGGGATTCCGAAGGCCGAGCATGATGCCCGTATCCGGCAGGCCGCCGATATGGTGGAACTGGGCAGCTTTCTTGACCGCAAGCCAGGGGCCCTGTCGGGCGGTCAGCGCCAGCGCGCGGCTTTGGCCCGCGCTGTGGTGCGCCAGCCGCAGGTGTTCCTGATGGACGAACCGCTGTCGAACCTTGACGCCAAGCTGCGCCAGTCGATGCGGGTGCAGATCAAGCACATGCAGCGGCAGTTGAAGGTAACGACGGTCTATGTGACCCATGACCAGATCGAGGCGATGACGCTGGCCGACCGCATTGTCATCATGAACAAAGGTGCCATCCAGCAGGTCGGGACGCCGGACCAGATCTATTCCGACCCGGCGAACACCTTTGTCGCGGGGTTCATTGGCAGCCCTCCGATGAACCTGATTGAAGGTGTTGCGCAGAACGGCCGCTTTGTGGCGCCAGGCGTGACTGCCGCTTGTCCCGGTTACGTGCAGGGCCGTGTCACACTGGGAGTGCGCCCGGAGGATTGCCATGTTGGCGGCGACAACGTGCAAGGCATGGTGTACGGGGTGGAGCCGACCGGCGACACCACCTATCTGACCGTGCTGGCCGGGACCAAGAAGATCGAGGTCAAAGCCGCGCGTGAGTATCGGTCAGACATTGATGTTCCCATAAGCATCACCTTTGATCCTGCGCATCTGTATTTCTTTGGCGAGGACGGCCAGCGCATCCGGGGGGCCGCATGAGCCCGAAGTTTGATTATACCTCAATGGGCTTCATCACCTTTGACGCCCTTTGCCGCCCGGTCACCCAGATACCACCGGGCGGTGATACCTATTTCGTCGAGGACTACACGCTGGCGGTTTCCGGCGCTGCGGGCAGCGCGGTGATTGTGGCGGCCAAGCACGGTTTACACGCGCGTGCTGTGGGCGGTGTTGGTTATGATGATATGGGCGACTGGGTTCTGATGAAACTGGCCAAGTTCGGCATCGACATTTCCATGATGGCGCGCTGCGAGGGATTCACTACCTCGTCCTCCATCGTCACCACCCGGCCTGACGGCGCACGGCCTGCCTTGCACAAAAGAGGCGCCACCGACGGGTTTTACATCGACGACAGCCAGATCGACGATCTGTTGGACACCCGCATCCTGCATGTCGGCGGTGTCGGCCTTATGAACCGCATGGATCAGGGCCGGACCGAGGAAGTCATGACCGAGGCCAAGCGGCGCGGCGTGATCACCACGCTGGATGTCTTCGCCTCAACCCCCGACGACCTGCCCAAAGTGGCGCGCCTCTTGCCCCATACCGATTATTTTCTGCCCTCCGAAGAAGAAGCCCGCGCCCTGTCAGGTCTGCACGAGAACCGCGACCTGGCGCAGTTTCTGATCGACCGGGGGGCGGGTTGCGTCATCCTGACCCTTGGCGCGGACGGGGCCTATTACCGCCACCGCGACGGGACTGAGTTTCACACACCTGCCTACAAGGTGAATGTGAAATGCACCTGCGGCTGCGGCGATTGCTTTAACGGCGGTTTTGCGACGGGTCTTATCAAGGGGGTTTCCATGCCCGAGGCGGTTCAGATCGCGCAGGCATCTTCCGCGCAAAATGCCACGGGTCTGGGCAGTCAGGCCGGGATCAAGGATTTCGCAACAACCCTTGGCTTCATGCGCGCTACCCCGCATCGCACGGTCAAGGACAGGTTGGTATCTTCTTCCGGCTAGGCTATAATGCCTCTAAAGAGGATACCTGAATTGTCCAATCATTCGTTTCATCGCCCCGATGCCATGCCGCTTCGCGAAGCACTGCGCGGCTTGCGCTTTGTGTTGCGCCGTGGCGGTGAGGCGATTGCCGAAACCTTTGATCTGGATGTCCTGCCCAAGCCGGCGTCAGACTTTGCCAACGTCGCGCTGCGCGAGGCAGGGGACTTTCTGCGTTCGGTTGACGAAATCGCCTCGGATGTCGCCAAGAACCTGCTTGGCGGATCGGCCATTTCTGCCCTGCCTTTGCAGGACATCATGGAAAAGCCAAACGCACGCGGCGATTTTGCGGTGGCGTTTTATGTCGCACTTACAACCGTGTTGCGGCATCTCGGGGCAGCCAAAGTGCTGGTCAGCGAGGCCGCCGCGCGTGCCGCCTTTGATCGCTTGTCTGGCAGGGTGTCGGAGGAAACAGTCGAGAATCGTGCCGCTCAATTGACCTTTTGTCTGCTGAATGCGCGGGTCATGCGCGGTACCACCGCACAACAAGCCGCATTGGTTCCCGGTGCATCATTGGAGGCCGTGAGCCTGTTTGCAGTGATGCTTTGGCTGCAGGCCGCGCGCTCGGACGAAGAGAACGAGGCGGCGCTGATGGCTGCAAGTGACATGGCCGTCGCCTTGGCCCCCGAGATTTCGGCGGCGGCTGCGGAAAAGGATGTGGCCCGGATCGCGGCACTTTACAAAAAGTACGTGTCCCATGTCTGAAATCAAACTGAACACAGGGGTGCTTCCTGCCACCAACGAACCTTTGCGCATCGCGGTGCGACGGATGCGCTGGTTCAAGCAGGCGTTTCAGCGCTTTGTAGAGGTTACTGCGCGTGACCTTGGCTGCACGTTCGAGATTGACGATGTGAAACTGGCCGCCGCATTCATGCGCTGGCTGAATGCGGTCGAAATTCAGCGCCCGGCAGACAAGTCCGAACGTAAAGCGTTCTTCGAGTTCGCCGCAGCTCTGGTCTTGCGCGAACTTACCGCGGACTTGCCCTTGAAGGCCACAGGCCCTGCAACGCTGGCGGATTCCAATTCAGCCGCCGCCTTCTGGCCCGAAGGCTATTGCTGCACCTTGTTCTGTCTATCGGTCCATGCCGCGGCGATGGAGCAGGAGTTCCACGATCAAACCGCGCTGGACCCGGCGATCGACGATTTGCGGCATTGGTGGTCGTTTAAGGAAAACACGATGCAGGACACCAGCTTTTCATCGGGGTTCCTCCAGATGCTTCTTGGCCACCAACCTAACTGGATGATGCCAGACGTTTTCCGCGCCCGAATCAAATCAGATCTTGGCGCGCCGCCACAAAACTAGGGGGCGGGGCTATGTCCGGTGCCAAATGCAAAGACCGACTCATGCAAATCGAGTGGTGCCGGGCCTTGGTGGTGGCTGCCGGTTGCCCAAGTTGGACGGGCGTTTGGGCTGTAACAAGTGGATGGAATATAGGAATAATCACGAGAACACCAATTCCCCTGCAGCCAAGCCACCTTTCCGCCCTATAGGACCATTCGAACTTCAGTGCTCACCGAGCCAAACGAACGGCTGCTTCAGCTCGATGCTCTGGACGCTTTGCCGCACTGTCGTCAGGCCGTTTTCCGCCCGCTGCGCCCGATCCCATTATGCTGAACTGTCCCGAAGGTCGCCACGACCATCATTCCGAAAACGCGCGATTATGTCTTTCAGGTCTGCCTTGATCTTCAGGAAATCCTGAAGTTCGGCTTCCAGTTCCACCATGGCCCCATGAACGTGGTCTCGTCGCTCCCATGCCTTGTCGGTTGCAGCCACCAGTTTTCCGCGCCGGTCATCGGGGTCTGGTAACCGTACCACTAAGCCATCACGTTCAAGGCGCGAAAGCGTTGTGCCCACTGTCGCGGCCTCGACCCCTCGCATTTCAATGATGGATTTCTGCGAAATCGAACCCCCTGAAGCGGTCCACAGCATTTCCAGAATCTCGAACTGCGCCATGGTGAGCTGGAACACACGCAGGCGTTCTTCCAGCCGTTTTGTGATCAGCCGCCCTGCTTCCGGCAGCAAGACCGCCAGAGATCCATCAAACGAACTCAATGCCGCTTTCCCCCATCAACCTGCATGACTTTAGGCGAGGGGCGTGCCCACCGCAACATGATGCGGTGGCATCATTTTTGCGGGCCTTCGACCTAGAATATCGAAATTGCATGCTTTATGTAATGTAGCTACATTAATACCTTGAAGGCGGCCGCCTCTTGCTCTATATGTAATGCAGCCACACTACTATATAGGTTGAACCATGAAATCCACAACCGCCTCGGCGCGGTCCATCCGTCTTGTCCAAGAGCTTGGCCCCTCAGAGATGCCGAAACTCTGGACTGCTGCTCCGCTCCTTGACGCGATGGACGCTGAAGACCTCGCTCTTGCGCGCCCCCGCTCCTATACCTGCGGACATTGTGGTGCGCCGGTTCGCATTCGCGTCCGATCCGTTGCGTCGTGCCAAGATACAGGCGGGCGCCGCGCGCATTTTGCCCATGCTTTTGGCACCGGCGCAGATTGCCCCGCCACGGGGGAACGCTGTTCGACTGTCGATGTCGTTCAAGCCAAAAGATATAACGGCAAACAAGAGGGCGAACGCCACTTCCACCTCAAGATCTCCCTCGCAGATTCGATCGTGTCCGACCCTTCTTTTCAGTCGGCAGGGAGCGAAATTTCGGTCCGCTCTCCGGATGGCCGCTCCCGGAGGCCAGATGTGCTGGCGATCTCGACTTTCGGGCCCTTGGCATTTGATTTGCAGCTGTCACCGCCGCTGATCGATACAATCATGGGGCGCGACAGGACCTACGACCCTTCCTGGATGCCGCATACGTGGATTATTGATGGTCGAAATACCAACCTGCTGAACTTGCAGGGCTTTCAGGACCTTCTTGCTCCCCAGGGAGGGAAAATCCTTGCTTGGGACGAGGACTGCGCTGCCCTGACCCGCAGCACGGGCAACCTCACGATGAAGTTTATCACCGCGACTGATGCCGGAAACCAGATCACGGCAAAGGTAGAGTTTGTCACTGGATCAACGTTGAAAACACTGCTGGGCCATCACGCCAAAACCCCGGCATTCGCTGGCGATCTTCCTGCTTTCAGGCGGTCGCTGACCGCAATCCACGCAAGTTTGCGGACCTGCTAAACGCCCGTGTTTGTTCGAAAGCGGCGACCAGTGCTGCGGATCTGACGGCTTCCGGGATCCTCCCCCTCATCGGTGCTCTGGTCACCCTCTTCAACGGCAAGGTTTCCGATGGCAGCGCCTATCCACCGACAGCCGTCGGCGCGGTGATCAACGGCGCGCTGAACATCGACTACAGCGATCGCCGGTATCGCTGGGCCCATGTGCTGAAAGTGGCCATGCAGTTGCCAGAGGCGGCAGCCTCAGTGCACCGCCTCGGCCCGAAGACCCCATCGGTTCTTCAACGTGCCCTTGACGCCTCAACCGACGATCAGCGGGCCGTGTTAACCCAGGTTTGGCAGCCGGTCTTGCGCCGTCTGTTCCCGGGCCTTGCCGACCAACTTCAGCTTTCCTGACCGCAACCACGCAGGACGGCGCCCAGCCTTCTACCGACCAAGATCAACCCAACTCCTGAAAGGACTACGATATGCGCACCTATTTCCCCCAGGAACCCGGCACCGCAAACGACCCGACATTGCGCGCCCACCGCGATGCCGTTCTGGCGTTTCAGTTCGACGCGATGTTCTCGCGCCGCCCACGCCGCCCGATTTCGCTGCCGCGCCCGCCGTTTACACGCGGTCGCTGAAACCATCCCACAAAGCAAGGATAACAACATGAAACCAAGAGAGATTTTTAAGGTCCCGGCGTGGCACGGTTTCGCCAATTCGATCCTTGATGCGATCACGGACAACGGAAAACCGCACGTGGAGTCGGCAACGGACGCGCAGATCGCTGCGGAAATCGGTGAACTTTGGGCGAAAACCTCGGCTGAGGATGCGCTTTCGCCGGAGGAAGCTGAGGCAATGGCGGCTGCAAATGACGATCTTTTGGCTGCCGATGCAACAGGGCAAGCCATGCCCGACATGCCTGTCGATCTATGTTTGGCGCTGATGTGCGCGCGGATGGCGCAGACGTTTTGCGGCCGACGCATGGTGGAAGGCCTGACCCGCACTGGGGCGGTGACCGTTTTGCAGATTGCAGATGCCGCAGACCTGTCCGTCTTGGGGGATGTCGTGCGCAACGGTCTGGTTCCGAAACCCATTCTGGTTTCGCAAACCCTGAAGGGGTCTCTTCGGGAACAGGCAGTGCATTGCACTACGGTGTCTCGGGGCGATGGCGCGGCCTCGACGTTGAAAGCTACTTTGACGAGGGTCGAGGACGCGCTGGCCCTGCGTCCCGCCCTAGTCGTCATGCTGTCCGATCCGGCCCTGCTGCCGAAATCCTTGCGCGACGTGCTGCCCAAGCCCATCAGGATCCCACCGCTGTCGCGCGAAGCGGTGCTCTATGCCTTGACGAAAAGCCACTCTCGCACAGGCCGTGTTGACCGTAAGATCTTGCTGGCGTCTCTGCCCGACGATCAAGGGTTGTCAAGGTTGTCCAAAGTGCAGCTTTTCAGCGCGTTTCGCGAAGCCTCGACGCTCCGTGTTGCCCAAGCTCTCTCACGGATGGTGGCCTTCCGTCCGGCAACGGATCGACTGTCCGAACTGGAAGGTTCGGGGACTCTCTACCGGGTCGCGCGGCAGATCGTTGCGGATATGAAGGCTTTCGCCTATGGCAGTCTTCCGTGGTCCGAGGTCCCGCATGGCCTGCTCCTGAACGGCGCGCCGGGCACAGGCAAAACCTATGCAGCGCAATGCATTGCGGCTGCAACGGGTCTGCCGTTCATCGCGGCGACGGTGGGGCAGTGGCAAAGCAACGGGCATCTGGGCGACATGTTACGGGCAATGAATGCGACCTTCGAGGAGGCCCGCAGCAAAGCGCCGTGTATCTTGTTTATCGACGAATTGGACAGCATCGGAGACCGCAAAGACACGGACAGTCATGCGCGGAACTATCGTCGCCAAGTCGTCAACGAGATGCTCGCGCAGTTGGATGGGGTCGCGGACACTGAAGGAATTATGCTGATCGCCGCGACCAACAATTCCGAGAATATCGATGCGGCGATCCTTCGCGCGGGTCGGCTGGACATGCACGTTACAGTGCCATTGCCAGATGCCAAGGGGATTGAACGCATCTTTCGCCATCATCTCGGCGCCGATTCCCTTCCCGATCTATCTACCGTCGTTAGCGCTGCCCGGGGGAAAACCCCATCCGACATTGCAGGAGCGATTAGGCTGGCCCGCGCCAGAGCCCGGACAGATGGCGTGCGGCTCACTTCGGGCCACGTGATCGCGATTATCTCCGGCGCGAAAGTGCCTGACTCACCTTTGGCTCGGCGGATCGCCGTGCACGAGGCCGGGCACGCTCTAATCGCGCATCTGCTGGGGATCGGAGAGATCTTCGAAATGTCGTTCAAGGACCAAGGTGGCCAAATTCTGATCTACCGTACCGCGTGGGAAGGGACGATCGAATCCTTCGACGACCAGATCGCCTATTGTCTGGCGGGACGCGCTGCTGAGGTGATCATGTTCGGCGAAGCATCCGGCGGGGCAGGCGGCGATCAGAATTCGGACCTTGCGCTGGCGACATCGTTCGCCCTGCAGTTGGAAAGGGCGGCGGGGCTTGGTCTGAACGGTCTGGTCTGGGAACCCGTGGGCGGTGAGACACGCCCGATGTCTGAGGGTGAGCGCCGGAATGTCAGTCAGCGCTTGGAAACCCAGTCCGCTCGGGCCCAGAAACTGGTGGAACCCTATCGCGACGCTGTGGCGAAGATTGCCCGGGCGCTTGTCGAGCAGGGTCATCTTTCGGGGCATGAGGTGGGGCGGTTTCTGCCAGACCTCGAAGGTGTGATCGATGCGGACCGTCCGGTGCGGCTTGCGCTTTCGCCTGAACAAGCCACTGGCACTCACACCGTCGAAGGCATGCAACAGGTTGCTTCCGGCCAACAGGTGTAGGCCGCATCTTGCTGCCCGCCGTCCAAAAGGCTATCCACAACCTTGTGCTACAACTGTTGCACAGAACTGTATCACAGACGACTTTCGCCGCAGCAAATTCCGTTACGAATCAAATGCTTGCAGAATGGCCGAATTTGGCTCCACGCCCTACCGCCGGAGCCAATAAAAACAAGGGGTTAGCGCAAGAACGCTGACCTCTTTTTCGTTACTAGTCGCTTTTTAGTCTCTTATCCTTCGCACGCAGTGCAAACCATCTCGCTCGCTACATGGACCCGTGGCTTCACGGTCTCGGTTGCGACTACCTCCGGCAGATCGAAGTCCAGCCGGTCAACCTTCGTGCTGATGTCCTGGTACCGGTAACCCTTAGCTTCAAGGTCGGTGTGGTACTAGACGTCCATACTGCTCTGGATGTTGAACGTGGTCTGGTGTCCGCCTGGGTCTTGGCGGGTTACTGTTTGCCCGATTTTGAATTGCATATGTAGATCATTGTAGCACCACCATCCTCGTGAGCTGGGGGACACCAACCGAGGGCCGTCGAAACTACAAGTTTTTCGGATTACCTATGGTCACCAATGTCCAGGGCCTTACTGCGTAATGGCGTCCTGACGACAATGCATCCTGTTAGAACGACGAGGCATCTACTTTAGTGGACACCCCCGACTAGAGGGTCTAGGGACTTGCATGTCCATACCTAGTAGCCATCTATGTCCATAGGACGGCTGGTCGCATCCCTTTTATTGTTGGTACTATGGGCCATCTCCTCCTCACAGGCAACGAAAAAGGAGATGCCATGGACGACTTGAAAGCGGAAACGCAAGCTACATCATCGGAAGCTGCTCCGAAGAAGACAGACAACGCGACCACTCTCGAAGAGAAGTGGGGGAAGGTGACGATGGGCCAACGCTTTACGGTCGTGCCGTCAGTCATGCTTCAAGGCCAGCGTCGGCTCGGTATCAATGCTAACGATCTGGCAGTGCTCCTGCACATCATGGAGCACTGGTGGAAGGCGGATGACCTGCCGTGGCCCTCCAAACGCACCATCGCTGAACGCTTGGACGTCAGCGAGAAGACCGTACAGCGGTCAACGGCCAAGATGGAAAAGATGGGGCTTATTAATCGCAAGGATCGGTACCTGCCGAACAACAACGGGCGGACGTCCAACGCCTATGATCTGAGTGGCCTCGTTGAGCGCCTTACTGAGATTGCCGAGGAGACGGCCAAGCTGAAAGCTGAAGGGAAGAAGGCAGTGTGGAAAGCGCACAACGTAGCGCCGAAGAAGAAGCCTACTTCGAAGAAGGTGGAGGCAGCATGATGAGCGAAGAAACATACCGCTACGTTACTTTGGCTCTCACAGTGGCCGCGTTGATCGTCGCCATCGTCCAAGTGCTGTGAGGTGCTAGCGAATATACAAACACCCCGACGTACAGAGTGTCGGGGTGTTTGTCTATATAGCAACAAGTTTGTTCTCAATGAGGTAGACGAGCATCTTCGCGCGGGCGTTGGCTTCGTTATCACCATGTTTTGTTAGCGCGATATGAGTTCCTTGGTAGGCAATTCCCCAGTGCCGGGGATCAGTGTTCCATATGGACAAGATTGGGCTATGTGTTTTACCCTTTTCTAGCACGCTATCGCACTCACTGCATGTTACATCACCCTTAAGATTTATAGTGTGAGGCAACATCTCCCCCAGCTCTGCGACGCTGTAGGCGGAACATTTTTCATCTTCAAAGTTGGTCGAGATAATGTATTGGCTAATCTCCCAACGCCCCCGTATCCTGTCTAAGTTCCACTTAAACAGGCTCTCCTGCTTAACCCCCAACTCCTTCAACTTTTTCGCCAGCTCTAGGCTGACAACTTGGT
The DNA here is from genome assembly GCA_027487575.1 of Rhodobacter sp. Classification (GTDB taxonomy): domain Bacteria; phylum Pseudomonadota; class Alphaproteobacteria; order Rhodobacterales; family Rhodobacteraceae; genus JAIYDJ01. The sequence goes on along the minus strand of JAIYDJ010000120.1, from coordinate 2,734 downwards.
CTTCTAGTTTCATAGATTGTCGGTTATCTTCTTAGTACTTCCTTCACTTTCGCGGCCCTCGCCAAGTTCGCAGCTACCTGCTCCGGGGTAAACACAACCTCGACTACTGGCGGTGCAACCGGCTTGAGTTCTTCGAGCTCCTTACGCTTTGCCCAGTTTAGGATGGTGGCATAGTGGTCTTTGTACTTCTGCCCCTTGCTTTCCATGTAGGTAGACAGCTGATCTACGAGTTTTGAGACAGCTATGTTTCCGTATCTTTCTTTAAGCTTGGTGTGCTCGTCCTCGCTGAGAAGTACATTCTTTAAAACACCGTACTTATCTTTCTTATCTACTCTACTCTTATCTACTCTACTCTTATCTTGGGTGACCTTCGTCACTTGCTCCGTGACGTTATCGTGACGCTCCTTCTTTCTATCCCTATAACTCTTGGCTCTTTCTGCGTCTGTCAGGTTTGTCTCCTGCCGTTTTTCCCAGTTACTAAGAGTGATGTCTCCGTTCTCGTGGCAGGTGATCATCTCAAGCTCTTCAAACTTTTGAAGTACGCCGAGACACTGCTCCCACTCTTCTGGGTGGTACGGATCAAACTGTACGCCTGAACGTGTCAGTAGCGTCTGGACCGTCAAAAATCTAATCTTCCCTTCTGTCAAACTAGCCATGCAGAGAAGGGTAACCCAGCATGACCGCTCTGTAGGCGAGAGCCTTTCTATCTTCGGGTCAGACAAATACTCCTGTCCATAGAACTTATACCACTTCTGTGCTCCCATACCCTTGTTCATTAATGATAAAACCTCCACTCTGGCCAGTAACCGAGACAAGCTCGGATACCGACCACAAAGGAGGTTCCAGTATTTGTTTTGGTATTTGTATTACTGGCCACCCCTGTTAGAGGTAGCTCAAGTATACTCAACTAACAAAAGGAGTCGAATCCGGTTGTCCACACCTAGCCGTATCAACTACTAAACCATTACGGCGGGACCGACGAAATGGGTGGGGATAACCAGTTAGTGAAAGACCCCTGGCCTCTGACCAGTTGCTACCTCGACTATACGCCCAATAGCATCAGACTTGCTGCCCTTGAAACGGGGAACAATCAAATGGTTATCGGCCCGCTGTCGAGCCTTCTTTGTTACTGAGCCATCAGTTTCTAGCAGAACTACCACATGGCACTCGCGTTGCATCTGATACTTTGCGTATGATTGCAATAGTAAAGCCTCATACACTTTGGTATCTGTAACACCAAAGAACAAAGCAACGGGCTTCCTATCGTTTCCGCGCAGAACAACATCGGCTGGGAACTCGTCTAAGTCAGCGAAAACCGGAGCTTTGAACTGGATTGTAGCTGTTCCTTCAACTGCCCGCTCAAGCATAGCCGTTGCTTCCTCTACCCAAGTTGACTGAACGCGTTCAGTAGAGGTCAATGCTAAGTCTTGAACCCTCAGCAGAAGAGCAACAAACTGGATAGCTGCCGGGGCTACTTGGTTACGGGTCAAGGGCTTAGATTTCAATTCAAAGGTAGTCGTGTCGTACTCAGCGCCATACTCGTCAAGTAGGCTAGCGAAAGCCTCTGCTCTTGTGGCAATTGACAGGTCTGCCCCACTGGCTTCGATCAAGGTAACAGTAGTTCCGTCGTCTTGGATGACGTAGAAGTCTGATTGGTCAGGGCCGCAAATGTAAAACGAAATGTTATCGCCATACTCCGTCTTGAAGTTCGTGCCAACGGCAAGGCCGATCGGCACTTTGACAACTTCTAACCCCTGGCAAAACGCCTCACACAGCTCTTTCTTCATTGGAGAAAACCTCCAGCGCCCGTGAGGTGAAGCTTGAAGAAATCGACAGCCATGTTGAAAGCTTCTTCATCGCTCGCCGGTACCGAACGTTTATAGATCCCACAATTCCCGGAGAGCTTTTTCACCGTCTGCCCGCCCTTTATGCCCGATGCAACTGTATCGGTGTCGCATGCAACGTGTGCGTGCCATCCTCCGTGTGTCGGGTGCCGCTCTAACCGTGCCACGACCTTCGTATCTCCACTATGATCGATACCAAGCATGGCTTGATACTGACCGAGTGCGCTGCTGTAGTTTATCAACAACCTACACTTCTGACCTGCAGCATCAAAACATAGAACCCTCCACCTTCGGTTCCCTAGCTTGTACGCCTTTGATTTCACTCTCGATAACGGAAATGCAGACCGAGGCATTTCCCCGTCTTTCCATTTACCGTGGTAAGTAACCGCCTTTTCGGCGCAGATAAGCGAGGTGAGGTTCATATGGGCGAAGATGCCCGCACGTTCTCAATGCGTCAATCCGCCATAGACAGCATATTCCTGGCCAATTCCCTGTGGACAAGTGCAGGCGCGACCACGTTAACATCTTGCCACATCCACGCGGTCTTGGCAATGTTCCTGTTAAGTTCTCATTGACGCTGGAGGCAACCATGCAGATGTTCGCTGAGCTTACGCCCGATGACTGGCTGGATGGCAGGGAGCGGAAGCTAGCCGGGGTGAACGCCCTGCGCGTCCTGGTCGAAGGGCCGGGAGCAGGGAAGTCAGACCCGATCACCGTTCCTGAGCACTGGGTGCATGGGGCATTCAAGACCTACCGCGCCGGGATGCCCGATGACGTTGCCCCCTCGGCCTAATCCAGTTTGAGATAGACTCTGGCCCAACCGAAAGGACCAGAGATGAAGCGCAGCAGGTTCACCGAAGACCAGATCATCGGCATTCTGAAGGAGCACG
>JAIYDJ010000038.1 GCA_027487575.1 Rhodobacter sp. | reverse complement strand
TCGGCCACGCGCCCTTCTTCGATCCGGTAGAATTCATGATAGCGGAAGGCGGCCAGATGCCCTGTGGGCGGAATGTCCAGAAACGGTTGCAGGAAAGTGCCGCAGTAATGCCCGCAGGCTCCGATCCACAGCGCGCCCTCTGCATCGGGTGCGTAAAGGACGATCTGATCGCGCCGTTCCAGATCGGGAAACGCTTGGAAAAGCGGGGCATAGGCGGTCTGATAGAACGCGCCCGCGTCAACCGTCCCGAACGGCGCGCCAAGCCGGATGGTGGCCGTCGGGTGCAGAACCGTCTCCAACGCCGCCCGCACGCCGGTTTCGGTGAAATCGGCCATGGCCCGCTGCAAGGGTGCTATTGCCAAGCGTCCCGTCATCCATGTTTCCTTCCGGTTCGGGCAAAGGCTATGCATCAATGCATACGCTTGCAATAACAACTTGCGACGCGTGGCGATCTGATCGAAAGTTGCGCCATCCCCGCGCAACAGGTGCCAGCGATGTCCGACCTCAAGACCAGACGCCAGATTGCCGACGCGCTTTGCGCGCTTGCCGAAGCCCCGCTTTCCAAAGTGGACGACCTGCTTGACGGCCTGTGCGCACCGGGCCTTCAGTGGCGCGGATCGCACCCGCTGAACGAACTCGGCAGCCCTGCGGCCGTTGCGGCGCAGGTCTGGCGGCCGCTGAAAACCGCGCTGCCCGATCTTGAACGGCGCGACCTGATCGTGGTCGGCGGCAGCTATCAGGGGCGTGATTATGTGGCGATGGTCGGCCACTATTGCGGGACCTTCCGCAAGGATTGGCTGGGCATTCCCGCCACCGGGCGGCCGGTCTACCTGCGGTACGGCGAGGTGCATCAGGTCGAGGCCGGGCGGATCGTGCAGTCCAATTGTCTGTGGGACGTGCTGGACCTGATCCGTCAGGCGGGTTTCTGGCCGATCGCGCCGTCGCTGGGGGTGGAAGGCATGTGGCCCGGCCCGATCACCGGCGACGGACTGGTGTTTCACGCGACCGATCCGGTGCAGTCCGCCGCCAGCCTTGCGCAGACGCTGGCCATGCATGGCACGCTGGGGGCCCATGACGATCTGGCCGGTGCGGGGCGGCAGGGGCTGCTCGACATGCCGCAAAAACAGCACTGGCATCCGAAGATGATGTGGTACGGCCCCAGCGGCATCGGCACCACGCGCGGCCTGTCGGGCTTTGTCGATGACCACCAGTTGCCGTTCCGCATCGCCTTTCCCAAGCGCAAGGGTGGCGGGCAGTGGGAGGAGCTGGGCGATCTGCGCACAAAGCTGGGCGGTGGCCACTACATCCGGATCGGGGACGGTCCCTATTCGGTGACGGGGGGGTGGCCTTCGGTCTTTGCGATGCATGTCGGGCCGGATTTCTTGGGCCTGCCTGCCACGGGAAAGGCCGTCACCATGCGCGTGATGGACTTTTATCTGCATCACGAAGGGCTGATTCGCGAAAACTGGGTGCCTCTCGACATGCTTGACCTGCTTGGGCAGATGGGCGTCGACGTTCTGGGTCGTCTGGCCCTGCAACGGCGGCGCGCGACCTGACAGCGGCCGAAAAAGGGTCGGTTGCCCCGTGTCAGACGCATCGGGCCATTCGCCCGGCCTGCGGTGCAGCGGAAGCGTTGCCGCGACAGCCCGCGCCGGGCGTCGGGTGCGGGGTCTGCGGGAAATCTCTGCGCCGTCATCGGGAACTGGGGGCGCGGCGGGGCGTTTGGCTCCGGTGGCTTGTGGGCAATCCGTTCAACCGAGTGCGGAAAGGCCTGCAAGCCTTGGTCATCTGCAGCAGGATCCGAACTCATGATGAAACCCTATTTTCTTCCGGCCGCCGTGGGCGCGTTTCTTGCCATGGCATCGGCAGCCCCCGCGCAGATCGTCGTATCCTCCAAGATCGACACGGAAGGCGGGTTGCTGGGCAACATGATCGCGCTGGCGCTGGAATCCGCAGGGTTGCCGGTGGAACGGCGCTTGCAACTGGGCGGCACGCAGGTGGTGCGAGAGGCCTTGCTGGCCAGTCAGATCGACATCTACCCCGAATATACCGGGAACGCCGCCTTCTTCTTCAACGAGGCCGACCAGAGCGTCTGGAATGATGCAGCGGCCGGATATGCCCGCGCGGCCGAACTGGACAAGGCGCAGAACGAGGTCGTCTGGCTGACCCCCGCACCGGCCAACAATACCTGGGCCATCGCCGTGACCGGTTCTGTCGCCACCGAAAACAGTCTGGTCACGATGTCCGATTTCGGGGCCTGGGTGGCCGGCGGGGGTACGGTCAAGCTTGCCGCGTCGACCGAGTTCGTGTCGTCGCCCGCCGTGCTTCCGGCCATGCAGGAGGCTTACGGTTTTGCCCTGACCCCGGATCAGACGGTCGTGCTGTCTGGCGGCGACACGGCCGCGACGATTCAGGCGGCGGCGCGCGGAACATCCGGCGTGAATGCGGCGATGGTTTACGGCACCGATGGTGGGGTGGCTGCGACCGGCCTTGTGGTGATGGAAGACGACAAGGGGGTTCAGCCGGTCTATGCCCCCGCGCCGATCATCCGCGCCGCGGTTCTGGCAGAGTATCCGGCGATTGCGGATGTGCTGGACCCGATCTTTGCCGGGCTGGACCTTGTCACGCTGCAAGAGTTGAACGGGCGCATCCAGGTGGGTGGCGAACCGGCAGAAGCCGTGGCACGGGACTATCTGACCCGCATCTCGGTTCTTGACTGATCGCGGGGCAAGGGTGCGCGTCCCCTGGCATCGGGCCTTTTCCGCGCCGGGGGTGTTGTTTGCCGGGCTGGGGTTCGCGGCCTTGCTGGCACCATTCATGACCATTGCCGCCAACCGGATCGTGGCGGGCGACGGGATACGCGCCTGGGACATGGCGCCCGACTACGCGACATGGCCGGGGTTGGCGGCTGTCTTGGTGGGGTTGCTGCTGGGTCTGCCGGAAAGGTTGGCATTGGTAAGGCTCGGCGGGGCGGTGCAGGGTTTGTGCGGCCTTGTGCTGCTGCTGTCAATTGGCGGGCCGGCTTTGCTGGAGGGGGCAGGGACCAACGCCCGCGTGTCGCCGGCGTTGGGGTTCTGGTGTCTGCTGGGGATATTCCTGTTGCTGGTCGCGGATGCGCTGGTGCGCATGGCACCGGGTCCCCCAGCGCGTGCGGGATTGCTGGCACTGGCGGTCGGCGCGCTGGCGGCCGTGCTGGGGTCGGGCGTCCTGTCGGACCTGTCGGTCCTGCAGGAATATGCCAGCCGCCGCGAGGCGTTTCTGGCTGCGGCGTGGCGGCATCTGGGCTTGGCCTTCGGATCGCTGGCCTTGGCGGCGGTGATCGGCTTTCCGCTGGGCATCCTGTGTCACCGTGCGGCGAACCTGCGGGCCGCGACGCTGCCCGTTCTCAGCTTTCTGCAAACCATCCCGTCGCTTGCGATGTTCGGGCTGATGATACCCGTCCTGTCCTGGGTGGGCCGAACGGTGCCCGGAGCCGAAGCCGCCGGAATTGCCGGGATCGGGTTTGCACCGGCCTTTCTGGCGCTGGTGCTTTATGCGCTGTTGCCCATCGTGGGGAACACCGTGGCCGGGCTGGCCGCCACCCCGCCTGCCGCGCGCGAAGCCGCCCGCGGGATGGGAATGACCCCGGGTCAGCGCCTGTGGCGGGTGGAACTGCCGCTGGGTCTGCCGGTCATCCTGACCGGGCTGCGCATCGTGCTGGTGCAGAACATCGGGTTGGCGGTGATTGCCGGGCTGATCGGCGGCGGCGGGTTCGGGACCTTTGTCTTTCAGGGGCTGAACCAGACGGCAACCGACCTGATCCTGCTCGGCGCGCTGCCGACCGTTGCGCTGGCCCTGACCGCGGCGCTGTTCATGGACATTCTGGTGGATCTGACCCGCCCGGCGCAGGAGGCCCGCCATGATTGAGATCATCGGCCTGACCAAGACCTATGACAGCGTCAAAGCCGTCGACGACGTCACCCTGACCGTCGAGTCGGGCACGATCACCGTCATCGTCGGCACGTCGGGATCGGGGAAGACAACGCTTTTGCGCATGGTCAACCGGCTGGAAGAACCGACATCGGGCGAGGTGCGGATCAACGGCGCCTCGACGCAGGCGGTCGCGCCGCATATCCTGCGCAGGCGTATCGGCTATGTCATTCAGGGCAACGGCCTGTTCCCGCACCACACCGTGGCGCGCAACATCGCCGCGGTGCCCAACCTGCTGAACTGGCCGCGCGACCGGATTGCGGCGCGGGTCGATGAATTGCTGGACCTGTTCTCGCTGGACCCGGACCAGTATCGGGACCGGTACCCCGCCGACCTGTCAGGCGGTCAGCAGCAGCGTGTCGGCGTGGCGCGCGCGCTGGCCTCGCGGCCTGACCTCATGCTGATGGATGAACCCTTCGGCGCACTGGACCCGATCATCCGGGCACGCGCGCAGGACGATCTGCGCCGCATCCAGCGAAAGCTCGGGTCGACCATCCTGCTGGTGACGCATGACATGGAAGAGGCGATCCGCCTGGCCGACCGGATCGCGGTGATGGACGGCGGGCGGCTGGTGCAGTACGACGCCCCGGCCCGCATCATCGCGCATCCCGCGACCGGCTTTGTCGCCGACATGGTGGGCGACGTGGAACGCCCCCTGCGGTTGCTCTCGCTGATCCCCGTGTCCGAGGTCGTCACGGACGGCTCGGCCGACGGGGCCGCCATATCGGCCGAAGCGAGCCTGCGGGATGCGTTGTCCGCCTGCCTGTGGACGGGTCGCACCGCCGTGCCGGTCGAACGTGACGGCGTGCGGATCGGCCAGGTGACGCTTGACGCAATCCGCGCCCGCGCGGAATTCCGGGCATGACGGCGGCGGCCCTGCGGGTGGCGATGCTGGCGGTGCTTCTGGCGCTGGTGATCCGGCCGCACTGGTTCGAGCCGGTCTTTGCGCCCCTGGCCCCGGCGGGCGGGCCGGTCATCTATGACCGGGCCTCGCTCTTGTCGCTGTCGCTGAACCATCTGGGTCTGGTGCTTGCGGCGTCGGTTACGGCCACGCTGGTGGCTGTGGGGCTGGCGGTTCTGGTCACGCGCCCGGCCGGGGCCGCCTTCCGTCCGCTGGCGCGCAGCGTCGCCAACATGGGCCAGACCTTTCCCCCCGTTGCGGTGCTGGCGCTGGCCGTGCCGAGCCTTGGGTTCGGGTCCGGGCCGACGCTGGTTGCGCTGTTTCTCTATGGCTTGCTGCCCATCCTGGAAAACGCGATCACCGGACTGACCAACCTGCCGCGTGCCACGATGGAGGCGGCACGCGGCATCGGCCTGTCGCGCGGGCAAAGACTGATGCGGGTCGAAATTCCCCTCGCCCTGCCGGTCATCCTGACGGGCATCCGCCTTTCGGTCGTCATTGCCCTTGGCACGGCGACGATCGGATCGACCGTTGCGGCGCGTACGCTGGGCGAAGTGATCATTGCCGGGCTGTTGACCAGCAACACCGCCTTAGTGCTGCAGGGCGGGCTGATCGTGGGTCTGTTTGCGGTGCTGATCCATGACGCGATGCTGCAGATCGAAACGCGCCTTCTGCGCGGGGGGCGGATCTGAACCGCCCCGTGCGCATACCGGGCACGTTCAGCCGTCCCATTCCACATCGAAATGTGTGACGACATCGCGCACCTACGCCTGCGTCAGATGGCGCGTGCCAAGCCCGCGCGTCAGCATCGCAAGCCGGGCCGCATCCTCCAGTTCCTCGATCGCGTTGCAGGCGTCCTCGATGTCCTTGCCCGCCACGACCGGCCCGTGATTGGCCAACATGACCGCGCTGCGTTTTCCGGCAGGGCACGGCATCGCCCATCGCGGGGTCGCCGGGCCGGTAGTAGGGCAAGAGGTTCACGCGCCCCAGCTTCATGATGCTGTAGGGCGTCAGGGGCGGCGAAAAATCGTCCGCGTCCGCATCCGGCCTCAATTGTTGGCTTTCTTGAATCAGGGGGTTGGGGGTGGTGGAAATTGGGATCGGTAAAGGTCTTGGGGGAAATGTGGGTTCGGCTGCGGCAATCAGCGCGCCGGGCTGAGCGGGGGTAAGCCGGGTGCGCCAGCGGGCACCCGGCAGTGTGTCAGAACCGGCGAACGAACGAGACGCTGAAGGTTTTCAGGCTGTGGTCGGCGCGGCCGATCATGCCGCCGGTTTGCGGGTCGCCGTAGTTGCCGATTGAAAACAGATCATATTCCTTGAAGTTGGTCTGGCGATATTCGATGCGCAGGAACGACGCCTCTGCGACCCGGGTTTCCAGACCGAGGCCTAGTGTCAGGCCCTGGTTCATGAAATCGGTGCCGACCGAGCCGCCGACGGAGTCTTGGCCATCTGTCGCCGAGAGGCTGGCCTGACCGTCGAACCCTGCAACGGTATAGCCTGCCAAACCGAACAGCATCGTCTCGGAGGACAGCACGTAGCCGATGCGCGCGCCCAGGGTTGCCGCATAGGTCTGCTTCAGGGTCACTTCGGTGCCCGTCGTGAACCCGTTGAACTGGGTCGTGCCGCGATAGAGGTTCTCGGCGCTTGTGGCGGTGTAGTCGGCAAAGCCGCCGACCGACACCTTGTCGGCCACAGCCCAGTCATATCCGCCGCCAATGGTCAGGCCGACGCCTTCCGCGGCGAGGTCGGGCAGGTTCAGTGCGTTGCTGTCGGTCGAGATGGTCGTGGCGATGTCGATGTCGAAGCTGTTGGAAATCGACGACAGCCCGACATACCCGGAAAACCCGGTAAAGGGATCAACGGCCGCGCCGGTTGTGACCGCTGCCGCCACGGGCAGTTCGAGTTCGGGCGCGTCAAGGCTGCCCGCATGGGCCCCGGTTGCCGCAAGGACCGCGGCCCCGACGCAGGCGAGCAGGCTTGTATTGAATGTTGGTTTCATCGGATCGCCCTCTAGAGTTCGGGCGAGCGATAGCCTGCGTCGACGCAGACAGCACGTGCGCATCGGAGGGAAGCGAAGCGCCAAAGTTATGCAAAGGGGGGTTGGGAACCGGTCAGTCTGGACGGACGGGTTTGCGCGGCGACGACCCGGCACGCGGGTTCCGACGGGGCTGCGCTTGCGCAGAGGCGGCAACGCCCGCGGGTGCGGGCGTTGCCGAAAGGTCAGGCGTTGACGCTGTCTTTCAGCGCCTTCGCGATGGCGAACTTGACCTGCTTGTCTGCGGCCTTGGTCACCTGCTCTCCGGTGGCCGGATTGCGGACCTGGCGTTCCGGACGGGCGCGGCACACGACCTTGCCGAGGCCGGGAAGCGTCACCGCACCACCGGCAGCGACTTCGCGGGCCACCACGGTGGCGATGGCATCCATCGCGGCCGTGGCGGTCTTCTTGTCGGAGCCCATGGCTTCGGCAACTGCGGCCACCAGTTGTGTCTTGGTCATCGGTTTGTTCATGTCAGTGTTTCCATTTCTGGTTGCGCCTTGCCGGGCGGATGACGTGCACGGCGTAGCAAAGCGAATTGGTCCGCTACACAAGTTTTCGCGGCGCAAATCAAGCGGTTTTCGCACAAAACCTGTGCGTTCGGCTGAAACCTACAGGAAGGCGGTTTCTTCGAAGCTGCGAAGCTTGCGGCTGTGAATACGCTCGATCGGCATCTCGCGCAGACGTTCCATGGCACGGATGCCGATCTGCAGATGGCGCGCCACCTGTGTCTTGTAGAACTCGGACGCCATGCCGGGCAGTTTCAACTCGCCATGCAGCGGTTTGTCGCTGACGCACAAAAGTGTGCCGTAGGGAACGCGGAAGCGGAACCCGTTGGCGGCAATGGTGGCGGATTCCATGTCCAGCGCGATGGCGCGGGACTGCGACAGCCGCTGCACCGGGCCGGACTGGTCGCGCAACTCCCAGTTGCGGTTGTCAATGGTGGCGACGGTGCCGGTGCGCATGATCCGCTTCAGCTCATACCCTTCCAGTTGGGTCACTTCCTCGACCGCGTCTTCCAGCGCGATCTGGATTTCGGCCAGCGCCGGGATCGGAACCCAGATCGGCAGGTCGGCATCCAGCACATGGTCCTCGCGAAGATAGGCGTGGGCCAGCACGAAATCGCCAAGGCTTTGCGAGTTGCGCAGACCGGCACAGTGGCCGACCATCAGCCAGGCGTGCGGGCGCAGCACGGCGATATGGTCGGTCGCGGTCTTGGCGTTCGACGGGCCGACGCCGATGTTGACCAGGGTGATCCCCTGACCGTCGGCGCGGGTCATGTGATAGGTCGGCATCTGCGGCGTGCGGCCGGGGGGGCCCAGCGGCTGATCCGGTTTGGTGATGATCTGGTTTCCGGTCGAGACAAAGCTGGTATAGCCCGACGCCGGATCGGCCAGTTGCGCGCGGGCATAGCTTTCGAATTCATCGACGTAGAACTGATAGTTGGTGAACAGGACGTGGTTCTGGAAGTGCTTGGGGTCCGTCGCGGTGTAATGCGACAGGCGGGCAAGGCTGTAATCCACCCGCTGCGCGGTGAACGGGGCCAGTGGGCTGGACCCGTCGGCATTGCGCAGGCGGTCGCCGTTCACGATGTCATCATTCGTTGTCGCAAGGTCGGGCACGTCGAACACGTCGCGCAGGCTGAAATCCAGCACGCCTTCCTGCGGCACCGATACTGCAGGGTTGCCTGCAACCGCGAAATGCACCGGGATCGGCGTTTCCGACAAGCCGATCGTCACCGGGACGCTGTGGTTCTGCATCAGCAGCGTCAGTTGCTGGATCAGGTACTGGCGAAACAGGTCGGGCCGCGTCACCGTGGTGGCATAGGTTCCAGGCCCCGCCACATGCCCGAAGGACAGTCGACTGTCGGCCTTGGTGTGGCTGGATACGGTCAGCCGGATTTCCGGATAGAAGGCGCGGACCCGCCCGGTCGGCCTGCGGCCATGCAGGGTCGTGTTGAAATGGCCGGCCAGAAAGGTCGTGGCCTCGGCATAGAGCATTTCAAGCCGGTCCACGGCGGCGGCGGCATCGGTGAACGTCTGCGCGGGCTGCGCTGCGGGGCAAAGGGGGGCGTCGTCTTGCATCGGTGAGGTCCGGATTTGATCCGGCATATAGACAGAAGACGGGGACCTGACGCAAGTGAAGCCTTGATGACGAACGGGCGCGCGGGGCGATTGCGCCGGATGGCCCATGTGGTCGCCCTGATCAAAGATCGTCTGTGTGGGTGATCGAAGGGCAGTTCCAGTCTTCTCCGTCAAGGCCCGTCTTGAACGTCGGCCAAGGTTGCATTTCTGTCCCCTCGCCCGCCGGACTGATGTAAACATGAAGGCCGAATTTTGCGCCGCCCGGCTTGGTTATGCCAATCACCAGCATGTGCAGTCTTTTGTCGACTGATTTGTGCGGGCCGGTGACAAGCCGGGCATCATGGTCGTTGATCCAGCTTTTCAGGGCGTCCCCGCCGATCTTGGTCAGGCATGTTTTCAGGGCGTGTCGCGCGTGGGCGTATCGGAACAAGACCCCGTTGGGCAACTCGATCGGTTCTTTGGTTTCCGGGTGGATGGACCATTTGTGAGCAAAACAAAGAGCCATGACGCGCCACCTTTCTTTTGAGGAACAGTCTTTAATGAATTCAGAATTTCAATTCATGTCAAGTGACTGTCAAAGCGCGCAAGATGCGGGTGCGAAGGCTTGAATGTCACGTGCTTGTTGGCGATACTCGGACCATGACTGTGCTGCTTTCCCTTGGTCATGGCTATTCGGCGCAGGCGTTGGGGCGGGCGGTTCTGGCGCGGGGCGGACGGGTGATCGGGACGACGCGCGATGCGGGGCGGGCTGCCGCGATGCGCGCGGCGGGGGTGGAGCCGTTGATCTGGCCCGGCAATCTTGCCCCGGCGCTGGCGCAGGCCACGCATGTCCTGTGCTCGGCGGCCCCCGATGCCGATGGCGACCCCTTTCTGGCCATGGCGCGCGACCAGATTGCGGTCAGCGGTGCGGGGTGGGTGGGCTATCTGTCCACCACGGGCGTCTACGGCGACCATCAGGGCAACTGGGTGGACGAAGAGACGCCGCTGAACCCGGGTTCGGCCCGTGCCGTGCAGCGGGTGCTGGCTGAACGGCAATGGCAGGCGACCGGCCTGCCGCTGCACATCTTCCGGCTGGCGGGCATCTATGGCCCCGGTCGCGGCCCGTTCGAAAAGGTGCGGGACGGGACGGCGCGCCGCATCCTGAAGCCGGGTCAGGTGTTTTCCCGCATCCACGTCGAAGACATCGCGCAGGTGCTGCTGGCCTCGATGGACCATCCCGATCCGGGCGCCTTCTACAACGTCTGCGACGACGACCCCGCCCCGCCCGAGGATGTGCTGAGCCATGCCGCCGCCCTGCTGGGCCTGCCCGACCCGCCGGGGGTCCCCTATGACGACGCCGAAATGACGCCGATGGCGCGCAGTTTCTATGCCGAGAGCAAGCGGGTGCGCAATGACCGCATGAAACGGGCGCTGGGGGTGGTGCTGCGTTATCCCAGTTATCGCGAAGGGCTGGCGGCGATCCTGGCTGGCTGAGGTCGCACCGGGGGCCGTCGCCGGGGGTTTCACACCCCCGGACCCCCGTGGGATACTTTCGCAGAGAAGAAGAAGGCGGGAGGGTCAGGCGGAGTTTCGAGCAGGGGGCTTTGATCGGGCAAAGGTGCGGTCTGCGGTACGGGACCGGGTTTCGCGCGTGTCGGGTGGGGTGGGTGTGCGCCGGTGCAGCATGGTTCGGCTTGGCGATTCCGGATCGGAGGGGTAGCGTGGTCCGCAACGTCTTCAGCCAAGCGAGAGTTCCACATGACCGACACGCCCTACACCCCGCCGAAAGTCTGGACCTGGGACAAGGAGAACGGCGGGCAGTTTGCCAGCACGAACCGCCCCATCGCCGGGGCCACGCATGACAAGCCCCTGACGGTGGGCAAGCACCCGCTGCAGCTTTACTCGCTCGCCACACCCAACGGGGTGAAGGTGACCGTGATGCTGGAGGAATTGCTGGCGCTGGGGCACCAGGGGGCCGAATACGACGCCTGGCTGATCAATATCGGCAAGGGCGACCAGTTCGGGTCCGGCTTTGTCGAGGTGAACCCGAATTCCAAGATTCCCGCGCTGATGGACCATTCGGTGAACCCGCCGCAGCGGGTGTTCGAATCCGGCGCGATCCTGATGTATCTGGCCGAAAAGTTCGGGGCGCTGATGCCGACGGACCCGGCCGCGCGCACGGAATGCCTGTCGTGGCTGTTCTGGCAGATGGGGTCGGCCCCCTATCTGGGCGGCGGCTTCGGGCATTTCTATGCCTATGCGCCGTTCAAGATGGAGTATCCGATCAACCGCTTTGCCATGGAAACCAAACGGCAGCTTGACGTGCTGGACCGGCTGCTGGCGGGGCGGGCCTATATCGCGGGGGACGACTACTCGATTGCCGATATCGCGATCTGGGGCTGGTACGGGCAACTGGTGCTGGGCCGGCTGTACAGCGCCGCCGAATTTCTGGACGTGGCGTCCTACACCCACGTGCTGGCCTGGGCCGAGAAGATCGACGCACGGCCTGCGGTCAAGCGCGGGCGGATGGTGAACCGCAGCTTCGGCGAGCCGCATCTGCAACTGCACGAACGCCACGACGCGGCCGATTTCGACACGCAGACGCAGGACAAGATCGGCACCGCAGGCTAGGCCAGCACCACCACGTCCACGGGCCGCGCGAGTCCGGCTATCCGCTGGGCCGCGCGGGTATCAAGGGGCAGGGCGTCATAGCCTTGCGCCACCGCCAGCGAAAGGCTGGCCGCATCGGTCAGGGCGCGGGTTCCTTGCGTCTTGTTGGCGCTTTCCAGCTTGGCGGCCAGGTTGACCGCGTTGCCGATCACGGTGAACTCCAGCCGCCCCCGTGCGCCCACCACCCCCACCGTCACGTTGCCGCAGGCCACCGATGCGCCGATGTCAAAGGCGCGCGGCCATCCCAGTGCGGCGAAATCCGGGCGGGCGGCCTCCATCGCCACGATCACCCCATGTGCCGCGCGCAAGGCATCGGCGGCATAGGTTGCGCTGCCCTGCACCGCGCCGAAGGTCGCCAGGATCCCGTCGCCCAGAAACTTGTCAACCTGCCCGCCGTTCTGTTCGATGACCTGCAGCGCAACCTCCTGATACCGGGCCAGAATGCCCATCACCCGTTCCGGCGGCATCTTCTCGGCGGTTGCGGTGAAGGCCCGCACGTCGACGAACAGGATCGCGGCCTGCCGCACCTCGCCATGGCCCGCCCCCGGCAGAACCTCGGACGCGGTGATTGACCGGGCCACATCGGGCGCGAAGAACTGCTGCAGGTCTTGTGCCGCCGCATGGCTGCGGATCGCGTCGAACAGCACCTGACGGCCGCGATACTGCGCCAGCGTCAGGATCGCCGTGACCCCGAGGATGGTCAGCATCTTGTCGATCTCGGCCCCGATCAGGATGCTGTTGGACGTGAGGTAGGCCACGTAATCCCGCGTCACCGCCATTTCGCCCATGTCGGACATCAGTGCATAGGCCACCAGCGCCAGCCATCCCGTGGCGGCGACCACGCCGGTCGCCAGCACGAAGCGGGGATCGAAACGCAACGTCCGCACGGCGATGAAGATGAACATGTAAAGCAACGTCGGGGTTTTCAGGTAGAACGCCGCAGGCTGATCGTATTGCAGGTGGAACGAGAAGATCAGCCCGCACAGCAGCGCCACGTCCACCCCGATCGACAGCACCAGCACCCAGCGCGGCAGGGCGATCCGGTAGGACAGCGCCAGACGCAGCACGGTGAAGGCGAAATAGACCGCCAGCACGCCGGGCACGAAATTGTCGCCCGTGGCCCCCGTGGCGCGCGGCGCGATGGAATAGAGCGTTGCGAAGAACAGAACGACCGAAATCTGCACCCACCCGATCAGCCGTTCCGATGCCGCCTCGCGCTGTTGGATCTGGTCAAGCACCCGCGCGGGCAACCCGCTTTTCGACGGGCCGCCAGACGCGACATAGCGCAGGAACGCGCCAAGGGGGGAGGGTGAGGTGGTCACGGGGTGGCTCCGATCCTGATCGGCCAATGTCGCAAGACACTACACCCGGTCGCAAGCCCGCGGCCAGTGTGACAGGCCCCACACGCAGGATTGAGGAGTGTTTCGGGGGGTGGTCAGTGGAAACGCTTAGTCGGTGATGAAGTAATCTTCGTCCACCGATCGCAGAACATAGGTCTTGCGTGCCCGCACGCCGACCTCATGCTGGATCATCAATCGCGCCAGCCGGTCACCATTGATCAGCACGATCCGGTGCTGCACCTTGTTGAGATAGTCCTTCGCCTCTTTGGAAAAGTCGGAGGTTGTAACGAATACCCCCTTGTTTGCGCCTTCGCCGGTCAGTGACCCGACGAACGCCTGCAGCGCCGGGCGACCCACCTTGTTGTCGGGAGCATAGCGTTTCGCCTGTATATAGACGGCGTCGAGCCCAAGGGCGTCTTCATTGATGATCCCGTCAATCCCGCCATCGCCCGACTTGCCAATGCTCTCGCCCATCGACTTGTCACCACCGCCGTAGCCCATGGCGAGCAGAAGGTCGACGATAAGCTGCTCGAATTTTAGGGGCGTCATGCCCTGAACAGCGGCCAGAAGATCTTCAGCCAACGAGGCTTGAATCAACCCGAAGTTACGTTCGATCCGTTCTTCAGGCGTCCCGGCTTCCAAGATGAGTCCGGGCCGACTAACTTCGATCGGATAAACCACCTCAAGTGTTTCGACGGAAGTTGATTGTTCCTTCTCGCGCCAAGCAACATACTCCGGAAACCGTTCAAGCGTCTTCATGTCGACGCGGCTCAGGCCTGACGCCAACAACTCGCGTCCGGCGTCTGTGATCATGTGTTGGTTCCGGCGGGGAGAAGTAAGCAGCCCAGCTTGCAAAGATAGGTCCGCGCCCAATGTGCCCGACTTTGAAGAGTTGTCACCCGACCACTCGGAAGCACAGCCTCCGCTTCTTCGTCGGTCACCGCAAATTCGATGCGGAGGGCAGGAAGGACATCGGCAACTTTTTGTGCGCCATCGTTAAATGCACGCAGAACCGGAAGCATGGCAGTTTGGAAATCCGGTATCGGCAAGAAACCCTCCATTTCTTGAAAGCTACCTCTGGCGATAGGATAACTGCAAGGCCCTAAGCCCGCATCCCCACCACCGCCACGCCCAGCACGGCCAGCACCCGCTCTTCGATCTGCGCGGCTTCCATCCCGGCCACCCGGTACATCGCCTCGGGCGAGGCCTGGTCGATGAAGATGTCGGGCAGGACCATGCTGCGGTATTTCAGGCCGTGGTCGAACACGCCCGCCTCGGCCAGCAACTGCGCCACATGGCTGCCAAAGCCGCCGACCGCGCCTTCCTCGACCGTGATCAGCGCCTCGTGGTGGCGGGCAAGCTGCAGGATCAGGTCGCGGTCCAGCGGTTTGGCGAACCGGGCGTCGGCGACGGTGCAGGACACGCCGCGCGCCGCCAGCGCCTCGGCCGCCTTCTGAACCTCGCCCAGCCGCGTGCCGAACGACAAGAGCGCCACGCGCGCGCCCTCGCAAATCACCCGGCCCCGGCCGATGGCCAGCGGTATCCCGCGCGCGGGCATCTCGACCCCCACGCCCTCGCCGCGCGGATAGCGGAAGGCGATGGGGCCGTCGTCATGCGCCGCCGCCGTGGCGACCATGTGCACAAGGTCGGCCTCGTCCGCCGCCGCCATCACGACGAAACCGGGCAGGTTGGCCAGAAACGCCACGTCGAAGGCCCCGGCATGGGTCGCCCCATCCGCCCCCACCAGCCCGGCGCGGTCGATGGCGAACCGCACCGGCAACCGCTGGATCGCCACGTCATGCACGACCTGATCATAGCCGCGCTGCAGGAAGGTGGAATAGACCGCGCAAAACGGCCGCATCCCGCCTGCGGCCAAGGCGGCCGAAAACGTCACCGCATGCTGTTCGGCGATGCCCACATCGAAACAGCGGCGCGGAAAGCGGCTGGCGAACAGATCGAGCCCCGTGCCGTCGGGCATGGCGGCGGTCACCGCCACGATCCGCGCATCCTCTTCCGCCTCGCGCAGCAGGGACTGGGCGAACACCTTGGTATAGGCGGGGGCGTTCGGGGTGGATTTGGCCTGCACGCCGGTCAGCACATCGAACTTGCCCGTGGCATGGCCCCGGTCCCGCGCGGCCTCGGCGGGGGCATAGCCCTTGCCCTTTTTCGTCAGCACATGGATCAGCATCGGCCCGGTGGCGCGGGCATGGGCGGTGCGCAGGACGGGCAGCAACTGGTCCAGATCATGGCCGTCGATCGGGCCGACATAGGAAAATCCCAGCTCCTCGAACAGGGTGCCGCCCACCGTCGCCGCCTTCAGCAATTCCTTGGCCCGCCGCGCGCCTTCCTGAAACGGTTCAGGCAGCAGGCTGACCATGCCCTTGGCCGCCGATTTCAGCTCCTGAAACGGCGCACCGGCATAAAGGCGGCTGAGGTAGGCCGACATCGCCCCCACCGGCGGGGCAATCGACATCTCGTTGTCGTTCAGGATCACGAACAGCCGTTTCTTCAGGTGGCCTGCGTTGTTCATCGCCTCATAGGCCATGCCGGCGCTCATCGACCCGTCGCCGATCACCGCCACCGCATCGCCGGGCGATCCGCCCAGATCGGCGGCGCAGGCGAACCCCAGCGCGGCACTGATCGAGGTGGAACTGTGCGCCGCCCCGAACGGATCGAATAGGCTTTCGCTGCGCTTGGTGAAGCCCGACAGCCCGCCTTCGGTGCGCAGGGTGCGGATCCGGTTGCGCCGCCCGGTCAGGATCTTGTGCGGATAGCACTGGTGGCCCACGTCCCAGACGATCTTGTCGCGCGGCGCGTCGAACACCGCATGCAGCGCCACCGTCAACTCGACAACCCCCAGTCCCGCACCCAGATGCCCGCCGGTGACCGATACCGCGCTGATCGTCTCGGCGCGCAATTCGTCGGCAAGCTGGCGCAACTGCCCGTCGCCCAGCCGTTTCAGGTCGGACGGCAGACGCACCAGATCAAGGAGCGGGGTTCTTGGACGGTCGGGGGGTTGGGTCGACATGGCGGCACTCCTAACTCTGGCGAGTGATGGCAAATCGCGCTGCCGCGATCAAGTTCCCCGCCGCCGCACCATAGGGCCGCAGGTGGCCCTCGGCCTCGTCCACCAGTGCGGTCGCCCGCGCCCGCGCGCCGCTCAGACCCAGCAGCGACACGAAGGTCGCCTTGCCCGCCGCCGCGTCCTTGTGCAGCCGCTTGCCCATCGCGGCGGCATCGCCCGTCACATCCAGAATGTCATCGGCGATCTGGAACGCCAACCCCAGCGCCTGCGCGTAGGCGCTGAGCGGGGCCGGGTCCGCCCCGGCGATCACCGCCCCGGCCTCTGCCGACCAGCGGATCAGCGCGCCGGTCTTGCCCGCCTGCAATTCGGTGATCTGGTCGAGTGACAGCGGCTCGGCGGCGGTTTCGGCGGCGATGTCCAAAGCCTGCCCCAGAACCATGCCCCCGGCCCCCGACGCCCGTGCCAGTCCGTCGACCAGTGCAATCCGCACATCGCCCGACCCGAGGCCCGGATCGCACAACAGTTGGAACGCCAGAGTCTGCAGCGCATCCCCCGCCAGCACGGCTACGGCCTCGTCCCATTTCACATGGACGGTCGGCAACCCGCGCCGCAGGTCATCATCGTCCATGCACGGCAGATCGTCGTGGATCAGGCTGTAGGCGTGCAGCGCCTCGACCGCCGCCGCCGCATGCACCGCGCGGTCGGGTGCCACCCCCAGCATCGCCGCCGATTCCAGCACCAGAAACCCGCGCAGCCGCTTGCCGCCCTGCGCGGCATAGCGCATGGCGTGGACCACCGGCACATCGGCCATCCCGGCCATGGCCAGGTCCAATCGCGCCTGCACCAGCCCCGCCGCCCGGCCTAGCGCCGCGTCAAAGCTCACAGCCCCTCCACCGGGGTGGTGCCCACCGCCCGGCCTTCCTTGGCGCGGATCAATTCGACCTTTTCTTCGGCCTGCGCCAGTTTCGCCGCGCAATGCGCCTTCAGCGCCGCGCCCCGGTCGTACAGCGCGATCGATTGCTCCAGCGGCACCTCGCCCTTTTCCAGCGCGCTCACCACCGCCTCCAGCGCGGCCATCGCCTCTTCAAAACTCATCTCTGCCACAGGTTTGTCGGTCATCGGGGCTGCCTTCCCAGTTCGGTCACATGCGCCGCGACCGAAGCCGTCAGCGCGGCCAGATCATAGCCGCCCTCCAGACAGGATACCACCCGGCCGCCGCACACCGCGTCCGCCACGTTACAGATCGCCCGCGTCAGCCAGACGAAATCGGCCACCTCCCACATGAGGCCGCCCAGCGGATCATCCCGGTGCGCATCGAACCCGGCGCTGATCAGGATCAGTTCCGGCTGAAACGCGGCAACCTGTGCCAACGCCGGTTCCCAGACGGCGCGCATCGCCGCCCCGCCCGACCCCGGCCGCAGCGGAAGGTTGACGATCTGGCCATGCGCGCCCGCCTCATCGGCGGCGCCGGTCCCTGGATAAAGCGGCATCTGGTGCGACGAGACGAACATCGCGCGCGGTTCGTTCCACAGAAGGTCTTGCGTTCCGTTGCCGTGGTGGACGTCGAAATCAAGCACGGCGACACGCGCCAGCCCGTGCACATCGAGCGCCCGCTTGGCCGCAATGGCCACCGTTCCAAAGAAACAAAATCCCATCGCCGTGGCGGTTTCGGCATGGTGGCCCGGCGGTCGGCAAGCCACGAAGGCCCGTCCGCCCTCTGCCACGACCGCGTCCACCGCTGCGCAGGCTCCGCCCACGGCCCGCAGCGCCGCCTCCCAGGACCCCGGCGACAGGAAGGTGTCGCCATCGACCCCCGACCACCCGGCCTTGGGCACCGCCGCCCTGACCCGTTCCACATACCCCGCCGGATGACAGTGCAGCAGGTCGGCCACATCGCCCGGCGGGGATGCGCGCCGCTCGCCTGTCACGCTTGCAAGCCCCGCCTGAACGGCGGAATACCGTTCCACCCGCTCCGGATGGCCGGGCGGGGTGACGTGGCGGCCGTAATCCTCATGCGTGAAAACCAGAACCACGCCCGCCCCCTCCAGCTCATACCCGTTTCATGCAACCTGCCGGGGGAGTGCCCCCGGCGTTGCGGGCGTCATCCCTGTTCGTCCTGACATTCCATCACGGCTTCCAGCCCGGCCATCGTGCCGGTCAGGTCGATCGACAGAACCTCGGCATCGTCGGCAAACATCGTCATCGTCTGGCGCTGCGCGATCGACATGAAGAACTCGGCATTGTCGAATTCGACATCCGCGCCCGGCACGCCGTTCAGATACATGCCCTTCGCCTCGCCTTCGAAACTCTCGCCGTCCAGCGTGAAACTGATCGGATAGATCGCGCCTTCCTCGATGTCGCCCCAGGCGGTGTTGAACACCGTCACATACCCCACACCCTGATTGCGGTCCAACCCGATGCGGACCAGCGATCCGTCGGCAAATTCGCCCTGAATCAGGCAGCCGTTGCCAAGAGTCGGGTCGATCAGAACCGCCCAATAATCGGACGAGCCCCAGTCGATCAGATCTTGCGCCGACCCGGACCCCGCCGTCAGCGCCAAAGCGATGCCCGCCACACTTGCCAGTCTAGAAATCATCTGTACCTCCCGGATTTCCTCGCCATCGTAGCAGGCGGCACCGGCGCGCCAAGCGGAAATCCGCCCATCGACCCGTGCAATCAGTCGGGCTGCAGCAGGTACCCCTCGCCGCGCACCGTCTGCAAATAGCGCGGCTGGCGCGGGTCTTCCTCGATCTTGCGGCGCAGGCGGGTGATCTGCACATCCACGGCGCGCATCTGGGCGCCGGCATCCTCGGGCTTCACCGGCTCACCCACCAGACGCTCGCGCGGGATGGCCATGCCGGGGTTGGCGGCGAACAGGCGCATCAGTTGGGCTTCGGTCGTGGTCATCCGCACCAGTTCGGGGCCCCGCCACAACTCGCCCCGGTCGATGTCATAGCGGACCGGACCCAGATGCAGCGCACGCGGCGGGGCCGGGGCCTGCGCCATGACAGGAACCCGGCGCAGGATCGCATTGATCCGCAGCAGCAACTCCTTCGGCTCGAACGGCTTGACCAGATAGTCGTCGGCCCCCGCCTCCAGCCCCTCGATCCGGTTCGTCGTCTCGCCCCGCGCAGTCAGCAGAAGGATCGGCACCTGCATGCGGCGCCGCAGGTCGCGGGTCAGGCTGATGCCGTCCTCACCGGGCATCATCACGTCGATCACCAGAAGGTCGAAGTCCAGCCCGGCCAGAATGCGCCGCGCCTGAGCCGCGTCCCGTGCCCCCGTGACCAGAAAGCCATTCCGGATCAGGAATTTCTGCAACAGGCCGCGGATGCGTTCATCATCGTCCACCACCAGAAGGTGCGCTTGCGGCTCGGTCATCTGTGGTCAATCCCTCATTGGCCGTTCTCTTTCAGGCCTTGATACTGCCTGCGCAACTCCGGGTCCATCATCGCCTCCAGCACCGTGCGAAACCCTTGCACCGCCTGCGGCCCCGCCGCGCGGTAGGCGCTTCGCATCCGGGCGCGCTGTGCGTCCGACAGCATCCGCTCCAGCGCGGCGCCCTTGTCGGTCAGGAACAGATGCCGCTCGCGCTTGTCGGCCTTGCCCACCCGCGCCTCGACCAGACCGTCGTCGAACAGCGTCCGCAACACGCGGTTCAGGCTTTGCTTGGTGACGCCAAGGATCGACAGCAGATTGCCCACCGTGGTGCCCGGACTGCGGTGGATGAAATGCACCGCCCGGTGATGCGCCCGGCCATAATCCATGCCTTCCAGAATGCGGTCGGGATCGCTGGTAAATCCACGATAGGCAAAGAACATTGCTTCGATGCCCTTGCGTAGCTGTTCGTCCGTCAGGAACAGCAGGCCGTCACTGGGGCTGGAACCTTCCGCCATGATATCCTCCTGCCGCAACTTACGTCAGCGTTGTTGACATTCCAAGACTCAACTGTTAGCCAATCCCCCGATTTCGCGCAATATCATGTCCGAAACGGACCATTCTTGCGCAATATATGCAAAGCGGAGGCAAAAATGGCTGGGTATGACGATCGCGACGGGTTCATCTGGATGGATGGCGCACTGGTGGATTGGCGGTCTGCCAACGTGCACATCCTGACCCATGCCCTGCACTATGCCTCGTCGGTGTTCGAGGGCGAACGCTGCTACAACGGCAAGATCTTCAAAGGCACCGAACATTCGGAACGGCTGCGCAAGTCGGGCGAATACCTTGATATGGTCCTGCCGTGGTCGGTGGCCGAAATCGACGCGGCCAAGGACGCGGTGCTGAAGGCCAACAACCTGACCGACGCCTACGTGCGCGCCATCGCCTGGCGCGGCGCGGGCGAGGATATGGGCGTCGCCTCGTCGCGCAACCCGATCCGCATGGCCATCGCGGTCTGGACATGGGGCAGCTATTACGGCGACGCCAAGATGAAGGGCGCGAAACTCGACATCGCCAAGTGGAAGCGCCCCTCGCCTGAAACCATCCCCCATGCTGCCAAGGCCGCCGGCCTATACATGATCTGCACCATGTCCAAACACGCGGCCGAGGCGAAGGGGTGTTCCGACGCGATGATGTTCGACTACCGCGGCTATGTGGCCGAGGCGACCGGCGCCAACATCTTCTTCGTCAAGGATGGCGAGGTGCACACACCGCTGGCGGATGCCTTCCTGAACGGCATCACCCGGCAGACCGTGATCGGGATGCTGAAGGCCAAGGGCATCACGGTGCACGAACGCCACATCCTGCCCGCCGAACTCGAAGGGTTCGAACAGTGCTGGCTGACCGGCACCGCCGCCGAAGTCACCCCGGTGGGGTCGATCGGCGACTACAGCTTCGAAGTGGGCGCTTTGACCCGCGAGATTGCAGTGGATTATGAAAAGCTGGTGCGTGCCTGACCACAGGAAACTGACGGTCACGGGGCTGGGTGCGGACTGAACCGCGCCATGCCCCGTGCATCTGCTTTCGTCAGGCGTTGTGACCCCGCGCAATCCGCAGGAATTCAACCAGACGCCGGTTTCCGTTGGCAGGACTTTGCGGACGCAACAGCCTGCGCCACACGGCACAGTCGCCATCAGACCGGTCGATGGACAGATACCGGACGATGCGCGCACCCTGTGACGGCGAGCGATGGTCTGCCAGATGTCGTGTCATGAAACACCTCCTGTGACGCGGAACCCCGATCCTGCGCCGATTCGGGGCGTCGTCACAGTCCTGCGCAAAGGCTTCGGCCATTTTCCCCGCAAGACCTTCGAAACCCGATGACGGATGGTCCGACGGAGGCTGCATGTCTACGTACGGATCACAGGAGAAGGTCTTCCATGGCGGTCTGTCAGCCTGCCTTCAGCCGCCCGCAGGCCCAGCGGGCGGCATCAGCCACCGCCGCATCCGGATCGTCCACCAGCCCCGCCGCCACCGCCAGCAACCCCGGCATCCCGGAATTTCCGATGGCATAAAGGACGTTGCGCACAAACCGGTCCCGCCCGATCCGCTTGACCGGGCTGCCTGCAAACCGGGCGCGAAACCCCGCATCGTCCAGCACCGCGAGGTCGGCCAGTTCCGGCGCGCCGACCCGTGGCTGATAGCCGATCTCGGTCGCGGCTTGGGCAAACTTGTTCCACGGGCAGACCGCCAGACAGTCGTCGCAGCCATAGATCCGGTTGCCCATCAGGGCGCGCAAGGCAGGGTCCACCGGCCCGCGATGTTCGATGGTCAGATAGGAAATGCACCGCCGTGCGTCCAGCTGGTAGGGCGCTGGAAAGGCTGCCGTCGGGCAGATGTCAAGGCAGGCGCGGCATGTCCCGCAATGGTCGGTCTCGGCGGTGTCCGGCTCAAGCCGTGCGGTGGTGAACATCGCCCCCAGAAAGAACCACGATCCCAGACCCCGCCCGACCAGATTGGTGTGCTTGCCCTGCCATCCCAGCCCCGCCGCCTGCGCCAGCGGCTTTTCCATCACCGGGGCGGTATCGACGAACACCTTGATCTCGGCCCCCGCCGCCTGCGCGAACCACCCGCCCACCCGCTTCAGCCGCCGCTTGACCAGATCATGATAGTCCTTGCCCTGCGCATAGACCGAAACCGCCCCGCGATCCCGCGCTTCCAGCACCGCCAGCGGATCGCCCTGCGGGGTGTATACCTCTGCGAACATCACCACCGACCGCGCCTCGGGCCACAAGGCCGCCGCGGACCCGCGCCAGCCTTCGCGCTCGGCCATCCAGCCCATCTGCCCGTGATGCCCCGCCGCGAGAAACGCCCGCAGCCGCGCCGCCGTGCCCGGCACGGCATCGGGGGAACAAACGCCCATCGCGGCAAATCCTTCGGCCATCGCCCTTTCGCGCAGCCTGTCCTTCAGCGGGTTCATTTTCTGTCCCCAAATATCCCGGGGGTCCGGGGGCTGGCCCCCGGACGGTTGCCGTCAGAAATCCAGATCGGCGTAATGCGCGGGCGGCGGAAACCCCGGCACCTGATCGGCCAGCAGCGTCCGGAAACTGGGCCGCGACTTGATCTTGGCATACCAGTCCTTCACGGTCGCATTGCGGTTCCAGTCCACATCCGAAATGTAGTCCAGACAGGACAGATGCGCCGCAGCGGTGAAATCGGCCAGCGTCATCACGTCGCCTGCGATCCAGCGCCGCTGGTCCAGCAACCAGCCCAGATAGTCGATGTGGTACTTGATCCGCCCGGCGCCGGTCTTGACGTTCTTCGAATCGGGATAGCCCAGTCCCATGACCTTCTTGTTCAACCGCTCGTACAGAAGCTTCGACGTTACCTCGGCATGAAACTTGTCATCGAACCACGCACAAAGCCGCCGCACCTCAAAGCGCATGTCGGGGTCGCGGGGCATCAGGGGGGGCTGGGGAATGGTTTCCTCCAGATACTCGCAGATCGCCTGGGATTCGGACAACACCTTGGTGTCGATCCGCAGCACCGGCACCTTGCCGGCCGGGTTGCGGCGCAGGAAATCGGGCGAGGCTTCCCAATAGCGTTCCTCGATCAGCTCGACCTCCTGCTTCTTTTCGGCCAGCGTCAGGCGCACCTTGCGGCAGAATGGCGAAAGCGGAAAGTGGTACAGGCGGATCATCTGTGGGCATTCTCGTGCAAGGGGTGATCTCTCTTGCCGTGCGGGCGCGCCGAATTCAACCGCGATTGCGTGCTGCGTCACCCGGCAGGCTGGAAACAGTCGGCGCGCCCGTCGGCTGCAATCGTTTCGGCCCCCGACAGGATGGCGCGCGTCCGCTTGCGCACGAAATCCGACGGATTTGACGCCGACCGGCCCTTGGGGTCGGGCAGCACCGCGGCCAGGCGGGCCGCCTGCGTTGCCGACAGATCGCCGGCATCGACGCCAAAGTGGTGCTGCGCCGCCGCCTGCACCCCGAACACGCCCTCGTCGAATTCGGCGACGTTCAGATAGACCTCCAGAACCCGCCGCTTGGACCACACCAGTTCCACGCCAGGCGTCAGCACCGCCTCGGCGGCCTTGCGGACATAGGACCGGCCATGCCACAGGAACACGTTCTTGACGACCTGCTGGCTGATGGTGGAGGCCCCCCGGTTGCTGCCCGCCTCGACCGCCTCGCGGATCGCGGCGATGTCGAACCCCCAGTGCAGGCAGAAGTTCGCATCCTCTGCCGCCACCACCGACCGGGCCATCGCCGGGGCGATGTCGTCCCATGGCACCCAGTCCCGCTCGACCCCGCCAAGCCGCCAGCTTTCGGACCACTGGTACAGGTTGCCGGGTGGCGGGATCATCGCGAACAGCACGATCAGCCCCGCATAGAACCCGACCACGCCCAAACCGATCCGCGCCGCCCAACGCAACAGCCTGCGGCGCGACGGCAGGATTGCGGACGCGGCGGCGGTCTTGGGCTTCTTGCGCGGTGAGGTGACCATGGGCCAGCTTTCGCATCAACCCCGTCCTGCGGTCAAGTCGGCGTCAGGTGCGCCGACCACGCGGATTTTCTACGCAGATTGCACCTGTGGTGCTAGCGTCGCGGAATTGATCGTCAGGCATCAGGACAAAGACAATGGATTACAGTGACAAATGGCTGGGTCTTGCCGGGGGCGGTGGCGGTTTCTCGGTGATCGGCGGCGTCGGCGTCTATCAGCTGGACCTTTACAACATGAACGGCGGCGCCGTGCCGATGCGGGTGTTGAGCGTGGGCAAGCGGTTGGGCGTGACGCTGCAGGCCGAGGTGGCCCACGCGGTCTGCCTGCTGACCGGGGTCCGCTCGCCCGATGATTTCACCTCGATCAAGTCGAACGGGCTCGATTGGGCTTTGTCCTTCGGGATCAAGGCCGACAGCCTGCTGAAAACCGGCGGCGCGGCGGCCAAGGCGATCATGGGGGTGGCGGTGCATGGCGGCAACTGGGCCGCGCATGAAACCGCGAAGAAGGCGGTGCAGGGTCTGATGGGCGACTTCTCGATGTCGCCGAAAGAGCCGTCCTTCGTGCTGTTGCCCACTCCCGCAGCCTTGGCGATCGGAGCGGGCATTTATTATGAATGGCAGGAACTGACCAAGGTCGGCAGCGATCTTGCCTGGTCCTATGCGCCGCCGTCGTGGCGGGTCGAGATGTACGGGGCAAAGCTGGTTCTGCGGATGGCCGGCATTCCCGAGGCGGACGGCACCCGCATCAACTTCCGCATCCGGATCAAGGGCTGGGGCACCGACGACACGATCCTGTTCACCGGCCCCGGCAAGACCAAAAGCTATAACCTGACCGGAACCGTTTACAGTGGCAGCCTTTATGATCTGAACAGCAAGGGGCAGGGCTGGGACGGGTTCGATCTTTCCGCCTATCAGCCGGTCGGTACGGCGACCTCGGGGTTTTTCGGCGTCGACAAGACCACCGACGTGGCTGTGGAAGAAAATCTGGAAATCGGCGTTTCGGTCTGCAAGGGGCAGATCAACCTCTACCGCTGGGAATCCAGCCGTTACGCCAAGGTGCGCACCGATGCAAAGGGCCGCCTCAGCTATAACGCGTTCCACAGCTGGGGCGACTAACCGCCGACCGGTGCAGGATTGTGGCGGCAGGTTGATCTGCCGCAAATGGCCCGCCGCGATCAGGCGTATCCTGCGCGCAAGGTCAACGCAGCAGACGCAAGGAGAACCCGGATGGACAACAACACCGAACCGCACCGCACCGTATTCGAAGAAATCGAGGTGACGGGAAGTCAGTTGATCGAAAAGGTCAAGGAGTTGATCCGAGAAGGCAATGTCCGCACCCTGCGCCTGCGCGCGGGCGACGGATTTGCGCTGGAAATGCCGATGACGGTGGGCGCGGTGGCGGGGGGCGTCGTGATGCTGACCGCGCCGTGGCTGGCGGTGATCGGCGTGATTGCCGCGATGGTCGCCAAGGTGAAGCTTGAAGTCGAACGCGACGCCCCTGACGCCCCTGACCCTGCCCAACCGCAGACCCCGCCCACAACCGGGCCTGATACCTGAGCGGCAGTTCGACCTGCGCGGACGGGCGGACGGCCAACCCCGGATGTGACGTGCCATTGAAAGGGTGCAGGTTCTAAGTCTCGAAGCAGATGAAGACGCCGATCCTTAGATCGGCGTCTTTTTTGGTCGGTTTCACTCGGCCGGAACGCGCAACTCTTCGTCCGACAGCGGATGCGGCAGGCGGCCCAGCATTTCCTTCGGGCAAACCTGCAGGAAGTTGTCGCGCTCGGTCACCCAGTCGGCCAGAATTCTCGCGCCCAGCCGGCTGCCGGTTTCGGTGACGTGCCGCTGGATCAGGCCGCGCAACTGCGCTTCCCAGTGCAGGTGGCCGACTCCGCAGGTGACCAACGATTCGAGGTTGATGAAATCCTCGGCCAGACCGTCGGGATCGTAAAGATAGGCCATCCCGCCGGTCATGCCCGCGCCAAAGTTGGCCCCGATTTGCCCCAGGATCACCGCCACGCCGCCGGTCATGTATTCGCAGCCGTTCGACCCGCAGCCTTCGACCACCACCGACGCACCCGAGTTGCGCACGGCGAACCGCTCGCCCGCACGGCCCGAGGCGAACAGATAACCGTCCGTCGCGCCATAAAGCACTGTATTGCCGATGATCGTGTTGTCGGCGGCGACCAGTGGCGACGACATCTGCGGGCGCACCACGATGGTACCCCCCGACAGCCCCTTGCCGACATAGTCGTTCGCGTCGCCCATCACCTCGATCTTCAGGCCCCGCACCGCAAAGGCCCCCAGCGACTGGCCGCAGCTTCCGGTCAGCTTCACCGTCAGATGGTCGGGCTGCAGGCTGTTGCGCATCCCGAACTTGCGCACGATATGGCTGGATGCGCGTGTGCCGATGGTCCGGTGCGTGTTGCGCACGGCATAGGACAGTTGCATCTTCTCGCCGTCCTCAAAGAATCGCGCGCCGTCCTTCACGATTTCCGCGTCCAGCGCGTCGGGCACATGGTTGCGCGGTTTGGACCGGTCGAAGGTGATCTTCCCCGGCCCGTCCACGGTGATCAGCAGCGGATTCAGGTCCAGATCGTCCAGATGCGCCGCCCCCCGGCTGACCTGCGTCAAGAGATCGGCCCGACCGATGATCTCGTCCAGACTGCGCGCGCCGATGGCGGCAAGGATCTCCCGGACCTCCTGGGCATAGAAGGTGATCAGGTTCACCACCTTGTCCGCCGTTCCGGTGAACTTGGCCCGCAGCGCCTCGTTCTGGGTGCAGACGCCCACGGGGCAGGTGTTGGACTGGCACTGGCGCACCATGATGCAGCCCATCGCGATCAGGGCGGCGGTGCCGATGCCGTATTCCTCGGCCCCCAGCATCGCCGCCATCACGATGTCGCGGCCCGTCCGCAACCCGCCGTCCGTGCGCAGCGTCACCCGCTCGCGCAGGTTGTTCATCGACAGAACCTGATGCGCCTCGGTCAGCCCCATTTCCCACGGCAGGCCAGCGTACTTGATCGACGTGCCGGGGGATGCCCCCGTGCCGCCGTTATGCCCGGAAATCAGGATGATATCGGCCTTGGCCTTCGCTACCCCGGCGGCAATCGTGCCCACCCCGGACTGGCTCACCAGCTTCACCGTCACCTTGGCGCGCGGGTTGATCTGCTTCAGGTCATAGATCAGCTGCGCGAGGTCTTCGATGGAATAGATGTCATGGTGCGGCGGGGGCGAGATCAGCGTCACGCCGGGAGTCGAATGCCGCAGCCGCGCGATCAACGCGGTGACCTTCATGCCCGGCAACTGCCCGCCCTCGCCGGGTTTCGCCCCCTGCGCGACCTTGATCTCCAATTCCTCGCAGGCGTTCAGATATTCCGCCGTCACGCCGAACCGGCCCGACGCCACCTGCTTGATCTTGGCCGACGGGTTGTCGCCATTGGGTTCGGGCACGAAATGCGCCGGGTCTTCGCCGCCCTCACCCGAGTCGGACTTGGCCCCGATGCGGTTCATCGCCACGTTCAGCGTCTTGTGCGCCTCTGGCCCCAGCGCCCCCAGCGACATGCCCGGCGTCACGAACCGTTTGCGGATCGAGGTGATCGATTCGACCTCTTCGATCGGCACCGGCTTGCCCAGCGTCTTGATGTCCAGAAGGTCGCGCAGGTGGATCGGCGGGTTGGCCCGCATCGCCGCCGAGTACTGCTTCCACAGGTCATAGCTCGCCCGGTCACAGGCCGATTGCAGCATGTGCATCGTCTGCGCTTCCCAGGCGTGCTTTTCGCCCGACCGCCGCGCCTTGTAGAACCCGCCGATGGGCAGGACATCCGCCCCGCCCAGCCAGCCGCGCGCGTGGACCTCTTCCAGCTTCTGCTCGATCCCGCTGACGCCGATGCCGGAAATACGGCTGTGCATGCCGGGGAAATACTCGGCCACCATCGCGCGGCTCAGCCCCACGGCTTCAAAGTTCAACCCGCCGCGATACGAGGAGATCACCGAAATCCCCATCTTCGACATGATCTTCAGAAGCCCCGCATCTATGGCGTCGCGATAGCGGCGCATCGCGTCGGTCAGCGTGCCCTCGATCAGCCCGCGCGAAAGCCGGTCCGCAATCGAATCCTGCGCCAGATAGGCGTTCACCGTCGTGGCGCCCGAGCTGATCAGGACGGCAAAGTAATGCGGATCGATGCATTCCGCCGACCGCACGTTGATCGAACAGAAGGTCCGCAGCCCCTTGCGCGTCAGCCACGAATGCACCGCCGATGTGGCAAGGATCATCGGCATCCCGACGCTGCCGGGCCCCTGATGCTGATCCGTCAGCACCAACTGCCCCGCGCCGGACCGCACGGCATCTTCCGCCTCGGCCCGGATGCGTTCCAGCCCCTGCCGCAGGTCATCCTGCCCCGCTGCCACCGCAAAGGTGCAATCGATGATAGCCACCTGCGCGCCGAACTTGGCGACCATCACGTCGAATTCGGCATTCGCGATGAACGGGCTTTCCAGAACCAGAATCTCGGTCTGGCTTGATGTTTCATCCAGCACGTTCTTGAGGTTGCCGAACCGGGTCTTGAGGCTCATCACCCGCCCTTCGCGAAGCGAGTCGATCGGCGGGTTGGTGACCTGACTGAAGTTCTGCCGGAAATAGTGCGACAGCGGACGGTAGACCGATGACAGCACGGCGGCGGGGGTGTCATCCCCCATGCTGGCGATCATTTCCTTGCCGTCCTCTGCCATCGGGGCCAGAACCTGTTCCAGTTCCTCCATCGTGTAACCGGCGGCAATCTGGCGGCGGCGCAGGTCGGCCCCGCTGAACATCGCGGTTTCCGGCACGTCGCGCAGCAGGTCGTTCAGGTTCACCACCTTCTCGATCCATTCCGAATAGGGCTGGCTTGCGGCAAGCCGGTCTTTCATCTCGGTGTCGTGGTAAAGCTTGCCCTCCACCATATCGACCGCGATCATCTGCCCCGGCCCCAGCGCGCCCTTTTCGCGCACCGTGGTTTCATCTACCGGCACCATCCCCGCCTCGGACCCGGCGATCAGCATCCCGTCGCCCGTCACCACATAGCGCATGGGCCGCAAGCCGTTGCGGTCCAGCCCGCCGCAGACCCAGCGGCCATCGGTCATCGCCAGCGCCGCCGGTCCGTCCCAAGGCTCCATCACCGCGTTGCAATAGGCGTACATGTCGGCCCAGGCCTGCGGCATGTTCGTCGTGGCCTTGCTCCACGCCTCGGGCACCAGCATCGTCTTTGCCATCGGTGCCGAACGCCCCGAGCGCACCAGCACCTCGAACACCGCATCGAGCGCGCCCGAGTCGCTGGTCCCGCCCGGGATGATCGGCTTGATGTCTTCCGCCGCGTCGCCGAAGTTGTTGGACGCCATCCGGATCTCGTGGGATTTCATCCAGTTGACGTTGCCCTTCAGCGTGTTGATCTCGCCGTTGTGGGCCAGCATGCGGAACGGCTGCGCCAGCCACCACTGCGGGAAGGTGTTGGTCGAATAGCGCTGGTGATAGATCGCGAAGGACGATTCAAACCGGTCGTCCATCAGGTCGGGATAGAAGACCGCCACCTGTTCGGCCAGCATCATGCCCTTGTAGATGATGCTGCGGCACGACAGCGAGCACAGATACAGCCCCTGGATATGCGCTGCCAGTGCCGCCTTTTCGATCCGGCGGCGGATGATGTAAAGCTCACGCTCGAACGCCTCGGCGTCGATGCCCTTTTCGTTGCGGATCAGGATCTGCTCGATCTCGGGGCGGGTCGCGTTGGCCTTTTCGCCCAGCACGGACACATCCACCGGCACGTGCCGCCAGCCGTAGATGTAATGCCCCATCCGCAGCACTTCGGTTTCCACGATGGTCCGGCAGCGTTCCTGCGCGCCGAAATCGGTGCGCGGCAGAAACACCTGTCCCACAGCGACCAGCTTGTTCATGTCGGGCTCGTGCCCGGTGCGGCGGATCACGTCATAGAAGAATCGCGGCGGAATCTGCACATGGATGCCCGCGCCGTCACCTGTCTTGCCATCGGCATCGACCGCGCCCCGGTGCCAGACCGCCTTCAGCGCGGCGATCCCGCTTTCCACCACGCGGCGGCTCGGCTTGCCGGAAATCGCGACCACCAACCCCACGCCGCAGGACGAATGTTCATCCTCGTCCCGGTACAGGCCATGCTCTGCCACATGGGCGCGCTTGGCCTCTTCGGATTTCACCCAGGCGTCATCATAGGTCATTGCTCGTCTCCGGGCACAAAGTTGTTCTTGTTTTCGTAGTCGGCCTGCGTCCCGCGCCGGTGGTCGCCCGCCAGCCGCACGCAAGCCATCGCGCGGTCCACATAGATTTCCGACCTCAGCGGCCAGCCCCGCGCCGCATCGAACAGGCCCGGCATCAGTTCATAGGGTTCATCGTGGCTGCCGGTATCGCGCATCCACAGGTGGCTGCCGCAGGTCCCGCAAAACGCGCGCTCGGCAAATTCGGACGACGCAAAGCGCACCGCCGGCCCTTGCACCGTCACGCCCGCAGCCTCGGCGGTAAAGCACAGGAACAACCCACCCGACCACCGTTGGCACATCCGGCAATGGCACGCCCCCGGTGCCTGTTCGTGCGCCCCCGCAACGCGGATGGTGACGGACCCGCACAGGCAGCGCCCGGTGATTTCCGCCTGGCTCATCGCTGCACCGACACGGGCACCACCGCTGCCCGACCCTCAAGCCCCGACAGCACGGGGTCGCAGTTGAACAACGGTTCTGTCGCCGCGAAACCGGGTTCGCCCGGAAAGATGAAGGCGACCGGGCTGCCATCGACCGGCAGCCATGCCGAGCCGTCCCACCATTCGGACGGGCCGGAAAAGAACAGCCGCCATTCGGGATGGATGTATTCGAACCCGCGCGACTGGCGCAGGACAGAACCCATCGCATCGGTTTCCTCATAGCCGTATTCGGTTTCCGACAGGGTGATCCCGTCGATTTCCCAGGTTTTCCCGGTCAGCCGGTCAAACCCCCGCACGTCGGTTTCCTCGCCGGTTTCCTTGCGCAGGCTGAAGATGAAATCGTCGCGGCCATTGGCCACCAGATCGCTGAACGACGCCGGGTCCATCGCGCCGGGCAGCAGTTCTTGCCGGACCTTCGGGTTCATCTCGTAGCTTTCCACCCACTCCGCTTCAGAGTTGATCCGGCTTTGAAAGAAGATGCCGTCCTGATCGAAATCCGCCCGCCACTGGTCACCCGGCGCATCACCGGTACACCGGTAATGGTTGGACACCCGGCATTCCTTGGATTGCACGGTCATGAAAATTTCACACCCTTGCGGGGCGGCCCATTGGTTCGCGGCCAGCGCCGGGGCAGGGGCAAGCATTATCAGGCACAGCAGAAGGGCGGGTTTCATCGCGTTTCTGTCCTTTTCATAAGGTCAACCAGACTGACTGATCCAGAAATTGCTGTCGGCGTGAACGTCATGACGTTTGCCAGACGCAGCGCCTGCGTCGGCCATACGCGAACCATATGTCATTCCGCCGCGACCGCCGACGGTTGGGCAAGATAGGCCAGCATCGACTGCGCCGCATCGCGCCCGTCGCGGATCGCCCAGACCACCAGAGACGCCCCCCGCACGATGTCTCCGGCAGCATAGACGCCGGGCAGGCTGGTGGCATGGGTGCGGAAGTCGGCCTTGATGGTGCCCCAGCGGGTGACGGCCAGTTCCGGCACGCCCCACAGCGCAGGCAGCGCCTCGGGTTCGAACCCCAGCGCCTGGATGACCAGATCGGCAGGCTCGACATAATCCGCGCCCTCGATGACCTCGGGGGCTTGCCGACCCGTCGCGTCGGGGTCGCCCAACCGCATCTTCTGCACCATCACGCCCG
Organism: Rhodobacter sp.; assembly: GCA_027487575.1. Taxonomy (GTDB): domain Bacteria; phylum Pseudomonadota; class Alphaproteobacteria; order Rhodobacterales; family Rhodobacteraceae; genus JAIYDJ01. The sequence continues at coordinate 30,834 of JAIYDJ010000038.1, read as the reverse complement.
AAACCGGATTGCCGGTGAAGCCCTTCGGTGCCGACAGCCAGACGAATTCAACGCCTTCCTCTTCGGCATTCTGCACTTCGCGCATCGACCCCGGCATGTTGGCCTTGTCGCGGCGGTACAGGCACTTGACCGAAATGGCCCCTTGCCGGATCGCCGTGCGCACGCAGTCCATCGCCGTGTCGCCGCCGCCGATCACCACCACCCGCTTGCCCGCCGCATCCAGCGTGCCGTTGTCGAATTCCTCGACATCGTCGCCGAACGACTTGCGGTTGCTGGCCGTCAGGAAATCCAGCGCCGCAACGATCCCTTCGGCCCCGACGCCCGGTGCCGCGATGTCGCGGGCCTTGTAGACGCCGGTGGCGATCAGCACCGCGTCGTGCTGGCCCCGGATCGCGTCAAACGACAGGTCTTCACCCACCCGGCAGTTCATCACGAACTGGACGCCACCCTGTTCCAACTGGTCGATGCGCTGCATCACCACGGGTTTCTCCAGCTTGAAGCCGGGGATGCCATAGGTCATCAGCCCGCCCGCGCGGTCATAGCGGTCATAGACCGTGACCTGCACGCCTTGTCGGCGCAGCACGTCCGCCGCGGCCAGCCCCCCCGGCCCGGCCCCGATGATGCCGACGGATTCGGTACGCTCGGCATGGGGGCGGATCGGCTTGACCCAGCCACGTTCCCACGCGGTGTCGGTGATGTATTTCTCGATGGCGCCGATGGTGACGGTTCCATGGCCCGACTGTTCGATCACGCAGTTGCCTTCGCACAGCCGGTCCTGCGGGCAGATGCGGCCGCAGATTTCGGGGAAGGTGTTGGTGGCCTGGCTGACCTCGTAAGCCTCTTGCAGACGGCCTGCAGCCGTCAGGGCCAGCCAGTCCGGAATGTTGTTCTGCAGCGGGCAATGGCTTTGGCAATAGGGCACGCCGCATTGGCTGCAGCGGCCAGACTGTTCTGCGGCCTTCTGATCGGCGAATTCGCGGTAGATTTCATGGAAATCTTCGGCGCGCAGATTGGGCGGGCGCTTCTCGGGCATTTCCTTGCCCAAGGTCACGAATTTCAGCATGCGTTGCACGGCCACGACTGCGCCTCCCGGTCAGGGTGTTGAGGCCCCTTGTTACTGTGGGTCAGCCGGGAATAAAAGTCAGCAAGGCTGACCTAATCGGCGAATTCTGAAGCTATTGCATAGAGACACTGCCACAAATCAGCTGATATATGTCAGTACTGATTACCTATTTCCCTACAGCCCGATCAAAAGGCCCACCAAGGCAAGACTGCCGACGATGATTCGCCACCAGCCGAACAGGGCGTACCCCTGTCGACCAACATAGCCAAGGACCCAGCGCACAACCACAAGTGCCGTCACAAAGGCCACCACAAAGCCCACGATGATGTCCGACCATGCCGAAAAATCCAGCACATCCCGGTTCTTGAACAGGTCGTAGGCGACCGCAGCGCCCATCGTCGGCATCGACAGGAAGAACGAAAACTCTGCCGCCGCCCGCTTCTCGACCCCCAGCAACAACGCACCCACGATCGTGGACCCCGACCGCGACACACCCGGCACCAGCGCAAGGCACTGACAGACCCCGATCGCCAGCGCCGTGCGCAACGGCAGGCGCGCCGCATCGCTGTGCCGGACCGGGATCACCAGCCGATCGACGTAAAGCAGAACGATGCCGCCGAGGATCAGCATGACCGCAATCAGCAACGGCGTCTCGAACAGCACTGTCTTGATCAGGTCGTGCAGCAGAAGCCCTGCAAGCGCAGCGGGCAGAAAAGCCAGCAACACCGCCCCTAGAAACCGCTGCGCTGCAGGGTCGCGGCGGGCGTTGGCGAACACCGTCCAAAGCCGGGCGGCATAAAGCACCACCAGCGCCATCACCGCGCCAAGCTGGATCACCACCTCGAAGGTATTGCCCGCGCTCTGGAACCCAAGAAAGTGCCCGATGAGCAGCAGGTGGCCGGTCGAGGAAACCGGAATGAACTCGGTCAGCCCTTCAAGAAGCCCCAGCAGGGCGGCGACAAGCGTCTGATCCGACACCGATCAGACTTTGCGCAGGTTCTTGGCCGACCCCTTGATGGCCGCATACTGGCCCGATGTCCGGTAGCGCCACAGATAATCGGGCAGAACCGCCTCCATCGCCGTCGGCTGGATGCCCAGATCCGCAAAACCGCGCGCGCCCGCCGACACCACGTTGTCGACCCCCAGCGATTTCACCTGATCCAGCGTGATCATGCCGTTGCGGAACAAACCGCCGGTGATTGTCGACAGCAGGTCAAGCCCGCCACCCATGATCCGCGCCACCCAGAACGGCAGCGCCATGACCCACTTGCGCCGCTGGATCACCTGCAGCATCCGCTGCATCAGACCCCGGAACGTATCCACATCCGGGCCGCCCAGTTCATAGATCCCGTGCGCCCGCCCCAGAACGCCCAGCACCGCCGCCTGCGCCACGTCATCGACATAGACCGGCTGGAACCGCGTGTCGGGGCCGACGACCGGAAGGATCGGGCCCATCCGCGCCATGCCGGCGAACCGGTTGAAGAACTGATCCTCGTTGCCGAAAATCACCGACGGGCGAAGGATGACGGCTCCGGGCATCGCGGCCAGAACCGCCGCCTCACCGGCGGCCTTGCTGACGGCATAGGCGCTGGGCCCGTCCGCCGAGGCCCCGATGGCCGAAATGTGGACCATGCGCCCGACGCCACATTCGGCGGCGATGCGGGCGATCCGCGCCGCGCCCTGATCCTGAATGGCGGTAAAGCTGTTCCTGCCGCCCTTGTCGAACGTGCCCACACAATTGACGACGGCATCCGCCCCCACCGTGACCGCACGGACCGAGGCATCGTCGCGGATGTTGCAGAACACCGGTTCGACCTGACCGGTGGTGCCGTAGGGCCGCACGAACAGCGCCTCGTTGGGGCGGCGCACCGCCACCCGAACCCGCCAGCCTTCCTTCGCCATGCGCCGCGCAATGTAGCGTCCGACAAAGCCCGAACCGCCGAAGATCGTGACCAGCTTGCTCATCTTGGACCCTTACAGTGCCAGAGGTTGCCGCCTGAATAACTTTCGCAAGCCCTGCCAGCAAGCGCCAATGCAGGTAACAGCCCCGCGACAAATTCCCGATTGCCCCCGTTGACACTGCCACACCGCGCCTCTAAACGATGCCGCAGTGCCCAGATGGCGGAATTGGTAGACGCACTGGTTTCAGGTACCAGCGCTGCAAGGCGTGGAGGTTCGAGTCCTCTTCTGGGCACCATTTTACACCTGAAAAATCTGATGACCCCGACGCGGCGAAAGCCGCTTTTGACGGCGGCCTGCGGGTCAGTCGTTGATTTGCATTGGCTTCGGTCCTGCGAGCGCCGCCGGCCGCCTTGGCCCGACGGGCCTGTCAGCATGACGGTCCCCTGCCCGCACGTCAGTCCTTGTTCGGCAGCGTCAGCCAGTTTGACAGGCGCCGGGCAAAGGGGGCCACGATCGTCACCGTCGGGAACGAGATCATCCAGCTGATCGGCCATGCGGTCAGCCAAAGGTGAATCACCTCCTGCGTCAACCCGACCGCCCGAAGGGTTGCCACGCCCGTGATGATGAAGGTCATGATTCCGGACAGAAAGAAACTGAAGGTCAGGTGCGCGAAACGGGCGGGAATCATGGATTTTCTCGGGGCTGGTTTCTTGGCCATGCTGCGTGACCACGACATGGACGTCCAGACGGGATATCGGAAACGCCGGGATGGACCGCAGGTGTGCCCGCCGGGGTCAAATTGACGTTGAAGCACAGGGTCGCCTCTGCAATATCTTTGGTCCGTGGCGCGGGTCAGATGATGTCGGCATGTGCAGCGTCGCCGCACCGCGCAACATCCGGGGCGCTGTCGCAGTCTGGAGACGGATGGAATTGCAGCCCTACACCACGACGATCCCGCGACTGGAAACCGCACGGCTGATCCTGCGGGAATACAGGCAGTCCGATTTCGATGCCTTTGCGGATTTTTACGCCACGCCCCGGTCGCGGTTCATCGGGGGGCCGACGCCGCGCGAACTGGCTTGGCGCGCGCTGGCCGTGCATCTGGGGCATTGGGCGCTGCGCGGTTTCGGGTTCTGGGCGGTCGAGGAAAAATCCACCGGTCTGTTCTGCGGTCATGTGGGCTTGTGGCACCCCGAAGGGTGGCCAGAGCCCGAGGTGGGATGGGTCCTGATGGCGGCGGCCGAGGGCCGGGGAGTAGCGCAGGAAGCGGCGCTTGCCGCACGTCGGCACGCCTACCGGACCTTGAACTGGCCCACCGCGATCAGCATGATCGATCCGGGCAACACCCGCTCGCTGCGGCTGGCCGAACGCATGGGCTGCCGGCACGAGGGCGACTTCACCCATGTGCGGCTGGGCCCGATGCAGGTCTGGCGCCACCCCGCCCCCACCGCGCTGACAGGAGACGACACATGACCACCCCGCTTGCCGCACCCGTTGTGCATATCGACGATGCGCGTTTCAAGGTGACCGAATGGCGCTTTGCCACCGGGGCGGAAACCGGCTGGCATGTGCATGGGCATGACTATGTCATCGTGCCGCTGACCGATGGTGTGCTGGGGCTGGAGGAACCGGGCGGAATCCGGCGCGAGGCCCCGCTGACGCAGGGCGTGCCCTATTCGCGCCGGGTGGGCGTTTCGCACAACGTGATCAACGCGACCGGCGCGCCGATGGCGTTTCTTGAGGTCGAGGTGGTGGATGATGCCGCGGCCCATCGCCGCCATGATGTGCTGTTGCGGTTCGTGGCCGCGTGGAATGCGCGCGATGTCGATGGATTGATGGCCTGCATGGCCGCCGATTGCGCGTTCCATTCCTCGGCCGGGCCGGATGCGCAGGGCACCCGCCATCAGGGCCGCGAGGCGGTGCGCGCGTCCTATGCCGCGATGTTCGACACGTTTCCGCAGGCGGCGTGGACGGCCGACAGCCACCATGTTGCGGGCGACACGGGCGTTTCCGAATGGCGGTTCACCGGTACGGACAAGGCAGGCAAGTCCGTGGATGTGCAGGGCTGCGACATCTTCCGTTTTGAGGGCGATCTGATCGCGCTGAAGGACAGCTACCGCAAGGCCCGCAGCTAAAGCTTGCGGTTATAGCGGATGAACGGCGTGACCGCAGCGATGCGGTCATACAACTGCCGCGCCTGCGTGTTGAAATCCTGCGTCAGCCAATAGACCGCGGGCGTTCCCGCCGCATCGGCCACGGCATAGACCGCCTCGATCAGCGCCCGGCCCGCCCCGGTGCCGCGCACCGACGGATCGACGTACAGGTCCTGCAGATAGATCACCTCTTCGACCTTCCACGCGTGCCGGTGCGACAGGTAATGCGTCAGCCCCACCACCTTGCCGTCCACCTCGGCCAGCAGACAGTTGAAATCCCGCGGATCATCGCCCAGCAACCGCGCGAAGGTGGAGGCATAGACAGCCTCGGGCACTGCGGTCTTGTAGAACTCCAGATACCCGGTCCACAGGCGGCGCCAGTCGGCCTCGTCAGTCGCGCGCAGCGGGCGGATGGTGCAGGGCATGGGCAGGCTCCTATCTTGGGGTCACGGGCAGCGGGCGGCCCAGAAAACGGTGCAACGAACGCTCCAGATCGGCAGGCCGATAACCGCGCCCGATAAAGACGATGCGGTTATCCTGCCCCTGATCGGGCGCGTCGGGCAAGATCTCGGGCGATTGCACCACGCGGCGCACGGTTTGCAGCAAGAGCCGCCCGGCAGGCGTGCGGATCACGCCCTTGACCCGAACCAGATCATCGCCGCGCGCATGCAGCAGCGCCGACAACCACAGCGCGAAGGCCGACCAGTCGATGGCGGGGTCGACCTGAACCTGTGTCGGCAGGATCGCGCCACGGGCATCCTCCTCCGGCAAGGGTGGCAGGGGGGCGGGTTTCGTGCCGGGGGGCAGGGCGGGCAGGTCCACCGCTTCGCCCAGCACCGCCGCCATCACCTCGGCCCCGGGGTTCAGCACGGTCAAGGTTGCGCGCAGCGCGGCCAGATCGGCGGGCGCGCAGGCGTCGGTCTTGGTCAGGATCAGCCGGTCCGCAGCACCCACCTGCCGCCGTCCCAGGGGTTCGGTCCCCAGTTGCGCCAGCGCATGCAGCGCATCGACGGCAACCAGTGTTTCCCCGACAAGGATATGGTTCACCAGCACAGGGTCGCCCTGAATCGCCGCCACGATCGCGCCCGGGTCTGCCAACCCGCTGGTTTCCAGCACGATCCGGTCAAACCGCGCGCCACCGGTGCGGCTGCGGTCATCGCAGATGCGGCGCAGGGCCGCGATCAGCGCAGGCTTGCCGTCACAACAGCAGCACCCGCCCGCCAGCAGCGTGACCTGTCCCAGCAGGGCATCGTCCACCGGGGTTTCCGCCGCCTCGTTCACGATGACATGGACATTCGTGCCAAAGGTGGCTGCGTGCAACTGGTGCCGCAACCATGTGGTCTTTCCCGACCCCAGATAGCCGCCCAGAACCGTGAGCCGCAGCCGCCCGTCGTCAGTCTGCATCCAGATACCGCGCATCCAGCGGGTCGATCGGGCGGCCGACCAGCCGTTCGGCCTCGGCCCACACGGCGGCCAGATCGGGCACGATCACCGATGCACCCGACAGCGTGGACAACTGGATGCCCGGCACCACGCCGCCATCATGCGCCGAAAGGCCGTAGGGCCGCAGAATGGCGTTCAGAACCCCCGCGCGGTGAAAGCGCGCGCGCAGGCGGTCGCCGGGGGTGGCAGCCCCGGCATCCGTCCAATGGCCCGGTACGGCGGGGTTGCCGCAGGCGTTGCACATGCTTTCGGTCTTTCCAGAATGTGGCCGGGGCAGCCAGCGACACCCCGGCCAGTAGATCAGATCACTTCGGGACGCGCGGCGCCGCCAAAGGGATAGCGCTTGCGGAAATCGTTGGCGATATCCTCGAACGTGGCCCATTCGACGCCGGAATGCTTGCTGATGTATTCGATCAGCCGTTCCAGCATCAGCAGAACCTGCGGGCGGCCTGCCACATCGGGGTGGATGGTGAAGGCGAACACCGCATACTCCATCTCGCGGTAGACCCAGTCGAACTGGTCGCGCCACATTTCCTCGATGTCGCGCGGGTTGACGAAGCCGTGGCTGTTCGGGGCCTTCTTCATGAACATCATCGGTGGCAGGTCGTCGACGTACCAGTTGGCCGCGATGTCGACGAGGTCGATTTCCGTGCCATGCTTCAGGGGGTGCATCCATTCCTTGGCGGTCTTGGAATAGTCGATGGTGTTCCAGCTGTCGCCGACCTTGGCATAGAACGGCTGGAAGTCGCGGTAGCCCTGGCTGTGGTCATAGGTGAAGCCGTGCTTCAGCAGCAATGCGGCGGTGTTGGCCGACATTTCCCACCACGGTGCCACATAGCCGCGCGGTTTCGATCCGGTCAGGCCCTGGATGAGCTCGATCGACTTCACCAGAACGTCTTCTTCCTGGCTCGGCGTCATCGCGATGGGGTTTTCGTGCAGATAGCCGTGCGCGCCAACCTCGTGACCGTCCTTGACGATCATCTCCATTTCCTTGGGGAAGGTTTCAAGGCTGTGACCGGGGATGAAGAAGCTGGTCTTCAGACCGTACTTCTTGAACAGGCGCAGCAGGCGCGGCACGCCCACTTCGGTTGCAAAGATGCCGCGCTGAATGTCGGACGGGCTGTCGCCGCCGCCATAGGACCCGATCCAGCCGGCAACCGAGTCGATATCGGTCCCGAAAGCGCACATTATTTTCTTGGGCATGTGAAGTTCCTCCTCAGGTTATGCAGTGGGCCAAAGCGGGTCGGCCAGACCCACGGGATAGGCAAGACCATAGTCCAACGGTGGCTGGACCACGTATTTGCGGTCGAAGGGCAACCAGTCATAGTCGGCCCCGGACCGGACGATGTACGGCCAGTCCGGGTGGGCAAAGATCGGGCGGCCGATGGCCACGATGTCGGCGGCACCGCTGGTCAGCGCAGCCTCGGCCTGCGCGCCCGTCGCAATGCCGCCGTTGGTGATCATCGGCTTGCCCGAAGCGCGGCCGATCACGGTCGGCATCGGTGTCGCATCGTCGGTCTGCCGGTTGGTCAGATAGTCGAAGCTGGACCAGTGCAACGCGTCAAAGGCCGAATTCTGCAGTGCTGCGCCGATGGCCTTGGCATAGGCGACGCCGGGCCAGGCACCGACGAAATCGTCAACCCCGTCCTGGCTGAGCCTGAGGGTGATGAGCTTGTCGGGTCCGATGACAGCACGGATCCTGTCTCCGATCAGCTTTGCGAAGCGCAGGTTGTTCTCGGCCGAACCGCCGAATTCGTCGGTGCGCAGGTTGGTCGCGGGGTTGATGAACTGCCACAGCAGATAGCCGTTCGCCCCGTGCACCTCGACCCCGTCGGCGCCGGCAGCGATCGCGCGGCCAGCCCCGGCGGCAAAGCCGTCTGCCACCTCGTGAATGTCCGCAACGCTCAGTGCGCGGGCCTGGCCAAAGGTGACCTTCGGCCATTCGCCCGCGATATTGCGGATGTCCTTTTCATAGCTGTTGTCCGTGTAAAGCGACCAGCCTTCGCTTCGGGTGGCCGATGCGCTGACCGGGGGTTGCCCGTTCAGGACACGCGGATCCGACACGCGCCCCCCATGCATCAACTGGATGATGATCCTGCAATCGTGGGCATGGACGGCATCGCACACCCTGGACCATCCGGCGACATGTGCATCGGTCGCGATGCCGGGTTGGGACATGTAGGACTTCGACTGCCAGCCATCCTGCTCATAGGTCCCTTCGGTGATGATCAGCCCCAGCCCGCCCCGGGCGCGGCGCGCATAGTAGGCTGCCATCTCGTCGGTCGGCGTGCCGTCCGCATGTGCCATCTGGCGCGTCAGCGGGGCCATTGCGATCCTGTTGCGCAGTGTCAGCGGACCAAGGTTGGCGGGCGAGAACAGTGTCGGAAACGCTTCAGCCATGGTCATCCTCTGACAAGTCGTTCGATGGAAAGTCCCGCCGCCAGCATCCGCGCGTCCTGCCCGCGCGGCGCGCACAGCATGAACCCCGTCGGCATCGAATCGCTGTCCTGCCCCGAAGGGATGGACAGCCCGCACCAATCCAGAAAGTTGCCGATGGCCGTGTTGCGCAGGGCACGGAAATTGTGGTGGAAGAACACCTCCACATCCGCCTCCAGCGGTGCGATCGGCATTGCCACAGACGGGGTCGTCGGACAGATCAGGATGGCCGACCCCAGCCGCGCGTTGATCCGTCCGATCCAGTCGGCGCGGGCGCGGGTCAGGCGGATCAGGTCGACGGCACTCATCCCGTCGGCCATCCGGATGCGGCGCACCACGCGCGGGTCGACGCGGGCGGCGTCCGGCCCGGACAGGCGTTCGCGGTGCACATCCATCGCCTCGGCCGAGGTCAGCGGGCCGTAGCGGCCCATGAGGTCTGCGACCTCGCGCAGTTCGGGCAGGGCGATCGGACGGACCCGCGCCCCGGCCGCTGACAGGCGCGCAACCGCCGCCTCGAAGTTCGCGGCCACGGCGGGGGAAAGGTCATCCATCATGTGGCTGTCGGGAATGACGAAATCGAGCAATGTCACCGATGCCACTGCGATGGCCGGGGCGCGCAGGCCGCGCAGGGCGGCGTCGGTCAGCACGCAATCTTCGACGGTCTGCGCCAGCGGACCCAGCGTGTCGAGCGTGCGCGACAGCGGGAAAACCCCATCCATCGGATAGTGCCCGACCGAGGTCTTGTATCCCACGACGCCGTTGAAGGACGCCGGTATCCGGATTGACCCGCCCGTGTCGGTGCCGATGGACACAGGCACGATGCCCGCCGCCACCACCGCACCGCTTCCAGACGATGACCCGCCGGGCGACCGCGCCACGACCGGATCGCAGGGGTTGCGTGGCGTGCCGTAGTGCGGGTTCAGGCCGATGCCGGAATAGGCGAATTCGGTCATGTTGACTGCACCCACGCTGACCATCCCGGCGCGCATCGCCGCATGGACCAGCGCCGCGTCACGGGCGGCGGGCACGTCGCCGCGCAGCACGACCGATCCTGCGGTCGTCACCGTGCCCTGCAGGTCGAACAGGTCTTTCCACGCCATCGGCACGCCATCGGCCAGACTGGCCGGATTTCCCGCCCGCAACCGCAACCGTGCGGCTTGCGCTTCGGCTTCGGCGCGCGGGCGCAGGGTGCGGATGAACAGGGCCGGGTCGCCGTGGGCCGTGATGCGGTCGAACACCTCTGCCACCAGATCGACAGGATCGCGCTTGCCGCTGCGCAGGTCACGGGAAAGCTGGCTGACGGTGCCGATCGACATGCAGCACCCCTATCCGACGATCAGGGTCGCGTCTTGCGGCGACCATGCGACATATCCGGAAGCCCCCGCCACCAGCAAGCCGCGATACTTGTCCTCATGCCCCTCCAGCGACACGACATCGCCGTTCGGGAAAGTCAGGGCGATCTGCATGATATGCCCGACAAGCTGCAACCGGTTGATCTGGCAGGGAATGACGTTCGCCCCGTGTGTTCCGCGCGCCTCTGCTTCGGGCAGGGTTCCGGGCAGGACATGCATCGCCTCGGCGGGCAGCACGATGGACACCGCCGCACCGGGTGCGACCGCCGCGCCATGGGCAATCGCGGCCAGCGGGCCAAAGGCCGAGTCGACCTGCACCTGGCCATCCGCACTGGTGCGCGCCGTGCCGGAAATCAGCGTGTTCGCCCCGATGAAGCGTGCCACGAACAGGCTCGAGGGGCGGGTATACAATTCACGCGGCGCGCTGATCTGCTCGACCCTTCCGGCGTTCATCACCACGATCCGGTCCGACAGCGCCAGCGCCTCGGACTGCGCGTGGGTGACGAACACAAAGGTGATGCCCAGATCGCGCTGCAGCAGTTTCAACTCGTTCTGGATGCTTTTGCGCAGGTTGGCGTCCAGTGCGCCAAGCGGTTCATCCAGCAGCAGGATGTCGGGTTCCACCACCAGAGACCGGGCCAGCGCGATCCGCTGGCGCTGCCCGCCCGAAAGCCGGGTGGGCCGCACGTCGGCCACCTCGGTCAGGCCCAGCTTGTCAAGGATGCGGTCCACCTTGCGGTTCGCCTCGGCCACCGGGGTCTTCTTCACCTCAAGGCCGAAATGCACGTTCTGCCGCACCGTCATGTGCGGGAACAGCGCGTAATTCTGGAAGATCATCGAGGTCGGACGCTGTTCGGGGGCCAGATCGTTGATCCGTTTCCCGCGGATCATCAGATCGCCCGAGGTGATCGTCTCGAAACCCGCAATCATCCGCAGGGTCGTCGTCTTGCCGCAGCCGGACGGGCCGAGGAAGGCGATGAACTCGCCCTTGTCGACATCAAGGTTGAAGTCGATCACGGCCGGCGTGCCGTTGTCGTACACCTTGCCGATATGCGAAAGCTGCAGGTCATAGGCCACGGGTGTGGATCCTCGGGTTTGGGCAGGGATGGACCGGGGCATGACGCCCCGGCCCGGCGTTTCAGGATCAGGCCGACAGGAATTCGTCCCACTTCTGGATCAGCAGGTCGTACTCGTCCGGCCACTGGTGCCAATAGGCCACGTTCGCCGCGCGGGTCGCGAGGCTGCCGCCGTCGCGAAGATCGCCTTCCTTGATGCCACGGTCTTCCGCGCCAACCCATGGTGCGCCTTCGTACCAGAAGGCGTACTTTTCGGGGGCCATGATCGCCTTGACCTTGTCGTTGGGCGAATAGTAGCCCTGTTCGGACACGGCAACCGCCGGTCCGCCCGACAGCCAGTAGTCGGCATAGGCGGTGACGGCATCGAGGTTCGGCGAGGATTTCAGCGCCGAAACCCCGATAGCCCAACCGCGGTAGCCTGCCTTCATCGTGGCGTAAGAGCACTGCACGCCCTGTGCCTTGACCGCCATCACGGCGGGCTGCCAGGCGTCGGCGATGATCATCTCGCCCGAGGCCAGAAGGTTCACCAACTCGCCGAAGTCACCCCACAGCGCGCGGAACTGGCCTTCCTTCTTCTTCGAGATCAGGAATTTGGAGGCTTCCTCGATGGCCGCAGCATCCGGGTTGCCGGGGTTTGCGACGTTCAGCAGGCCCAGTTCGTTCATCGCCATGACGGCCTGACCGAACGCGATCAGCGGGTCGACGTTCAGACCGGTCTTGCCCTTGAACTTGGGGTCGAACAGCGCGGACCAGTTCGAGGCTTCTTCCGCATCGACCAGATCGGGACGGTATCCGATGGAGTCGAAGTTGTAGACGGTCGGAACCATGTTCAGTGCGGTCTGCGATTCATCGGTCCAGATCTGGCCGACGATCTGCGCGCGGGCTTCCCACTTGTCGGACGGCTTGAGGAAGCTTTCCCCGATGCCGGTCCAGTTCTTCAGGTTTGCGGTCGGGATCGGCGACACGAGGTCGGTCTGCACGATGGACGGCAGACGTTCGCCGATCACTTCCCAGCAGTCGTACGAGGTGGAGCCCGACAGCAGTTCGGTCTGGGTGTTCGGGAAGATGTCGGCCTTGCCCGACACCGCCTTGACCCCCGAGGCGGCCTTGAACTCGTTCAGGATGCGCTCCTGCACGGTCACGGACAGACCGACGGTGCGCAGTTCCTGCGACGCGAGATCGGCCGCGAAGGCCTGCTGCGCGCCAAGGAAGGGCATGCCGCCCGCTGCCAGCGCCATCGAGCCTGCGGTGGTTTGCAGGAATTTCCGTCTGGAAAGAGACATTTCGTTCATTCTTCTACCTCCTGTGGTCTTTGCTTGGTTCAGTCTTCTTCTTTGCCGCCGGATCAGTACCGCCCGACAAGCAGCCCTCCATCCACGACAATGACCTGTCCGGTCACGTATCGCGCGCCATGGGACGCCAGAAACAGGATCACGTCGGCGATGTCGTCCGGCTCGCCGATGCGCCCCATGGGGATGTATTCTCCGCATTTGTCGGCATCGGGGCCGACCGAATGCTCTTTCGACAGCAGTTGCGCCGTGCGGATGTAGCCGGGGGCCACGCCGTTGACGCGGATTCCGTCGCGGGCAAGTTCGACCGCCAGCCCGCGCACCAGCCCCACGACCCCGGCCTTGGCCGCCGAATAGTGGACATGCTCATCCCAGCCGTAAGCCACGCCCATGATTGACGACAAGGCGATCACGGACCCCGATCTGCGCGCCTTCATGCCGGGCAGGGCGGGGCGCACGATGCGGTAGATGCCCTTGAGGTCGATATCAAACGTGTGGTCCCACTTTTCGTCGGTCAGGTCCGCAAGGGGCACCCGGTGCGCGATCCCGGCATTGGCGACGATGGTGTCGATCCGGCCATGCTTCGCCTCGACGGCGGCGACCACCGCATCCGCGCCTTCGGTCGAGCGCACGTCGAGCGCCATGAACTCCGCGCTGCCGCCCGCCGCCTTGATGTCCGCGACGACGGCATGGCCCTGCGGCTCCAGCACGTCGGTCACGACGACATGGCTGCCTGTCGCGGCGAACGCCAGGGCCGTGGCGCGGCCGATGCCGATGCCTGCGCCGGTGATCAGGGTGATTTGCGTCATAGCATCACGTCTCCGGAATTCGGGCCGAGCGTCTGGCCCACGAACAACGATGCGGCGGGTGAACACAGGAAGGCGACGGTCGCCGCCACTTCCTCGGGTTCGCCAAAGCGGCCCAGCGGCAGTTCCGCCGCCTTGGCCCGCTGCCAGTCCGCGGAAAGTGACCGCACCAGCGGCGTGTTGATCGGGCCGGGGGCCACCGCGTTGACGCGCACGCCCTGCGCCGACACCTCGCGCGCCAGCGCCTTGGTCAGGCCGATGATCCCGGCCTTGGCGGCGGAATAATGCACCAGTTCAATCCCGCCGATCTGGCCAAGCTGCGACGCGACGTTGACGATCACCCCGGCCCCGCGCGCCAGCATTCCCGGCAGAACCGCATGCATGCACAGGAAGGTGCCGCGCAGATGAACCGCGATCATCCGGTCGAAATCCTGCACCGTCAGGTCGGTGAACCGGCCCTGATGCACGTGCCCGGCATTGTTGATCAAATGAGTGACCGGCCCGAACGCGGCTTCGGCCTGTGCCACCATCGCGGCAATGTCTGCCTCGACCGAGACATCGCCTGCATGTGCAACGGCGCCGATTTCCGCCGCAACAGCCTGCGCCGCCTCCAGCCGGACATCGTTGGCCAGTACCTTGTAGCCGTCAGCGACAAGTCTGGTCGCGATGGCACGCCCGATGCCGGACCCGGCCCCGGTGATGATGGCAACCGTCATGTGATGTCCTCCTGCATTGCCATCTTGCGGGCGCGGCGGACCGACATCGCCATCAGGATGCCGTAGACCGACAGAAGCGCGAATGAAAACAGCGTGGTCAGCACCCCGAAGGCAAAGATGTTGGGATGGATTTCCACCGAGAAGGTACCGTAGATCGCAAGGGGCAGCGTCTGGTCCCGCCCGGACGCGAACAGGGTGCGCGGGAATTCGTCCAGGCTGAGCGTGAAGGCGAACAGCATCGCCGACAGCACCCCCGGAAAGATCAGCGGAAACGTCACGCGGCGGAAGGTGGTGATCGGGCTGACCCCCAGGGACCAGGCCGCCTCTTCGACCGAGGCATCGAACCGGTTCAGAATCGCCAGCATCACAAGGAAGGCGAACGGGAACGTGTAGACCACATGCGAGGCGAACGCGGTGGAATACCAGTGCCGTTCGATGCCGATGATGTTGTTGGCAAGAAGCGACGTGCCCAGCCCGGTCAGCACGCCGGGCACCATCATGCCCAGAACGATCAGATAGAAGATGACATTGGCACCCCTGAACCGCTTGCGGAAGGCCTGCGCTGCCATGACGCCCAGAACGGTCGACGTTACCATCGTCATGAACGCAAGAACCAGCGACCGCACCAGCGCCTCGCCCACCGGAAGCGGGGCAATGCGCGAGGGCGGAGTCAGCCCAAACAGGTGCTGATACCAGTAGGTCGACCATTCGATGATCGGAAACTGCGGTCCGCCCTCTGGCCCCTGCTGGAACGAGATGATCGTCAGCACCACGAAGGGACCGTACAGGAACAGCAGGAATGCGGCGACATAGACGGCAAGGATCGGTTTCAGGACGCGCGATTCCATCGGCTACAGCTCCCGCTTCAGGTCGACGATGCGCAGGAAACCTGCGATCACGACGCCCATCACCACGGTCAGGATCACCCCGACGACAGACGCCATCGCCCATTTCAGCGAGCCGACCTGCGTCACAATGATGTTGCCCAGAAGGTTGACCTTTCGGCCCGACAAGGCACCCGAGGTGGCGAATTCGCCCAGCACCATCACCGAGACAAAGATCGCGCCGACCACCACACCGGGCAGCGACAGCGGGAAGATGATCTTCCAGAAGATGCGACCGAACCCTGCGCCAAGATCCCGCGCCGCCTCGATGATGTTGCGGTCGATCCGCGCCAGCATGAAGGCGATGGGGCCCACCATGAATACGCAGTAGATTTGCGTCATGCCGATCACCACCGACAGTTCGGTGAACAGCAGGACTTCGATCGGCTGCTGGATCACCCCCAGTTTCAGAAGGATGATGTTGATCGCCCCTTCCTTGCCCAGCATCGGACGCCACGCCAGAACGCGGATCAGGAAAGACGTCCAGAACGGGATGACGCAGATCACCAGCAGGACCGTTGCCAGCGTCTTGCTTTTGACCAGCAATCCCACGAACAGCGCGGTCGGGTAACCCACCAGGAAAGTGGTCGCCAGAACGATCAGCCATATCCGCATCGTCGTCCACAGCGAGCCGACATAGGTGTCGGACGAGAAGAACTGCTTCCAGCTTGCCAGCGTCGGATCGGGCGAGATGTTGAAGGTTGTCTGCGTCCAGAACGACACGTAGACGATCATCGCGATCGGCGTGATCAGGAACAGCAGCATCCAGATGATTCCGGGCAACAGCAGCAGCCGGGTCGTGTTGTCGCGGCGCGGAACCGAGGCTGTCAGGTCTGCCATCACCGCCCCTCCCGGCCAAAGACGATGGCCAGATCCGGGTTCCACGTCAGGATGTAATCCCGTTTCGCCTCATAGGTGTCAGGCGCGCCAAGGCTGAGGTGGTGTTCCATTTCCACAACCTTGCCGTCGGCGGTTTCAAAGAAGTTCATGATGGAAGACCCCAGATATTCCGATGCAACGAAGGTGGCCTTCAACGCGGGGCCGTCGGTTGCGGCCTGTGCCGGAAGCACGCGCATCCGGTCATACCGCACGGCATAGATGTCGCGGTCGGACCTGCGCGCGACCGGTGCCGCCACGCTGCCGAACGGGCCGGTGAACCGTGCATCGGCAAGCCGGCCTTCGAACAGGTTGAACCGGTTCAGGAAGTGGGCGACGTCGGGCGATGCCGGTGTGTCATAGACCTCGTCCGACCTGCCCGATTGGATGATGCGTCCGCGGTCCAGTACGACCACGCGGTCGCCCATGGCCAGAGCCTCGTTTTCACTGCCGGTGACATGCAGGAATGTCACGCCCAGCCGTTCGCGGATCGCCCGCAACTCGTTGCGCATCCGCCCGCGCAGGTTGGCATCCAGTGCCCCCAGCGGCTCGTCCAGCAACACCAGTTTCGGCTGCATTGCCAGCGTGCGCGCCAAGGCCACGCGCTGCCGTTGGCCGCCCGAAATCTGGTCCACACCACGATCCTCCATGCCCGAAAGACCGACCAGATCGATCATTTTACGGGCGCGGCGGTCCACTTCGGCGGGGGCCACGGGGGTTTTCCCATGGGCCAGTCCGAACCCCACGTTTCCGATGACCGTCAGGTGCGGGAACAGCGCGAAGTTCTGGAAAACAAATCCTATTCCGCGTTCGTGGGCGGGTTGATAGGTGATGTCGCGGCCCTCGAAGAACACACGCCCGACCTCTGGCGTCTCGAAGCCCGCGATGACCCGCAGAAGCGTTGTCTTGCCGGACCCGGACGGGCCGAGGAACGACACATATTCGTTCACCCCGACATCAAGAGACACGTTGTCCAACGCCACGAGGTCGCCATACCGTTTCGTCACACCTTCCAGTCGGAATACGGTCGTTTCCACCATCACCTCGTTTGGTCTGCGCCTGGAGTGCAAGTGCGTCTTGCCTGTGTTCCGTCGCGGGGCATGCCACGCGGCCTGTGCCAGTCCCGAGCGTAGGAAACTGCACTTCGTATAACATGACTATTTTCACGAACTGTCAACAAGTCATTAAACTTCCATTTCAGCCCATGATCTGAACAAAGATGTTGCTGAAGCGCCTAGTTTGACCGCTGAAAGTGGTTTGCCCAATGAGTAAAGAAGAACTTTGTATTCAAAGTACGATTTATTGCAAGGCAAGGTAGGGCGCGAAAGCCCCAGCTTCCGTGATCACCGCAACAATCTTCATCCGCGCAAGATTTCGCTGCGCCATGATCTCGACGTGATCCCGCAGATATTCTGCCGCAGAATCAATGGGATGCCTTGCGATCAGATCCAGCAGCGTCCTGTACTGGTCAATTGTTGCCTCGTCATTCGGCAGCCCCAGCGCGGTCAACGCGCGGTTCACCGAAGACAACAGCAGCCGGTTGCCGCGGATCATTTCAACAAGCGTCGTGTTTGGTGCCTGCGCGATGCAAAAATCCATCAGCGCGTCGCTCAGGGACTCGGATGAAATCATAGACCCCGAATCTATCATCTCCAGAAGATTCTCGACTTCGGCATATCGGATGAACGGCGCCGCCAGACGCAGCGCCGCAGGTTCCATGATGCTGCGCAGTTCGAACTTCTCGCGCACGGTCCGCGCGGTCAGCGGACCCGCGATCCAGTGCGACGTCGCGCTTTTTCGAATCAGCCCGCGTTCCTGCAACCGCGCCAGCACGTCGCGCGCCACGGTGCGGCTGACCCCCAGATATTCGGACAGCTCGGTTTCGATGATGCGGAATTCGCCGAAGATCTGGCAGGACGCCACCTGTTCTTCGACTTCCTCGTAGACGTGTCGCCACGTGCCCCGGGTTTGCAGCGCGTCATCCATCGCCTCGGGAATATCCAGCGCAAATTCGCGGATATCCCGGCGCACCGGCAAAATGTTCCGGCCTTCCGGGCCGACCAGATATCCGCGCCCTTCAAAGCGGTGCACCAGACCTTCGGCCATCAGGTGACGCAGGGCGGACTGCACGGGAACGCGGCTTGTTTGCATCACGGCGGCAATCGGACCTTCCAGCAGCACAAGACCTTCGGGCAGGTTGCCGCGCTGGATGTTGCTGCGCAGGACGCGGGTGATCAGCTCATAGCGGGGTTCCTGCGCGAACGGGTTGGGTGACCGGATCACGCCGCCCCCTCCTCTGCCTGCCGGCCACTGTTGACCCGCAGGATGAACCTGTCCCAGGCGCGCGCGGCATAGTTGTATTCGTCCATCACGGTGTTCCAGATCGCGATCCGGCTGGCACGTTCGCGATAGCTGCCACCGGCGCGGCGCGCACCGGCGCGCACCACCCATTCCCCGGCCGGGCCGCGCAGGTCCTTTGCCGCCGGGGCACCGTCATACCAGTAGGCCCATTCCTGCGGCGACAGGTGCGCCCGGCTGCGATCCGGGGTCGAGATGTAGTAGCCCTGCCGCGCCATCACCGCCCCGGCATAGCCGCCCAGCCACCAGTTGAGGTATTCATAGGCCATGTCCAGCGCGGCCCCACCCAGATGCCGCGACAGGCTGGCCCCGCCATG
This sequence comes from Rhodobacter sp., assembly GCA_027487575.1. GTDB lineage: Bacteria > Pseudomonadota > Alphaproteobacteria > Rhodobacterales > Rhodobacteraceae > JAIYDJ01. Next base: position 12,163 of record JAIYDJ010000038.1, on the reverse strand, counting down.
CCAGGCCCGATAGCCTTCGACCGGGGCCGCTTCGATGAAGTCTCCGGGATGGGGTCCGAGTTGCCCATAAACCGGCGACCACATGCTTTGCACGGCGATGTGGGCATCGCGCACCAGACGGGCCGCCTGATCGCCATCGCGCCACGCGCCGCAGAAATAGCCCTGCCGACGGCGGTCCTCCAGCAGGGCCATCAGGGCGTTGATCTCTTCGATGGTCATGTTGCAGATGTCGGCGAACTGCAACTCGCCCGCAGCTTCGGCCGCAAGCGCCGCGTCGAAGAATCCGATCGCGGGTTCGTCCATCAACCCGATCCGACCCTTGGCCCGCTTGTCCAGCAACCACGACCAGCTTGGGCGCACCGTTTCGGACATCCCGAAGACAGCGGGGTCATACCCGAAACTGTCCATGTTGTGCACGGTCGGCAACATGCTGATGTAGCGTGATGGCTTGGGTCCGAGAAAACCGCCCGGCTGCACGTAAAGCTTGCGCACCGGCGCGTCGCCATGGCCGCGCCACGCGTATTTGCTGATGCCGCCCTGCTTGGCCAGATCGCTTATGCTGCCCCACAGGGTGATGCGGTCGATGTCGATCGGCTGCAGCGCGCCCCAGAACCAGACGATGTCCAGATTGTGAAAGCATTGCTCGTAGACGTCATAACCTTCGGGTTCCATCGCGGCGCGGCGCTGGCAGGTCGGGAAATCCAGCAGTTCGTAATCCACCGAAAAGCCAAGGTCGGCCTCTGCCCTTTCGCGCACCTGGCTCAACAAGGTGATCGAAGTGCCACGCACCCGCAGACGCCGCTGATGCAGCCGCGGGGGCGAGGCAAGGGGGGCCGGGGGCTGCGGCATGGTCGCTCCAAGGTCAGGATGGGTGGCGGCACTTGGCCGCCACCCACCGTGGTTCAGGCCAGCGCGGACGTGATGCCGTCCAGCACGGCCTTGCGGTCGTGGCGGGCCTGCAGGGCCTGTTCCATCGTCACCTTCACGAACCGGGTCGGCATGTGGGGCTGCAACTGGCCGATCAGGTCCATGTCCGCAGACACCACGGTGCCCAGCATGAAATACCCCCCGCCCGACACCGCATCGCGGTGCAGAACGATGGGTTCCGTCCCGCCCGGCACCTGAACGGACCCGTAGGGATAGCAGGCATCCACGATGTTCGACGGGTCTGACCCCGCACCGAAGGGCTGTTCGCGCGGCACGAATTCCAGCGGGTGCCCGGCCTTGAACCGGTATCCGATGCGGTCCGCCTCGGGCGCGACCTTCCACGTGTCCTCGAAGAACCCCTTTCCCGCCGCTTCGGTGATGCGGTGCCAGTACAGGCCCGGCAGCATCCGCAATTCGGCTGGCGAACCCGGCATCCGGCGCAGGGCTGCCGGCACCGAACGGCCCGCCTTGCCCGCACCCGCACCCACCGGCAGCACATCGCCCGCCTGCAGCTTGCGGCCATGGAACCCGCCAAGCGCCCCCAGCGTGTAGGTGGACCGCGACCCCAGCACCACCGGCACGTCAATGCCGCCGGACACCGCGATATAGGCCCGCGCCCCTGCTTTCAAAAAACCAAAGCTCAGGACCTGCCCCTTCTTCACCGGGAAGGATTCCCATCCCGGCTGCTCCACTCCGTTCACCTTTGGCGGCAGGTCGGCTCCAGTCACGGCAACCACCGCATCGGCGGTGAATTCCAGCTCGGGCCCCATGAATACGGCCTCCAGCACCGCCGCGCCCGCCGGGTTGCCCACCGCAAGATTGGCCGCCGCCAGCGACAGCATGTCCATCCCGCCCGAGGTTGGAATGCCGATGTGGTAGTACCCCGGCCGCCCCAAATCCTGCACGGTGGTCGAAAGGCCCGGCTTTACAACATTAATGACCATTCAAAGCCTCCATCACGCGGGCGTTGGTGCCGTCGATATCGGCCTGGAATTCGGCCAGCGAGAAGGTGACGGGCGCGATGCGTGGCATCCAGCGGCCCGCGTCCACCTCGGCGACCGTGTGGTCATACTCGGCGCGGTCGATGGGTTTCCATTTCACGATGTCGCCGGGTTTGAACAGACACATGAAGTCGCGCAGGTAGGGTGTCTGCTGTGCCGGGTCATAGATCGGCATCGGCGTGATGCCGAACATCTGATAGCCCCCCGCGCCGCGCACCGAATAGATGCAGGCGAAGCAGCCGCCATGCCCGACCGTCAGGCGCGGCGTGTCGGTACGCGGGCGCAGATACTTGGGCGACTGGATCTGACGACTGCGGTCGGTCATCTGATACAGGAACGGCAGCCCCGCCACGAACCCCACCATCGACACGAACCACGGCGCGCCGGAGTGGGCGGCGATGAAGCCGTCGATCCCGTCCAGCCCGTTGATCCGCGCGGTGTATTCGATGTCGGTCGAGGTCGGGTCCTGATGGCGTTCGCGGAACCGCTGGCCCGTCTCGTGCGTCCACGGATCGTTGTAGAACACCGGCACTTCGATGATCCGGGTGTCCAGCGTGGCGGGGGCCGATTGCGCCACGGCCTCCAGCGCCTTCAACTCGCGCATCATGTCCTCGGGGGCGATCACGTCGGGGTCGAACCGCACCTGAAAACTGGCATTGGCCGGGCAGATTTCGGTCACGCCCCTGATCTGCGCCTCGCGCAGCGCGTTGGTGATCGACAGGCCCTTGAAAAATGCCTCCAACGACATTTCCTCATCGCATTCGACGAAGATGTGTTCATCCCCGCCGAACGAATACCTCGTGGTCATCCTTGGGTCTCCTCTAACCTGTGGGCGTTGCGCTCCAGCCACGGTTCCAGCCACCTTGTGTGAAAATCGCCTGCCTGCACCTCCGCGTCGCGGGCCAGCAACTGGTGCAGGGGCTTTGTGGTCGGCAGGCCGCCGACCTGCAGTTCCTGCAGGGCGCGGCCCATCCGGGTGATCGCCTCGGCCCGCGTGGTGTCCCAGACGATCAGCTTGCCCAGGAGCGAGTCATAGAACGGCGGCACCGTGTAGCCGGGATACAGCATCGTGTCGAACCGCACCCCGCCACCCCCCGGCACGGTCAGACCGGTGATCGTTCCGGGGCCGGGCTGGAAGTTCCTTGCGGGGTCTTCGGCGCAGATGCGCACCTCGATGGCGTGGCCCGTCAGGCGAATGTCGCCCTGTGCGTAACGCAAAGGCTCTCCGGCGCAGACGCGGATCTGTTCGCGCACCAGATCAACCCCGGTGATCATCTCGGTCACCGGATGTTCGACCTGGATACGGGTGTTCATCTCGATGAAGTAGAACTGCCCCGACGCGTCGTCATAAAGGTATTCCAGCGTGCCCGCGCCGCGATAGCCCACCGCCTCGGCCAAGGCCACGGCTGACGCGCACAGCTTTTCGCGCATCGCCTGCGGCAGGCTGGCCGAGGGTGCCTCTTCCCACACCTTCTGGCGGCGGCGTTGCAGCGAACATTCGCGTTCGAACAGATGGATCGCCCGTGTGCCATCGCCGAGGATCTGCACCTCGATATGGCGGGCGCGTTCGATGACCTTTTCCAGATAAAGGCCCCCGTCGCCGAAGGCCGATTTCGCCTCGGCGCTGGCTTGCGGGATCAGGCGGTCGAATTCGTCCATGTCGTGGGCGATGCGGATGCCGCGCCCGCCGCCCCCTGCCGCCGCCTTGATCATCACCGGAAAGCCGATTGCGCGCGCCACGGCGCGCGCGCGGTCGGGGTCGTCGATGCGGCCTTCGGACCCCGGGACCACCGGCACGCCTGCAGCCTCGGCCGCGACGCGGGCAGCCACCTTGTCGCCCATCACCCGGATCGCATCGCCAGCGGGACCGATCCAGCACAATCCTGCGGCCTGCACCGCATCGGCGAAATCGGCGTTCTCGGCCAGAAAACCATAGCCCGGATGCACCGCATCGGCCCCGGTATCGGCCGCCGCCTTCAGGATGTTGGCGATGTTCAGGTAGGACTTCGACGCCATCGGCGGGCCGATCAGCACCGCCTCGTCGGCCATCTTCACGGCAAAGCTTTCGGTGTCGGCGGCGCTGTGGACCTGAACCGTCTTCAGGCCGAGTTCGCGGGCGGCGCGGATGATGCGGACCGCAATTTCGCCCCGGTTCGCGACCAGCAGCTTGGTGATCGCCATCTGTCAGCCCAGTTCGGCCAAAGGCTGGCCAGCCATCACCGGTTCTTCGTCATCCGCGACGAAGGCCGTGATCGTGCCCGCCTGATCGGCCTGCACCTCGTTGAACGACTTCATCACCTCGATCAACCCGATCACGTCGCCCACTGCCACGGCGTCGCCGACGTTCTTGAACATCTGCTGATCGGGCGAAGGGCGGCGGTAGAAGGTGCCGGGCAAGGGCGAAAGGATCTGCTTGGTCATCGATTTCTTCCTTTGTTCAGCGGTAGGGCGCAATGGCCGCCCGCACGGCCTGCGCCACGGCAACGGCGTTGGGCGTATCGGAATGCACGCAGATCGCATCTGCCCGGACGGCAACGTCCCGTCCGCCCACCGAGGCGGTCTTGCCATCGGTGATCGCACGCACGCAGACCGCTGCGGCATGGACAGGGTCGGTCGCGGCGTGTTCGCGGGTGATGATCAGCCCGCCGTCGTCGTTGTAGTCCAGATCGGCATAGAATTCCGCCATGAAGGTGTGGCCCCGTGCCGGATACACCGTTTCGTGCAGCGTCCCGATCATGCCGAACAGCGGCACCTTGAAGATGTCCGCGGCATCGGCGACGGCATGGGCGATATCCTCCAGCCGTGCCGCCATGCCGTAAAGCGATCCGTGCGGCTTGATGTGGTTCAGCGGAACGCCTTCCGCCTCGAGAAATCCCTTCAGCGCGCCGATCTGGTAGATCAGGCAGTTGGTCAACTCTTCCCGCCCGATCTTCATCTCGCGCCGCCCGAACCCCTGCAGGTCGGGCAGCGACGGATGCGCGCCCACCTTGACGCCGTGCCGCTTGGCCAGTTGCACCGTGCGGCGCATGTGGTTGAAGTCGGACGCGTGAAAGCCGCAGGCCACGTTTGCCACGTCGATCAGCGGCATCAGACCTTCGTCATCGCCGATGCGGTACAGGCCGAAACCTTCGCCCATGTCACAGTTGATGATTACCATGTCGCGCGCCTCCTCAGGTGTGACGATCAAGCACATAAACGCCGGTCTCGTGCAACTCTGCCGACCATCCGGGTTCGATGACAATGGTGGTTGTCACCTCTTCGATCACCGCCGGGCCGGTGATGCGGTCCCCCGCACCCAGTAGGGCCCCGGTAAAGACCGGCGTGTCACGGGTCTGGCCGCTGGCCTCGAAGATCATCGGGCGGGCACCCGCACGGGCGGACGCGGCGCCCTTGCCCGGCCTGATGGTCATCCGGCGCGGCCGGTCCACCCGGCCCAGGATCGTGCTTTCGACGTTCACCACCTCGACCACGCTTTGCGGTTCGCAATAGGTATAAAGCTCTTGGTGGCGGGCGTGGAAGGCCTCCTTGACCTGTTCCAGCGCGGCGTCGTCCAGCGCGAACGGATCGATCGCGACGGTGCATTCATGCACCTGCCCGACATAGCGCATGTCCAGACTGCGCCGGATCGAGATGCGGTCGCGCGGGAAGCCATCCCGCGACAGGTCTGCCACGCCGCGCGTTTCAAGCCCGTTGAAAAGCCCGTCCAGTTTCGCCGCCGCCCCCGCAGAGTCGAGCCGGACCGGGGCAGGGGCCATGTAGTTGTATTTGACGTCCGAAATGATCTGCCCGTAAGCGCACAGACCCGAGGCGAGTTTGGACACAAGAATGCGGGTGATCCCCATCTCCCGCGCCAGCGCCGTGATATGGGCCCCCGTCGCCCCGCCGGCACAGTTCAGCACGAAGTCGCGCGGATCATAGCCGCGTTCCACCGACACCCGGCGGATGGCGTTGACCATGTTGTTGTTGACGATCGTGAACATGCCATAGGCCGCCTGTTCCACGCTCAGGCCCAGCGGATCGGCCAGACCCGCCTTGATGGCCGCCGCCGCCCGCGCGGTGTTCAGCGGAAGACGCCCGCCGACCAGACCGTCGGGGTTCAGGTAGCCCAGCACAAGGTTCGCGTCGGTTGTCGTGGGGTCTTCGCCACCCTGATCATAACAGGCCGGGCCGGGCTGCGACCCCGCCGACTGCGGCCCCATCTGCAGCAGGCCCATGCTGTCGATCCAGCCGATCGACCCGCCCCCCGCGCCCAGCGTTTCGACCTGGATCATCGGGATGCCGATCCGATAGCGCAGGAAGTCGATGTTCTTCGACACGTTCGCCCGCCCGTCACGGGTCAGCGTGATGTCGAACGACGTGCCCCCCATGTCGAGGGTGATGATGTTCTGCAGCCCCCACGGCTCGCCGATATACAGCGCCGCCTGCGGGGCCGAGGCGGGGCCGGAGTTGATGGCATAGACCGACTGGTCCGACACCACGGACCCCAGGGCCAGACCGCCGTTCGACTGGAAGTACCGCACCGGGTTCTTTGCGCCAAGGCTTGCGAAATAGCCGTCCACCGCCTCCACATAGGCCGAAAGGATGGGCGAGAGGTAGGCGTTGACCACAGCCGTTGACGTGCGGGTGTATTCCCGGACTTGCGGATAAAGATGCGAGCCGACGGTCAGCCGGACGCCCGGCATCATCTCGCGCACGATCTCGGCCGCGCGCAGTTCATGCGCCGGGTGCAGCACGGACCAGACGAAGGAAATTGCCACCGCCTCGACCCCTTCGCGGAGGAAATGGCGGCAGGCGTCGCGCACGTCTTCCTCGTTCATGGGGGTGTGTACGGCCCCGGTCGAAATCACCCGTTCGGTGATCCCGCGCCGCAGGTAACGCGGCACCAGCATCGTCGCGGGCGGGTATTCGGGGTCATAGCGATAGCCGTCCTCCTTGTGGCCAAGGCGGATTTCGATGCTGTCCTCGTGCCCCCTGGTGGCGATCAGCCCGGTCTTGGCCCCCTTGTGCTGGATCAGCGCGTTAAGACCCACGGTCGTGCCGTTGATGCACAGATCGGCGTTCGACACGATGTCCTGCGCGGTGATCCCGGTTTCTTCCTCGATCAGCTTCAGCCCGTTGCGGATGGCCTGCGTCGGGTCTTGCGGGGTGGACAGCGCCTTGAAGATGCGCACGTCGCCATCGCGGTCGGCCAGGATGAAATCGGTGAAGGTGCCGCCCGCGTCGATGCCAAGGCGATATTGGTTCTGCATGGGTGTGTTCCTTCAGGCGGCGCGCAGGGCGGCTGTGGCGGCGTGATCGACGGTCAGCGTGTCGCGGTCGGTGATGACGACGCCGTAATCCAGCCGCGCGCCTTCAAGGCTGACCAGACCGTTGCGGACGTCATCCACCACCCGCGCGATGTCACGCTCGAACGCAGGACCGAAGCCACCGCCGCCGGGGTTGCGGTTGGCGGCACGTTCGCCGGGCTGGATGGTTTCGATCACGTTGTCGGTGATGATCTGCGTCGCGCCATTGCGGGTCAGTTCCAGCCGCCCGACCTTGGACGATACCATGGCCGATTTCGCCCCCGAGGCCCCCATCGCCGGGATACGCCGCCCTTCGCCGAAGGTGATCAGCGTCATCGGGCTATCCAGCGGCTCGACCTCCCAGCAAGTCCCTGACCCACCCCGGTTACGGCCCGCGCCCCCCGAATCCTCCATCAGCGAATAGCGGTGGATGATGATCGGATAGCTGTGTTCCAGCATCTCGATGTCGCCGGAGGTCAGCGCGCCGAAACAGCATTCCGGCCCCACCGCGTGCCAGCCGTCGGCCTTGGAGGTGGCCCCCGCGCCCGAGATGATGCTGGCCAGCACCATCGTCACATATTCCTCGTCATGCCGCTTGTCCCAGCCCGCGATGTTGCAGCCGTTCGCATGACCCCAGCTTGCCGACACCTTGGCAGGCGCGGCCTGCTCGAAGGCCAGCCGCACGGCATCGGTCAACGTCTCCATCGGGGTGGTGGTGCAGTTCATGTGCGGCGCCGGGGATTTGGCGTTGCACAGGGTACCCAGCGGCCCCATGTCGGTGGTGACACAGCGATACAGCCCCTCGTTGTAGGGCGGCGGCAATTGGGCGAACATCATCAGGCCCAGATAGACACCGGAATGGCTGTTCCCTTCGTAGCTGTTGATGAAATAGGGGATCTGCGGCGGCGACTGGATGGCGATGTGACAGCCGTTGCCCTTGATCGTCACCGTGGCGGTGATGTCGAAATCACCAAAGCCGTGGCCCGCATCCTCCAGCACCGCAGTTCCGGTATAGACGCCGTCCGGCACCTCGGCGATCAGGCTGCGCATGTGGTGTTCGGCCATGTCGAGGAGTTCGGCGATGCAGTCCTGCACCGTTTCCTTGCCGTATTTCTCGATCAGCCGGATCAGCGCCCGCGCGCCCACCTGACAGGCCCCGATCAGCGCGTTGAAGTCGCCCTCCTGATCCCGCCGTGCCCGCATGTTGGACAACAAGAGGTTCATCACGTCATTGCGCGGCTTGCCCTTGTCCCAGATCTTCAACGGCGGGATGCGCAGTCCTTCGGCATAGATCTCGGTCGCGGCGGGGTTGTAGCCTGCGGGCACCGGGCCGCCGATGTCGGTCAGGTGACCCTTGCACACCGTCCAGAACAGAAGCTCGCCCTTGTAGAACACCGGATAGTACATGCAGGTGTCGATGATGTGCGACCCGCCATAGCTGGGGTCGTTGTGCAGGATCAGGTCGCCTTCGTGGATGTCGCCGCGAAAATACTTCGCGACCGACTTCATCGCCGGGATCAGACTGCCGAGGTGGATCGGGATGTCTTGTCCTTGCAGGATCATCTCGGGCGTGTGGTTGAACAGCGCGGTGGAATAGTCATGCGCAAGGTTGAACACCGAACTGCGCGCGGTCTGTTCCAGTGTCAGCGTCATTTCCCGCTGCGTCGTTTCCAGCACCCCGCGCACGACGGAAAGCGTGATCGGGTCCACAGTGCGTCTTGCCATCGTCATTCCCCGTTGAGTGTCCGCAGGACAGATCGGCGCCGACCTGCCAGGCCTGTTGTCAACCGCCACAGTGACCGGATTCCCGGCAGCCGTCTTGAAGCCCCGTGCACAAGGTTTTGTCGCACAGCGCACCTGTAGACGCGGTTGACACCGCCCCCGCGTTAGCGAAGTCTGCGGCGATGCCAGAATTGCCTGCGAGGGGAGAACTGGGTGAGCGTTGCGCGCCACAGCACCGAAAACCTTCCTGCGTCCCAGCGTGCCGGCCATTGGCATGGGGTGATCGCCGAGGCGTATTTTCCGCTGCACCTGACCTTTGGCGATGCCGCTCGCTTCAAGGGGCGTCTCGACATGCGCAGGCTGGGCGATGTCGGCCTGTCGCGGTTGCGGACCGAACCCGTCCAGTATGAACGCCAGAAGCACCACATCGCCGCCACCACCGAGGAACAGTACCTGATCACCATCCCGCTTCGCGCCCCGGTCGAGTTTCGCCAGCTTGGCCGCGAGGTGCGGTGCGACCCGGGCGGGTTCCTTCTGGAACGCGGAGACGAGCCGTACAGGTTCTCCTATGCCTCGGCCAATGATCTGTGCGTGCTGAAGGTGACCAAGTCGCTGCTGGCGGACCGTCTGCGCGACCCGGACCGGTTCTGCGCGCTGGTCTTCGACGGCCGCACGGGGTTGGGCGGGCTGTTCAGCACCATGGTGCAGCAGGTCGAACAGATCGACGCCGATCCGGCCGGAACCGTTCTGGGGCGGCATCTGATCGAACTGCTGGCCCTGTCGCTGGACCGCACATCCGAGGCGGGGGTCGGGTCGGCAGTACGCGCCGCGCATCTGCGCCGCGCGCAGGATTTCGTGCGGCGCAACCTGTCGCAGCCCGACCTGTCACCCGGCATGGTGGCCGATGCCTGCGGAATTTCGAAACGCTACCTGCATGAGTTGTTCGCGGATGAGAACGGCACCGTGGCGCAGCATATCCGCGAACAGCGGCTGATCGCGGCGCGCGATCTTTTGGAAATGCCCGATCCGGGGCCGTTGTCGGACGTGGCCTATCGTTTCGGCTTTTCCGATCAGGCGCAGTTTTCGCGCCTGTTCAAGGCGATGTTCGGCCAGACCCCCAGCGCCTATCGCGCGTTGCATGGTCTGAACGGCGGCCTGCATTCCTAGGGGTGGGCCGTGCCGGTCATGGTGACAGGCCCCGCTTCGCGCCGCACCCGCAAGGCAAGGCCGCCATCCGGCGCCCGATGCGCCTCGACCCGGACCGGCTGGTTGCAGGTCAGGGGCGAAACTCCGCGATAGGTGAACCTTGACGGACAGGCCCCCAGCACCCGCGCGGCAAGGTTCATCATCCACGTCGCTTGCATCGGGCCGTGGACCACCAGATCGTCATAGCCTTCCACGCCGGTGGCATAGGGACGGTCATAGTGGATGCGGTGACCGTTGAAGGTCAGCGCCGAATAGCGGAACAGCAGAACCGGATCGGGGCTGAGGCGAAGTTCGGCCAGCGGGGGGCCAGGATCGGCCGCATCGGGATAGCGGACGGGCACCGCGCCAGGAACCGGATCGGCGCGGTAGACAAGGTCCTGCCGTTCCGACAGGCGGACCTGCCCATCGGACAGGTAGTCATGCCTGACCGAGACAAAGCCAAGCCGCCCCGTGGTCCCGGTCTTGAAGGTGACGGAGATGATCATGCTGTCTCGTTGAACGAGGTCGCCTTCCAGCAGCGGACGGGTGAAGTTTATTTCGCCGCCCGCCCACATTCGCCGGGGCAGGGGCATGCGTGGCAGAAAAAGCCCCGGTTTGGGATGGGCATCGCGGCCCAGATCCTCGGGCGGCATGGCATCGGGGCACAACGTCCAGAACAGGCCCAGCGGCACGTCGGCTTCGGCCAGACTCCCTGAAAGAGTGGCTCGAAATTGCTGGATCAGACGCGAAGACACGGTATCGGTGCGCGTGATCCTTCGACCGATCCACGACTCCGGATCGTCGTGCTGCCCGTCATCCTGCATCGCATCATCCCCCGTCCCGATTCGACCTCCTGATACCCGCACCGCCCGCCGTTTCAAACAGCGGGCAGGCGGGACGCAGGACGATCGGTGCAAACGGAAGGGTTGGGTCGCGCGCAGGCCGGCGCGACCAACATCGTTCCGCCGAAGCACGGTCCCGACCGGACCGGGCTTCGGCGGACAGGGTCAGCGGGACGCCTGATAAAGCTTGGCCGCCACTTCGAACATTTCCTCCGGCGCATAATCCGGCGTGAAGGCCGAAGGAACACCGACAAGCTGCTGCATCTTTCCGCCCTCGGGCATGCCTTCGACAACCACCAGTTCGCCCGGCGGATCGTCGGGCAGCGCGACTTCGCCGTTGGCCCAGATGCCGGAAATTTCCTGATAGTCGGACTCGCTCCACGTATAAAGACGCCGGTGCGACCCCTCGTCCAGATACTTCTGGCACTCCGGAATGTTGCCAAGCGGGATGTTGGGCACGGGCAGCATCTTTTCGATCGCGACGCCGGTCAGTTTCTTCAGCGCCAGGGCATAGGCATGCGCGTGCACCGACCCGCGAACCAGAAGGTATCCGCACACCTCGCGCCCCGTCGGATCGCTCAACGACTCGTAGACCCGCAGCTTGTGCAGCCGCGCGCCGCATTCCAGATGGAAGTTGTGCAACAGGTCAAAGATCACGTTGCCGGTCGTGGTGACCATGCTGGCGTTCCACGACACCGCGTCCGAGTTGACCGGGGTCGCGCCGCCGCCGTTGGAATAGAACGACGAGGCAAGGCGGATGTCCTGCATCGCCTCGAACGGCGACATCGAGATATCGGTGGGGCCCACGGTATCGCCCTCGGGGATATCCGGCCCGTTGTTCAGCATGGCAACGCCGTTGGCGACCAACTCGACATGGGCAAGCTCTTCGGCGGTGATCGATGCCACAAGGCTGTAGAACGGCCGCAGCTTGGACTTGCTGCGGAAGTTGAAGCTTTGGAACATGTAATTGCCCAAGGTGGACATTTCGCCGTACTTGCCGCCCAGCAACTCCTGAAGTGCGGCACCGGCATTCGGGTTCTGCATCTTCGGCGGGGGAAGTTCGGTGATCAACCGGTCGACTCTCATGAACATCGGACAGTCCTTTCATCGGGAACGAGCCTGCAATCCGGTCACGGGATGAAACCGGATACGACTAATGGCCCAACCCGCCGCAAACCGCGTTGTTCCATCTGATCGGCAG
>JAIYDJ010000107.1 GCA_027487575.1 Rhodobacter sp. | reverse complement strand
GCAACGCGGTTGTAGATCACCATCAGCGGACCCCCTTGAACTGGGCAATCGCATGGGCCACCCGGCGGCACGACGATTCATCTCCCACCGTGATGCGCAGGCAGTGCGGCAGGTTGTAGGAAGCCACCCGCCGCACCAGCAGGCCCTGCGCCTGAAGGAAGGCATCGCAGGCTTCGGCCTCTTCGACATTGGCAAACCGGGCGAGGATGAAATTGGCCATCGAGACGTCCGACGGCACGCCAAGTTCTGCCAAAGCCTCGGCCAGCCACTGGCGCATCCGCGCGTTGTCTGTGCGGCATTGGGCCACGTAAGCCTGATCGCGCATCGCGGCCTCGGCGGTTTCCAACTGGGTGTTCGACAGGTTGAACGGGCCCCGGATGCGGTTCAGAACGTCGATGATCTGGCGCGGGCCGTAACCCCAGCCGATCCTGAGCCCGCCCAGCCCGTAGATCTTGGACAGGGTGCGAGTCATGACCACGTTGCTGCGGGCCTCGATGATGGCAAGCCCGCCGTCAAACCCTTCGACATACTCGGCATAGGCCCCGTCCAGCACCAGAATGGCCTGTGGCGGCAGTCCATCCGCCAGCCGCGCCACCTCTGCCGCCGAAATCATCGTGCCGGTCGGGTTGTTGGGGTTGGCGATGAACACCAGCTTCGTGCGCCGGTTGCAGGCCTTCAGGATGGCATCGACGTCGGTGGTCCGATCGCGTTCGGGAACCTCGACCGGCGTGGCACCCGCCGCCAGCGCCGCGACCCGGTACAGAAGGAAGCCGTGTTCGGTGAACACCACCTCGTCCTTGGGCCCGGCATAGGCCTGCGCCAGAAAGGTCAGAATCTCGTCCGACCCGACGCCGCAGATGACCCGGTCGCGGTCAAGCCCGTGAACATCGGCAATCGCCGCCCTCAGCGCGGCATGGTCGGTGGAGGGATAGCGGTGCAACTGGTGCACCGAACGCTGAAACGCCTCACGCGCCTTGTCGGACGGGCCGAAAGGATTTTCGTTCGACGACAGCTTGACCACATTCGTCATGCCCGAAATCTGGCTTTTGCCCCCGACATACAGGGCAATGTCCAGAATTCCCGGCTGTGGTCGGATGGCGTCATTCATCAAGAAAGGCTCCCCAAGGCGTATCGGGGGTCTTAGCCTCGGCGGGCCGCCGATGCCAGTGGCATTTCCCCGCACCCCTAGTGCTTGGTGCGCGAAGAAAGCCAATCCATCAAAGCCATCAGCACGCCGGAACACACGAACGTCAGGTGAATGATGACGACCCAGTAAAGCTCCCGTTCCACCCGCTGCGGATCCTCGGCCATGCCGGCGATGGCAAAGAAACGCTTCAGCAAATCGATCGCGGAAATCGCGACGATCGAGGCGATGAGCTTCATCTTCAGTGCGGAAAAGTCGACCGTTCCCATCCAGTCCGGCCGTTCCGAACCTTCGGGAATGTCCAGTTTCGACACGAAATTCTCGTACCCCGAAAACAGCACGATCAGCAGCAGATTGGCCGCCAGCGTCAGGTCGATCAGCGTCAGCGCGACAAGGATGACCTGTTCGGCCTCCAGCGTCATGACTTGCGGCAGGTAATAGACCAGTTCCCGGATGAAGATCACCGTCAGCATTGCCAGAGCCACGGACAGCCCCAGATACATCGGTGCCATCAACCAGCGGGAGGCGAACAACCCGCGTTCAAAGACCTGTTCCAATCCGTTCTTGTTCGCCATACGCGCCCCACCGGTGAATCATGTGGACCTGTGATAGCAACTCTGTCTCCGGTCCGCATCGACCAAAGTGTGCCGGGCGCGCCAAGCCTTTGGCAAGGATGAAACGAGTGGCGAGACAGGACGCAAACCGCGCTTCACGCCGGTCCCGCGTCCGGGCTGGATTTGCCGAACCGAGATGCCGAGTTTTCGGCCCGGACCAGCAGCTTGCCACTAAAGTGTTCCGGGCCGGAACTGGCGGCCATCAATGAGCCTGTCGGCCATGAAGTTGAATGACCAGTTCTGGCCCCATCTGCCTTGAAAGACAGTTTGTCATTTCAATGCAACCTAAAGGGGTGTACCGTGGATCCAGGCGACCGTTACGGTTGCCTGCATTTCGGGATGCCGGTCTCGAAAAAGGAATCCCGAAATGATGTCTTGTCGGAGTCCTGCGCTTGTCGCAGGAATGATGATTATTTCTATGTGCGCTGCAAATGCGCAGACGGCGACCGGAAACATGAGCGTTTCCGCCGAAGTCACGCGGACCTGCACCCTGTCGGCGGCGCCGATGGCCTTTGGGGACGTAAGCACGATCGCAGTCACCGATGCGTCGTCCGTGGTCTCGCTGGTATGCAACGGCACCTCGACTGTCACGACAATCCTGGTCGGAATGGGTGCAAATCCAGCCCCGCCAACCACCCAGCGCAACCTTGCGTCAGGGTTGAAGGTCGTTCCCTATACCTTGCATGTCCTGGAAGCGGGCGGCGCGGACATTGCTACGCAAGGGGCCGTCACGCTGGTCAGGGTTGGCACGACCAACAGCTACAACGCTACGCTTTACGGCAAGATCCAGCCAAGCACGTCCTATCCGATGGGTTCGTACAGCGACACCGTCATCCTGACTGCCGTCTATGGACCATAGCCTCGAGAAGGGGACTGACATGTCTGCAACCAGATGCCTGCGTGCTGCCGTGGTCCTGGTGGCCATCGCGCTGACCGGGCCTGCGATGGCCAACGACTTCACCGTCTCGCCCACCTCGATGAACGTCCCTGCGGGCAATCAGGTGGCGACCCTGACGGTCAAGGCTGGAGGTCCGGGGATGACCTTCGGACAAGTCCGCGTTGTGCGCTGGCTGCGCGACGGTGGCCGGAACGACCTCGTCGCCACGCGCGATGTCGTGGCCAGCCCTCCGGCCTTGCGGATGAAGCCGGACCAGGAGCTCACGATCCGGCTGGTCCGCACAAGCAAGAAGGCCGTTCGGGGCCAGGAATGCTACCGCGTTCTGGTGGATCAGTTGCCGGGCAAGACTCAGAACAACCAGGTCGTGAAGTTCACGGTCAGGCACTCCGTGCCCCTTTGTTTCGGAACACCCGGCTGAAGCAATCCGCTTTTGGCCAGCGCGCCACCGCGCTGGCCAGTGCATCGTGACGGAGGCAGTGAGTTGCACCAGAGGGTATGCACAACAGCCCTTGTGGCGGGAATTTGCATTGTCAGCGTGGCGTTGCCGCAGACCGTCACCGCGCAGATCGCAGCCGACACCGCAGGGACGGAGGAGGGAATGGCCTACGATCCGGACATCGACGAAGCGCTCTATCTTCTGGTCACCATAAACGGTCGCGAGATCGGGCTGATCGCCGAGTTCGCCCTGCCTGCCGGGTCAGACCGCTTCTCCGCCCGGCGTGACGAGCTGGAGGGCATCGGTATCGCCGCGCCACGCAACCTCGGCCGGACGGTGATCCTGGACGAAATTCCCGGTCTCACCTTCGTCTACGACGCAGATGCCCAGACAATGGACATAACCGCACCCAGCGCGGCCCTGATTCCTTTGGAGATTTCCGCCGTGCCACTGCGCGACCTGCCCGAAACCCAAAGCGGTTTTGGACTGGTGCTGAACTACCGGGCCACCGCCAATCTCGGTGATGACATCTTCGGTGACGGTTTCAGGCCCAGGGACGCTTATGTCGGACTGGATCTGCGCGCCTACTCGCCGCTTGGGGTGCTCACGACCACCGGAGCGCTTGCTGCAGGCGGCGACGGTGCGACCGAACTGACGCGACACGACACTTACTTCACGGTCCACAGTCCCCGCCGGTTGATGGCACTGACCATAGGCGATTTCTCGACTTCCGGGCAGGCCTGGTCGCGGCCCGTGCGGCTGGGCGGGGTGCAGATCCGGCGGGATTTCTCGTTGCGCGATGATGTCGTGACCAGCCCGTTGCTGTCATACTCCGGAACGGCCCTGGTTCCGTCCAGCATTGATGTTTATATCGACAATGTGCGTGCCTATTCCGGCGCTGTCGGGCCCGGGCCATTCAATCTGACCAAGGTGCCGATGATCACCAGCAGCGGCGAGGCGATCTTCGTCTTGCGCGACGCAGGCGGCAATGAAGAAACCAGGATGGTTCCGTTCTTCGCCACGCAAAACCTTTTGGCCAAAGGGATGCTGGACTACTCGGTCGAGGCGGGACGGCCACGTGCAGACTTTCATGACGGGGGCGACGGATACGGCGCTTCGACCGCTGTATCGGTCAGCCTGCGCTACGGTCTGTCCGACCGTCTGACGATCGGCGGCCAGGCTGAAATGCTGGATGACCTGCGGATGGTCGGCTTCGGTATTGATGCGGTTCTGTTCAACCGCGCAGAGGCCACGCTAGCAACCGGCGCCAGCGTAGCGGGCGCGGAACGCGGCGGATTCGTCTTCGCCGCGCTTCGCACCGAGGTTCTGGGAATCGGGATCAGGGCCACCAGCAGGCGGACATTCGGCGATTACATCGATCTGGCCTCGGTAATCACACGGGACGCGTCCGACGCCGCAGGCAGCGTTGTTTCGATTGAAGGCTATTCGGCTCAGGATGTCCTGTCGGTGACTTTTCCCAACCTTGCCTGTCAACCGGCACGCAAAACTGACCCCCTATCGGCACCCAAATTTGACCCCCCTGTGTGGTGCCGAGATCAGGGCCTGAGCCGACGGAACTGATCACAGAGTGGAGGCGGTTCAGG
>JAIYDJ010000099.1 GCA_027487575.1 Rhodobacter sp. | reverse complement strand
GCCACCAGCGCCACGATATCCTCGATGCAGGTCGGCTTCATGCGGCGCAACGCATCCATCATGCCCGAGGATTCCACCTGGAACACCGCAACCGTCTTGGCGGCGGCATAAAGGTCATACGACGGCTTGTCGTCCAGCGGGATCAGGCTGATGTCGAACACCACGCCGCGCTGTGCCAGCAGGTCCATCGCATTCTGGATCACCGTCAGCGTCTTCAGCCCAAGAAAGTCGAACTTCACCAGACCGGCGGCCTCGACCCATTTCATGTTGAACTGCGTCGCTGGCATGTCCGACCGGGGGTCCTGATACAGCGGCACCAGTTCATCCAACGGTCGGTCGCCGATCACCACGCCGGCCGCATGGGTCGACGCATTGCGCAGCAGGCCCTCGATCTGCGTGCCATAATCCAGCAGCCGCTTGACCACCTCTTCCTTCGCAGCCTCGCGCAGGCGCGGCTCGTCCGCCAGTGCCTTGGTGATGCTGACGGGCTTGACTCCTTCCACCGGGATCATCTTCGACAGCCGGTCCACCTGCATGTAGGACATCTGCAGCACCCGCCCGACATCCCGCACCGCCGCCTTCGACAGCAGTGCGCCGAAGGTGATGATCTGCCCCACCCGGTCACGGCCATACTTGCCCTGAACGTACTGGATCACCTCCTCCCGCCGGTCCATGCAGAAGTCGATGTCGAAGTCCGGCATGCTGACCCGCTCCGGGTTCAGGAACCGCTCGAACAGCAGTCCATAGCGCAGCGGGTCCAGATCGGTGATGGTCAGCGCATAGGCGACCAGCGACCCCGCGCCAGACCCCCGCCCCGGTCCGACCGGAATCCCGTGATCCTTGGCCCATTTGATGAAATCGGCCACGATCAGGAAGTAGCCGGGGAAGCCCATCTGCCCGATGATGCCCAGTTCGAAATCCAGCCGCGCCTGATACTCGGCGGGCGTCACCGCATGCGGAATGATCGCCAACCGCCGCTGCAGGCCCTCGTTCGCCTGACGGCGCAACTCGTTCACCTCGTCATCGGCGAACTTCGGCAGGATCGGCTTGCGCTTGAACGCCGCAAAGGCACAGCGCCGCGCGATCTCGACCGTGTTGTCCAAAGCCTCGGGCAGATCGGCGAACAGCGCGCACATTTCGGATTCGGACTTGAAATAGTGCTGCGGGGTCAACCGCCTGCGCGGGGCCTGCTGATCGACGTAAGCCCCGTCGGCGATGCACAAAAGCGCGTCGTGCGCCTCGTACATGCTGGATTTCGGGAAATAGACGTCGTTGGTGGCGACCAGCGGCAGCCCCATCGCATAGGCCGCCTCGACCAGAAACCGCTCGCTTGCGGCTTCCGCCTCGGGCAACCGCCCGCCCTCGCCCGGATGACGCTGCAATTCGACATAAAGCCGGTCGCCATAGATCGCTGCCAGCCGGTCCAGCAGACCCTGCGCCTTTGCCGCCTGCCCCGCCGCCAGAAACCGGCCCAAAGGCCCTTCCGGCCCGCCGGTCAGACAGATCAGCCCGGCCTGATGCGCCGCCAACTCGTCCAGCGTGACCTGCGGCAACTGCCCGCCCTTGCCGATGTACAGGGCCGAGTTCAGCTTCATCAGGTTCATGTAGCCGGCTTCCGACTGCGCCAGCAGGACCACCGGCGCGGGGCTGCGCGGGCGTTCGCCCGGCCCGGCGGGGTCGTGGGCCAGCGCGATCTGGCAGCCTACAATCGGCTGCACCCCGGCCCCCAGCGCCGTCACCGAAAATTCCAGTGCCGCGAACATGTTGTTGGTATCGGTCATCGCCACGGCCGGCATCTTCGCCGCCCCGCACAGCTTGATCAGGTCCTTGACCGGAACCGCGCCCTCCAGAAGGGAATGCTCGGTATGGACACGCAGGTGAATGAATCGGGGGGCTTGCGACATGGGCACAGCCTATCGAACCATCAGCCGGGGCGAAAGCCCGCCCCTTTCTGCGGCATTTCCCGAAACTGCTTCAAAACCGGGCGAAGAGTTTCTGCTTGCCTTGCCACCGGGCACCGCGCTTCATGTATCGCTAGGAACGACAAGGCGCACATCCGCTTTACGCCGCATCGGGCGGAGATGCGAAAACCTTGAATGCAGAGACCGCGGCAGGCAGTCGAGATGTCCGATATCGCGTTCCTCCTGAACGGCACGTCCGTGCATGTCACAGGTGAGCCCCCCACCCGCACGCTGCTGGACTGGCTGCGCGACAGCCGGGGTCTCAACGGAACCAAGGAAGGCTGCAACGAAGGCGACTGTGGCGCCTGCACCGTCATGGTCACCGATGCCGCAGGGTCGCGCGCGCTGAACGCGTGCATCCTGTTTCTGCCGCAGCTCGCGGGCAAGGCCGTGCGCACCGTCGAAGGCCTGACCTCGCCCGAAGGTACCCTGCACCCGGTGCAACAGGCGCTGATCGACCACCACGGCAGCCAGTGCGGCTTTTGTACCCCCGGTTTCGCGGTGTCGATGGCCTGCGCCCATCTGCAGGGCCGCACCGACCATGACGACGTGCTGGCAGGCAACCTGTGCCGCTGCACCGGCTATGCCCCGATCATCCGTGCGGCACAGGCGGCAGAGGCCGCTGCCATCCCTCACTGGATGCAAACCGACGCCCACATTTTTCGTCCACAAATATCCTCGGGGGGGGGCCTCGCAGAGGCCGGGGGGGCAGACGGCCCCCCCTCGCCCTGTCAGCCAAAAACCACCGACGATCTTGCAGACTGGTATCTCGGAAACCCCGACGCCACCCTGATCGCCGGGGCCACCGATGTCGGCCTCTGGGTCACCAAGGGCCTGCGCGACCTCGCCCCGATCGCCTTCCTCAACGGCATCCCCGACCTCGCCCGGATCGAGGATCACGGCGACACCCTTCGCATCGGGGCCGGTGTCACGATCACCGATCTGCTGGCCGCCATGCAGCCCCGCCACCCGTCCCTTGCCGAACTTCTGCGCCGCTATGCCAGCGTGCAGGTCCGCAACGCCGCCACCATCGGCGGCAACATCGCCAACGGCTCGCCCATCGGCGACGGCCCGCCCGCGCTGATCGCGATGGGGGCTGTGCTGCACCTGCGGCGGGGCGACACCCGGCGCGACCTGCCACTGGAGGATTATTTCCTCGCCTACCGCAAGCAGGACCGTCAGCCCGGTGAGTTCGTCGAGGCCGTCACGATCCCCGCCCGCGCCCCGGCCCTGCGCTGCTACAAGGTTTCCAAACGCTTTGATCAGGACATCTCGGCGGTCTGCGGCTGCTTCAACATCACCGTTACCGAAGGCACCGTCACCGCCGCCCGCATCGCCTTTGGCGGCATGGCGGGCACGCCAAAACGGGCACGCCATGTCGAACGGGCGCTGATCGGACAGCCGTGGACCGTCGCAACCATGACGCAAGCCCGTACCGCCTTCGCGCAGGATTACCAGCCGCTGACCGACATGCGGGCCTCGGCCGCCTACCGGCTGACCGTCGCCGAAAACCTGCTGACCCGGTACTTCCATGACCTGACCGGCACGCCCACCGATGTCCTGCGGGTTTCCGCATGAGCATGGGAAAACCCCTGCCGCACGACAGCGCGGCCCTGCACGTCACCGGTCAGGCGCGCTACACCGACGACATCCCCCTGCCCGGCACGGCGCTGCACCTCGCCTTCGGGCTGTCGACCTGCGCCCATGGCGACATCACCGCGCTGGACCTGTCGCAGGTCCGCGCGGCCCCCGGCGTTGTCGCCGTCTGGTCGGCGGCCGATCTGCCCGACATGCCCGATTGCAGCCCGTCTGCCCATGACGAACCGCTGCTGGCCGTTGGAGCCGTGCATTACGCAGGACAGCCGGTGTTTCTGGTCGCGGCGACCTCGCACCTTGCCGCCCGCAAGGCCGCCCGCCTTGGCCGCATCACCTATGCCGACCGCCCCGCGATCCTGACCGTGGATCAGGCCCTGGCCGCGAACAGCCGCTTTGAATCCGGCCCGGTGGTCTGGTCGCGCGGCGACGCCGCCGCCGCCATCGCAGGCGCGGCGCACGTCATCGAAGGCCGCTTCG
>JAIYDJ010000062.1 GCA_027487575.1 Rhodobacter sp. | reverse complement strand
TCCTCGGTCACGACGGAAAGGATCATGTCATAGCCGTGCCGGGAATAGCTTTCCCCGGCCCCTGCGATGAAATCGGCAAAAATCGGATTCATGATCTCGGCCCGGCTTGGGCCTGATATGACATGCCCCACCGTCATCGCCCGCCCGGTTGCCAGCCGGATGGCGCGTGCGTTCGGGCGGTAGTTGTGCCGCCGGGCCGCCGCCGTCACCCGGTCGCGCGTCACTTCGTTGACCTCGGGATAGCCGTTCAGCGCCCGGCTGACGGTGGTGGGCGACAGGCCAAGCTTCTGGGCCAGTTCCTTGAGGTTCATCGTGCGTCTGCCCGTAACGGAATGCGGCGGCGTGGAGAGGTTAGACCGAGGTTCGGCCCCGGTCAAAGCCGGGCTTGACCTTGCGTAAACGGTTTGCGGGCGATGGGAAAGCCGCAACATCGCCATGGTATCAAAGCGGTTTGGGTCAAGGCGGTTTGGCCAAGTTGCTGCCTGCCAACCGGGCAGGGGGTTTGCGGCCCGCCCGTTCGCGTGGCAGGGTCATGCCAGACGGGGAACGGCCCGAACAGGTCGCGCAAAGACTTGGTGGCATGGCGGAGATCGGAATGACGGATTTGGTGACCGACGAGATGGTGGCGGCCTATGCCCGCGACGGGGCGGTTCTGGTCAAGGGGCTGTGGTCCGGCTGGGTCGACGTTCTGCGCGCAGGCGTGGCGCGCAACATGGCGGAGCCTTCGGAATACGGCGCAGAGAATTTGAAACCGGGTGAGGCGGGCCGGTTCTTTGACGACTACTGCAACTGGCAGCGCATCCCCGAGTTCGAACGGGTGATCCACGAATCAGAAGTGGCCGATGTGGCGGCACGGCTGATGGCGTCGCCGCGCGTGCAGTTGTTCCACGATCATGTGCTGGTCAAGGAACCCGGCACGGCCAAATCCACGCCGTGGCATCAGGACGGGCCCTACTACTTTGTCGAAGGGCGGCAGACCGTCAGCTTCTGGTCGCCGCTTGACCCGGTGCGCGAGGCCAGCCTGCGCTGTGTGGCCGGATCGCACCGCTGGCCGCGCGAGGTGCTGCCGACCCGCTGGCTGTCGGAAAGCGCGTTCTACCCCGACCCGGACCGCTATATGCAGGTGCCCGATCCAGACGCCGAAGACATGACGGTTCTGGAATGGGAGATGGAGCCGGGCGACGCCGTGGCCTTTGATTTCCGCACCCTGCACGGGGCGCGGGGCAACACGACGACCGCCCGCCGCCGCGCGTTCTCCCTGCGCCTTGTGGGGGAAGATGCCCGCGTGGTGGACCGTCCGGGGCGCACCTCGCCGCCCTATCCGGGGCACGGGATGCTGGCGGGGCAACGGCTGCGCGAAGACTGGTTTCCGGTGCTGCGCCCAGCGACGCCCGCAAACGCATAACCGCAGGCTTTGGCCTGCCGCGCGACTGGTGCCGACAGACGGCGCAAGGCCGACTGTCGAGCCGGGTGACGCAAGGGAAGTCCAGATGACAAGACCCCATCCGTCCAGCGGCCATCGCATCTTGGGTTTGAACCCCGCCAGACCTACAAGTCGGGTGTCCGTGCATCGCGGATACGGAGACGACGATGACCCCGCAACCGCGTCCTAAATTGTTCCCCGCCCCCGAGTTTCCGCCCCGCAGGCCCGCGCTGTGCGCGCAGATGCCGCCGGCGGTGTTTCCGGTGCTGCTCGGGTTGCTGGGACTGGGGATTGCGCTGCGCAAGGGATTGGCCGTTCTGGCCTTGCCGGGGGATGTCGCGAACCTGCTGCTGGGCGCGGCCGGGGGACTGTGGGTGCTGGCCGCCGTGGCCTATGCCCTGAAACTGGCGCGCCGGCCGGGGGTTCTGGCCGAGGATATGCGTGTTCTGCCGGGCCGGGGGGGTGTGGCGGCGCTGTCGCAGGGCGGCATGGCGATGGCAACGGCGATGGCGCCTTTTGCGCCGCGTCTTGCGGGAATTGTGCTGATCGCGGCCCTGCTGATCCATGTCGGGCAGGCGGCGCTGCTGGTCGTGGTGCTGCGGGGTATGCCGGAACCGGCGCGGCGTGTGAATCCGACCCTGCACCTGACCTTTGTCGGCCCGATCGTCGGCGGAGTTGCCGCCGGGACGCTGGGGTGGATCGGACTGGCGACTGCGCTGTTCTGGGCGACGCTGCCGATGGCGGTTCTGATCTGGGTCCTCAGCGCGCGGCAGTTTTCCCGTGAGACGCCGCCCGCACCTTTGCGCCCGATGCTGGCCATCCATCTGGCACCGGCGAGCCTTCTGGCAACCGTGGCCATGCAGACCGGCCAGACCGGGCTCGCCGTCGCGTTCGGCCTGCTGGCATCGGCCTATTTCGTGGTCCTGCTGATCGGGGCGCGCTGGATCGCCGGTCAGGGGTTCACGCCGATGTGGTCCAGCATGACCTTTCCGATTTCGGCCTTTGCCGGGGCGCTGTTCACCCTGGAGTGGGTGTGGGCCGGGGTGATCGTGCTGATCGCGGCGCTGGGGCTGGTGCCTGCGATCGCCTATCAGGTGCTGAAGATGTGGGCGACCGGCAGTCTGGCCCAGAAAACCAACGCCGCCATCGCCTGATGCCGGTTTCTTCGCGGCGGGCCTGACGGGTGGGGTCGTCTCAGGACGCCGCGACGATCTGCGCCACCCAGGCGCGTGCAATGGCCAGCCCATGCGCATCCGCCGCAGCACCTGCGGCTGCGGCGCGTCGGGGCAGGGCCTCTGTCCAGCCTGGCTCGATCCGCTCGACCAGATCGGGAAAGGTACGGGTCCAGTCGGCGACCACGGCCCGGCTCGCCTCGAAATGGAACTGCATGCCATAGCCTGCCCGGCCATGCCGATAGGCCTGCGCAGGTGCGACCGCGCTTTGCGCCAGATGGACCGTGTCCGGGGGCAGGGTAAACGTGTCGGCGTGCCATTCGAAGATCGGAAAGACCGCAGGCAGCACGCCCAGAACAGGGTCCGCGCGCCCCGCCTCTGACAGGCCCACCTCGCACCAGCCGAATTCGCGCGCGCCATCCAGCCGGTTTTCGGCCCCCAGCCCCCGCGCCATGACCTGCGCGCCCAGACAGATGCCCAGCACGGCGGTTCCGCCGGTTGCCTCGGCCGCCATCAGCGCGGCAAGGCGGGGCAAATACGGGTGCGTGTCGTCGGAAAGCGCCGACTGTTCGCCGCCGAACACCACCAGCCCGTCAAAGCTGCCCGGTTCGGGCAAAAGCCCGTCCCGCCAGGGACGGTACTGGGTGATCCGCGCGCCCGCCTCGTGCAGGGCCACACCCACCTGTCCGTGATGGGTGATGGCGGTATTCTCGACAATGGCAACGCGCATGCTGGCTCCGGGCTTTGCCGCAGTCTGCATACGGACGGGGCGGGGGCAAGGGGGTGGGGCGGGGCAAGGGGGCGGGTTCGGGTTGACCGACCCTTTTGAACATTGCCGACGGCTGGCGGAACCTGCAACGTGCAATAGGACAAGGCCACGCCGCAGGGCTTGCCTTCCGGACGCCGCCGTGAAACAGGGACCCGTCAGACGAGCCGCTCCCAACCCCATCCGATGGAGGAAATCTTGGAGATTCGCGAGGCATTTACCTTTGACGACGTGTTGCTGGTGCCGGCCGCCAGTTCGGTCCTGCCGTCCGAGGCGGACACGGCGACCTTTGTCACCAAGGCGATCCGGATGAACATCCCCTTGCTGTCCTCGGCGATGGACACGGTGACCGAAGGCCGGATGGCGATTGCCATGGCGCAGGCGGGCGGCATCGGCGTCATCCACCGCAATCTGGACACCGAGGCGCAGGCGCGTGAGGTGCGGCGGGTCAAGCGGTTTGAATCCGGGGTGGTCTATGCGCCGATCACCCTTACCCCCGACCAGACGCTGGCCGACGCCAAGGTTTTGATGGACCGCTACAACATCACCGGCTTTCCGGTGATCGACGATCAGGGGCGGGTGCTGGGCATCGTGACCAACCGCGACATGCGCTTTGCCACCGATGACAGGACCCCGGTGCGGGTGATGATGACCAGCGAGAACCTCGCCCTGCTGCGCGAGCCTGCCGACCGTGACGCGGCGATTTCGCTGATGAAGGCGCGGCGGATCGAAAAACTGCTGGTCACCGATGGCAACGGCAAGCTGACGGGCCTGCTGACACTGAAGGACACCGAAAAGTCGGTGCTGAACCCGCATGCCTGCAAGGATGCCATGGGGCGTCTGCGTGTGGCGGCCGCGACCACGGTGGGGGATGCGGGGTTCGAGCGCAGTCAGGCGTTGATCGACGCCGGGGTCGACATGGTGGTGATCGACACAGCGCACGGGCATTCGGCGGGCGTGGCCCTTGCGGTCGAACGCATCAAGCGGCTGTCGAACGACGTGCAGGTGGTGGCAGGCAACGTGGCGACCGCCGAGGCGACGCGGGCGCTGATCGGGTCCGGGGCGGATGCGGTGAAGGTCGGCATCGGTCCGGGTTCGATCTGCACCACGCGGATCGTGGCGGGCGTCGGCGTGCCGCAACTGACGGCGATCATGGATTCGGCGCGGGCGGCCGGCGACATTCCGGTGATCGCCGACGGCGGGATCAAGTATTCCGGTGATTTCGCCAAGGCCATCGCGGCCGGCGCATCCTGCGCGATGGTGGGCAGCGCCATCGCCGGAACCGACGAGGCGCCGGGCGAGGTGATCCTGTGGAACGGGCGATCCTACAAATCCTATCGCGGGATGGGGTCGCTGGGGGCCATGGCGCGCGGATCGGCGGACCGGTATTTCCAGAAGGACGCGGCATCCGACAAGCTGGTGCCGGAAGGCATCGAAGGCCAGGTCCCGTACAAGGGGTCGGCGGCAACGGTGATCCATCAGATGGTCGGCGGTCTGCGAGCGGCGATGGGCTACACCGGCAACGCCACGATTGCCGAGATGCGGGCCAACTGTCAGTTCGTCCGGATCACCGGAGCGGGGCTGAAGGAAAGCCACGTCCATGACGTGCAGATCACCCGCGAAAGCCCGAACTACCGGGTGGGGTGACGTGGGCCTTGTGGTGCCGTCCGGAAAGGTGCCTGCATCCTGCGGCCGGAATGGATGCTGACACCTTCGGTGACAGGCTCGGGAGTATGGGGTTGCACGCGCGCAGCCTAGCCGAATGCGCCGGACAGCACGAAGATCAGGCTTTTCAGCAACGCATAAAGCACTGCCGCCACGACCGAGGTGGCCGCGATCGTCACCACAAAGCCAGCGATCACCCAGACGCCATCATGCTCCATCAGACCCAGCGCGAACAGGCTGATCGCCAGCGCAGGCAGCATGTTTCCGAATGGTATGGGCAGGATCAGGATCACCGACAGGAACAGCGCCACCAGTCCGATCAGCCGTTCCGCCTTTTCATGCACCAGCCAGCCCAACCGGGGCTTCAGGAACCGTTCGGACCGCGCCAGCCACGGCTCGATCCGGTCCACCAGCGCAGCAAAGTCGGTCCGCGCCAAGGACCGGGTGGCGATGAACTTTGGAAGCCATGGCAACCGGCCCAGCATCATCTGCGAGGTCAGGTAGATCAGCGGCAGTCCCAGAATGCCGGATGTGCCGGGCAGGCTTGGCAGCACGTTCGGCAGCGCGAAGATCAGCAAAAGCGCCCCCATCGCGCGCGCATCCATCGACGCCATCAGATCGCCGATCGAAATGCGCTCGCGTCGCGGATCCGCAGCGATAACCAACAGCATGTCCGACAGCCGCACCTTGTCACGCATCCCACGCCTTGGGGCATCCGACAGATCTGCAAGGGGGGTTGCGCGCGCAGTGCCGGAAGGCTCGCCGGATTGTGGCGCGGCACAAGCGGCATCCTTTGGCCCAAGCCGGGTCTGGGCATCATCCGGCATCGTCGTGGTGCTTCCCTCTTTCCGGCAACCTTATGCACATCGGCGGATCATTGCCAGCAGGACCCCGTTGCGAAGGCAGGATAGCGCCTGTAGTCACCCCCCGAACAAGGAGCGACCGATGCGGCGTGCATTGATCACGGGGGCGGGGGCCGGCGACGGCATCGGCATGGCTACCGCCCGGCATCTGGGGCAGGCGGGCTTTGCTCTGTCCATCACGGCGACTACGGGGCGCATCTTTGCGCGTGCCGCCGAACTCGCCGCCGAAGGATATGACGTGACCGCCCATCAGGCCGACCTGACCGAAGGTGCCGATGTCGAAAGGCTGTGGTCAGAGGTGGGTCCGGTCGATGTGCTGGTCAACAACGCCGGAATGGGGTCGGTCGGGCATCCGGCCGAAACGGCGGCCTTTCTGGACATGACCCCGGCGCAATGGCGGCGCGCGATGGATGTCAGCCTGACGACGGCCGTCCTTGTCACCCGGGCCTTCCTTCCGGCGATGATGACGGCGGGATGGGGCAGGGTGGTGATGATGGCCTCGGTCACCGGGCCGCTGGTGTCGAACCCGGGTGAGGCGGCCTACTCGGCCGCCAAGGCTGCGATGGTGGGCTTGACCCGCGCGCTGGCGCTGGAAGTGGCATCGCGCGGTGTCACGGTGAACGCGGTCGCACCCGGCTGGATCGCGACGGGCGCGGCCACTGCTGTCGAGATGCAGGCCGCCCGTGCAACACCGCCCGGCCGCCCCGGGACCCCAGCCGAGGTGGCGGCGGTGGTGGGGTTTCTCGCGTCCGACGCCGCGTCCTATGTCAACGGGGCCGTCATTGTCGTGGACGGCGGCAACATCCTGCAGGAACGCAAGGGATGACCCCCGCAGCGCGCCTTGCCGCGGCGATCGAGGTTCTGGACCGTGTGCTGGACGGTACGGGTGCCGAGGCGGCCCTGACCGGTTGGGCCAGGTCGCACCGGTTCGCCGGGTCGGGGGACCGCGCGGCGCTGCGCGATCTGGTGTTCGATGCCCTGCGGTGCCGCCGCAGCTTTGCGGCGCTGGGGGGCGGGATGACCGGGCGCGGGTTGATCCTGGGCGGGCTGCGGCAGGCGGGGGTGGATGCAGAGACCCTGTTTACCGGCACGGGCCATGCACCCGCCTCCATCGGCGAGGCGGATACGGCAAGATCGCCCGACCCCCTCGAAGCGCTGGACTGCCCCGACTGGCTGGCAGGGCCGCTTCAGGCGGCTTTGGGGCCGGATTTCACCGGTGTGATGCAGTCGCTGCGCCAGCGTGCACCGGTGTTCCTGCGCGTCAACCAACGCAAGGCGACCCTGGGTCAGGCTCAGGCGCTGCTGGCGGCGGAAGGGATCGTCGCCGTGCCGGTCGATCTTGCCAGCTTCGCCCTGGAAGTGACGGAAAACGCCCGGAAAATCCATCTGTCCCGCGCCTATTCGGATGGGGTGGTCGAATTGCAGGATGCCGCATCGCAGGCGGTGGTCCAGGCGCTGCCGCTGCGCGCGGGTGACCGGGTCCTCGATTACTGCGCCGGGGGTGGGGGCAAGACCCTGGCCATGGCGGCGGCGGCGGATATCCGGCTATGGGCGCATGATGCGAACGCGCGCCGCATGACCGACCTGCCCGCCCGCGCCGACCGGGCCGGCGCCCAGGTGACAATCACGGAAAACCCCAATTCTGCGGCACCTTACGACCTTGTCCTCACGGATGTTCCCTGCTCTGGCTCCGGCAGTTGGCGTCGCGATCCGATGGGAAAATGGGCGCTGAACCCGACCCGGCTGGCCGAACTGACGGGCTTGCAGGCGTCCATTCTTGACCGCGCGGCGTCGCTTCTCGCTCCGGACGGGACGCTGGCCTATGTGACGTGTTCGCTCCTTCGCGAGGAGAACGAGGCACAGATCGCCGCCTTCCTTCTGCGCCACCCCGGCTGGCATCAGGTCCGGGCGCAACGCTTCACGCCGTTGGACGGGGGTGACGGCTTTTTCCTTGCTTTGCTGACGCGAATAGCCTTGAAGTTTAAACAACCCAAAGGGGAACCAGGCGAATAGTCGATTGCGGTTAAGTCCGGCTTAAGGATTTGGCTGCCGTATGGACCGGCAAGCGAATCCCAAAGGGGGAGCATGGTGGCCAGATCGGTATCAGGCTTGAAGGACGTGTCCGCCGCGGGGGCCGGGGATGGATTGCGTCCCTGGCTGCTGGTTGCGGCCGCGGCGGGCTGTTTTGCCCTGAGCCTGCTGACCCGCCTCTGGGAAGTGCAGATTGCGGCCGTCGTCGGTGGCGGCACCTTCGTCAGCCTCGTTGTCGCAAGCCGTCTGGCCACCGTGCTGGCCCGCCGCGCCGCTGTTCGTCAGGCGCAGCAGTTCGGCGTGCTGGTCGGTCACGATGCAGCGCCCTGTTTCGTGGCGGATGGCATCGGCCAGATTCATTTCCAGAACATGTCGGCTCAGACCCGGTTCGGGGATCGGGATGGTGCCACACTGGTCGCCGCGCTGGGTGATCACTTTGCGTCACCGTCGGCGGTCCTCTACAGATTGCAGAACCGCGCCGAACATGCCGGGGCGGCGCGCGAAGATGTCGTCACCCGGCGCGGGCACACCCGGTTGTCCGTTCACATGCTGACCGAAGACCGTTTCCTGTGGCGGCTGGAAGAGTTTCTGGATCGTGCGGGCGCTGGCCGGGGGGCGGATACCCTGTCGCTTCCGATGCTGACGGCCAACAAGGCCGGGGTCGTCCTGTTCACCAACGAGGCAATGCGCAGGCTTCTCGGCGGCCGACCCAAGCGGCTGGACCGGATTTTCACCCAAGGCGCCCTGCGTTCTGGCGAAGAGGTCGAGGTATCGGCGGCCGGTGGTCCGGTGCGCGCCGTTCTGGCCGAAGTCGAAGGCAACGGAGAGCGGCGCGAGATCTACCTGCTTCCGGTGCAGGCGCGCCCGCCCGGCAACACCGTGGCGGCGGATTTCGAGAATGTGCCGGTGGCACTGCTGAAATTCGCGCTGGATGGTACGCTGGCCGCGGCCAACCGCGCCGCGCGCGATCTGTTGCAAGCGACGGTCGAAACCGGAACGATGTTTCATGACCTGTTCGAAGGTCTGGGCCGTCCGGTCTCGGACTGGCTGGCCGATGTCGGGGCAGAGCGGGTGCCCGGCGGGGCCGAAGTGTTGCAACTGCGGTCGACGGGCGAGACCTTTCTGCAGATCACCCTGCGCCGGATCGTCGAGGCGGG
Organism: Rhodobacter sp.; assembly: GCA_027487575.1. Classification (GTDB taxonomy): domain Bacteria; phylum Pseudomonadota; class Alphaproteobacteria; order Rhodobacterales; family Rhodobacteraceae; genus JAIYDJ01. Next base: position 126,599 of record JAIYDJ010000062.1, on the reverse strand, counting down.
ACGCCCGGCCGTGCTGGCCGTGCTTCAGGACGCGACGGCGCTGAAGACGCTTGAAGCTCAGTTCGTGCAAAGCCAGAAGATGCAGGCCATCGGGCAGCTTGCCGGCGGCATCGCGCATGATTTTAACAACCTGCTGACGGCCATCTCGGGCCACTGCGACCTTTTGCTGCTTCGCCACGACCGGGAGGATCCGAACTTCTCGGACCTTGTACAGATCCATCAGAACGCCAACCGCGCCGCGAGCCTTGTCGGGCAGCTTCTGGCCTTTTCGCGCAAGCAGACGCTGAAGCCCGAGAGGATCGAGATGCAGGAGGTTCTGGCCGATCTTGCGCATCTTCTGAACCGGCTGGTCGGTGAACGGGTCCAGCTGAAACTCACCCACTCCGCCGGGCTGACCGCGATCCGGGCCGACAAAAGGCAATTGGAGCAGGTCCTGATGAACCTCGTGGTGAACGCCCGCGACGCGATGCCGACGGGGGGCACCATCCACATCGAATCGGCCTCGGTCACCTTTGGCGAAGAGCAAAGGCGTGGGCGCGCCGTGGTCCCGCCGGGGGATTACGCGCTGATCCGGGTGATCGACACGGGTATCGGAATACCCGAAGATCGCCTGCAGAAAATCTTCGAGCCGTTCTACACCACCAAGAAGGTGGGAGAGGGAACCGGGCTGGGGCTTTCGACAGCCTATGGCATCGTCAAACAGTCGGGCGGCTTCATCTTTGTCGAGTCCACACCCGGGGAGGGATCGGTGTTCGAAGTCTACTTCCCGATCCACGACACCCCCGCAGAAAGCGCGCCGCCTCCCCTGCCGCGCGTCCTGTTGAAGCAAAGCGAGGGCGTGGTCCTTCTGGTCGAGGACGAAGGTCCGGTGCGCGCCTTTGCCAGCCGCGCCCTGCGCATGCGGGGCTTTACCGTGCTGGAAGCCGAGAATGCCGAAGAGGCGCTCCGGACGCTTCAGGACCCCGAACTCGAGGTGGACGTGTTTGTGACCGATGTGGTGATGCCCGGAATGGACGGGCCGTCCTGGGTCAAGCAGGCGCTGGAGGCGCGGCCCAATGTCCGGGTGATCTTCGTTTCGGGCTATGCCGAGGATCATCTGTCAGAAACCCAGGCAAGGGTTCCGAATTCCGTGTTCCTTGCAAAACCATTCTCTCTGACCGAACTGACCGCGACCGTCCAGGGCCAGTTGCATTGAAGACCGGATTATCTGCAGGCAACCCTCTATTGACCGGTTTGACCTAACCTTTCCTTAACCTTGTTGGACAAAAGCTGGTGGGCGAAGATTTGAGTTGAAATGTTCCCGTTTTGGACCCATGTAGATCAGACAAACAGGGAACACCTGCGCAATTGCCGTCGGTATGCGGCTGTGAAATAAGGAACGGGCAAATGGCTGCGGCAAACCAGCTGGACTTGAAGGACAAGCGCGACATGGACAAGGCGAAGGCGCTGGAAAGCGCGCTGGCGCAGATCGAGCGGCAGTTCGGCAAAGGCTCGATCATGAAGCTGGGCGCCAACAGCCCCGCGATGGATATCGAGGCGACGTCCACAGGCTCGCTGGGCCTGGATATCGCCCTGGGGATCGGTGGTTTGCCGCAAGGCCGCATCATCGAGATTTACGGGCCGGAAAGCTCGGGCAAGACCACCCTGACGCTGCATGTGGTGGCCGAGGCGCAGAAAAAGGGCGGGGTTTGCGCCTTCGTCGATGCCGAACATGCCCTGGACCCGCAGTACGCAAAGAAGCTGGGCGTCGACCTGGACGAATTGCTGATCAGCCAGCCCGACACCGGCGAACAGGCGCTCGAAATCGTTGACACGCTGGTGCGCAGTGGCGCGGTGAGCCTCATCGTGGTCGATTCGGTTGCGGCACTGGTCCCGAAATCGGAAATCGAAGGCGACATGGGTGACATGCAGATGGGTAGCCAGGCCCGGCTGATGAGCCAGGCGATGCGCAAGCTGACCGCCAGCATCGGGCGCAGCAACTGCATGGTGATCTTCATCAACCAGATCCGCATGAAGATCGGCGTGATGTTCGGCTCGCCCGAAACGACGACGGGCGGCAACGCGCTGAAATTCTATGCGTCGGTCCGCTTGGACATCCGGCGCACCGGGGCGATCAAGGAAAAGGACGATGTGGTCGGCAACTCCACCCGCGTGAAGGTGGTCAAGAACAAGGTCGCCCCGCCCTTCAAGGAAGTCGAATTCGACATCATGTACGGCGAGGGGATTTCCAAGACCGGCGAACTGGTCGATCTGGGGGTCAAGGCGGGCGTGGTCGAAAAGTCGGGGTCCTGGTATTCCTACGGCGACGAGCGGATCGGGCAGGGGCGCGAGAATGCAAAGACGTTCCTGCGGTCCAATCCGGCCACGGCACACGAGATCGAGGACAAGATCCGCGCATCGCACGGGCTTGATCTTTCGATCCCCGCCGGTGAGATCGACAAGCTAACGGATGACTGACGGGTCGGGCCCGTCCAAACGGCTGTGGACAGGCCCGCCCGCCAGAGCTAAACGAAAGCGGTTGTTTTCCTTGCAGATAGGGCCGCCGTCATGCCGTCGCTGAACGATATCCGCGCCACCTTCCTCGATTTCTTTGCCCGAAACGGGCACAAGGTGGTGGAAAGTTCGCCCTTGGTGCCGCGCAACGACCCGACCCTGATGTTCGCCAATTCCGGGATGGTCCAGTTCAAGAACTGCTTCACCGGGGTCGAGACGCGCGACTACAAGCGCGCGACCACTGCACAGAAATGCGTTCGCGCTGGCGGCAAGCACAATGACCTCGACAATGTGGGATACACCGCGCGGCACCATACCTTTTTCGAGATGCTGGGGAACTTCAGCTTTGGCGACTACTTCAAGGAACAGGCGATCACCTTTGCCTGGGAATTGCTGACCCGGGATTTCGGACTGGATCCAAGCAAGCTTTGCGTCACCGTCTATCACACCGATGAAGAGGCTGCGGCGATCTGGAAGAAGGTGACCGGTTTCGCCGATCACAAGATCATCCGCATCGACAACGACGACAACTTCTGGCGGATGGGGCCGACCGGCCCCTGCGGTCCGTGCACCGAGATCTTTTATGACCACGGCGACCACATCTGGGGCGGCCCGCCCGGCAGCGCCGATCAGGACGGCGACCGGTTCATCGAAATCTGGAACAACGTCTTCATGCAGAACGAACAGTTCGCCGATGGACGGATGATCCCGCTGCAGATGCAAAGCATCGACACCGGCATGGGGCTGGAGCGGATCGGCGCGTTGTTGCAGGGCAAGCATGACAACTATGACACCGACCTGATGCGCAGCCTGATCGAGGCTTCGGCGCATGCCACAAGCAGCGATCCGGACGGGCCGGGAAAGATCCACCACCGCGTCATCGCCGATCACCTGCGGTCCACCTCGTTCCTGATTGCCGATGGCGTGATGCCCGGCAACGAAGGACGGGGCTACGTGCTGCGCCGGATCATGCGTCGGGCGATGCGCCACGCCCACATGCTGGGCGCGCAGGACCCGGTGATGCACCGGCTGGTTCCGGCGCTGGTCGCGGGGATGGGGTCTGCCTACCCCGAGCTTGGCCGTGCCCAGTCGCTGATCGCCGAAACGCTGCGCAGCGAGGAAACCCGCTTCAAGCAAACGCTGGACCGCGGATTGCGGCTCTTGGACGATCAGCTAGCCGCGCTGGACGAGGGCGCGGACCTGCCGGGGGCGACGGCGTTCAAGCTTTATGACACCTACGGGTTCCCTCTGGACCTGACGCAGGATGCTTTGCGCGAAAAGGGGCGGGGCGTCGATGTGGCGGGGTTCGAAACCGCGATGGAGGAACAACGCACGAAGGCGCGCGCCGCCTGGACAGGGGCCGGCGGCACCGCCGATGCCGCGATCTGGTTCGAACTGGCCGAAGCGCATGGGGCGACCGAATTTCTGGGCTATGACACCGAACTCGCCGAGGGGCAGGTGCTGGCCCTGGTGCAGGAGGGCGCTTTGGCCCCTGACGCAACCGGTTCGGTCCTGATCGTCGTCAACCAGACGCCGTTTTACGCCGAAAGCGGCGGGCAGGTCGGCGATGCCGGGACCTTGCAGACCGATACGGGGATCGCGCGGATCACCGACACCCGCAAATCGGCCGGCGTTTTTCTGCACGTGGCCGAAGTGACCGAAGGCACGATCAAGGCGGGGCAGGCGGCCCGGCTGCAGGTGGACCATGGCCGCAGATCGGCCATCCGCGCCAACCATTCCGCGACGCACCTGCTGCACGAGGCGCTGCGCCGCGCGCTTGGCGACCATGTGGCGCAGCGGGGCAGTCTGAATGCGGTGGATCGGCTGCGATTCGACTTCAGCCATGGTGCCGCGATGTCTGCTGCCGAACTTGCGCAGGTCGAAGCCGAGGTAAATGCCTTCATCCGGCAGAACGGGCCGGTCGAAACCCGGATCATGACGCCCGATGACGCCCGCGCGCTTGGCGCTCAAGCGCTGTTCGGCGAGAAGTATGGCGAAGAGGTGCGCGTCGTGTCGATGGGCGTGCAGCCCGGTTCGGGCAAGGGTGCGGACAAGGCCACCTACAGTCTGGAGCTTTGCGGCGGCACGCATGTGTCGCGCACAGGCGATATCGGGGCCTTCGTGGCGCTTGGTGAGAATGCGTCGTCGTCCGGGGTGCGCCGGTTCGAGGCGCTGACGGGGCAGGCGGCGCTGGACCATCTGCGCCAGCAGGATGCGCGTCTGGCCGAAGTTGCCGCCGTGTTGAAGGCCGCCCCCGCCGATGCGGTGGACCGGGTGCGGGTGCTGGTCGACGAACGCCGCGCCCTGCAGAACGAGGTGGCGACATTGCGGCGCGAACTGGCGATGGGCGCGGGCGCCGGGCCGGAAGTGCGAGAGGTGGCAGGCCTCAAGGTCATCGCGCAGGTGCTGTCGGGGGTTTCGGGCAAGGATCTTCCCGGGATGATCGACGAGATGAAGGCGCGGCTCGGGTCGGGTGTCGTGGTGCTTATCGCCGATACCGGGGCCAAGCCTGCTGTGGCGGTGGGCGTTACGGTCGATCTGACGACCCGTGTGTCTGCCGTGGCGCTGGTCAAGGCGGCGGCCGAGGCGATGGGCGGCAAGGGCGGCGGCGGGCGCCCCGACATGGCGCAGGCCGGTGGGGTCGATATCGGCAAGGCGGATGAGGCCATTGCGGCGGCGCTTGCCGTCATCGGAGGCTGACATGCCGACCGCGCTCTGGATAGCCCATGTCGAAGTGACGGACGCCGAGGCATATGGCCGCTATGCGAAAGAGGCCGGTCCGGCCATCGCGGCGCATGGCGGCAAATTTCTGGCCCGTGGTGGCCGTTATGTGCAACTGGAAGGCCGCGACCGGGCGCGCAATGTCGTTGCGCGCTTTCCCAGCCTTGAGGCGGCGGTGGAGTGTTACAACTCGCCTGCCTATCAGGCAGCCTTGATGCATGCCAAAGGGGCGAGCGTCCGGGATCTGATGGTAGTGGAAGAGATAGAATGAAAAAGGCCGCCCAGACGGGCGGCCTTTTTGTTCATCACCGTCACGCTGATCACCCCGCGCGCGACATCCGCTTACGGTCGTTCGGGTCCAGATACCGCTTGCGCATCCGGACCGACTTCGGCGTCACTTCCACCAGTTCGTCATCGTCGATGTAGGCGATGCACTGTTCCAGTGACAGCTTGACCGGCGTGGTCAGCCGCACGGCCTCGTCCGTGCCGCTTGCGCGGACGTTGGTCAGTTGCTTGCCCTTCAGCGGGTTCACTTCCAGATCGTTGTCGCGGTTGTGCTCGCCGATGATCATGCCGGTGTAGACCGGTTCCTGCACGCCAATGAAGAAATGCCCGCGATCTTCCAGCTTCCACATCGCATAAGCGACCGAAATGCCCGATTCCATCGAGATCAGCACGCCTTGCCGACGTCCCTCGATCGCGCCCTTGTGCGGGGCCCAGTCGTGGAACACCCGGTTCAGAACGCCGGTGCCGCGCGTGTCAGTCATGAACTGACCGTGATAGCCGATCAGGCCGCGCGACGGGACATGCGCGATGATCCGCGTCTTGCCGACGCCAGCGGGTTTCATCTCGACCAGATCGCCCTTGCGCGGGCCTGTCAGTTTTTCGATCACCGGGCCGGTGTATTCGTCATCGACGTCGATTGTGACTTCCTCGATCGGCTCGTGGCGCACACCGTCGATTTCGCGGAAGATCACGCGCGGGCGGCTGATCGACAGCTCGAACCCCTCGCGGCGCATGTTCTCGATCAGAACGCCCATCTGCAATTCGCCGCGACCGGCAACCTCGAACGCATCGCCGCCCGCCGTGTCGGTCACCTTGATCGCCACGTTGATCTCGGCTTCCTTCATCAGGCGTTCGCGGATCACGCGGGACTGCACCTTGGTGCCTTCCTTGCCTGCCAGCGGCGAGTCGTTGATCCCGAAGGTGATCGAGATTGTCGGCGGGTCGATGGGCTGCGCGGGCAGGGCGGTGTCGAGTTCCAGCGCGCAAAGGGTATCGGCCACCGTCGCCTTCGACATGCCGGCCAGCGTCACGATATCGCCCGCCTCTGCCGCGTCGATCGGCGTCATCACGAGGCCGCGATAGGCCAGGACCTTGGACACGCGGAACTGTTCAAGCCGCTCGCCGTCGCGGGACAGCGCCTTGATCGTCTCGCCAGCCCGCAGAGTGCCGGACTCGACGCGCCCCGTCAGGATGCGCCCGATGAACGGGTCGGCGGAAAGGGTGGTCGCCAGCATCTGGAACGGCTCGCTCCGCCGCGCGATCTGCTTTGGCGCGGGGACATGCTTCAGCACCAGATCGTAGAGCGCCGACAGGTCCTTGCGCGGGCCGTCGAGTTCGGTGTCGGCCCAGCCATTGCGGCCCGAGGCATAGAGAACCGGGAAATCAAGCTGGTCGTCGTCGGCGCCAAGGTTGGCGAACAGATCGAACACCTCGTTCAGGGCGCGCGACGGTTCGGCATCGTGCTTGTCGACCTTGTTCAGCACCACGATGGGACGCAGCCCCAGCGCAAGCGCCTTCGACGTCACGAACTTGGTCTGCGGCATCGGCCCTTCGGCGGCATCGACCAACAGCACCACGCCATCGACCATGCTGAGAATGCGTTCCACCTCGCCGCCAAAGTCGGCGTGGCCGGGGGTGTCGACGATGTTGATCCGTGCCCCCGCCCATTCCAGCGAGGTACATTTTGCCAGAATCGTGATGCCGCGTTCGCGTTCGATGTCGTTGCTGTCCATCGCGCGTTCGGCGACGGCCTGATTGTCACGAAACGAGCCGGACTGTTTCAGCAGCTCGTCAACGAGTGTGGTCTTGCCATGGTCGACGTGCGCGATGATGGCGATGTTGCGAAGCTCCATCGGGAGGGGGTCACTTTCATATGTTCGTGTTGGCGTGGCGTTATCTCAGGTCGCGCCAAAAGGCCAGAGGAACCTTTGTGCAGCCGCAGCATCCCTGTCGGAGGCGGGGTCAGGTGGCGATGTAACGGTCCCGCCGGTGATTGATCGCGATGATCAGGTTCAGCACGACCGCCCCCAGCAACGACCATCCGACGATTTCCACCGGAAAGAGGAAAAACGCAGCCGCAAAGATCACCGCATCGGCAATCAACTGCACATAGCCGGCCCGAAAGCCGGTGCTGTCCTGCACGATCAGCGCCACGATGCCAAGGCCCCCCAGACTGCCCCCATGCCGGAACATGGCCAGCAGGCCGAGCCCGGTCAGGCTGCCGAACATCACCGCGCCGAGGGCCGGATGCAGGTAGGCGATGGTGAACGCCTGCGGGATCAGGCTGGTCCCCGCAGACAGAAGCGACACCGAGATCAGGGATTTCAGGGTGAACACCGGCCCGAGCCGCCGGTAGGCCAACAGATAGAACGGGATGTTGATCAGAAAGAAGACGGCCCCGAAACTCCACCCCGACAGATACGAGATGATCGCGGCAATGCCCGCCGTCTGCCCCGTGATCAGGCCCAGATGGGTCAGGATATGGATGGCGATGCTGCACAGGAACACACCGAGGCCGAGGCCCTGGACATCTTCGATCAGCGAATGCCGTGTTGTGGGGGTCATGCCTCGCGTTAGTTCGGCGCTCAAAGTAAGTCAATACATATGACCTAAATTTCCGGCCACTATCCGCCTGTTTCGCGTCCTTTGACAAACTGTGAGTCGCCGAATGCCTGAATTGCGCACAGCATCGCGGATCGGGTCTCGTTGCATTTCTAGAATTGCACGCACTGGTAGCGCACTTGCGACACAGGCGACACCCGGAGCCAGCGTGCTTTTTGCAATGAATCACATTCACGAATGCAAATCCGACATGACTAAAATCATGACATTCTGCGCATCCTTGACGACAGGACGGCCTGCTTCGCGTCCAAGCCCGCTTGGCGCGACTGTCGTTACGGCCTGCCTTGTCCTGTCCCTCGGGTCTGCGCAGGCAGAGGGGTTTTCGCTTGGGGGCGACCGGGGTATTTCGGCCGAGGTATCCGTTGGCCGGGACGGCATCGGAGCCGATGTCAGCGTCGGCGGCCGCGATGGCGTGAACGCCGAAGTCGGCGTGGGTCGGGATTCCCTCGGGAAAAGCGGCGGAGTCAGCGCCGATGTCGGCATCGGCGGGGAACAAGGCGTCAATGCCGATGTCGGCGTGGGCAGCGGGGCACCGGGCAAAGCGAAGAAGAAAAGCCCGGTTCAGGGCAATGTGACGGTTGGCAAGGCACCGGTGGCGACGAAGCCTGCCAGCAAGCCTGCGACACCGCTGTCAATCGCCGGGCCGTTGTCGGTGGTCGGGGTTGACACAACCGTTCTGGGGCTGGATGTGATCGCCGACGTTCTGGAATACGACGGCTATGTGCTTGATGTCTGCCTCGGCTCCTGCCGTGACTCGGCGGCCATCGACCTTCCCGAACCCGTGGATCCGACCAACCCGACCGATCCGACCAACCCGACCAACCCGGGCGATCCTGCCGATCCGTCAGATCCCGGCGACAATGGCGACGGCGGGGATGACGGTGACGTTGTGGTCATAATCCCCGGTGGCCCGACGGTGCCTGTCGTGACGACACCCCCCGGCGGACCGGTGCCCGTTCGTGCGGTTACGGTGCCCGGCCTGAATCTTGGCGATCCGTGCGGGGACGCGGCCACCATCTCTTTGGCGTCGGCTCCCGTCATGCCGGTCAATCCCAACCTCGGACCGGCATTTGCACGCACGACCGCCGATCTGAACCTGCCGATGAGGGGAGTCGAGCTGAAATGCTCGGCCGGAGGCAACGCGCAGGTCTTCAATGGCTATTCGATCCTCGACATGTCGGGCCAACCCATGGGCATCGTGCATGACACCTTCCTGACCGAAAAACTCGGCATCCGGCGCGTGCAGTTCCAGGGGCTGGATCAACGCTGCTTTGGCCTGAGCAACGGCGAATTCAGGATCGAGGGGATGACGATGACCGTCAACGTCCCCGCGACGTTCCTGAATCAATAGCGCGGCAAAAAGGACTTTGGCGCAAGCTGGCCCGTTGCAGAACGGGCCAGCTGTCTTCCTCAGCCTGCCAGCGCCTTGTTCAAGTACTCGTCCACCTTCTCCAGATAGCCCATCGTCGTCAGCCACTTCTGATCCGGCCCGACCAGCAGCGCCAGATCCTTGGTCATCCAGCCATCCTCGACCGTGGCCACCGTCACCTGTTCCAGCGTGTTGGCAAAGCGCAGCAACGCCTCGTTTCCGTCCAGCTTGGCGCGATGTTTCAGCCCGCCCGTCCAGGCATAGATCGACGCGACAGAGTTGGTCGAGGTGGCCTTGCCCTTCTGATGCTCGCGGTAATGGCGCGTCACGGTGCCATGCGCCGCCTCGGCCTCGACCACCTTGCCATCGGGTGTCATCAAGACGGACGTCATCAGGCCAAGACTGCCGAACCCCTGCGCCACAGTATCGGACTGCACGTCGCCGTCATAGTTCTTGCACGCCCAGACATAGCCGCCCGACCATTTCATGGCGCTGGCCACCATGTCGTCGATCAGGCGGTGTTCGTAGTGGATGCCCTTCTTCTTGAACTCGGCTTCGAACTCTTCCTCGTAGATCGTCTGGAACAGCTCCTTGAAGCGGCCGTCATAGTATTTCAGGATGGTGTTCTTGGTGGACAGATAGACCGGCCAGCCAAGGTTCAGCCCGTAGTTCAGAGAAGCGCGGGCGAAGTCGGCGATCGAATCGTCCAGGTTGTACATCCCCATGTAGACGCCGGCCGAAGGCGCATCGTAGACGTCACGCTCTATCACCGTGCCGTCGTTGCCGACGAACTTCATGGTCAGCTTGCCCGCGCCCGGAAAGTGGAAGTCGGTCGCGCGGTACTGGTCGCCAAAGGCATGGCGGCCGACCACGATGGGCTTGGTCCAGCCGGGGACGAGGCGGGGGACGTTGCGGCAGATGATCGGCTGGCGGAAGATCACGCCGCCAAGGATGTTGCGGATCGTGCCGTTGGGCGATTTCCACATCTGCTTTAGTCCGAATTCCGCAACCCGGCCTTCATCCGCCGTGATCGTCGCGCATTTCACCCCGACGCCGTGCTGCTTGATCGCATGGGCGGCATCTATGGTGATCTGGTCATTGGTCTCGTCACGCACCTGGATCGACAGGTCGTAGTATTTCAGGTCGATGTCCAGATAGGGCAGGATCAACTTCTGCTTGATGAAGTCCCAGATGATCCGGGTCATCTCGTCACCGTCGAGTTCGACGACGGGGTTGGCTACCTTGATCTTCGTCATATCCGGCCCTTTTCAAATGGATTCGGTTCGGCCAGTGCATAGCGCGGAAACATGAAAGCGCAAAGATAGTATGCGACGGTATACCAAATTTTCTAGCTGAAAAAGTTGCGCGTCCTGTCCTGCAGCCAGCCCCACAGCCGCGGCGCGCCGCGCGCGATCTTGACCCCGACCCGCGCCTCTAGTTGTTCGGCCGTCACCGCATAGGTTTTCCAGGTGCCGCCGCCTGACATCAGGTTGGCCATCACCGGCTGCACCCGATCCAGACTTTTCGCGAAAACGGCATCCGGCGTCTCGGCCGCCTCGAATTCGTCCCACAGGGCGCGAAAATCTTGGGCCAGATCAGGCGGCAGCAGGCCAAAAATGCGGTCTGCGGCGCGCTGTTCGGCGGCAATCGTGTCTGTCGACGCATGGGCCAGACCGTTCGCAGAATGGATCGGCACGTCGCCCACATCGATTTCGACCAGATCATGCAGGATCAGCATCCGGATGACGCGACCGATATCAACGCCGGGTGCGGCCTGATCGGCGAGAACCAAGGCGTACAGCGTCAGATGCCAGGAATGTTCGCCCGAATTTTCGGGTCGCGATCCATCGACAAGCGTGGTGGCGCGCAACACGGATTTCAGCCGGTCCGCCTCGTTCAAAAAGGCGAACTGCGCCGCAAGCCGGGCCGCGTCAGACATCGGACGTCAATGACCGCCGCCTTCCATATAGACTTTCGGCCCCGAACCGCCCTCGCGCTTAGCCTTTAGGGCGGCCTCGATGAACGCGCGACCCCGCTTTTCGGCGACGCGGACCCGGTAGGCGGTCAGAAACGCCTCTTGCATGGTGGGCGAGGCGTCCAGCAGGATCTTCGAAATCTTGTCGTAGAACCGTTCATCCCCAAGCTCTTCCATCGCCGCGATCACATCGCGGGCAAGGGCATCGCCCATGTCTTCCAGAACGCTCATCGCGAAACCTCTGACAAACGCCGCTTCACATAGCCCGAAACCGTGTCGATCATCGGCTTCATGTGCAATTCGTCATCCTTGAAGAAGTGATCGGCCCCTTCGATCGTCGTGTGGGTGATCGTGATGCCCTTCTGTTCGTGCAGCTTGTTCACGAGGTTGACCGTGTCTTTCGGCGGGGCCACCTTGTCGGCCGTACCGTTGATGATCAGACCGGACGAGGGGCAGGGGGCAAGGAAGCTGAAATCGTACAGGTTCGCAGGCGGCGCGACCGAAATGAAACCGGTGATCTCGGGGCGGCGCATCAGCAACTGCATCCCGATCCAGGCGCCGAAGGAAAACCCGGCCACCCAGCAATGCTTGGCGTTGGGGTTCATCGACTGCAGATAGTCCAGCGCCGACGCCGCATCGGAAAGCTCTCCGATCCCGAGGTCATACTCGCCCTGGCTGCGTCCGACCCCGCGAAAGTTGAAGCGCATGACCGTGAAGCCGAGGTTGTAGAACGCGTAATGCAGGTTATACACCACCTTGTTGTTCATCGTTCCGCCATACTGCGGATGCGGGTGCAGGATGATGGCAATCGGCGCGTCACGCTCTTTCTGGGGATGATAGCGGCCTTCGATACGGCCTTCCGGACCGGCGAAAATAACTTCGGGCATGTGTTCGCGCCTGTCTTTCCTGCCGCAGCGAATTGTTGACGACTTCGCTTGGCTAATCTAGAACCATTCTAAGAGGCGGTTGCCTTCCAGAAGACTGGCTTGTGAATTAAGCGGTAGGGGCCGGTGCGTCAATGGATATGGCAGGAATGATCCGATGAAACTGTCAACCAAAGGCCGCTATGCGATGGTGGCTCTGGCCGATCTTGCGCTGGCCGAGGCCGGGGCAGGCGGGGAAGACCTGAAATCGCTGGCCGCCGTGGCAAAACGCCAGGACATCAGCCTGCCCTATCTGGAACAGCTTTTCGTCAAGCTGCGCCGCGCCGGTCTGGTCGAGGCGGTGCGGGGCCCGGGCGGGGGGTATCGTCTGTCGCGCAGCCCGGATGCGATCCGGATTTCCGAAGTGATGCAGGCCGTCGAGGAAACCGTCGATGCGCTGCACACCGGGGCGGGGGCGAGCGGAGGGGCATCGGGCACACGCGCGCAACTGCTGACCAACCGGCTGTGGGAAGGGCTGTCGGCGCAGGTCTATGTGTTCCTGCACCAGACCCGGCTATCGGACGTGGTGCGCAACGAGATGCATCCCTGTCCCGCGGTGCCGGACTTGTTCCGCGTGGTGGACGAGGAATGAAGGGCGAATTTTCTGCGAAAATTCAGGGGGCGCTGCCCCCTTGCCCCCCGGGATATTTGGACAGAGAAGAATGAAGGACCGGGTCTATCTGGACTGGAACGCCACCACCCCGCTGCGCCCCGAAGCGCGGGCGGCCATGCTGGCGGCGATGGATGTGATGGGCAATCCGTCTTCGGTCCATGCCGAAGGGCGGGCTGCGAAGGCGCTGATCGAACGGGCCCGCGCGCAGGTCGCGCAGGCGTTGGGGGCCGATGGGGCCGAGATCATTTTCACCTCCGGGGCCACCGAAGCCGCCGCGCTGGCCTGCGCCGGGCGGGGGTTGGAGTGTGCCGCTGTGGAACACGAGGCGGTGCTTGCGTGGTGCGATGCGGTTTTGCCGGTGGACCCGCAGGGCAGGGTGGCTGTGACCGACCCCGGGCGCACGGCGCTGCAGATGGCGAATTCGGAAACCGGCGTGGTGCAACCGCTGCCGCCGGGGCTGGCCGTGTCGGACCTGACGCAGGCCTTTGGCAAGCTGCCGGTCGCATTCAACTGGCTGGGTTGCGAGATGGGCCTGATCTCGGCGCACAAGCTTGGTGGGCCGAAGGGCATCGGCGCGCTGGTCGCCCGGCGGGGCGTCGATGTGGCGGCACAGATGCGCGGCGGCGGGCAGGAAATGGGTCGGCGGGCGGGCACCGAGAACCTGATCGGCATTGCCGGCTTCGGGGCGGCGGCGGAAGCCGCGGCGCGCGATCTGGCCCATGGCGTCTGGGATGCCGTGGCGCAAGTTAGAAATATTCTAGAAAGCGCATTGTCGTCTTTTGGATTAGACACTATTTCTGTCGGGAATGGGATGGACCGGTTGCCGAACACGCTTTCGGTGATCGCTCGGGGGTGGAAGGGCGAAAGCCAGGTGATGGCGGCAGACCTTGCGGGCTTTGCGATTTCCGCGGGATCGGCCTGTTCCAGTGGCAAGGTGCGCGCGTCCCGGGTGTTGCGCGCGATGGGATATGACGAAGGACAGGCGGCGCAGGCGATCCGGCTGTCCTTGGGTCCGGGGGTGACCGAGCGGGACGTGCTGCGTTTCGCCGAGGCCTGGGCAAGGGACTACCGGCGCATCCTTGCGCGGGTTGCGTGATGGAAAGGGTGCGGCATGAACGTGGTTGATCTGGAAGTGCGCGACGGCGTCGATCGGGAGACGATCGAAACCGTGAATGCCATGTCGGGCAGCTACAAGTACGGCTGGAACACCGACATCGAGATGGACTATGCGCCGAAAGGCCTGTCCGAAGACATCGTCAGGCTTATCTCTTCCAAGAACGCCGAGCCGGACTGGCTGCTGGACTGGCGTCTGGCGGCCTACCGCCGCTGGGTCAAGATGGTCGAGCCGACCTGGGCGATGGTCAACTATCCGGTCATCGACTATCAGGACCAGTACTACTACGCCAAACCCAAAAGCATGGCCGTCAAGCCCAAGGACCTGTCAGAAGTCGACCCCAAGCTGTTGGCGACGTATGAAAAACTGGGAATCCCGCTGAAAGAGCAGATGCTGCTGGCCGGAGTCGAGGCCCCGGAAGGCGAGCGGCGCGTTGCTGTGGATGCGGTGTTCGACAGCGTCAGCGTCGGCACGACCTTCAAGGCGGAACTTGCCAAGGCCGGCGTGATCTTCTGTTCGATCTCCGAGGCGATCCGGGAATATCCCGATCTGGTGCGGCAGTATCTTGGCACCGTCGTGCCCCCGTCGGACAACTTCTTTGCCACGCTGAACTGCGCGGTCTTCACCGACGGGTCTTTCGTCTACATCCCGCCGGGCGTGCGCTGCCCGATGGAGCTGTCGACCTATTTCCGGATCAACGCCGAAAACACCGGCCAGTTTGAACGCACTCTGATCATCGCCGACAAAGGGTCCTACGTCAGCTATCTGGAAGGCTGCACCGCCCCCAAGCGTGACACCAACCAGTTGCATGCGGCGGTGGTGGAACTGGTGCTGCTGGATGATGCCGAGATCAAGTATTCGACCGTGCAGAACTGGTATCCGGGCGACGAGAACGGCGTGGGCGGGATCTACAACTTCGTCACCAAGCGCGCCGATTGCCGGGGCGCGCGGGCCAAGGTGATGTGGACCCAAGTGGAAACCGGGTCTGCGATCACATGGAAGTATCCGTCCTGCATCCTGCGCGGCGATGACAGCCAGGGCGAGTTCTACTCGATCGCCATCGCCAACAACGCCCAGCAGGCCGACACCGGCACAAAGATGGTGCATCTGGGCAAGCGGACGAAAAGCCGGATCGTGTCCAAGGGGATCAGCGCTGGCAAGGCTCAGAACACCTACCGCGGCCTGGTAAGCATGCATCCCAAGGCTCTGGAATCGCGCAACTATACCCAGTGCGACAGCCTGCTGATCGGCGAGAATTGCGGCGCGCATACCGTACCCTACATCGAGGTGCGCAACACCTCGTCCCGCGTGGAACACGAGGCGACGACCTCGAAGGTCGACGAGGACCAGCTGTTCTACTGCCGGTCGCGCGGCATGTCGGAAGAGGAGGCTGTGGCGCTGGTCGTCAACGGGTTCTGCCGCGAGGTGCTGCAGGCGCTGCCGATGGAATTCGCGATGGAGGCGCAAAGCCTTGTCGCGATCTCGCTGGAAGGATCGGTGGGATGAAACCGGGGCATCGGGTTGCGGAACCGCTGAAGTTCCTGCTGGCGCGGTTGCCGCTGTCCCGGCGCACCCGGATCGTCGATGTGGGCGCAAACCCGATGACGGGCGACCCGCCCTACAAGGATCTGCTGCGGTCGGGGGCCTGCGACGTGGTGGGGTTCGAGCCGCAACCCATCGCCTTTGCGGCCCTTGCCGAACGCAAGTCCGATCGCGAGACCTACTTTCCCTTCGCAGTGGGGGATGGCAGCCGGAAAGAGCTGAAAGTCTATCGTTCCCATGGGTTTACGTCCGTCTATGAACCCTACGAGCCCGGCTTTCGGGTTGTGGCGGGCAAACGCTGGGCGCAGATCGATGAACGGATCGAATTCGACACCGTGGCGCTGGATGAACAGCCGCAGATCGGTGTGTTCGACCTGTTGAAGATCGACATTCAGGGCGGCGAGTACGATGTGTTCCGTGGCGGCGAGACAAGCCTGAAGCAGGCCATGGCCGTCATCGTCGAACTGCGCTACTTCCCGCTTTATGCGGACGAGCCGATGATGGGAAACGTCGACAACGAGTTGCGCAGGCAGGGTTTTGTGCTGCACCGGCTGTCGTTCAACAACGGAAAGCCGCTGCGCAATTCGCAGATGGACCGGTTGAACCACCGCAAGGTCCGCGATCAATTGATCGACGGCGATGCGATCTATCTGCGCGATCTGGGCCGGATCGCAGACTACACCGATGTGCAACTGGCGCATCTGTGCATTCTGGGGTCTTCGGTGTTCGACAGCCACACCCTTGTGCTGCATTGCCTCGATGAACTGGCCCGGCGCAAGGTTGTCCCGGCGCGCATGGCAGCGGAGTATGTGGATACACTGCCCGACGAACTGCGCAGTGGTGGGGAAACACCCGCGTGACGCACCACTCCGATATCCGGCCCGGGCTGACCATGCCCGAAGCCGAGGCCGCCGTTCTGGCGGACCTTTATCAGCGGTCCGCCGTGATTCTGGAGTATGGCTCCGGCGGGTCGACGGTTCTGGCCGCCGAACTGCCCGACAAGCGCATCCAAACCGTCGAAAGCGACGCTGACTGGATCGCCCGGCTGCAAACCTGGTTCGTCGACCACCCGCCTGCCTCGATGCCCCTGCTGCACCATGCCGACATCGGACCGACCCGGAAATGGGGCCATCCAACCGGCGAAGCAGCCTTTCGGCTGTGGCCGGGTTATGTTCAGGCGATCTGGGACCATCCGGACTTTCTGCCACCGGACGCGGTGCTGATCGACGGGCGGTTCCGGTTGGCCTGTCTCTTGACCGTGGCGCTGCGCACGACAAAGCCTGTGACGGTTCTCGTCGACGACTATATCGACCGCGCACCCTACCACGAGGCCGAAGCCATCCTCGGCAAACCATACATGACGGGACGCATGGCCCGTTTCGACCTGATCCCCGGAATGGTCCCGATGGACCGCCTGTCGCTGATCGTGACCAGCCATCTGAGTCCCCTGTAAGGGCCTAGGAGAATAAAATGTTGAATATCAGTAACCTGCACGTCAAGCTTGAGGAAGAAGACAAGCAGATCCTGCGCGGCGTCGATCTGGCCATCGGGCCGGGCGAAGTGCATGCCATCATGGGGCCGAACGGGTCGGGCAAATCGACGCTGTCCTATGTGCTGTCGGGCCGGGGTGGGTACACCGTCACCGAGGGAACCGCGACGCTGGACGACGTGGACCTTCTCGGCATGGAACCGGAACAGCGTGCTGCGGCAGGTCTGTTTCTGGCGTTCCAGTATCCGGTCGAAATTCCCGGTGTGGGCAACATGACTTTCCTGCGCACAGCCCTGAATTCGCAGCGCAAACTGCGTGGAGAGCGAGAGATTTCGGCGGGTGATTTCCTGAAGCTTGTGCGGGAAAAGGCCAAGGGTCTGAAGATCGACGCAGACATGCTGAAACGTCCGGTCAATGTCGGCTTTTCGGGTGGCGAGAAAAAGCGCAACGAGATTCTGCAGATGGCCATGCTGGAACCCCGGATGTGCATTCTGGATGAAACCGACAGCGGGTTGGACGTGGATGCGATGAAACTGGTAGCCGACGGGGTCAACGCGCTGCGCGGGGCAGGGCGGTCTTTTCTGGTTATAACGCATTATCAAAGACTTCTGGACCATATCGCACCTGATGTCGTTCATATCATGGCGGCAGGTCGGATCATCCGGTCGGGTGGCCCCGATCTGGCGCTGCAGGTTGAAAACAACGGCTATGCCGATCTTCTGGCAGGGGCGGCGTGATGTCTGTGGCCCGCCCCAAGCAGGATGCGCTTGACGCGCGGCTGGCAAGCCTTGTGGTCCCTGACGGCTTTGATCCGGCCCGCGCTTCGGCATTGGCCCGGGTGCGCGCGATGGGGCTGCCGGGTCGTCGCGATGAATACTGGCGCTACACCGATCCCGCCGATCTGAACGCAGTTGCAACGCCTTACGCGGCGCGTTCAGCAGATGCCGAAAACGAACCCGCGCCCTTTGGCGGGATCGACCAGTTGAAGATCGTGTTCGTGGATGGGGTATTCGATGCCGAAGCATCAGACGACCTGACACTGTCCGGGGTCGAGATTGCGCGCCTGTCCGAAGCCGTTGATATGTCCTGGGCGCAGGATCTTTACGGCAGTCTCGAAGCGCGGGGCCAGACGCCGGTGCAGCGACCGCTGGCGGCGATCAACACGGCCTTTGCAACTGACGGCGTGCTGATCCGGGTGACCGGACAGGCCGCAAGACCCGTCTCGATTGTTTATACCCGGAACTCAGAGACTTCCGACGCGATGCTGCACCATTGCATCCACCTTGACGCCGGGGCGGAACTGACTCTTCTGGAATCCGGTACAGTTGCCGCCCGGTCTTGCAGCGTGATGGAGGTGGAGGTGTCGGCCGGCGCGCGGTTTCACCATATCCGCACGCAGGGCCGCGACCATGACCCCCGGACCCTGACCCATATCTTTGCGCGGCTGGCATCGGGCGCGATGTTCAAGAGCTTCACCATGACGGCCAATGGTATCCTGACCCGCAACGAGGCGGTGCTTGAACTGGTGGGCGACGACGCCGTGGCACATCTGGCAGGTGCGGCGTTGGGGGACGGGGCCTTTCATCATGACGACACGGTGTTCGTGACGCATCAGGGGCTGCGGTGCGAAAGCCGTCAGGTCTTCAAGAAAGTCCTGAAGAACGGCGCGGTGGGCGTGTTTCAGGGCAAGATCCTGGTCAAGCCCGGCGCGCAGAAAACGGACGGATACCAGATCAGCCAAGCCTTGCTGCTGGATGACGACAGCCAGTTTCTGGCCAAGCCCGAACTGGAAATCTATGCAGACGACGTCAAGTGCAGCCATGGATCGACCTCGGGTGCCATTGACGAAACCGCGCTGTTCTATCTGCGGTCGCGCGGCGTGTCCCTGAAGGCGGCGCAGGCGCTGCTGGTCCTGGCCTTTCTGGCCGAAGCGATTTCGGAAATCGCCGACGAGGCGCTGGCCGAAGACATCCGCAGCCGACTGGAAAGCTGGCTAGCGGGGCATGGCGCCTGAATGGGACTGGTGCCAGACATTCTGCGCGGCTGGCGCGATCCGGCGGGTCTTGTGCAGGCCAAGCTGGGGCAGGGCGAAGGTGCCGCAGTTGCCGCCGTCATGGGCGCATCGTTCCTGCTGTTCGTTGCGCAATGGCCCAGACTTGCCCGCGAGGCCCACCTTGCCCCCGAAATTCCGCTGGAGGCGCGGCTGGGTGCGGCGTTGCTGGGGCTGGTCTTTGTGCTGCCGCTTGTTCTTTATGGGCTGGCGGCGTTGAGCCAGATCGTGCTGCGCGGCTTCGGGATGCGCATCAGCGGCTACGCGGCGCGGGTTGCGCTGTTCTGGGCGTTTTTGTGCCTGACGCCACTTTTGCTGCTGCATGGTCTGGCGGTCGGGTTTCTGGGGCACGGCCTGCAGGTGTCGGTCGTGGGGGCCGTGGTCCTTGGCGGGTTCTTCTATCTGTGGGCAAGGATGCTGGCGGGAGTGCGGACATGATCGACGGAACGCTGTCAGGCCTGTTGCAGGCGGCCCGTTTCACAGTGCAGAACCCGCGCGGCGGGGCGCGGGCGCTGATGGCGATGCGTTTGCCGAACTCGGTGCGCTGGCTGGCCTTCGGGTTCGTCATCGTCGGTTCCAGCCTGTTGTCCGTCATCGCCCTTCGGCTGTCACCGGCCGGGACCGATGCGGCGATCCAGCAGGTGTTGTCGCGCCCGATCGGGTTGGCGGCGACCCAGGGCATCGTCATGCTGATCTTCGCGCAACTGATGGCGCGCGTCGGCCAACTGGCGGGCGGCAAAGGCAGTTTTTCCGACGCGCTGCTGCTGCTGACTTGGGTTCAGGTGATCCTGATGCTGGTGCAGGTGGTGCAGATCGTGCTGGAATTGGCGCTGCCTCCCTTGGCCGATCTGCTGGGGCTTCTCGGTCTTGGATTGATGCTGTGGCTTGCCACCAACTTCATTGCCGAACTGCACGGCTTTACGTCGCTGGGGTCGGTGTTCGCCGGGCTGGTGGGCACGCTCTTCGCCGCCGGTTTTGTGGTGACGCTGCTGCTTGTTTCGATCGGGGGAGTCTGAACCATGTATGATGTAACGGCCATTCGTGCCGACTTTCCGATCCTGTCGCGCACGGTGCATGGCAAACCGCTGGTCTACCTCGACAACGGCGCGTCCGCGCAAAAGCCGCAGGTGGTGATCGACGCGATGACGCAGGCCTATTCGATGGAGTACGCCAATGTTCATCGGGGCTTGCACTATCTTTCCAATCTTGCGACCGAACAGTACGAGGCGGTGCGCGGCAAGATCGCGCGCTTCCTCGGGGCGCAGGAAAACGAGATCGTCTTCACCACTGGCACGACCGAAGCGATCAATCTGATCTCCTATGCCTGGGCCGCCCCGCGGTTGCAGCCCGGTGACGAGATCGTGCTGAGCATCCTTGAACACCACGCAAACATCGTGCCGTGGCATTTCCTGCGCGACCGGCAGGGTGTCGTCCTGAAATGGGTGGATTGCGATGCGAACGGTGATCTTGATCCGCAAGCCGTGATCGATGCCATCGGGCCAAAGACGCGTCTGGTTGCGGTCACGCACATGTCCAATGTGCTGGGCACGGTGGTGGATGTGGCGGCGATCTGTGCCGGCGCGCGGGCGGTCGGCGTTCCGGTTCTGGTTGATGGAAGCCAGGCGGCCGTGCACATGCCGGTCGATGTGGCGGCACTCGGCTGCGACTTCTATGCGGTGACGGGCCACAAGCTTTATGGACCAAGCGGTTCCGGGGCGATCTTCATCCGATCCGACCGCATGGCCGAGATGCGCCCGTTTCTGGGAGGGGGCGACATGATCCGCGAGGTCACGCGTGACACGGTCACCTGGAACGACCCGCCGATGAAGTTCGAGGCCGGCACCCCCGGCATCGTGCAGCAGATCGGGCTGGGTGTTGCCCTGGACTACATGACCGGACTTGGAATGCAGGCGATTTCTGCGCACGAACGGGCCTTGCGCGATTATGCGCAGGCACGGCTTTCGGGGCTTAACTGGTTGCAGGTGCAGGGCAATCCGTCCAACAAAGGCGCGATCTTCAGCTTCACGCTGGATGGCCCGGCGCATGCGCATGATATCTCGACCATCCTTGATCAGCGCGGCATTGCCGTGCGCGCCGGAACCCATTGTGCCATGCCGTTGATGCAGCACCTCGGCGTCGGGGCCACGGCCCGCGCGTCCTTTGCGCTGTACAACACGACCGACGAAGTCGATGCTCTGATCGAGGGACTGGAGTTGTGCCACGACTTGCTCGGCTAGCTGTTGCAGCCCGCGCGCGAAGTTGCTACAGACACCGCAGGCACCCATAGCTCAGCTGGATAGAGCGTTGCCCTCCGAAGGCAAAGGCCGCACGTTCGAATCGTGCTGGGTGCACCACTTCACTTTCAAAACGGTCGTTGGCGGTGGTACGCGCCTTGCGGCGTAGTGTAAGCCGCATGGGTCTTGTGCCGCTGCTTTCGACGCCAGTTCAAGCGCACTCGGATCAACTGAAAGAGATCAGTCCGGGCAGGGTGTGGTGCTTTGCCCATCAAACGCGACTTCCAAAGTGGAAGATAGAACGCTGGGAGAAGAGCTTCGTCCGTGTGTGTATTTATCGCATAATCAGTATTATGTAATACAAAGAGATACCCTGACCGTCAGATGATCGCCTGTTCGGCAAAGGCGCGGCCGGTCAAGACCCGGCCCACCGTAAGGTCTGTCAGGTCAAGCGTTTGCCATCCGCCTTGCAGGACATGCTCGGCAATTCCCCGGCCTACTGCGGGTGACTGTTGCAGTCCGTGGCCGGAAAATCCGTTCATGAAATAGAAGTTGGCCATCTTCGGATGCGGCCCCAGCAGCGCATTCTGGTCCAGCGTGTTATAGTCGTAGTGGCCGACCCAGTGACGCACCACCTTGACCGCATCGAAGCCGGGCGCGCGGGCGTAAAGCTGTTCCCAGATGACGTCCTCGAATAGATGAAGATCGGGCTCGAAGTCATTGGCATCGCACGGACCATCGTCGTTCGGTACCGTAGCGGTGATCCAGTGCTGGCGTTCGGGGCGCAGATAGAACCCGGCATCCACCAGCAAGGGCGCATCCGGATGCCGCGCGTTGGGCGCGTCGATGACAAAGACGGTGCGCTTGCGCGGCTCGACCGGCAGGTCAAGCCCGGCCATCCGGGCGATGACGGCTCCGCGCGTCCCTGCGGCGTTGATCACCGCACCGCAGGCCAAAGCCTCGCCCGACGCCAGTTCCACCGCCATCACCCGCCCGTTCGCGTATCGCAGTCCTGTGACCTCACCGGTGGCAAAGACGGCCCCTTGTGCCTTGGCAGCGTTGCGAAATCCGGCCAGAAGGCCCATGTTGTCGAACCAGCCTTCGTCACGCGGGCCAAAGGATGCCGCCGTCAGATCGTCCACCTTCAGCCACGGAAATCGCGCCGCCACCTGTGCCGGTGACCAGACCTCGGTCGCTGCACCCAAGCCGCGCTGCAGGGCCGCATGATCGGCCATGATCTGCGGCGCCTCTGCCGATCGGCCCAGGAACAGATAGCCGTTTTCTTGCAACCCCAGGGACGGAACCCCCACATCATGGCCCAGCGAGGCCTGAAAGTCGCGGATGAACCCGATACCGAAGGCCGATATCGCGACGTTGACCCCGGTACTGAACTGCTGGCGGATCGACGCCACCGACAGCGCCGTCGCCGCACGCGCATAGCTCGGGTCGCGTTCGATGACCCGCACCCGCAGGTTCGGGTCCATCCGGGTCAGCCAATAGGCCGCCGAGGCCCCCATGACCGCGCCGCCCACAATCACCACATCCGCCTTCATGCCCTGCCCCACCCGATCGCCGGCCCCGTTGAAACGGCTCGACAGACCGCCTGCCGCTTGGGTATGACGAAGTCAGGGACAAGGACAAGCCCCAGACCAATTTCAGGTCCGGGCAAAACCGGGGGAACACAGGTGGCAGAGATTCTGTCGCTGCTGACGCGCATTGCAGAGGCGCCGAAATCCGGTGCCGTCTGGGATCTGGCCTGCGCGCAGTTTCGCGCTTGGGGCTTTTCGCGGGCGAACTACGGGTTCACCCGGTTCAAGTCCGACCGTTCGATCGGCGACCCGGATGATGCCCTGTTTCTGACCACCTGGAACACGGCCGATGTGCAGCGCTACTTCCGCAACAATTTTTATGCCCGCACCCCGATGTTCCGCTGGGCCGAACGCAACAGCGGCCTGTGCACCTGGACCTGGGTGAAACAGGCCTACGACGCCGGGACGCTCACTCCGGACGAGGCGGAAACCGTGCGGCAGAATGCCGCCATCGGGGTGATCGCCGGCATATCCGTCAGCTTTCCGGCCAACTCGACCCGTGCCAAGGGCGCCCTGGGCCTGATCGCCGATCCGGGGCTCGATCATGCCGACGTCGACCGCATCTGCGCCACCCACCGCCCGGAGATCGAGGCTTTGGCCCACATGATGCATCTCAAGCTGATCCAGTTGCCGTTCAGCGCCCGCCGCCGCGCCCTGACCAGCCGTCAGCGCGAGTCGCTGGAATGGATCGCGGACGGCAAGACAAGCCAGGATGTGGCCTTGCTGATGGGCGTATCGGCGGCGATGGTGGAGAAACATCTGCGGCTGGCCCGCGAGACGCTGGATGTCGACACCACCGCGCAGGCCGTGGCCAAGGCCGCCCTGATGAACCAGATCTTCCACCGCGCCGTCGAACCGCCGCCCTTGGCGATTGCGGGCAGGTAAGGTTTCCCGGACTTTGCCAAGGCTTCCTTTGAGGCAACAGTAAAGGCGTTCCGGATTGATCGGAACAGGTGGCGTTGCCGGTTGGTATTGTCCTTGTCATGGCAGCTTCACCGCCGCCCGGTTTTCGGGTCGGTCAGGACGTTTGGTAAGGTCGTGTTTCCGTGTCCCGTTGTTGGTCCGGCGTCTGCCCTGCCCCCGGGCAAAACGCCAAGACGGTGCGGTCTCTCCCGGACCGCGCCGTTTTTTTGCCTGTCCCCGCCGGGCAAGACCGGACAAGGCACGGGCAAGGCCCCTGATGCGCCGGAATGTCCATGCAATCGGGTCAGTTCGGCCGGCACCACACCGGCAGACCCGATCAGCAAGAGCGAAATGTCTGGCAGCGGCCGGCCTTGGTTCCCGCACAGCCTATGCACCAATGCAAAAGGGGCCGGTGTCTCCACCGGCCCCCTGTCGTTCTGTCCAGGCCGATCAGGCCTGTGCCATCTTCGCGACTTCTGCCGCAAAATCTTCGGTCGCCTTCTCGATGCCTTCGCCGACGCCCATCCGGACAAATCCGGTGACCGTCACCCCTGCGTCCTTGGCCGCCTGTGCAACCGTCACGTCCGGGTTCATCACGAACATCTGGCCCATCAGCGTGTTCTCGGCGAGGAACTTCTTCATCCGCCCCGGGATCACGTTGTTCTGGATGACCGCATCCGGCTTCGGCTTGGCCGATGCTGCATTTTCTTCCAGCGCCTTCTGGGTCTGCACGGCCAGTTCCCGCTCGACCACAACCGGGTCAAGGTCGGCTTCCGAAAGTGCAAGCGGATTGGTGGCGGCGACGTGCATGGCGACCTGCTTGGCAAAGGTGTGATCAGCCCCGGTAATCGCCACCAGAACGCCGATACGACCCAGACCATCGGCCACCGAGTTGTGGACATACATCGCCACATGATCGCCCGAAACCGAGGCCATCCGGCGCAGGTTCAGGTTTTCACCGATCGTCGCAACAGCTTCCTGAACCACGATCGACACCGGTTGCCCGGCCAGATCTGCGGCTTTCAATGCTTCCAGATCGTCGCAGCGCACGGCGACCCTGGTCACCTCGTGCACCAGCTTCTGGAAATCGGCATTGCGCCCGACAAAGTCGGTTTCCGAGTTGACCTCTACCGCAACGCCGCGCCCGCCAGCTACAGCCACGCCGACCAGACCCTCTGCCGCCACACGGTCGGCCTTCTTGGCCGCCTTGGCCAGCCCCTTGGTGCGCAGCCAGTCGACAGCCGCTTCCATGTTGCCGTCGGTTTCGACCAGGGCCTTCTTGGCGTCCATCATGCCTGCGCCGGTCGATTCGCGCAGTTCTTTCACCATCTGTGCGGTGACGGTCATGTCTTGCTCCTGCAATGAGATGTCCCGGCGGGGCGTATCCCCACCGGGTAACAGTCTTGCGACAGCGCGTGCCGCAGAAGGCTCAGGCTTCGGCCAGCGCGTCTTCGACGGGGGCTTCGTCCAGCGCACCAAGGTCGATGCCGGCGGCACCCATCTGCGCCGACATGCCGTCCAGCGCCGCACGGGCCACCAACTCGCAGTAAAGGCCGATCGCGCGGGCCGCGTCGTCGTTGCCCGGAATCACGTAGTCGACGCCCTTGGGGCTGCAGTTGGTGTCAACCACGCCGACCACCGGGATGCCCAGCTTCTGCGCTTCAAGGATGGCGAGGTCTTCCTTGCCCACATCGATGATGAAGATCAGGTCCGGGGTGCCGCCCATTTCGCGGATGCCGCCCAGCGAGGCCTGCAGCTTGCCCTGCTCGCGCTCCATGTTCAGGCGTTCCTTCTTGGTCATGCCGTCCGCGCCGTTGGCCAGCAGTTCGTCGTACTGCTTCAGCCGCTGGATCGACTGCGAAACGGTTTTCCAGTTGGTCAGCGTGCCGCCTAGCCAGCGGTGGTTCATATAGAACTGCGCACAGCGCTCGGCGGCCTCGGCCACCGGCTTCTGCGCCTGACGCTTGGTGCCGACGAACAGGATGCGCCCGCCCTTGGCCACCGTGTCGCGCACCACTTTCAGGGCCGCATCCAGCATCGGGACGGTCTGCGTCAGGTCGAGGATGTGAATCCCGTTCCGGTCGCCATAGATGTATTCCCCCATCTTGGGGTTCCAGCGTGCGGTCTGGTGGCCGTAGTGAACGCCAGCTTCCAAAAGCTGACGCATGGTGAACTCGGGAAGTGCCATGCCCATATCCTTTTCCGGTTTGATCCTCGGTGAAGCCGTCTTCAGAGCCTGCGCCCCAACCGGCGGACGATGCGGGATTTCTCCCCGCTACGCCCAAGCCCCACCTGTGAAGTGCGCTGCGCTTACAGCAGCCTCCCTTCCACTTCAACCCTTCATTTTCTGCTCACAAATATCCCACGGGGGTGTGGGGGTGTGAAACCCCCACTCCGCCTGCAGCCCCCGGCACAACCCACAAGGCACCAGGCCCCACCGGATGATCCAGATCATGGAACCGAACCGCCCTGCCGGTCATTCTCCCTGTTGCGCGCTCTCGCAGCCGCCAAACCGCAAAGGACCCGCTCATGCTTGCCAACAGTGCTTTTGTCGTCGTCGCCGACGGATCGTCCGCCCACCTTTACAGGAACACCGGCCACGAGACGATCTCGCTGGAACTTCTGGAAACCGTCACGCCCCACAGCCTGACCCATGACGAAGGTCTGGCCGGGAACGCTCCGGTGGAACAAAGCCCGAAGGACCAGGGCGAAGCGACCTTCATCTCGCAACTGGTGCACAAGCTCAACAGCATGGCCCTTGCGCACAAGCTTCCCGCCGAGGTGGTGATCATCGCAGACCCGACCTCGCTGGGCCAGATGCGGCAACTCTACCACGCCGAGTTGAAAAAACGCGTGGTCCGCGAACTCCCCAAGACGCTGGTCAAGGCCTCTGTCCACGATCTGGCCACCGCCCTGTCGAAATCCTGATGCAACGCGGGTGCGCCGGTGCCGCGCACCCGATCCGCCTTCCAGCGCCCCTTGTCCCTGCCCGTTCGCCACGTGACGTCGTCCCTGTACTCGGGGTCCGCACCCCCTTGCATCCCGCGCCCCCCTTTGCCATCACCGCGGGATGATCCAGCCTGACATCCTGTGCATCGGTTCTGTCCTGTGGGACATCATCGGCCGCTCTCCTGCCGCGATGCGGGCGGGGTCGGATGTGCCGGGCCGGATCGCACGGCTGCCGGGTGGGGTGGCGATGAACATCGCGATGACGCTGGCAAGGTTTGGTCTGCGGCCTGCCCTGCTTACGGCGATCGGCCGCGATGCCGAAGGCAGCGACCTTGTCGCCGCAGCCGACCGGATGGGGCTGATCACGGCTTACCTCTACCGGTCCGACGATCTGCCGACCGACCGCTACATGGCCATCGAAGGCGCCAACGGCCTGATCGCCGCCATTGCCGATGCCCATTCGCTGGAAGCGGCGGGCGACAAGATTTTGCGCCCCCTGTCGGACGGACGGCTTGGTGCGGCGGACAGGCCCTACGCAGGGCTGATCGCGCTGGATGGCAACCTCACCGAATCCCTGCTGGCCGAGATCGCCCGCTCGCCGTTGTTCACACGCGCGGACCTGCGTGTCGCGCCCGCCAGCCCCGGCAAGGCCGAAAGACTGCTGCCCCTGTTGTCCCACCCGCGCGCCACGCTGTACGTGAACCTCGAAGAGGCGGGTCTGCTTGCCAAAGCCCGCTTTGCCGATGCGCCCGCCGCCGCGCAGGCATTGCTGGACCGCGGAGCAGCCCGGGTTCTGGTCACCGACGGGGGCCGCACCTGCGCCGAAGGGACCGCGGGCGCAGGCGTGATCACCGACATGCCCCCGGCCGTCATGGTGACCCGTGTCACCGGCGCGGGCGACACGTTCATGGCCGCGCATATCGTCGCCGAACAGCGCGGGGCCACCCGGTTTGCCGCCCTGTCGCAGGCGCTGCTCGCCGCCGCCGACTATGTTTCCGGAGAGATCGGATCATGATGACCCTGCCCCTGCAACTGTCCCCCGAAGTGTCCGCCGCCAAAGCCGCCGGTGCGCCGGTGGTCGCGCTGGAATCGACGATCATCACGCACGGAATGCCCTGGCCGCAGAACGTGGACACCGCCCGCGGCGTCGAGGCGGCCGTGCGGGCCGCCGGTGCGGTGCCCGCCACCATCGCGGTGATGGGGGGGCTGATCCACATCGGCCTGTCCGATGCCGATCTGGACCGGCTGGGCCAGGCGCGGGACGCGATGAAACTCAGCCGCGCCGATCTGGCGGTGTGCCTTGCCACCGGGCGCACCGGGGCCACCACGGTTGCGGCCACCATGATTTGCGCCGATCTGGCCGGGATCG
Source organism: Rhodobacter sp. (assembly GCA_027487575.1). Taxonomy (GTDB): domain Bacteria; phylum Pseudomonadota; class Alphaproteobacteria; order Rhodobacterales; family Rhodobacteraceae; genus JAIYDJ01. Next base: position 98,359 of record JAIYDJ010000062.1, on the reverse strand, counting down.
CGGTCTTTGCGACCGGCGGCATCGGCGGGGTGCATCGGGGGGCGGAGACGAGTTTCGACATCTCGGCCGATCTGCTGGAACTGGCGCGCACCCCGGTGACGGTGGTCGCCGCCGGGGCAAAGGCCATTCTCGACCTGCCCAAGACGCTGGAAGTGCTGGAAACCCACGGCGTGCCGGTGATCGCGTTCGGGCAGGATGACTTCCCGGCCTTCTGGTCGCGGTCGTCCGGCCTGCGCGCGCCGTTGCGGCTGGATACGGCGGAAGGAATCGCGGCATCGCACCTGATGCGGCGGCGCCTTGGGTTGGCGGGCGGGCAATTGGTTGCCAATCCGATTCCGCACGACGCCGAGATCTCCCGCGCCGACATCACCCCTTTCATCGAGGCCGCGCTGGCCGAGGCGCAGGCGCAGGGCATCACGGCCAAGGCGGTGACGCCCTTCCTGCTGCAACGGCTGTTCGAGGCGACCGGTGGCCGATCCTTGACCGCCAACATCGCACTGGTGCTGAACAACGCGGCACTGGCCGCCGCGATTGCCGTCGCGGTCGCCGCAGGCTGATTTGCCCATTGTGCCCCCCTGCCCGTCTGACTAGCCTTCCCCCAACCCGGAGGCCAAGATGACCGACCCGCTGCATCCCCGCCGCCAAAGCGTCTTTGGCGCGCTTCGGTCCAGTTTCCTGACCGGCCTCGTCGTCGTGCTGCCCATCGGCCTGACGATCTATCTGATCTGGACCGTCATCGGCTGGATCGATGGATGGATCCTGCCGCTGATCCCCTCTGCCTACCAACCCGAGGCGCTGGTCGAATACTGGTTCGGGCCCGAGGCGAACTATCCGGTGCGCGGGTTGGGGGTTGTCGTCTTTCTGATCTTCACCATCCTGATCGGCTGGGCCGCCAAGGGGCTGATCGGGCGGTCGATGATCGGCTGGGGGGAATCGCTGGTGGACCGGATGCCGATCATCCGGTCGATCTACACCGGGATCAAACAGATCGCCGAAACCATGTTCAACAAAAGTGATGCCAGCTTTGACAAGACCTGCCTGGTCGAGTTTCCCCGGCCCGGTGTCTGGGCGCTGGGGTTCGTATCGTCAAAAGCGCGCGGCGAAATTGCCGCGAAACTGCCCGGTGGCGACGACATCATTTCGGTCTTCATCGGACTGACGCCGTTCACGTCAGGCTTTCTCGTGTTCGTGCCGCGCAGCGAGGTGATCCTGCTCGACATGTCGATGGACGATGCCGCGAAGATGGTGGTTTCGGGCGGGCTGGTCTACCCGACAGCCAAAGACGCGCCGGTTGCGGTGAAAGAGGCGGTTCTAGCCAAAGAGGCCGTTTAGATCGACGCTGCTGCGCTGTCCCAGATCAGCGCGATGATTGGCGAGGAACGTGTCGGCCGCCGCCTGACCTGCCGCCTTCAGGCGCGCAAGAAGACCGGGCAGCGGGGTGAGTTTTGTCGAGCCCGAGAGTTCGTTCATCAAAACATCATCGCTGATCAGATGGACCAGAACATCCTTCATCGCCCCCCGCTCAATCCGGCTCTCGGCGATCAGCCGTTTCACGAAATTGACCGCGCGCAGTTCCCCCAACAGCGAGGCGTTGAAGCTGATCTCGTCAATCCGGTTCTGGATTTCGATGGGGGTGTGCGGCACCGCCTCGCGCCGCAGCGGGTTGATCGACACGATCACGATGTCGTCGGGCAGTTCGCGCCGGTAAAGCGGGAACAGCGCCGGATTGCCGGAATAGCCGCCATCCCAATAGGCATCGCGCACCCCGGTCGAAGGATCGGTCAGTTCCACCGCCTTGAACACCGAAGGCAGGCAGGCCGAAGCCAGCAAGACGTCGGCACTGACCTCTGTTCCGGAAAACACCCGGATCTTGCCGGTCCTGACATTGGTGGCCGAGATGTGGATCAGCGGCCCCGGATCGGCGCAGACCTTGCTGAAATCCAGCCGCGCCACCACGCGGGCCAGCGGGTTCTGCCACAGCGGACCAAAGGCATAGGGTGTCGCGAACTGTTCGGCGATGCCCCGGGCGGATACCGGGACGGCCTGCTGCCAAAGCTCGGCCCAGTCGGCGGCAAAGGGAAACAGCGCCGTCATCCAGGAGTTGGCGCGGAAGTCGCCCAGCCGCGCCACATCCGCCCAAAGCCGGTCCAGACTGCGCCGCGCCGCCGCCCGCCCGCCCGTCACCATGCCCGCCTTCAGCGCCGCCGCGTTCAACGCCCCGGCCGAAGTCCCCGACAGCGCCACGATTTCCGGGCCGTCGTCCTGCAGCAGACGGTCCAGCACGCCCCAGGTGAAGGCACCATGCGCTCCACCCCCCTGCAGCGCCAGACTGATCCGCTGCGGTCCGCTCACAGTGCGGTCCATCCTCCGTCGACGGAAATCGTCGTGCCCGTGATCTGGTCCGCCGCCGCCGAACACAGAAACACCACCGTGCCACCCAGTTGTTCCACCGTTGCAAACTGCCGGGACGGCTGGCGTTCCAGCATCACGTTCTTGATCACCTCGTCGCGGGTCATGTTGTGCGTCTTCATCTGGTCGGGGATCTGCGCTTCGACCAGCGGGGTCAGCACATAGCCCGGACAGACGGCGTTGCAGGTGATGCCCTGCCCCGCCACCTCGAGTGCTGTCACCTTGGACAGCCCGACGATGCCGTGCTTGGCAGCCACATAGGCCGACTTGAACGGGCTGGCCGTCAGGCCATGGGCCGACGCGATGTTGATCACCCGCCCCCAGCCCCGCGCCTTCATGCCCGGCAGGGCGGCCGCCGTGGTGTGAAAGGCCGATGACAGGTTGATCGCGATGATCTGGTCCCACTTTTCGGTCGGAAAGGCGTCGATCGCGGCGACATGCTGCACGCCCGCGTTGTTCACCAAAATATCGCAGGTTCCGGCCTGCGCGATCAGGTCGCGGCACTGATCCGCGCGCGACATGTCGGCAGCGATGTAGCGCACCGCGACGGAATGCTCGGCCGCGATGCGGTCTGCCAGCGCGTGGTCCTCCGGCCGGTCGGAAAAGCTGTTGAGCACGACATTCGCACCCGCGCGCGCCAGTTCCTGCGCAATGCCCAGACCGATCCCGGAATTCGATCCCGTAACAACCGCAGTTTTTCCCGCAAGACTCATGACGCCCCTCCGTTGGTTCCGGCACGATCATAATATGCCGGACGGGGACAGGACAGATGCAGCAGCGCAATTCGGGGTTGCGATGCGCGGCGTGGCGCACCAAAAAAAACGCCGGGACAAGCCCGGCGTTCAGTTATGAGGCAGGTTTCATACAGGCAAGAAACCTATCGAGCAGTGCCCCTCTTATACGCCGCCTTCTTGCGCAGTCCAAGTTAAAAGTTTGAAAAGGTTCACAACCCGTCTTACGGTCGCAGCCAAGAAATGCAGGCCACAGAAGGTTGTTGTCGAAATGGGTACAGTTTTTTTCACATCGATCCGGATGATCTTTGCCTGCCTGGTGCTTTTTTCGGCAAGCGCCCCGGCGTCTGCCGAGTCGACCCACGGCATAGCTATGTATGGCGACCCTGCCCTTCCACCCGATTTTGTGTCCCTGCCCTACGCGAACCCGGATGCCCCCAAGGGGGGGCGCATCGTGTTCGGCGTGGCCGGCGGGTTTGACTCGTTGAACCCGTTCATCCTGAAAGGCGTTGCCCCCGCCGGGATGGCCGCCCTGACGGTCGAGACGCTTTTGGTCCGGTCCTATGACGAACCCTTCTCGCTTTATGGACTTCTGGCCGAATCGGTGACCACGGACGACGCCCGGACTTACGTGGAATTCACCCTGCGCGAACAGGCCCGATTCTCGGATGGCTCGCCCGTGACGGTCGAGGATGTGATCTGGTCCTTCGAGAAACTCGGGACCGAAGGCACGCCGCGCTATGCCGGGGCGTGGAAAAAGATCGCGTCCAGCGAACAGACCGGGCCGCGGTCGGTGCGGTTCACCTTCAATGTGGCCGACCGGGAACTTCCGCTGATCCTCGGTCTGCGCCCCATCCTGTCGAAGTCGGACTGGGAAGGCCGGGTCTTTGCCGAAACCTCGCTGACGCCAGTGCTGGGCTCGGGTCCCTATGTGGTGGATCAGGTCGAGCCGGGGCGCATCATCACCTACCGGCGCAACCCCGACTGGTGGGGGCGCGATCTGCCGTTCAATCGCGGGATGCACAATTTCGACGAGGTCCGCTATGACTACTTCGGCGACCCCGGCGTGATGTTCGAGGCGTTCAAGGCGGGTGTCATCACCAGCTTTCGCGAGACCAACCCGGCGAAATGGCTGACCAACTTCGATTTTCCCGCCGTGCAGTCCGGCGACATCGTGAAATCCGAAATCCCGCATGGCCGCCCGTCGGGGATCGAAGGGTTCGTGTTCAACACCCGCCGCCCGATGTTCGCAGACTGGCGGGTGCGGCAGGCCCTGATCCAGGTGTTCGACTTCGAGGCGATCAACGCGACCCTGAACGGCGGGACCACGCCCCGCATCCAGAGCTATTTTTCGAACTCCGATCTGGCTGCAACCCCCGGCACACCGGCAACCGGCGCCGTGCTCGATCTGCTGACCCCCTTCAAGGACAGCCTTCTGCCGGGCGCGATCGACGGGTACAGCCTTCCGGTTTCGGACGGGACCCAGACCAACCGCAAGAACCTGCGCGCCGCGATTGCCTTGTTGGAGGAAGCGGGGCTGACCGTCGAGGACGGAACGCTGCGCAATGTCGACGGCACGCCCTTTGCCTTTGAAATCCTGCTGGTCAACGGCGCGTCCGATCTGATTGCCGCGGCGAACATCTATGCCGAGTCGGTGCGGCGGCTGGGGGCAGAGGTGCGCGTGACCAACATCGATGCTGCCCAATACAACGAACGCACCAAGGCCTATGATTTCGACATGACCTACTACATCCGGGGTCTGTCCCTGTCGCCGGGCAACGAACAGATGCTGTACTGGGGTTCGGCCGGGGTAGAAACGCCCGGCACGGGCAACTGGATGGGCATGAACTCCCCCGCCGCCGAGGCGATGATCGCAACCATGCTGGCGGCCAAGACCCGCGAGGACTTCGTGCCTGCCGTGCAGGCTCTGGACCGGGTGCTGATCTCGGGGCGCTATGTCGTGCCGATCTGGTTCTCCGACGTGTCGCGGCTGGCCCATCACAAGAGCTTGCGTTTCCCTGAAAGATTGCCACTTTATGGTGACTGGCTGGGCTTTCAGCCCGAGGTCTGGTGGCAGGAGTAAGGCGATGCGCGTGGTGATGTTGGGGCTGGTTCTGGCGCTGGCCGGATGCAATACCGTGGCCGGGGTCGGGCGCGATCTTTCGGCCGGGGCCGATACGGTGGGCGGCTGGTTCCGCTAGGGGGCGGCAATGATCCATCTCGACATCTTTTCGGACCCGGTCTGTCCGTGGTGCTATATCGGCAAGGCGCATCTGGACCGCGCCTTGGCGCAGCGCCCCGATCACCCCTTTGTCATCGAATGGCATCCGTTCCAGTTGAACCCCGACATGCCGCGCGAAGGCCGTGACCGGGCGCAGTAACTGGAGGAAAAGTTCGGGGGCAAAGACAAGGCCGTGGCGATCTATGCGCGCGTCGAACAGGCGGCACGCGAGGCCGGGGTCGAGATCGACTTTGCCGCGATGAAGCGGATGCCGAACACGATGGACGCGCACCGCCTGATCCACTGGGCCGGGCTGGAGGGGCGGCAGACGGCGGTGAAGTCTGCCCTGATGCGGGCGTTCTTCCGCGAGGGGCGGGATATCGGGGATGCGGAGACGCTGGTGTCGATTGCCGGAGCCTGCGGCCTGGACGAGCCGGTGATCGCGCGGCTGCTGGCCTCGGATGCCGACCGGGACGATATCGCCGCACGCGACATGGATGCCCGGCGCAAGGGGGTCAACGCCGTGCCGACCTTCCTGATCGCGCGGCAATATGTGGTGCAGGGCGCACAACCACCCGAGGTCTGGACGCAGGTGATCGAAGAACTGGCCGCGCTGCCGCCGGGCTGACCGGTGCAGATCGGCAGGCTCCTTTGCGCGCCACCGCACCTTGCCTTCCCCGTCGATTTGATGCCCTTTGCGCGCAACCGCAGCGGGCGGTGACAGGCGGACACACGGCATGACGATCAAACCCTTGAGCCAGGGCGAATTCATCGCCATGACCGCGATGCTGTTTGCAACCATTGCGTTCTCGATCGATGCGATGTTGCCGGCCTTGCCGGAAATCGCGCTGGAACTGGTTCCAGAGGCACCCAATTCCGCGCAACTGATCCTGACCTCTTTCGTTCTGGGCATGGGAATCGGTACGCTTTTCGCCGGGCCGCTGTCGGATGCCTTCGGGCGCAAGAACACCATCATGGCCGGGGCGGCGCTTTATTCGCTTGCGGCCCTGGCGGCCTACTTTGCGCCCACCATGGAGACTGTCCTGCTGGCGCGTCTGGTGCAGGGGCTTGGTGCGGCGGGGCCAAGGATCGTGACACTGGCCCTGGTGCGCGACCTCTACCGTGGGCGCGACATGGCGCGGATCATGTCGTTCACCATGATGTTCTTTATCCTTGTTCCCGCCATCGCGCCGATGATGGGGCAGGTCATCATCGCGGGCTTCGGCTGGCGCGGGGTTTTCCTTGCGTTTCTGGTGTTTTCGGCGGTGTCGATGATCTGGCTGGGTCTGCGGCAGCCCGAAACCCTGCCTCCTGCCGCGCGGCGCCCGCTGTCCGTCGCCGAGTTGTGGCTGGCCCTGAAAGAGGTTCTGTCGCACCGGGTCATCGTGATGTCCGTCGCGGTGCAGACGCTGGTGTTCGGTGCGCTGTTCGGATGTCTGTCGCAGATTCAGCCGATCTTCGATCAGGTGTACGCGCGGGGTGACCGGTTTCCGCAGTGGTTCGCCCTGATCGCGCTGGCGTCGGGGCTGGCGTCGATCGCCAACGCACGGTTGGTTGGGCGTCTGGGGATGCGATATCTTGTGCGGACCACCATCGGCGTGCAGGCCGTCATTTCGGTAGTTGTCCTGCTGGTCTTTGCCATCGGCCTGATTCCCGAGGAGGCGCAATTCTACGTCTGCTTTGGCTGGATGATCAGTGTCTTTGCCATGGCCGGGTTGACCATCGGCAACCTGAACGCGCTGGCGATGGAGCCTGTGGGCCACATCGCCGGAATGGCCGCATCCGTCACCGGGGCGATTGCCACGGTAGGTGCCGTGCTGTTGGCGGCTCCGCTTGGCCTGGCATTCAACGGCACACCTCTGCCCCTGATGGTCGGGGTCACGCTGTTCGCCGGTGTCGGTTGGCTGATGACGCGCGGATTGGCGCGCTAGGTCTTCTTCACGACCTTCTCGGCCAGCGCGCGGGCAATCTCTGCCGCGCCCTTGATCCGGTCGCCTTCGGTCTTCCAGTCGCGCACCAAGACCAGCTTGTTGCCCGCGATCCGCGCCGTGGTACCCTGCGACTTGATGTAATCCACCAGCCCGGCCGGATCGGCGAACTTGTCGTTGTGGAACTGCACGGTGGCCCCTTTCGGCCCGGCATCCAGACGGCTGATTCCGGCGCGCTTGCAAAGCGCCTTGATGCGGACCACCAGCATCAGCGTGTTGACCTCGCGCGGCAGCGGGCCGAAGCGGTCGATCAACTCGGCGGCAAAGCCCTCCAGCTCCACCTTGGTCTGCAGGCCGGACAGGCGGCGGTACAAGCCCAATCGGACATCCAGATCAGGGACATACTCATCAGGGATCAGCACCGGCACGCCGAGGTTTATCGTGGGTGCCCATTGATCGTCGAGCTTCGACAGCCCCTGCAACTCGCCCGACTTGATCTTGGCAATCGTGTCTTCCAGCATCTGCTGGTACAACTCGTAGCCGACTTCCTTGATGTGGCCCGACTGTTCCTCGCCCAGAAGATTGCCTGCCCCGCGCAGGTCCAGATCGTGGCTGGCAAGGTTGAACCCCGCCCCCAGACTGTCGAGGCTGCCCAACAGCCGCAGCCGTTTCGTGGCCTGCGGGGTCAGCGGCGCGCGGGGTTTGGTCGTGAGATAGGCATAGGCCCGCGTCTTGGACCGCCCCACCCTGCCCCGGATCTGGTACAGTTGCGACAGCCCGAACATGTCGGCGCGGTGGACGATCATCGTGTTGGCGGTCGGGATATCCAGCCCCGATTCCACTATCGTCGTCGCCAGCAGCACATCGAACTTGCCGTCGTAGAACTGGTTCATCCGGTCATCCAGATCGCCCGCCGCAAGCTGGCCGTGGGCGATGACGAAGGTCACTTCCGGCACATGGGTGCGCAGGAAGTCCTCGATCTCGGGCAAGTCGGAAATGCGCGGCACGACGTAAAAGCTTTGACCACCGCGATAATGTTCGCGCAGCAGCGCCTCGCGGATCGTGATGGTGTCGAACTCGCTGACATAGGTGCGGATCGCCAGACGGTCCACCGGGGGCGTCGCGATGATCGACAGATCGCGCACCCCTGCAAGCGACAACTGCAAAGTGCGCGGAATCGGCGTCGCGGTCAGGGTCAGCACATGCACCTCGGCCCGCATCTCTTTCAGCCGTTCCTTGTGGGACACGCCGAAATGCTGTTCCTCGTCGATCACCATCAGGCCAAGGTTCTTGAACCGCACAGCTTTCGCCAGCAGGGCATGGGTGCCGACCACGATATCCACCGTGCCATCCGACATGGCCGCCCGGGTTGCGTTGGCATCCTTGGCACTGACAAAGCGCGACAAGGGGCGCACGGTGATCGGAAAGCCCCGGAACCGTTCGGCAAAGCTGCGATAGTGCTGGCGGGCCAGCAGCGTCGTCGGGCAGATCACCGCAACCTGCAACCCGGACAACGCCGCGACAAAGGCCGCGCGCATCGCCACCTCGGTCTTGCCGAACCCCACATCGCCGACGATCAAACGATCCATGGGCGAGCCTTTTTCAAGGTCCGCCACCACATCGGCAATCGCCGACAACTGGTCGTCGGTTTCCTGATAGGGAAAACGTGCCGCGAACGCCTCCCAGATCGAATGCGGGGCTTCCAGAACCGGCGCATGGCGCAGCGCGCGTTCGGCGGCGATCCGCATCAGGCGGTCGGCAATTTCGCGGATGCGGTCCTTGAGCTTGGCCTTTTTGGCCTGCCACGCACCGCCACCCAGACGGTCCAGCAAACCGTCCTCGTGCCCATATCGCGACAGAAGTTCGATGTTCTCGACCGGCAGGTAAAGCTTTGCGTTTTCAGCGTATTCCAGCGCGACACAGGCATGCGGTGCCCCCAGCGCCGTGATCGTTTCAAGTCCCAGATAGCGCCCGACGCCATGTTCGACATGCACCACCAGATCGCCGGGGGTCAGCGCGTCGACCTCGCGCAGGAAGTTCTCGGCCTTGCGCCGTTTGCGGGGTTTCGCGACCAGACGGTCGCCAAGGACATCCTGTTCCGATATCACCGTCAACCCCGGCGCGGTATAGCCCGCCTCCAGCGCCCAGATCATCAGGCAAAGGCCGCTCCGCGTCTCAGAAACTTCGCGGAAGTCCTTGATTTCGTGAACGGTCTTCAAACCTTGATCCGACAGAAGTCCCTTCAGCCGTTCGCGCGCGCCTTCGGACCAGGACGCGATCACGACATTCCCCTGCTTCAGCAAAACCTGAACATGGTCCTTCAAAGCCCCGAAAAGGCTGATGGATTCTTGTTGGCGTTCTGGCGCGAAGCTGCGCCCGATCCGGCCTTGCGCGTCCAGCACCCCCGGACCGGGGGCTTGCGCCAAGGGTGACAACTGCACGACGCGGTGCGCGGCGACGGCCTGTTCCCAGCCTGCGTCGTCCAGATACAGCAGGCCCGGCGGCACGGGCTTGTAGACGGAATCGAGCCGTCCCTTCGCCGTCATCGCCTCGCGGCGGCTGTCATACTGGTCGGCGATGCCTTCCCAGCGCGACAGGCGGGCGGCGGTCACCTGATCGTCAAGCACGATTGATGCCTGAGGCAGATAATCGAACAGCGTCTCCATCCGCGCGTGAAAGAACGGCAGCCAGTGTTCCATCCCCTGATGCTTGCGTCCGGCGCTGACCGCCTCGTACAGCGGATCGTCCGACCCGGCAGTGCCGAATTCCACCCGGTAGTTCTGGCGGAACCGCGCGATGGCGGATTCGTCCAGAATGATTTCCGACATCGGTGCCAGATCGACCGCCTTCAGCTTGGCAGTGGTGCGCTGCGTGGCGGGGTCGAACCGCCGCGCGCCGTCCAGCACATCCCCGAAGAAATCAAGCCGCACCGGCCCGCCGCGCCCCGGTGGAAAGATGTCTACGATGCCACCGCGAATGGCAAAGTCGCCCGGTTCGGCCACGGTGGACACCGGCGAAAACCCCATCCGCGCCAGAAAGCCGCGCAGATGCGCCTCGTCGACCCGGTCACCGACGCGTGCGATGAAGGACGCCCCGGCGATGACCTCGCGCGCTGGAAGCCGCTGTGCGGCGGCGTTCAGCGTCGTCAGCAGGATGAACGGCCCCGGCACCCCGGCCGACAGCGCGGCCAGCGTGGCCATCCGCCGCGCCAGAACATCCGGATTGGGCGACACGCGGTCATAGGGCAGGCAGTCCCAGGCGGGCAGGTCCAGCACGACCGTGCCCGGTGCCACCACCGCCAACGCCGCACGCATCGCCTCCATCCGCTTGTCGTCGCGGGCGACGTGGACCACGGCCTGTCCGCGCGCCAGTTCGCGCGCCAGCAGGGTCGCGTAATAGCCTTCAGGAGCCCCGCCAAGAAGGATGCGATCCGCCATCGGTCAGCCCGGCATACCGATCTGGATGTTCTGGTACATGCCGAACATCGCGGTGAAGAAGATCGCGAACATGCCCAGAACCTGCGTCGCGAACCTGTGCCGCGCCAGCCGTCGGCACAGCGCCGCCCCCGAGTTTTCGCCCGCCACGATCAATCGCGAGGTCCGCAGCGTCAGAAGGCCCAGAATCGAGATCGGAACCAGAAGGAACAGAACCGCCTGCGCGAATTCGACCGCATACCAGAAACCAAGGATGATCAGCGTCGTGATCACAAAGAAAACGCCCCCGACGATCAGCAATCCGGCCGTCTGCGCGATGCCCAGAAGCCGGGTCGTGTTGATCCGCACCAGGATTTCCAGATCGGTCAGCGTCTCGCCCCCCTCGCGCCGGGCCTTGGCGATCATGTCGAAGGGCACGCCCAGCACCCAATGGCTGGCCGAAGACCACAGAACCGCCAGCGCGATCCAGTACCACAGGTTTGAAAACGACCTCAGGTCGATCAGTTCGAAGATGATCTGAACCCAATCCATGCCGTTCTGCCCCGTTGATGTCTTTGCGTTGGTTGGCGGCCACGTGTCGGCGTGCCACGGCACATTGCCGACTTGAGGCGCGCGCCTTTCCATGGCAGGCAGAGGCAGTATTCGCAAGCCCCCGCCCCCACCCCCGTCCCGAAAGCCCAGCATGCGCGCCAGCCTCGCCCCCTACCCCGCCTCCCGCCTCCGCCGGTTGCGTCGCACGCCGGCCTTGCGGGCCCTCGCACAGGAAAACTCCCTGTCCGTCGGCGATCTGATCTGGCCGGTGTTTCTGCGCGACGGGCATGACCTGCGAGAGCCGATCGCCTCGATGCCCGGCGTGGCGCGGCTCAGCCTTGATCTGGTGGTGCGCGCGGCGGAAGAGGCGGCTGCCTTGGGCATTCCGGCGATTTGCCTGTTTCCCTATACCGACCCCTCGGTCAAGACCGAAACCTGCGAAGAGGCCTGGAACCCCGACAACCTGACCAACCGGGCGATCCGGGCGATCAAGGCGGCGGTGCCCGAGATTGCGGTGATGACCGATGTCGCGCTCGACCCTTACAACGCCAACGGGCATGACGGGCTGGTCCGAAACGGCATCATCCTGAACGACGAGTCGGTCGAGGCGCTGGTGCGCATGGCGCGGGTGCAGGCCGACAGCGGTGCCGATATCCTTGGACCGTCCGACATGATGGATGGCCGGATCGGCGCGATGCGGGCCGAACTGGAACGGGCCGGTCACAAGGACGTGGCGATCCTGTCCTATGCCGCAAAATACGCCTCGGCCTTCTACGGCCCGTTCCGCGATGCGGTGGGGGCGTCGGGGGTGCTGAAGGGGGACAAGAAGACCTACCAGATGAACCCTGCCAACAGCGACGAAGCCCTGCGTCTGGTGGCCCGCGATCTGGCCGAAGGTGCCGACATGGTCATGGTCAAGCCGGGGATGCCCTATCTCGACATCTGCCGCCGCGTGAAGGACGCCTTCGGTGCGCCGACCTATGCGTATCAGGTGTCGGGGGAATACGCGATGATCAGGGGTGCCGCGCTGAACGGATGGATCGACGGCGAGCGGGCGATGCTGGAAAGCCTGATGGCGTTCCGCAGGGCGGGCTGCGACGGGGTGCTGACCTATTTCGCCCCCGAAGCCGCGCGCGCGATCCGGGCCGGGCGCGTCTGATCGGCGGCGCCTTGCCGCTTTCGACAGCGGGCATGACACCGGTGCGGAAACCGGCTACATTCCTTGCAACGGGGTCGGTAGAACCCCATCATGAGGGCAAGAGGGCGGACGATGACACAGGTTTCCCGACGGATTTTTCTGGGCATGACAGGGGCCGGTCTGCTGCTGTCGGCCTGTGACGGCGCAATCACCGGAAACGGTGTCGGGTCCGGCGGTGCGACACGCATCGATGCGCGGGTCAACGCGACGCGGGACTATCTGTTCGACCGCTATCCGGGCACGCGCGAACTGGCTACGCGCGCGGCGGGCGTGCTTTACATGCCGCTGGTCACCGAGGCGGGTTTCGGGGTGGGAGGCGGATATGGACGAGGCGCGCTGCGGCTGAACGGCGTGACAGTCGATTACTATTCGGCCACCCGCGCAACGATCGGCTTCCAGATCGGGGCGCAGCAGTATGCCCATGCCCTGTTCTTCATGACCCAGGACGCACTCGAAAATTTCCGGCGCTCGTCAGGCTGGGCCGCCGGTGCGGATGTGCGCTATGCGACGCCCGAACAGGGTGGCAGCCTTGGCAAGGAGACGACCGAACTCGACCCCGTCATCGGGCTGGTCTTCGGACAGCAGGGTCTGATCGCCGGCGCGACGCTGGCCGGCGTAAAGTACAGCCGCATCATTCCCTGATCGGTATTTTCTTTCAGACTGATCCGCGCAACTCAGCAGTTGGCCAGCGGGCGCGGCGGTGGCAGCGCTAGGGTTGCGGCCCGGCATAGCCACTCACGATCGCAAGGTCCATCACCGACGCGCCTTCGCGCAGAGCCATTGCCCGGGCGTATTCGGGCGAATGGTAACAGTCCTGCGCGGCCTGCAAGCTGGGAAATTCGATCACCACCACGCGCGACCGGGGCGCACCCTCGGCCGGGTCCATCAGGCCGCCGCGCACCAGAAAGCGCGCGCCATACTTGCGGAACGCCACGGCGTTTTCCGCGACATAGGCCTTGTAGGCTTCGGGGTCCGACACGTCTGCGAACACGACCCAGTAGCCTTTCTTCGCACCATCCTGCGTCATCCCGCACCTGCCCTTTCGCGGCGTGTCTTGTCCTAGCGAAGCCGCCGGATCAGACCCGACGTATCGCCGCGCCCGCCACCCATGCGCTGCACGTCCTTGTAGAACTGGTCCACCAGCGCGGTCACCGGCAGGCTTGCTCCGATCTGGTCGGCCGTGTCGAGGCAGATGCCCAGGTCCTTGCGCATCCAGTCGACGGCAAAGCCGAAGTCAAACCGGTCTTCCAGCATCGTCTTGTGCCGGTTGACCATCTGCCAGCTACCCGCCGCCCCCTGACTGATCACCTCGACCACCGCCGCGCCGTCCAGTCCCGCCTTTTCGCCAAAAGCCAGCGCCTCGGACAGGCCCTGCATCAGACCCGCAATGCAGATCTGGTTCATCATCTTGGCCAGTTGCCCGGCTCCCGACCCGCCGAGTCGACGACAGATGCGGGCATAGGCGGCCATCACCGGCTCTGCCGCGGCATAACCTTCTTCCGTCCCGCCGCACATGATGGACAACTGGCCGTTTTCCGCGCCCATCTGCCCCCCCGACACCGGCGCATCGACAAAGCCCAGACCGGCCTGCCCGGCCACCGCCGAAAGGTCCCGCGTGACCTGTGCCGAGACGGTGGTGTGATCCACAAAGATCGCCCCCGCCTTCATGCCCGCAAAGGCCCCGTCCGGCCCAAGGCACACCGCGCGCAGGTCATCGTCGTTGCCGACGCAGGCCATCACGAAATCAGCGTCCTTTGCCGCATCGCGCGGAGTCAAAGCATGGCTTCCCCCATGCACCGCAACCCAGGCCTCCGCCTTGGCGATCGTGCGGTTGTAGACCGTGACGGTATGCCCCTTGGCCGCCAGATGCCGGGCCATCGGCCCCCCCATGACGCCCAAGCCCAGAAATGCGATCCTTGCCATACCCGCCCCCGTCATTGCCCTGTTCAACCCGATGGACTAGGAACCCATCACGCCCCCGCCGTCAAGAACAGGCCCCGACATGCTGATTGCCTTCCGCTGGCTCTTGCGACTGTTCACCGGACTGGTGGCGCTTGGCGTGGCGGCGCTGCTGATCGGGTACTATTTCCTGTCGCGGTCGCTGCCGGACTATTCCGCCACCTTCTCGGTAGCCGAACTTTCGGCCCCGGTCGAAATCGTGCGCAACAACGCCAACGTGCCGCACATCTTTGGCGCGACCGATGCGGATGTGTACTTCGCGCTGGGGTTTGCCCATGCACAGGACCGGCTTTGGCAGATGACGATGCTGCGCCGCACCGCGCAGGGCCGCCTGTCCGAGGTGTTCGGCGCGCGCACCCTGAAGATCGACGAACTGCTGCGCAGGCTGGACCTTTACTCGCTGGCGCTGTCATCCGAAGAGGTTCAGGACGATCCGACCAGGGTGGCGCTGCAGGCCTATGCCAACGGGGTGAACGCGTGGATCGGCGAGGTCAATGCGCAGGCCATGGGGCGTGGCGCGCCGGAATTCTTCCTGTTCTCGTCCGAGATCAGCGCCTGGGCCCCTGCAGACAGCATCGCCATCATCAAGCTGATGGCGCTGCAACTGTCCTCGCATCTGGAATCCGAAGTTCTGCGCGCGCAGATGTCGCTTCTGCTGCCCGATCCGCGGTTGCGCGACATCCTGCCCGATGACCTGCCTGACGGGATCGTCGCGCTGCCCGATTACGCCGGTCTGATGCCGGGGCCGATGCCGCCGCGGGCGGCGGAACAGGCCGCCTACATCGACGCGCCCCTGTCACCGTTCCACAGCATGGCCTTCGCCGGCGCGTCGAACTCCTGGGCCGCGATGCCTGCGCGCTCGGCAGCCGGAGGGGCGCTGCTGGCCAATGATCCGCATCTGGGCTTCACCGCGCCGACGCTGTGGTACCTCGCGCGGCTGGAACTTCAGTCCGGCGGGGTGATCGGCGCGACGATTCCGGGAATGCCGGTGGTTCTGGCTGGACGGTCGGACGATCTGGGCTGGGGGCTGACGTCCAGCTACCTTGACGATCAGGACGTGGTGATGGAGCGGGTGAACCCCGAAAACCCCGAACAGTACCTGACCCCCGACGGCCCGCGCGATTTCATCAGCCGCCGCACGATCATCACCGTGCGCGATCAGGACCCGGTGACGATCACCCTGCGCTGGTCGGAAAGCGGCCCGATCCTGCCGGGGTCGCATTACGATCTGGCCTCGGTGACGCCTGCGGGCCATGTCGCCGCCCTGCAATGGACGGCGCTCAGCGGGGCCGACACCTCGATGACGGCGGCGATGCGGCTGATGTCGGCAAAGACGGTTGATGACGGCATTGCGGCCGGGCAATTGTTCGTGGCGCCGGCCCAGAACCTGATGCTGGTCGATCAGAGCGGGATCGCGCTGCAACTGATCGGGGCGATGCCGGTCCGCGAGGGCAGCCATCGCACCAAAGGCCGGATGCCCGCGCCGGGCTGGGAGGGGGCAAACCGCTGGACCGGAACCTTTCCCTATTCCGAGAACCCGCGCGTGCAGGACCCGAGCAGCGGCCTGCTGGGCAACACCAACAACAAGACGGTGGACCGGCCCTTTCCGCGCCATGTGTCCTATGACTGGGGCGACACGCAGCGCATCCAACGCTGGCTGACGCTGATGAAGGCGCGCGAGGTGCACACGCGC
Organism: Rhodobacter sp.; assembly: GCA_027487575.1. Lineage (GTDB taxonomy): Bacteria > Pseudomonadota > Alphaproteobacteria > Rhodobacterales > Rhodobacteraceae > JAIYDJ01. The sequence continues at coordinate 82,255 of JAIYDJ010000062.1, read as the reverse complement.
GAAAGCTTCATCGAGGCGCAGCTGGACACCGTCAGCCCGACCGCGCGCAGCCTGCTGCCGCGGATCGCCGCAGACCTGTGGTTCACCGGCGAGGCGGCGGCCGAGGGGACGCCCGAACGGCTGCGGCAACGCGCGCTGGCGCTGCTGGCGGAATGGAACGGCGAGATGAACGAGCATCTGCCTGAACCCCTGATCGCCGAGGCGTGGTTCCGCAGCCTGCAGAACCGCCTGACCCGCGACGAGATCGGGGCCGCCGCCGATGCGTTTTCGCATCCGCAGCCGGTCTTCATCGAACGCGTCTACCGCAACACCGAAGGCGCATCGGTCTGGTGTGACGTGATCCAGTCGGCGGCGGTGGAAAGCTGCACCGACATCGCCCGCATCGCGCTGGACGAGGCGCTGTTGGGGCTTGTCGAACGCTATGGCCCGGCCGTGGAAAGCTGGCGCTGGGGCGACGCGCATCAGGCGACGCATAACCACCCGGTTCTGGGCGAAGTGCCGGTGCTGCGGTTTTTCGTGAACATCCGGCAATCGACCAGCGGCGGCGACAACACCCTGCTGCGGGGCCGCACGATCGGCACGGGTCCCGATCCGTTTCTGAACGTGCACGGCGGCGGGTATCGCGGGGTCTATGATTTCGCCGACCCCGACAGTTCGGTGTTCATCGTGGCGACCGGGCAGTCGGGCCATCCGATGAGCCGCCACTATGACGACCTGAGCGAGGTCTGGCGCCGCGGTGAATACATCCCGATGAGCCTTGACCCCGAACTGGCGCGGGCCGGGGCGGTGGGCATCACCCATCTGGAGCCTGCCGCCCCATGACCGTGCTGACAACCGCGCGCCTGACGCTGCGACCTGCGCGGACGGATGATCTGGCCGCCATGCATTGCATCTTTGCCGACCCTCGCGCGATGCGCTACTGGTCGCATCCTGAACACGAGGCGCTTGCCCAAAGCGAGAACGCACTGGGGCATCTGATTGCGACGCCGACCGAATTCATTCTTGAACGGCAAGGCGTGGTCATCGGCAAGGCGGGTGCCTGGCGCGAATGGGAGGTCGGCTATATCCTGCATCCGGACCACTGGGGTCAGGGCCTGATGACAGAGGCGCTGCGCGCGGTGATCGACCATCTGTTCTGCCTGCCGCAGGTGCCTGCCCTGACGGCAGAGCTTGACCCGCGCAACCTTGCCTCCCTCGCCCTTCTGACCAAACTGGGGTTTGTCGAAACCCGGCGGGCCGAGCGGACGCTTCAGTGGCGGGACGAATGGTGTGACAGCCTTTACATGGCCTTGCCGCGCCCGACAGACCCAGAGCCGAAAACTTTGGTCTGAAGCCTTGACCTTTGCCCGGCGGCACGCACCATTGCGCAACAAAATTACAAGATTGCCGCGCCGGGGGGATGGAAGATGACGGGGACGTTCGACGCCTGGGTTGGGCGGACCGAGTCTGCGACGGATGTGGTATCGGCCCGTCAGGCGCGGCAGATGGCGGCGACGCTGGGCGCGGAAGGGCTGGCCCTGGACGAAGGCTGCGCGTTGCCGCCCCTGTGGCACTGGATGGGCTGGCTGCCCGAAACCCCGATGGCCGGACTGGGGCCGGACGGGCATCCGGCAAAGGGCGGGTTCCTGCCTCCGGTGCCTCTGGAGCGTCGGATGTGGGCCGGGGGGCGGCTGACGTTTCACGCGCCCTTGCGGATCGGGCAGCCGATGCTGCGCCATTCGACCATCCTGAAGGTTGCGGAAAAGACCGGATCGACCGGGCGGATGGTGTTCGTGACGCTGGGGCATGAAACCCACGGGCCCGAAGGTCTGGCGGTCAGTGAAGAACAGGACATCGTCTATGTCGCGATGCCCGAAACCTTTGTGCTGCCGCCACCGGTCGCCGCACCCGCCGACCCAGCGTTCAGCCAGCCGGTCGACTTCAACACTGTGCGGCTCTTTCGCTTTTCGGCGCTGACGTTCAACGCGCATCGCATTCATTTCGACCTGCCCTATGCGACGGATACCGAAAAGTATCCGGGGCTTGTGGTGCATGGCCCGATGCAGGCGATGATGCTGGTGCAGGCGGCGCGCGACCATGCGGCGGGCGCGTGGCCTGCGCGCTTCAAGTTTCGCGGTGTGCGCCCGCTGTTCCATTTTGACAGCGTGCACCTGACGGGTTGGCCTGCCGCCGATGGCGCTCAGTCTTTGGCAACGGTAATCGAGGGCGGAATGACCTGCATGCAGGCTGAAATCGGATGGCAGGCATGACGCAACTTGCCGGGATGCGGGTCATCGAAAGTGCCGCGTTCATCGCCGCACCCTTTGCCGGGATGACGCTGGCACAGATGGGGGCAGATGTGATCCGCGTTGATCGGCCTCAGGGCGGGCTGGACGCGGCCCGCTGGCCGGTGGCGGCGAATGGTGCGAGCCTGTTCTGGGCCGGGATGAACAAGGGCAAGCGGTCGCTGGCCGTCGACATGGCCCGGCCCGAGGGGGTCGAGTTGATCGCGGCACTGGTCACGGCACCCGGCCCGGATGCGGGGATGTTCCTGACCAATCTGCGCGGGCGCGGGCCGCTCGACTATCCGGCGCTGTCGGCGCGGCGGGCCGATCTGATCATGGTGTCGCTGACCGGAACGCGGCGGGGCGAACCTGCGGTGGATTACACGGTAAACCCCGCCGTTGGCTTTCCGAACGTGACGGGGCCGGTCGGCGATGACAGGCCGGTGGGGCATATCCTGCCGGCATGGGACTGCATCACCGGTCAGATGTTGGTCAACACGCTGCTTGCGGCCGAACGGCACCGGTTGCGCACCGGGCTGGGGCAGCTTGCTGAACTGTCGCTGAAGGATGTGGCGGCGGCGATGCTGGGCCATCTGGGAATCATCGCCGAGGTCAGGGTCAACGGCGTGGACCGGCCGCGCTTTGGCAATGCGCTTTATGGGGCATACGGGCAGGATTTCGTCTGTGCCGATGGCAAGCGGATCATGCTGATCGGGTTGACCGATCGCCAATGGCGCGGGATCGTCAAGGTCACCGGGATCGGGCCTGCGCTGGCCCCTTTGGGAGACCTGTCGGCAGAAGGCGCGCGCTGGGCCGCGCGCGATGCCATCACCGCCGCGCTGCAACCGTGGATCGCCGCGCGCACCCGTGCCGAGGTGGCCGCGCTGTTCGACGCGGCCGGCCTGACCTGGGGGCCCTACCGCAGTTTTGCCGAGGCGCTGGCCGAAGACCCTGACCTGTCAACCGACAATCCGATGTTCGCCATGGTGGATCAGCCGGGCATCGGGCCCTACCTGATGCCGGGTAGTCCGGTCCATTCCACGCTGATCGACCGGGTACCAGCAGCCCCTGCCCCGCTGGTGGGTCAGCATACCGAGGCGGTGCTGGCCGATGTGTTGGGGCTGGGGTCGGGCGAAATCGGGCGGCTGATGGATGCCGGGATCGTCGCCGGGGTCTAGCCGACCTTTTTGCCCGCAATCTCGGTGTTGCTGCGGGTGGAAACGGCGACGCTTGCGGGCTTTGCGGCCTCTTTCTTGGGCTTCTTCTTTTCCTTGTTGGATTTCTGGTTGTTTCCCTTGGCCATGATGGCTCCTTTCGCAGGTGGGGTCAGGCGGGCCGTGTCAGTTCGGCTGCCATTGGGCCTTTTGCCGATCTGTCCAGCGGACAGTGATCAGGTAGCCATCCTCGCGCTGTTCTTCGGCCTCTACAACCCCCATCTCGTGCAACTGCGCGCGGGCACGGCCCTGTGCAAAGGGCAGGGTCAGGTCTTCGGTCATCCGGGTTTCGGCAAAGGCATCCGAAACGGCCGCCAGCAGACTGTCCACGCCCTCGCCCGTCAGGGCCGAGACAGGAAACACGCCACTGCGGTTTTCACGCTGAACCGACAGGCTTTCGCGGGCGGACGGGTCTACCAGGTCAAGCTTGTTCCACACCTCGAACAGCGGGGTGTCATTGGCCACCCCCAGCGACGTCAGGATATCGGTGACATCTGCCGCCTGTTCGGCGGTTTCCGGGTGGCTGATGTCGCGGACATGCAGGATCAGATCGGCTTCCAGCACTTCTTCCAGCGTGGCGCGGAACGCGGCGACCAGTTGGGTGGGCAGGTCGCTGATGAACCCCACCGTATCGGATGCGATGACCTTGCGGCCCGAAGGCAGGACGACCCCGCGCATGGTGGGGTCCAGCGTGGCGAACAGCATGTCCTTCGCCATCACATCGGCCCCGGTCATCCGGTTGAACAGCGTCGACTTTCCGGCGTTGGTATAACCGACCAGCGCCACCAGCGGGAACGGCACCTTGCGGCGAGAGGCGCGGTGCAACTCGCGCGTCCTGACCACCTTTTCCAGTTGCCGTTTCAGACGCAGCACCTGATCGTCGATGGCGCGGCGGTCGGATTCGAGCTGGGTTTCCCCCGGGCCGCCGACAAAGCCGAAGCCGCCGCGCTGCCGTTCCAGGTGGGTCCAGGCGCGCACCAGCCGGGTGCGCTGATAGCTCAACGCGGCGAGTTCGACCTGCAGCACACCCTCGCGGGTGCGGGCACGGTCGGCGAAGATTTCAAGGATCAGCGAGGTCCGGTCCAGAAGCTTGACGCCCCAGGCCTTTTCCAGATTGCGCTGCTGCACCGGGCTGACGGTGCCGTCCACCAGCACCAGTTCGATCTCGTCCGCCTTGCACCGCGCCTTCAGATCCTCGACCTTGCCCGATCCGAACAACTGGCCCGGACTGATTTTCGCCAGACGCACCACCTCGGCCCCGATCACCTGCATCCCGGGAAGGGCCGCCGCAAGCGCCACGGCCTCGGCCAGGCCATGTTCGGGCAAGCGTCGGCTGCGGGCGGATTTCAGATCGGCGTGCAGCACATAGGCGCGTGTCGGGGCCGCGGCGGTTTCGTGCCCCTCGGGTTCGCGGTGTGGCAGAAGCTCGTCGTCGTCTTCGTCAGGGAGATCGGAAATCAATCTTCTCCGTCATAGAGGTTGATCGGCGCGCCCGGCATGATGGTCGAGATCGCATGCTTGTAGACCAACTGCGACTGACCATCCCGGCGCAAAAGCACGCAGAAATTGTCAAACCAGGTGATCACCCCCTGAAGCTTCACCCCGTTGATCAGAAAGATCGTCACCGGAACCTTGGCTTTGCGCACATGGTTCAGGAAAGCATCCTGCAAGTTCTGTTTATCGGCAGCCATTTTCGTTTTGCCCTGTTTCTTTTCGTTATCAGCATCCCTCCACCGGGGGTTGCCCGATGTTTCACAAATCGGACTATGGAGTGCAAAACGACGGGATTAAAGCCCCAAAACAGCCCCTTAAGGCCGCCCGTGCTATCTGCGCCACGAGTCTGGCGCCAGAAAAGCCAGCACGGCCAGCATTTCCAGCCTCCCCAGCACCATGCCGACCGCCAGCACGGCCTGCTGCGCCACTGACAGGCCCGCCCAAACCGGAGGGCCGGTGCCAAAGGACTCGGCCACCTGACCGGTGTTGGTCAGCGCGGCAATGGCCAGCACAAGCGCGGGTTCCAGATCCATCGACAGAAGCGTCAGGCACGCGGTCACGGCCCCGATCAGACTGGCGAACAACACGAAGAAGATGAAGGCAAGAAAAGCGCCCTCGTTGCGCAACTGCCGCGCCGCCGAGCCGCGCCCCCCGACCGAGGACGGCTCGATCAGGCGTTCCAGTTCGCGCTGGCCATGCCGGTACAGGGCGTAGACGCGCAAAAGCTTGACCCCGCCCGCCGAGGTGGCGATGCCGCCCCCGACAAGAGCCAGCGCGAGCATCATCAACCCCGGCGTCTGCAGTCCCGACCAGGCTTCGGTCACACGCCATCCGGTCGAGACGAAACCGGTGGTCGTCAGGAACGAAAGCGCGGTAAAGAATGCGCCCCAGACCATGTTGAAGATGACGTCCAGTTGCATGGCTTCGAACGCGCCCAAGCCATGCGTGACAAAGAACGCAACCACCGCAACCAGAATGATGACGGCGGCCGTGCGCATTTCCGGGTCATAGCGCCACACGCGCGGCTCCAGTCCGGCGATGGTGGGCAGGATCCGGCGGCTGACCGCTACCAGCAAAAGCACCGCAATCAGCATTTCGCCCGCCACGCCCGAGGCAGCCTGATCGGTTCCGCCGATCGGCGAGATGCCCGAGGTCGACAAGGTCGACATTGCGTGGCACAGCGCAACCAGTCCGCTGTCGCCCGCCATCAGCAGACCCACCCACAGCACCAGCGTCAGCCCGCCATAGGCCGGAAACAGCATCAGCGCAAAGTAGCGGATGCGCTGACCTGGGTCTGCGATGCGGTTGATCTGCGGGGCCCCGGCGCTGCCCGACCGCGCACTGCTGCCCCCTGACACCTCGACACCCACAAGGTTCATCGGCGCAAGAACGGCCAGGGCCATGACCACCATGTGAAATCCGCCAAGCCACGCGATCAGCGCCCGCCACAGGTGCAGCGTGTCGGGCAGATCCTGCGGCGAAAACAGCGTGGCCCCCGTGGTGGTGAAGGCCGACAGCATTTCGAACCAGGCGTGCCAGATCGACAGCCCCGGAACCGCCTGCACCATGGGCATCGCAAGGGCCATCGGCAGGACGGCGTAGGTGCCGATCAGGACCGACAGATGGCCACGCGGCGACAGGCGGGTGCGACGCCCGGCGGTCGCCAGTGCGATCAGCGTCGCCAGCGCGCCAAGGATCACCGCCGAATAGAAGAATGCCCGCCAGACCTCGTATCGCCCCGCGACGGCCGCATGTCCTGCCGGCAACAGCATGGCCCCTGCGGCCAGCCCGAGGATGATCACCGGAAAGCTGAGGTGGGATGCACCGCGCATCGGTCAGAAGAAGTCGATGGTGACTTGCAGCAGTTGCTCGACCCGCGGAACATCGGCGGACATTGCGAACAGGGCAATGACCGAACCGGTTTCGATCCGCAGATCGCCCGTCGGCTTGAACACCTGATCACCTTTCATCACGGCACAGACAAGCACCCCTTCGGGAAACTCGACGTCACGGATCAGCCTCCCGGCCAGCGGCGAAGTGCCCAGCACCTGCGCCTCGATCACCTCTGCCTCGGCATCCCCGATCGAATAGATCGCGCGCACCTTGCCGTGACGGATGTGGCGCAGGATGGAACTGACCGTCGTCGCGCGCGGGTTGATGTAGGCGTCGATGTTCAGCGCGCCCATCAGCGGGGTCAACGTGGGGTCGTTGACCAGAACGATGGCCATGGCGCATCCTGCCTGTTTGGCCCGCACCGCCGCCAACAGGTTGGTCTTGTCGTCGTCGGTCACCACCAGAACGGCATCCGCCCGGTCGATCGACGCCTCCATCAGGATTTCGACATCCAGCCCGTCGCCGTTCAGCACGATGGTCCGGCTCAGCGCATCGGCGGCGCGTTCGGCCTTTGCGCGGTCCTTCTCGATGATCTTGCAGCGCACCCGGCCGACCTGTGCTTCGAGGGCAATCGCCACCGCAAGGCCCACGTTGCCGCCCCCGATGATGACGACGCGTTCAGGCTTGCGGGATTTCTTGCCGAAGATATCCAGCGCGCGGCCCACATCCTCAGCATTGCAGAACACATAGACGTTGTCGCCTGCGAACAGTTGATCGTTCGGGTCCGGCGCGAAGAGGCGCCCTTCGCGGCGCACGCCCACTACAATGGCGCGCAACGAGGGGAACAGGTCGTTCAACTGCCGCAAGGGCGTGTTCAGCACCGGACACTCGTCGGTCAGCACGATGCCCAGCAATTGCGCGCGGCCGTCCATGAAGGTTTCGGTATCGAAGGTCGCGGGGGCCGCCAGCCGTTGCAGGGCGGCGTCCGCCACCTCGCGTTCAGGGCTGATCAGCACGTCGATCGGCAGGTGGTCGCGGCGGTAAAGATCGGCATAGGCTGAATCGAGATAGCTGTTGTCGCGCACCCGCGCGATCTTGCGCGGCACGCCGAAGATCGAATGCGCGACCTGACAGGTGATCATGTTCACCTCGTCCGAATAGGTCGCGGCGATGATCAGGTCCGCGTCGCGCGCGCCCGCGCGTTCCAGAACGTCTGGATGCGAGGAAAAGCCGGTGACCCCCTGCACATCCAGCGTTTCGGTCGCCCGGCGCACCAGATCGCCGTTCATGTCAACGATGGTGACGGCGTTGCGTTCCCCGGACAGGTGGCGGGCAATCTGCCATCCGACCTGCCCCGCGCCGCAGATGATGACTTTCACGATCCGCTCCCGATCTGTCTGATGGTTCTGTCGCAGATCACGTCTGGGCGGTCAATCAATCGCCCAGATCGTCGTCCTCATCCGCGCGACCGGATGACTTCGACGTAGTCACGACACCAAGGGATTTCAACTTGCGATGCAGTGCGCTGCGTTCCATGCCGACAAAGCCGGCGGTGCGGCTGATGTTGCCGCCGAACCGGTTGATCTGGGTCAGAAGGTATTCACGCTCGAAAACCTCGCGCGCCTCGCGTAGCGGCAGGGTGGCCATCGCCCCCCCCAGAACCATCCGCCCGCCGGTATCGACGGGGGCCTCCTGCCCGGGAAGTTCGCGGGCCTCGATCGGGCCGGAGGGCTCGCCGAGGATCAGCACGCGTTCGATCACGTTGCGCAACTGGCGCACGTTGCCGGGCCACTGCATCGTCTGCAGCATCGCCTCAGCCTCGGGGGTCAGGGTGCGCAGGGGCAAACCCTGGGTACGGTGGAACATCTCGATGAAGTGGCGCGTCAGGTCAGGAATATCCTCGCGGCGTTCCTCAAGGCTGGGCACCGCGATGGGAACCACGTTCAGGCGGTCGTACAACTCTTGCCGGAACCGTCCGGCAGATATCTCTGCGCGCAGATCGCGGGTGGTCGATGAGATCACACGCAGGTCAACGCGCACCTTGTCGGCTCCGCCGGAACGAACAAACTGCTGCTCGACCAGCACGCGCAGGATCTTGGATTGCGTGCCCAAGGGCATGTCGGCCACTTCATCGAAATAGACAACGCCGCCATGTGCTTGTTCCAGAAGCCCTTTTTCGACCCCACGATCCGAGGTTTCACGGCCGAACAGCACGTCTTCCATCCGTTCGGGTTCCACGGTGGCCGAGGACACCGAGACAAAGGCGGCGCCCGACCGGTTCGAATTGGTGTGGATGAACCGCGCAGCCAACTCCTTGCCAGACCCGGCAGGGCCGGTCAGCATCACCCGACCGTTCGACTTCGTGACCTTTTCCAGTTGCGATTTCAACGCCTTGTAGGCCGGACTTGATCCAAGCATATCTGCAGAGGTCGCGTCACGGCGGCGCAGATCGGCGTTCTCGCGGCGCAGACGACTTGTCTCCATCGCACGCGACACAACGACCATCAACTGGTCGATGTTGAACGGTTTTTCGATGAAGTCATAGGCCCCCTGCTTGATCGCGGCCACCGCGATCTCGATGTTGCCATGGCCCGAGATGATGACGACCGGCACATCCGGATTGTCGCGCTTGACCGTTTTCAGGATGTCGATGCCGTCCATCCGACTGTCCTTCAGCCAGATGTCCAGGATCATCAGACTGGGCGGATCGGCGTTGATCTCTGCCATGCAGTCGTCGGAATTGCCTGCCAGACGAATGGCATAGCCTTCGTCCTTCAGAATGTCCCCGATCAGGTCACGAATGTCTTTTTCGTCGTCAACAATCAGAATGCTGCTCAACTCAACCCCCTTGGCCAACGGCGGCCAGATGCTTTGACGCCCGTTTCCGGGTGGCGCGGGGCAGACGGATTTCCGCCATCGCTCCGGCATGGGCGCCTTCCGTGAACGGCTCGGCGTCCGTCAGGACCAGCGTGCCGCCATGTTCTTCGATGATCTTCTTGACGATGGGCAGACCCAGTCCGGTGCCCTTTTCGCGCGTCGTCACATAGGGTTCGAACAGGCGCGCCCGGTCAGGCGGCAGGCCGGTTCCGTTGTCTGCAATGGTGATCAAAGTGCCCGCCTCGTCGGCCGTCAACGAGACGCGGATTTCCGGCCGATAGCCCAAGGGCGATTTTTCCTGTTGGGCCTCAATGGCTTCTCCGGCGTTCTTGATCAGGTTCGTCAAGGCTTGGCCGATCATCGTGCCATCAAGTTCCACCATCAGGGGCGTCGCAGGCAGCGTTTTCACGAAGTGCACGCCCGGTTGGCCATTTTCCTGCAACATCACCGCCGCGCGCACCAGCGCGGTCAGGTCGGTGTCGCGGCGGTCAGGCTCGGGCATCCGGGCGAACTTCGAGAATTCGTCGACGATCCGCCGCAGGTCGTTGGTCTGACGCACAATCACGTCGGTCAACTGTTCCAGATCCTCGGGGTCTGCGACCTGCGACCGGAACTTGCGCTTGATACGTTCGGCAGACAGGGCAATCGGGGTGAGCGGGTTCTTGATCTCGTGTGCGATGCGCCGGGCCACGTCGCCCCAGGCCGCCATCCTCTGCGCCGAGACCAGGTCGGTCACGTCGTCAAACGCCACGACATAGCCTTCCAGCCGCCCGGTTTCGGTGCGCCGGCCGCTCATCCGGACCAGAAGGCTTTCCAGCTTGCCGCGCCGCGACAGGCGCACCTCGTCCTGGACTGCCAGCCCGATGCTGTCGCGCAACCGATCGAACAGATCGGAAAACTCGGGCACCGCGTCAGGCAGCGGACGGTCGGTCACGCCATCGGTCATGTCCAGCAACCGCTCTGCCGCGCGGTTCACGAAGTCGATCCGCCCCTCGGCATCAAGGCCGATCACCCCGGCTGTCACGTTCGACAGCACCGAATCGAACTGCCTGCGGCGGGTTTCGGTGTGGCGGTGGCTGTCCATCAGCGCCTCGCGCTGGCCTTTCAACTGCCGGGTCATCTGGTTGAACACGCGGCCCAGCACGGCAATTTCATCGTCGCCCTCTTCCTCGATCACCTGCACGTCCAGATCGCCCTGCCCGACCTGCTGCGCCGCCCCGGCCAATCGCCCGACCGGCCGCGACAGCCGTTCGGCGAACCAAAGTCCACCCCAGACTGCGGCCAGCACCAGAATCACCGCGAACCCGAGGTAAAGAAGGCCAAAGTTGAACAGGATGCGACCGCGTTCGGATTCAAGCTGTTGGTACAACGCCACGGTCTGCTGCGTTTCATCCAGCAACGACAGGATCGACCCGTCCACCGTGCGCGTCACATAAAGATAGCGGTCAGCAAAATCGGTCAGATGGACCAGCGCGCGGGATTCGTTGTTGGCCCAATCCTCGATGATCACAATCTCACCCGACTTGGCGCGGGCAATCTCGGCGGCGGAGGGTTTTTCGTAGTCGAAGTAGTAGGTCTTCACGCCGCGCGTCTTCAACTCTCCGGCGCCGTCGATCAGATAGACTTCCCTGAGGCCACGCTGGATGGCCGCCTGTCCCCGCGTCAACAGTGGGCGCACATCGCCGTCGCCCAGAAAGAACGTCTGCTGCTTGGCCCCGTTCAGGTAGCCGGCAAAAGCCTTCGCATCTTCGGTCAGGTTGTGGCGATGTTCGGCCTCGTACGCCTCGGCCGCAGACAGTGACGTGGCCAGAACCTGCCGCACCCGTTCGGAAAACCAGCCTTCAAGACCGACGTTCACGGTCAGAACGGCGAACACGGCCACCAGCACGGTCGGGATCAGCGCCACGATTCCGAAAACCCCGGTCAGGCGCAGGTGCAGGCGCGACCCGGCGGACTGGCGGCGGCGGTCGGCAACCATGCGCAGCACACGGGCCAGCACCAGCGTTGCCACCAGCAGCACATAGACAAAGTCGGCCAGAAGGATCAGCCGCAGGCCGGGCGAGGAGGCCCCCTGATTGAACGGCCCCAGCGCAAGGAACGTGCCCACGGCCAGAAGCGGCCCGAGAAACACCAGACCCAGCGTCATGCCGGTCTGCACCCTGCGTTGCCGGCGCAGGCGTGACAGTCGCACCAGCCATGGATTGCCGCGTGTGGCGCCCAGCACCTTTGTCCTGCCCTGTCCTTGGGGCAGACATTCGTCCCGCCCGCCACATCTTGTGTTGCCAACCCGCCGGAACGAGAACAACAGATGTGGCGGTTTTACATCAGTTTGCGGCGGCGTGTCACGCTGATATCGAGGTCGGTGATCTTCTTGCGCAAAGTATTGCGGTTGATCCCGAGCAGGTCTGCGCATTTGGCCTGATTGCCGCCGGTTGCATCCAGCGAAATCTCGATAAGCGGCAGTTCCATCTCGCGCAGGATGCGGTCGTAGACACCGGGCGGGGGCAACTGCCCCTCGTGCAGATCGAAGTAGCGCTTCAGGTGACGGCGGACCGAGGCCGACAACCGCTCGCCCTCTGCCGGGGCGCCGCGCACGGGCAGCGCGGCCTGCGTGCCGCCAAGCGCCGCTTCCAGTTCTCCGGCGGTGATCTCGGGTTCCGACGAGGTCACAAGCAGGCGTTTGAGGGTGTTTTCAAGCTGACGCACGTTGCCAGGCCAGGGATAGCTGCGCAGCATGTTGCGCGCGTCGGTCGACAGGCGGCGCAGGGTGCCGTTGTCCCGCTCGCCCCGCGCAAGGAAGTGTTCGGCCAGAAGCGGGATATCCTCGACCCGTTCGCGCAGGGCCGGCACGTTGATCGTCACCCCGCTGAGCCGGTAGTACAGGTCCTTGCGGAAACGTCCCGCCTCCATCCGCTGCGCCAGATCGGCCTGGCTTGTCGCCATCACCCGCGGGGCGTGGTCGGACAGCATGTCGAGCATCCGCACCATGCGGGCCTGACCGTCTTCGTCGAAGTCGGCCACCTCGTCCAGCACCAGCGAGCCGCCCTTGGCCCGCGACAGGATCGAGGAAATGCCTTCCACCCCGGCAAGATCACCCGCCTGCGCCACCAGAAACGGCTGGGTGCGGCGGTCGGAGAAATCGTGGATCGCGCGTGCGATAAGCGATTTTCCGGTGCCCGACTCGCCGGTGACCAGCACGGCAAGGTCGGTGTTCATCACCCGCGCCACCAGCCGGTAAAGCGCCTGCATCGACGCGGTGCGCCCCACCAGCGGCAGATCATCGCCCGCCTCACGCGGGGGGACCACCACCTTGGGCGCGCGGCGTTTCAGGTCCAGCGCGCGGGCGGACCGCTTCATCAGATCAGGCAGATCGAAAGGTTTGGGCAGATAGTCGTAGGCCTCGGCATCGGCGGCCTGAATGGCCGTCATGATCGTGTTCTGCGCCGAAATCACGATCACAGGCAGGCCGGGGCGCATCTGGCTGATTCGCGGCAGGGCTTCCAGCCCGTTGCCGTCCGGCATGATGACATCCGAAATCACCAGATCGCCCTTGCCCTCTTCGACCCATCGCATCAGCGTCATCAGGCTCGACGTCGCGTGCACCTTGCACCCTGCCCGCGTCAGCGCCTGCGTCAGAACGGTGCGGATCGTGCGGTCATCGTCTGCGACCAGAACAGTGCCATCCATCAGCGGGTCTCCTTTTGGCGGTCCGCAACGGGGGACCGGGGGGTCTTCGGCTCTTTCGGGATTTTCGGGGCCAGAGGCAGCGACAACCGGAATACCGTGCGGCCGGGAACGGATTCGACCCCGATCCAGCCGCCATGGTCGGACATGATCTTGGACACCAGCGCCAGACCCAGACCGGTGCCGTTCTCGCGCCCCGAAACAAAGGGTTCGAACACGTCGCCCGCGATGTCGGGGGGCAGGCCGGGGCCGTCGTCGATGATCTCGACCTGCAGGGGCAAGGTGCCGCCCGTGCCGTCCTTGCGGCGCACCCGCAGCGACAGGTCGTAGAAAGTGTGCAGACGGATCGTGCCACCGCGCCGGTCCGCCGCCTCTGCCGCGTTCTTGATCAGGTTCAAGAACACCTGCATCAACTGGTCGGGATCGGCCCAGGTCGATGGCAGCGACGGGTCGTAATCTTCGACAATCGTCATGTGCGAGGCATAGCCGATCTGGGCCGACTTGCGGGCGCGGTCCAGCGCATCATGGATGTTCACCGCGCGACGGTCCGGCGGACGCAGATTGCCGAACTGTTCGACCTGTTCCAGCAGTTTCACGATCCGCCGGGTTTCCTCGACGATCAGGTCGGTCAGCTCGCGGTCATCCGGACCTGCGTTCATCGAGATCAGTTGCGCCGCGCCCGATATGCCCGCCAGCGGGTTCTTGATTTCGTGTGCCAGCATTTCGGCCATGCCGATCGCCGACTTTGCCGCCGATTTGACCTGCATCGCCCGGCCCATCCGGTCCGCCACATCGCGCGGGCTGATCAGCAGCATCACGATGTCGGGATTGTCGTGCATCGGCGCGACCTGCACATTGCACTGCACGGGGGGGCGTTCGCCTGTGGTCACGTCCACGTCGTTGATGAACAGCGGGGCATGGTTGGCGCGGGCGCGGGCCAGCGCATCGTCCATCGGGGCGTCGATCGACAGGCGGTCCAGCGCGGGCTGCCCCTGCAACGTGCGGCTGGACGCATTCAGAAAGGTTTCGGCGGCCGGATTGGCCTCGAGGATGCGCCCGTCGACATCGATCAGCAGCGCCGGCACCGGCAGCGAAGCCCAGATCACGCCGGGAACCGGATAGGGCGCGCGATAGGTCATGCGGCCACCTGTCCGGTGTCGGTGTCGGAAAAGGCTTCCCGGATCAGCCGCCGGACCGTGGCGGCAGTGTCGGCGGTCATCAGGGCCGCGCGCGGTGCAGTCAATCCCGCGGCGTCAAGATACCAGCCCAGATGCTTGCGCGCGACCCGCAGGCCCAGATCGGCGCCGTAGAACGACAGAATCGCCTCGTGATGCTCCACCACCAGATCCGCCAATTGCGATCCGGCAGGCACGATCGGCGCGGGTGTGCCGTAAAGCGCATGCGCGATCTGGGCCGGCCGCCACGGCGCACCCTGCGCACCGCGCCCGATCATCACGCCATCCGCGCCGGATTGCTCCAGCGCCTGCCGTGCGGATGCGGCGTCGATGATATCGCCATTCGCGATCACCGGAATGGAAACCGCCGATTTGATGGCCCGGATCGCCGCCCAGTCGGCGCGCCCCTTGTAGAACTGGCACCGGGTGCGGCCATGGATGGTGATCATCGCGATTCCGGCGTTCTGTGCGCGTTCGGCCAGCGTCGCCGCGTTCAGCGTGGAATCGTCCCAGCCCAGCCGCGTCTTCAGCGTCACCGGCACATCGACCGCGCCCACCACCGCATCGATCAGCCGCAGCGCATGGTCCAGATCGCGCATCAGCGCCGATCCGGAATAGCCCGTCGTCACCCGTTTTGCCGGGCAGCCCATGTTGATGTCGATGACCTGCGCGCCCTGCCCCGCCACATAGCGCGCCGCCTCGGCCATCCATTCCGGCTCGCGGCCAGCCAGTTGAACCGAGGTGCGGGCCTGATCGAACCCAAGCTCTGCCCGCGCACGCGCCAGCGGCTTGGCCTGCACCACTTCCTGACTGGCGACCATTTCCGACACGACAAGCCCCGCCCCGAACCGTGCCACAAGCCGGCGGAACGGCAGGTCGGTGATGCCGGCCAGCGGCGCCAGAAGCACCGGCGGGGTCAGGGCGAGGGGACCGATCTGCGCGCCCATGGGCAAAATTCCATCTCTCATGCTTCCTCAGTTACGCTACAGACCGCGCATGACAACGGTGTAGTTGCCAAAAGCTGCCCTTTAATCGTGCAACGATTAATTTTTGTGCGGAGAATCGTGCAGCGCGGCCAGATTGTCAGGCGGCGGTTGCTGCCCTACACACGGGATGCGCAGTCCAAGGAGAGGCCATGACGACAGCCGTGATCATCGTTGCCGCCGGCCGTGGCAGCCGCGCGGGCGGGGATGTGCCAAAGCAATGGCAGATGCTGGCCCAAAGGCCCGTGCTGGCGCACACGCTGGCGGCCTTCAAGGGGTTTCGCCGGGTGCTGGTCATCCATCCCGACGATCGCGACCGGGTGGCGGACCTCGAACAGGCGGTCGAAGTGGTCGCAGGCGGCGCGACGCGCGACGCTTCGGTGCGGGCCGCACTCGAGGCACTGGCCGGCTCCGGGGTGCGCCGGGTCCTGATCCATGATGCGGCGCGGCCCTTGATTTCGGCGGCGGTGATCGGGCGGGTACTGGCGGCGCTGGATCATGCCCAAGGGGCTGCGCCTGCCCTGCCGGTCACCGATGCGCTTTGGCGCGGTGCCGATGGCCATGTCAGCGGCACGCAATCGCGCGACGGGCTGTATCGCGCGCAGACCCCGCAGGGTTTTCACTTCGACGCCATTCTTGCGGCGCATCGGGCCCATCCGGGCGGTGCGGCCGATGACGTGGCAGTGGCGCAGGCGGCGGGGATGCCGGTTGCGATCGTCGCGGGTGAAGAAGACAATCTGAAGCTCACATACCCGGCGGATTTCGCGCGGGCGGAAGGCATCTTGCGGGGGCGGAACATGGATGTGCGGCTGGGCAACGGATTTGACGTGCATGCGTTCTGCGAGGGCGATCAGGTGTGGCTGTGCGGGGTCTCGGTGCCGCATGGTCGCGGACTGCTGGGCCATTCCGATGCCGATGTGGGGATGCACGCGCTGACCGACGCGATCTATGGCGCGCTGGCCGAGGGTGACATCGGACAGCATTTTCCGCCCAGCGACCCGCAGTGGAAAGGCGCGGAAAGCCGGATCTTTCTGGCCCATGCGATGGGGCGCGTCCGGGCGCGGGGCTATGCGCTGGCCAACTGCGATGTCACGCTGATCTGCGAGCGGCCCAAGATCGGGCCGCACGCCGTCGCGATGCGGGCGGCGCTTGCCGGGATCATAGGGGTCGAGATGGAGCGGATCAGCGTGAAAGCAACGACGTCGGAGCGGCTGGGGTTTACCGGCCGGGAAGAAGGCATAGCGGCAATGGCGACGGCAACGCTGGTGCGGACATGATGCGCGCGGTTCTGACGGTCGGCGGGATCGGCCTGTTGCGGCCTGCACCGGGCACATGGGCCTCTGCGCTTGCCGTGGGGGTGGGTGTCTGGCTGCACCATATCGGCGGGTTTCCGGTCTTGGCGCTGGCCTGCCTGATTGTGACGGGGCTGGGCGTCTGGGCCTGCCGCAGTCTGGCCCTGGACGAGGACCCTGCCGAGGTGGTGATCGACGAGGTTGCGGGCCAATGGCTGGCGCTGTGCTTTCCGTCCTTCGCATTCTGGAACATGGGGATCGAGACATTCCCCTATCCGGGGTGGCTGGCGGCTTTCGTGTTCTTCCGGCTGTTCGACATCTGGAAGCCCTGGGTGATCGGCTGGGCCGACCGGCGGCGCGATCCGGCGGGCGTGATGCTGGATGATCTGCTGGCCGGGGTGGCGGCGGGGATTGCCGTGATCATCGCGGCGGGCGTGGCGCACGGGGCGCTGATGTGACGGTGGCGGACCTGCTGGCGGCGGCACGGGCCAAGGGTCTGCGCATCGCTACCGCCGAAAGCTGCACCGGGGGAATGATTTCGGCGGCGCTGACCGAGGTGGCGGGGTCGTCGGATGTGTTCGACCGGGGCTTCGTGACCTATTCCAACGCGGCCAAGACAGCGATGCTGGGGGTTGCCGAGGCCACCCTGAACGCGGTGGGGGCCGTGTCGGAACCCGTGGCGATGCAGATGGCCGAAGGGGCGCTGGCCCGGTCCGACGCGGCGATTGCCGTTTCCGTCACCGGGATCGCCGGGCCGGGCGGGTCGGACTTCAAGCCCGAAGGCCGGGTGTGCTTCGGGTTGGCGGTGCGCGGGCAGCCGACCTTCGTCGAAACGGTGGACTTTGGCGCGCTCGGCCGGGCGAATGTGCGGCAGGCCACGGTGGATCATGCCCTGAGTCTGATCTGGCGCGCCGTTCAGGCGGCGTAGACGACCGCCGCGCGGGTTTCGAACGCCCGCACGATCCGCGTCATCGCCTCGTTGAACACAAGTCCGATGACGCGGGCGAGGATCGGATTGCGAAACTCGAAATCCACGGTGAAGTCGACCTCGCAACCGCCTTCGGGCAGATCGCGGAAAAGCCAGACCGATTTCAGGTGCTTCAACGGGCCGTCCAGGTATTCCGTCTCGATCCGGCGGTCTGCGGGCCACAGAACGACCCGGCTGCCGAACTTCTCGCGGAACAGCTTGAAGCTGATGACAAGATCGGCCTCCATCACCTCGCCCCCCGCAATCGGGCTGCGCGACCGGATGCGGGCGGCAGAATTCCAGGGCAGGAATTCGGGATAGCGCGCCACATCCGCCACCAGTGCAAACATCTGGTCGGCGGTGTGGGGCACCTTGCGGGTTTCGTGGTGATGGGGCATTCGGACCTGCGACGCGTGACTTGGCCCTTCGTATTGGTTAGACGGGACAGGGAAATCAAGAGGCCCTCATGCCGCAACGACCCTATGTGATCGACCAGATGATCAGCGCCAAGGCGATTGCCGCGCGGGTGGAGGCGCTGGCGCGCGAGATCGAGGCCTTTTATGCCGGGTCCGACCGGCTGATCGTGGTCGGTCTGTTGCGCGGTTCCTTCGTGTTCATCGCGGACCTTGTGCGCGAGATCGATCTGCCGGTGGAGGTCGATTTCCTTGAAGCCTCGTCCTATGGCGACGCGATGCAGTCCTCTCGCGAAGTGCGCATCCTGAAGGACTTGCGCGGAGAAATCGCCGGTCGCGACGTTCTGGTGGTCGAGGATATCGTGGATACCGGGTTTACGCTGCACCATGTCGTCAGGCTGCTGCGGTCGCGTGAACCGGCGCGGCTGGAGGTTTGCGCCCTGCTGGACAAACCGTCACGCCGCGAGGTGGACATCCGCGCAACCTGGACCGGCTTTGACATTCCGGATGAATTTGTCGTGGGCTACGGCATTGATTTCGCGCAGCGCAATCGCAATCTGCCCTACATCGGCAAGGTACGGTTTACGGACAGGGCGGAATGAATCTTCACTGGTTGATGCAGATGTCGCGGTGGGCCCGAAACCCGCCGTCATGGCGAACCGTCCGTCTTGTTGTGGCGGTGATTGCCGCCTGCCTGTTGCTGGTCGGGATCGAGCATGTCTGGGGATGGCCCGACTGGCTGACGGTGAACGGGATGTCGCGCGGGTTCTGACCGAAACTTGATCTGCAGGGGCGTGCGGACCCGGCAAGCCGTGCTAGGGTGGGCGCGGGTTTGTTCGGAGGGTTTGATGCGGCGGGCATTGGTGGCGTTGCTGGGGTGCGCCGTCATAGGCGCGGGTGCGGCTTGGGTCCTGACGGCGCCGTCGCTGCGCCATTCCGACGCGGTCGCCGGATTGACCGGCGATGCCGCGACGGGCGAGGCGGTCTTCTGGGCGGCCGGCTGCGCCTCGTGCCACATGGCACCCGGCGCGACCGGCGAAGCACAGATGGTTCTGGCCGGGGGAATGGCATTCGCCTCGGCGTTCGGCACCTTTTACGCCCCCAACATCTCGACCGATGCCGTGCAGGGT
The DNA here is from genome assembly GCA_027487575.1 of Rhodobacter sp. Classification (GTDB taxonomy): domain Bacteria; phylum Pseudomonadota; class Alphaproteobacteria; order Rhodobacterales; family Rhodobacteraceae; genus JAIYDJ01. The sequence continues at coordinate 62,929 of JAIYDJ010000062.1, read as the reverse complement.
ATCGGAGGCTGGACCCCGTCCGAACTTGCCGGGGCGGTCATGGACGGCGTGTCACCGAACGGGGCGCATTACTATCCCGCCCTGCCCTACAACGCCTACAACAAGATGGCCGCGCAGGACATGGCGGACCTGACCGCCTTTCTGGGCACATTGCCTGCCGACGCGACCCCCAGCAAACCGCATGACGTGGGATTTCCGTTCAACATCCGTCGCAGTCTGGGCGGCTGGAAACTGCTGTTCGAACGCGACGACTGGGTGCTGCAACAGGCCCCGACCCCCGTGGTCGAACGCGGGCGCTACATCGCCGAGGCTTTGGCCCATTGCGGCGAGTGCCACACCCCGCGCAATGCGCTGGGCGGTCTGGACCGGTCGCGCTGGCTTGCTGGCGCACCCAATCCGGATGGCAAGGGAACCGTGCCGAACATCACGCCCGGCAAGCTGCAATGGTCGGAAGGTGAAATCGTGGAGTATCTGACCACCGGCTTCACGCCCGAGTATGATTCCGCAGGCGGGCACATGGCGCATGTGGTGGAAAACATGGCGCGGCTTCCCGACAGCGACCGGGCGGCGGTGGCTGCCTATCTGAAAGCGGTTCCGGCAGTGCCATGATCCTGATCGGACAATACGACAGTCCTTTCGTGCGGCGCGTCGGGATCGCGCTGACGCTGTATCGTCTGCCCTTCGATCACCGGCCGCTGTCGGTTTTCGGCGATGCCGAAGCGGTGCGGGCGCTGAACCCGCTGATGCGCGTGCCGGTTCTGGTGCTGGAGGACGGAACCGCACTGACCGACAGCCACATGATGCTGGATTATCTCGACAGTCTGGTGGACACCCCGATGTATCCGCGCAGCGAACCGCAGCGGCACCGGGCCTTGCGTGTGGCGGCGCTGGGGTGCGGGTTGGCGGAAAAGGCGGTGAGCCTTTTCTATGAACGGCGGTTGCATGAGGTGCGGTCGACCACGTGGGATGCACGATGTGCGCTGCAGATCGGGTCGGTGGTCGCGGCGCTGGAGGCGGAACGGGGCACGGGGGCGTATTGGCACGGGAACAGCATCAGCCACGCCGATATCGCGGTGGCTTGCGCCCTGCGCTTTGCGACCGAAGCCTTGCCCGATGTGATCGACATGGCGCGGTTGCCGCGCCTGCGGGATCACTGTGCCAGGCTGGAGGCAACGCCCGCGTTTCAAAAGATAGCACAGCCGTTTGCCGCGCCCGCCTAGGTGCGGCCGAGCTTCACCATCCGCGCGGTGCGCAACGCTGCGAAATCATCCCCGGCGTGATAGCTGGACCGGGTCAGCGGCGTGGCCGAAACCATCAGGAACCCCTTGCCATAGGCGGCGGCCTCATAGGCCTTGAATTCGTCGGGCGTCACGAACCGGTCGACCCGGTGATGCTTGGGCGTCGGTTGCAGGTACTGGCCGATGGTCAGGAAATCGACATCCGCCGCGCGCATGTCGTCCATCACTTGCCCGACCCCCTGCCGGTCTTCGCCCAGACCCACCATGATGCCCGATTTCGTGAACATCGCGGGGTCGAGTTCCTTGACCCGCTGCAACAGGCGCAGCGAGGCGAAATAGCGCGCGCCGGGGCGGACGGTCGGGTAGAGGCCCGGCACGGTTTCAAGGTTGTGGTTGAACACGTCGGGTTTCGCCGCCACCACGGTTTCCAGCGCGGAAGGGGCGCATTTCAGAAAGTCGGGTGTCAGGATTTCGATGGTCGCTGCGGGCGCGTGGCGGCGGATCGCGCGGATCGTCATCGCAAAGTGTTCCGCCCCGCCGTCCTCCAGATCGTCGCGGTCCACACTGGTGATGACCACGTGCTTCAGCCCAAGCTGCGCCACCGCCTGCGCCACCTTGGCCGGTTCAAACGGGTTCAGCGGGTTCGGCTTGCCGGTTGCGACGTTGCAGAAGGTGCAGCCGCGCGTGCAGATGTCGCCCATGATCATCATGGTGGCGTGACCCTGGCTCCAGCATTCGCCGACGTTGGGGCAACCCGCCTCTTCGCAGACCGTCACCAGTTTGCCCGCGCGCAGGATGTCGCGCGTCTGCTTGTACCCTTCCGAGGTCGGGGCGCGCACCCGGATCCAGTCCGGCTTTTTCGGCTGGGCATTGTCGGGGCGATGCGCCTTCTCGGGGTGGCGTTCGTCTGGCAGCTTGAGATCGCGCAACGGAAATTCCCTCCGGCCTCGGATAACTCGAATCTAGGGGGCCTTGGGGGTGAAGGCAACCGGCTGACTGATGGTGCGCCGGCATGACCTGCGGCGGGTCTGGTCGGTGGGCGGCAGACATGACAGGGTGCCGCAATGACCTGGATTGCATTCTCTTTGGCCGTTCTGGCGCTGCTTGCCGCTCCGGGGCCGACGAACACCCTGCTGTTTCTTGGCGGGGCCGAACGCGGCTGGCGTGCTGCGCCGGGGTTGGTGGGTGTCGTGGTGGCGGCCTATCTTGCGGTTCTGGTGCCTTTGGGCCTGCTGGGCACGCAAGTTCTGGCCGTGCTGCCGGTTGTCTACGTGCTGTCCGGGCTCTGGGTCGCGTGGCTTGCGTGGCGGCTCTGGTGGCCAAAGGGGGCAGGACCGCAACAGGCCGTGACGGCGCGGGGCGTTCTGGTCACGACGCTGCTGAACCCCAAGGGATTGATCATCGGACTGGGGCTGCTGCAGTCCGCGCCCTCACTCCCGGCCGCAATCGCCGTCTGCGGCCTGTTGGTGGCCGGGGTCAGCGCGGGCTGGTCCGTTGCGGGGGCGTGGACCGCCGGGGCGCTGGAGTCGTCCCGGCGGATGCGTCTGGTGCGGCGCGGTTCGGCGCTGTGGCTGGGGGCGCTGTCGGTGGTGCTGATGGCGCGGGGATTATCCGCCTAGCCGATCAGCGGGCCCGACCGGCCATAGGTTTCATCGTAGTGCCTGCGCAACCGCATCAGGGCGATGCGCAGGACGATCTTGCCCGACCGCGCAGCCCAGCCCATCCGCCGCTCTGCCGCTTCGATCCCTTCCAGAAAGCAGCACACCCGCAGCACCACATCGCCCAGGCCCGGCCCCAGATCGCGCAGCGCCAGCGCCACACGGTCGCGCGCGGAGCTGCTGCCATGCAACCCGCCATCCGGCCGAAAGCCCCCCCGGTCGCCCGCTGTCAGGAACCGGTCCCAGTTCTGCGTGACGCGCGGGCCCATCTGCGCCGCCTCGAAATCCTCGCGCAGACGTTCAGCCGCCTCGATCAGATCCGGCTCAAGAAACGGTTTGCCGTCCTTGTCCCGCCGCCGCCCCAGGGCCGATACCGGACTTTCAGCAAGGTTGTAGCGCAGCTTTCGCGGGCCGTCCTCGCCTGCCACATCGCGGGTCGCCCAATCGCGGTGCTGATCGGCAAAGGGCGTTGCGGCCTCGGCCAGACCCTGTGCTTGCGGATCGCTGTCGATCATCCGCTTCAGCGCCAGCCGACCCGTGGCGGTCAGCTCATAGCTGGTGACCCGTCCGGCCTTGCGGCAGGCGATCCAGTCCTTCAGCGCAAAGGCCTGCGCCACCGCCCGGTCCAGCACGCCGGTGCGCGCGGTCCGCCCGTCGGGCAGTTCGCGCAGGACGACCGCCTTTTCCATGTCGGGCGCGATGGCCAGCACCGATCCCGGTTCGGCCAGCCGGCGCAGGATGCGGCGGCCTTCGCGCAGGATCGTGGCTTCGTCGATGGCAAGCGTGTGGGTGCGGATCGGGGCTGACATGGCGGTATCCTTTGTGACCGGGGTGTCAAGCACGGGGCGCTGTCCGCGCGACAGCGCCGCCAGTGCCTCGTCCATCAGGGGATCGTCGCGACGATGTTCATAGCGGCGCACCTGGCGCATCACTGTCGAGGCGTGACGCCCCTCGCGACGCGCCAGCGCCCGAAGGCTCAGCCCGTTGTCGGTGTGATGCAGGTACAGGCGCACGGCGTCCGGTACCCACGCGGGCAAGGTCGACAGGGCAGAAAGGTTCGCAGTCATTTCGGAAATCCGCGCCAGGGGGACCGGCTGTTCAGGACGGTCTTGCACTTTTGCAACCGTGAGTGGCATTGGTTACCGTTCGGTTAATTGTTTCTGTTTTGTCGATAATTGTTTCGAATTCCTAAACTTGGCCGAAACCAGCGCGCGCAGGAAATGACAAAGACGCAACGCCGGGTTGTGTCGTTGCAGGATGTTCGCCTTGCAACACGGAGACTGCCATGACCGACTTTCGCGCCCATCTGGCCGACCTGCGCCGGCCCCGCATGCTGATCCGGGCCGCGCGCTGCGGGTTGGGCGATTACCGCCGCGAACGCGACCTGCGACGGCTGATCAATGGGGTGGCTCCACCGGAACGCGCGATGAGCCGTCTGATCTGCGAGGAAGAACGCATCGAGGAAACCCGGCGCAGCGGCGACGCGGGGTATTCGGCGTCGCACCATGTCGAGGTGCTGATCGCACTGATGGCCGAAGTGAACCTGCTGCCGCGGGGTCTTCAGTAAACGAAGCGTCCCGCGGGTGCCAACCTGCGGGACGCGACGGCCGGTTCAGACAAATGCGTCGGGCATTTCGGATTTCCGGCGTGCCACATACTCGTCCAGCGCCTCGCGCACACCCTCGTCCAGCGTCGGAGCCTGATAGTCGCCCAGCATCTTGGTCACCCGTTCCCCGGCCAATGCCTGCGTGTCGCGCGCGCCCTCTTCGTACCAGGTCTCGAACGGCTTGTAGTCGAACAGGTCGCTGCGCCAGAACGCCGACTTGAAATTGGCCTGCGTATGCTCGCATCCCAGGAAATGCCCGCCCGGGCCGACCTCGCGCAAGGCGTCCATCCCCTGGCCATTCTCGTCCATGATGATCCCCTTGGCCAGATGGTGCAGCGTGCCAAGCTGGTCGGCGTCCATCACGAACTTCTCGTAACTGCTGACCAGCCCGCCCTCCAGCCAGCCGCAGGCGTGGAGCATGAAATTGACCCCCGCCAGCAGCGCCATGTTCAGGCTGTTCGCAGTTTCATAGGCCGCCTGCGCATCCGGCAGCTTCGATCCGCAGAACGCCCCGCCCGACCGGTACGGCAGGTTCATCCGCCGCGCCAACTGCCCCGCGCCATAGGTGATATGCGCGGCTTCGGGCGTGCCGAAGGTCGGCGCACCCGAATTCATGTCGATGCTCGTGACAAACGCCCCGAAGATCACCGGCGCACCGGCCCGCACCAGTTGACTGTAGGCCACCCCCGCCAGCACTTCGGCCAGCACCTGAGTCAGCGTGCCCGCCACCGTCACAGGGGCCATCGCACCACCAACGATGAACGGGCTGATGATCGCCGCCTGACCCGCCTTCGCGTAGACCTCCAGCGCGCCCATCATGATGCCGTCGAAGGTCAGCGGGCTGTTGATGTTGATCAGACTGGTCATGACCGTGTTCCGGTCGACGAAATCCGCCCCGAACAGGATCTTCGACATCTCGACCGAATCGGCGGCGCGCGAAGGTTCGGTGACCGACCCCATGTAGGGCTTGTCCGACAGCACCATATGCGCATGCAGCATGTCCAGATGCCGCTTGTTCACCGGAACATCCGTTGGTTCGCACACGGTGCCGCCCGAATGGTGCAACCACTTCGACATGTAGCCCAGCTTCACGAAGTTCTGGAAATCGTGGATCGTGGCATAGCGTCGGCCACCGGCGGCATCGCGCACGAAGGGCGGGCCGTAGACCGGGGCCAGCACCAGATCGCGGCCGCCGACATTCACGTTGCGCTCGGCGTTGCGGGCATGCTGGGTGAAGCTTGACGGCGCCGTTGCGCACAGACGGCGCGCCAGACCGCGCGGAATGTGCACCCTCTCGCCCTTCACGTCCGCCCCCGCCGCCCGCCACAGAGCAAGCGCCCCGGGATTTTCGACGAAATTCACCCCGATCTCTTCCAGAACGGTGTCCGCGTTCCATTCGATGATCTGCAGAGCTTCTTCGTTCAGAATCTCGAAGTTCGGAATGTTGCGCGAAATGAAGCGTGCCGTCTCGAAACTGACCGCCGTGCGTTCCGCCCGCCGTGCCCCGCCGCCACCGCCGCGCGCCCTGCGCCCTGCCACTTCGTTCATCATAGCCTCCGCTGGTTTGCGCCCTTATGCCGCCCTGCCCCGGCATCTTGCGCCCCGAATGCGTCGCATGATCTCCAAAACCGACATGATCCCGTGTCGCAATCGGAACCATTCATTTTCTGTCCACAAATATCCCGGGGGTCCGGGGGCTGGCCCCCGGCTTGCGGCTTGCGCAATGGCGCAGGCATCAGTAATCGGGCGCATGACCCATCATGACCGCCTTCTGATCATCGACTTCGGCAGCCAGGTGACGCAACTGATCGCGCGGCGCCTGCGGGAACTGAATGTCTATTGCGAGATTCACCCGTTCAACAAGGTGGACGCGGCCTTCCTCACCGCCTTCGCGCCGCGCGCCGTGATCTTCTCGGGCGGGCCTGCCAGCGTGTTCGCCAAGGGTGCGCCGATGCCGCCCGCCGAGGTGTTCGACCTTGGCGTGCCGATTTTGGGCATCTGTTACGGTCAGCAGGTGATGATGCATTGCCTCGGGGGCCGCGTCGAACGCGGGCATGGTACGGCTGAATTCGGTCGCGCCTATGTCACCCCCACCGATCTGACCCACCCGGTGCTTGCAGGCTGGTTCCTGCCCGAAGAAGGCCCGCAGGCGCGCGAGCAGGTCTGGATGAGCCATGGCGACCATGTGTCCGAAATCGCGCCGGGATTCGCCGTCTACGGGACCTCGCCCAACGCCCCCTTCGCGATCACCGCCGATCCGGCACGGCATTTCTATGCCGTGCAATTCCACCCCGAGGTGCACCACACGCCGAAGGGTGCGCGGCTTTATGAAAACTTCGTGAAGCTTGCCGGGTTCAGGGGCGACTGGACGATGGGGGCCTACCGGGCCGAGGCGATTGCAAGGATCCGCGCGCAGGTCGGCGATGCGCGGGTGATCTGCGGTCTGTCGGGCGGGGTCGATTCGTCGGTGGCGGCGGTGCTGATCCACGAGGCGATCGGCGATCAGTTGACCTGCGTTTTCGTCGATCACGGCCTGTTGCGGCTGGGCGAGGCGGAACAGGTCGTGTCGATGTTCCGCGACACCTGGAACATTCCGCTGATCCACGCCGACGAGGCGGACCTGTTCCTCGGCGCACTGACCGGGGTTTCGGACCCCGAGGTCAAGCGCAAGACCATCGGGCGGCTTTTCATCGACGTGTTCCAGAAACATGCCACGGCGGTGGGCGGCGCGCAGTTTCTGGCGCAGGGCACGCTTTATCCTGATGTGATCGAAAGCGTGTCGTTCAGCGGCGGGCCGTCGGTCACGATCAAGTCGCACCACAACGTCGGCGGCTTGCCGGAAAAGATGGGGCTGAAGCTTGTGGAACCCCTGCGCGAGTTGTTCAAGGACGAGGTGCGCGCCCTTGGCCGGGAACTCGGCCTGCCCGAACCCTTCATCCGCCGGCACCCCTTCCCCGGTCCGGGCCTCGCCATCCGCTGTCCAGGAGAGATCACGCCGGAGAAACTCGACATCCTGCGCCGCGCCGATGCGGTCTATATCGACCAGATCCGAAAACATGGCCTTTACGACGACATCTGGCAGGCCTTCGCCGCCATCCTGCCGATGAAGACGGTGGGCGTGATGGGCGACGGGCGGACCTATGACTATGCGCTGGCCCTGCGCGCGGTGACCTCGGTCGATGGGATGACGGCGGACTACTATCCCTTCACCCATGACTTTCTGGGCGAGACCGCGACGCGGATCATCAACGAGGTGCCGGGCATCAACCGGGTGTTCTACGACTGCACCAGCAAACCGCCCGGCACGATCGAGCTGGAGTGACGGGGCCATCGGTCGAGTAGAATGGCATTGCCATGTCTGCGCGGTTTGCTCGGGACGGTGCCGGTCGGATCGCGCAGGACAGCAACCGCCCAAGGACATCCGGGACCGATCCGCTCATCTTGACTTCGGACAGGCGGCATTCCTGCGACCGCATCGCGCGATAAGGGCACAACTTGCGACCTGGGGCGGCCGCGGGATAAAGGGCGCAAGGCTTTGGTCCCGGCAGAGATGCTCATTTTCCGCTTTGGCTTGCGACGTTTCTATGTCTGACTGCAACATGGCGATGTTTGCTTGACCTGTGTCAAAGCATCTCATAATTGGACAAGTAATCTTACCACTTCAGCGGGCCGTTGCAGATGCGGCCTGTCAAGAAGAGTGAAAGAGCACGAACGGAGGAGACAGACAATGCAGCCCCTACTGCCGCTCGCGCGGTTGATCGACCGGATCAACGAGGCCATCGGGAAATCGGTGATCTGGCTGATCCTGCTGGCCGTGCTGGTCAGTGCGACGAATGCCATCGTCCGAAAGGTGTTCAACATGTCGTCGAATTCGTGGCTTGAACTGCAATGGTACCTGTTCGGGGCAGCTTTCATGCTGGCCTCGGCCTACACGCTGAAGCAGAACGAGCACATCCGGATCGACATCTTCTATGGCACCCGGACCCGGATGACGCAGCATTGGATCGACCTGTTTGGCCATGTGTTCTTCACCCTGCCCTTCGTTCTTCTGATGGCGTGGATGCTGGTTCCCTACACCTGGGCCGCCTACAGCATCGGTCAGATTTCCACCAACTCGGGCGGGCTGATCATCTGGCCTGCGCGCGCCATCCTTGCGGCCGGGTTCATTCTTCTGGTGTGTCAGATCCTGTCCGAAATCATCAAGAAGATCGCCGTCATGCGTGGCGAGATGGATGACCCGACACCGTTCATTTCCGCCCACGAGGCGGCGGAACTCGAAGGTGCCGCCCTTGCCGCCGAAGTGGCCCGTCTGGCCGCCGAAGAAAAAGAACGCGTCGCCAAGGGAGGTGTCCGCAAATGATGGAAATGATCGCGCACAGCATGGCGCCGATCATGTTCGCCTCGCTGGTGGTGTTCCTGTTGCTGGGGTATCCGGTGGCATTCTCGCTGGCGGCAAACGGATTGATGTTCTTTGCCATCGGGGTCTGGTTGGCCCCCTATTCCGACAACACGATCACGCTCGACTGGCCGCTTCTCTACACCATGCCCCAACGATTGTGGGGGGTGATGTCGAACGAGACGCTGTTAGCCATTCCATTCTTCACCTTCATGGGGATCGTGCTGGAACGGTCCGGAATGGCCGAGGATCTGCTGGACACGATCGGCCAGTTGTTCGGCCCGATTCGCGGCGGGCTGGCCTATGCCGTGATCTTCGTGGGTGCCCTTCTTGCGGCGACGACGGGCGTGGTTGCGGCGTCGGTCATCGCGATGGGTCTGATCTCGCTGCCCATCATGCTGCGGTACGGCTATGACCGGCGGGTTGCATCGGGGGTGATCGCGGCCTCGGGCACGCTGGCACAGATCATTCCGCCGAGCCTTGTGCTGATCGTGCTGGCCGATCAGTTGGGCCGTTCGGTGGGTGACATGTATGCGGCGGCCCTTTATCCGGGTTTGATCCTGACCGGGTTTTATGTGCTTTACATCTTCCTCGTGTCGGTCTTCCGGCCCAGCTACGTTCCCGCCCTGCCGCCCGAAGCGCGGACCCTGGGATCGGGTGTCGGCACGCTGATCATCGCCATCGCGGTCTGCATGGCCATCGGGTACGGCGCGCATGTCTGGCTTTACCCGACCCAGGGTGCCAACGCCGACATTCTGGGCGGTTGCATCGGGGTGATCGTGATCTACGTCTACGCGATCATCGACAAATCGACCGGCATGAACACCATGTCGCGTCTGGCGCAGCAGGTCATCATCGTGCTGATCCCGCCGCTGGCGCTGATCTTCCTGGTGCTGGGAACGATCTTCCTCGGCATCGCCACCCCGACCGAGGGCGGCGCGATGGGGGCGGTCGGTGCCATGGTGCTGGCGGCCATGAAGAACCGGTTGAACTACAGCGTCATCAGTCAGGCGCTGTCGTCCACCACGCGGCTTTCGGCCTTCGTTCTGTTCATCCTGATCGGCGCAAGGGTGTTCTCGCTGTCGTTCTACGGCGTCAACGGCCATATCTGGGTCGAAGAACTGCTGGTCGGCGTGCCGGGCGGGGCGACGGGGTTCCTGATCTTCGTGTCGGTGCTGATCTTCCTGCTGGCCTTCTTCCTCGACTTTTTCGAGTTGGCCTTCATCGTCGTGCCGCTGCTGATCGCGCCGGCCGAAGCGTTGGGGATCGATCTGATCTGGCTGGGCATCATCCTTGGGGTCAACATGCAGACCTCGTTCATGCATCCGCCCTTCGGCTTTGCGCTGTTCTACCTGCGCAGTGTCGCGCCGAAATCGCCCTATACCGACAAGGTGACGGGCATCCGCACCGACGGGGTGACGACAGGGCAGATCTATTGGGGGGCCGTGCCGTTCGTGATCATTCAGGTGGTCATGGTTGGCGTGGTCATCGCCTTCCCGGGGCTGGTGATGCACTACAAGGGTCCGCCGATCGACCCGTCCAGCATCCAGATCACTGTGCCGAGCCTGCCAACATTGGGCGCGCCTGCCGGAACCGGAGGGCTGGGCACGCCGCAGCTTGGGGCACCGCAACTTGGCGCGCCGCAACTTGGGGCTCCGCAACTGGGCGCGCCGCAACTTGGGGCTCCGCAACTGGGGGCTCCGGTCGTCAATCCCTGACGCCCTGCAGTGTCACGCACCCACATCGACCGGCACCCGAAAGGTGCCGGTCGTTCTCATTCCGGGCCGCGACAACCGGCCAACGCAAAAGGCCCCCGGATCGCTCCGGGGGCCTTCGGTGTCAGATCAGACGAAGGTCAGAGCTTGCCGGCCTGCTGTTGCACCATCATGAAGGTGTCGTAGTTGTATTCGGCCAGCTGCGCGTTCAGATAGGCATCGGCGCGGAAGGCATCCTGCGAGGCCTTGATCTTGGCGAAGGTCGGGTTGACCGCGCTGACCTCTTCATAGGTCAGCTTCGCCGCGTCGAACGCCGCCGACAGGATGTCCTGCGGCATCGGACGCAGTTGTGCGCCTTGCGCGACAAGCGATTTCAGCGCCGTCGGGTTCTTCCAGTCGTAGCGCGACAGCATGTCGGCGTTGGCGACCATGCAGCCCATCTTCAGCAGCGACTGATAGGCGGCCGGCAGTTCGTTCCACTTGGCCAGGTTGATCATCGTGGCGATCGACGGACCACCTTCCCACCAGCCGGGATAGTAATAGTACGGCGCGACCTTGAAGAACCCGAGCTTTTCGTCGTCATAGGGGCCGACCCATTCGGCGGCGTCGATGGTGCCCTTTTCCAGCGAGGGATAGATGTCGCCTGCCGCGATCTGCTGCGGAACCACGCCCAGCTTTTCGATCACTTTGCCGGCGAATCCGCCGATCCGCATCTTCAGGCCCTGAAGGTCGGCCACCGAGTTGATTTCCTTGCGGTACCAGCCCGCCATCTGCACGCCGGTGTTGCCGGCCGGGAAGGCGATCAGGTTCTGCGTCGCATAGAATTCGTTCATCATGTCGATGCCGCCGCCATGGTAGAACCAGGCGTTCATCATCCGCGCGTTCAGACCGAACGGAACTGCGGCGCCAAGAGCATAGGCCGCGTCCTTGCCCCAGAAATAGTAGGGAACAGTGTGACAGGCCTCGACCGTGCCGGAAGAGACGGCATCGGCGGCTTCCAACCCGGGGACGAGTTCACCGGCCGGGAAGACCTGCAAAGTGAAGTTGCCGTCCGTCGCTTCGGAAATGTACTTCGACATCACCTCGGCCGCGCCGAAGATCGTGTCAAGCGACTTGGGGAAGGATGACGTGATGCGCCAGGTCACCTTGGGGGCAGTTTGGGCGATCGCGGGGGCAGCAAGCCCGGCAGCGGCGGCAGCACCAACGCCCCCGATGGCGGCTTTGGTCAGAAATGAGCGGCGATCCATGCATTACTCCCTTTTGCTGGATTTCTACAGGCCCCGCGTCGCCTTCCGAAGTGCGGCCGCAGACCCGTGCACGGAACAGTTGCATGGCAGCAAACACCTGTCCAGACCTTCGCGGCGGCACGCGGGCGGAACCTTGCTTTTTCTCTTGCGGTCAGCGGGTTGCAGCATGCCCGGCGCTGCGGAATGCCTGCCTTTCGGCGGATGCACACTGGACAGTCCGAAGACAGCGGGCGACAAGCACGCAACCTGCGGAGTTCAGATGCCCGACACCCATCGCCCCCTTGCCGCCGCCCTTTGGATGTCCGGCTCGATTGCCTCGTTTACCGCCATGGCGGTAGCCGGGCGCGAGGTTTCCGGGCTGCACGACACATTCGAGATCATGGCGGTACGCTCGGCCATCGGGCTGATTCTGGTGGTGGGGGTGGGGGCGATCACGGGGCAGCTTGGCCGGATCAGCCGGGCGCGGCTGGGCGGGCATGTGCTGCGCAACCTTGTCCATTTCACCGGGCAGAACCTGTGGTTTCTGGCGCTGGGGCTGTTGCCGCTGGCGCAGGTGATCGCGCTGGAGTTCACCTCGCCGCTGTGGGTTGTCCTGCTTGCGCCGCTGATCCTTGGCGAGCGGCTGACCCTGCCGCGTTTGGTGGCATCTGGGCTTGGCTTTGTCGGCATCCTGATCGTGGCGCGGCCCGACATGGGAAACATCGGAATCGGGGTCCTGGCGGCGGCGGGTGCGGCGCTGTTCTTTGCGCTGACCACCTTGTTGACCAAGCTGCTGACGAGAGGGGAGGCCCTGATCACCATCCTGTTCTGGCTGACGCTGATGCAGTTGGTCCTGGGTATCGGGACGGCCCTGTTCGACGGGCAGGTGCGCCTTCCCACCGCCCATACCCTTCCCTGGCTGGCGCTGATCGGCGTGGCGGGGGTGCTGGCGCATCTGTGCCTGACGATGGCGTTGTCGCTGGCCCCGGCCAGTTTCGTGGCCCCGGTGGATTTCGTGCGTCTTCCCCTGATCGCGGGCGTGGGCGCGCTGTTCTATGACGAGGCCCTGAGCCTGCCGGTATTTCTGGGCGGGGCCATCATCCTGGGCGCAATCTGGCTGAATCTGCGCACCGGAACCCAGCCGCTGGATGGCCGATAAGCATCGATCCGAATCTCACAGATATGTGACGCCGCGTCATTAATTGACCCGGAAGGATTCTCATGCGTTGTTCTGTCGCAGAGAAACAACCTGCGATGCCGACAATCTGGGAGGATGAGGCCATGAGGTTCACCAAATCGGCAATTGCCGCGCTGCTGCTGTCGACGGGTGTGGCGCAGGCGGGCGGCATCGACCGCAGCAACCTGCCCTATTCCGTCCTGTTCGAGGATGGCCGTGTCATGCAGCTTGGCTTTTCGAACGTCAACGCCGGGGTCAGCGGGGCCTATTCGCCCGCGTTGACCTTTCTGGGCGGGTCGTCCAGCACCGGAGACATGGCCGAAAGCTATCAGACGCTGTCCTTCGCCTACAAGGCGGACCTGAACGACAAGCTGTCCTACGCCGTGTTCCTGAACACGCCCTACGGGGCGGATGCCAACTATCGGTCGGGCTTTTACACCGGGCTGGAGGCGCATTGGAAAAGCGAGCAGTTGTCGGCCCTGTTGAAGTATCAGGTGGCGGATCGCGTATCGGTCTATGGCGGTCTGAAATACGTCCGCTCGGAAGCCGAGATCGCCATTCCCGACTCGCTGATCCGGGGCGGGTTGCAGCAGGCCGGTCTGGGTGGCAACCTGCAGGCGGCGGCGCTGGCCGCCAATGCCCCGGCGGGAACGCTGGCCTACACGGCGGTGGGCGACAAGGATGGTCAGGTGGCGGTCATCGTCGGCGCCGCCTACGAGATTCCCGACATCGCCCTGCGCGTCGGGCTGACCTATGAAAGCGGCTTCACCCACAGCTTCCGCACCACCGAGGCGATTGCTGCCGTCCCGTCGATCTCGGGTGTGGGCACTACCAATGTCGAGATGCCGCAAAGCGTGACGCTGGACTTCCAGTCGGGCGTCGCCAAGGACACGCTGGTGTTCGGCTCGATCAAGTGGTCGGAATGGTCGGTGTGGGAGGTGCGGCCGCCAGGGTACAATGCGTTGACCGGGTCCGACATCACCAGCTTTGACAATGACGTGTTCACCTATTCGCTGGGCATCGGGCGCAAGATCAACGACAACCTGTCGCTGTTTGCGCGCATCGGTTACGAAAAGGCCAATGGGGGTGTCGCATCGCGCCTGTCCCCGACCGACGGGTCGCGCAGCATCGGGATCGGCGGAAGCTGGACCCAAGACAAGGTGAAGATCACGGGCGGCATCGAGTATGTCGAGCTGGGCGACGCGACCGACGGATCGACCACGCGGTTCACCGACAACAGCGCGGTCGGTGTGGGCGTATCGGTGCTGTTCTCGTTCTGACCAATCACCCGGTATCGGAATGTCAGGCCCTGCCCCACCGGCAGGGCCTTTCGTTTGGCGCCGGGCGCGGGTAACACCGTCTTGCCTGCAGCGGGGGATGCGGAATGATCTATGCGACCGGTGACCAGTTTCTGACCGATCCCCGCAAGCGGGTTCTGTTCTTCGGCATGTCCGGTCTGGGCAAGACCCATCTGTCGAACCTGTTGCGCGAGGCGGGAGGGTGGTTTCACTACTCGGTCGATTACCGGATCGGCACGCGGTACATGGGCGAATACATCAGCGACAACTTCAAGCGCGAGGCGATGAAGGTGCCCTTGCTGCGCGAGTTGCTGATGACGGACAGCGTCTATATCAGCTCGAACATCACCTTCGACAATCTGGCGCCGCTGTCGACCTATCTGGGCAAACCGGGTGATCCGGCGCGCGGCGGCCTGCCCTTTGCGGAATATGCGGCACGTCAGGATCAGCACCGGGTGGCGGAAATCGCGGCGCTGCACGATACGCTGCGGTTCATCGACCGGGCGCAAAGCCTGTACGGGTATCCGCACTTCGTCTGCGACAGCGGCGGGTCGATCTGCGAGGTGGTGAACCCCGACGACCCCGACGATCCGTTGCTGACCGCGCTGTCGGGGCAGATGCTGCTGGTCTGGATCAAGGGGTCGGACGCGCACAAGGCCGAACTCGCCCGGCGGTTCGACCGCGCGCCAAAGCCGATGTATTATCAGCCGGCGTTTCTGGCCACGCTCTGGGCCGAGTATCTGGACCGCGAAGGCAAGCCCGAAGACGCGGTGGACCCCGACGCCTTCCTGCGCTTTGGCTATGCGCGGCTTCTGGACCACCGCCAACCCCGTTATGGCGCAATGGCGCGCTGGGGTGTGACCCTGACGGCGGAAGAGGTCGCCGGGGTGCGCTCGGCCGAGGCGGTGGATGCGCTGATCGCGGCCGCCCTTGATCGCGGCCCCGACGCCGTCTAGAACCGCTGCTTGCCCGAAAATCCCGGAGCCCGATGCCATGCCGATCACCCTGCCATCCACCCTGCCCGCCTTCGACGTTCTGCGGAACGAAGGCGTCATGGTGATGTCGCCGGAACGGGCGGCGACGCAGGAAATCCGGCCCCTGCGGATCGGGCTGCTGAACCTGATGCCGAAGAAGATCCAGACCGAGACGCAGTTTGCCCGGCTGATCGGGGCAACGCCGTTGCAGATCGACCTGTCGCTGATCCGCATGACCGAACACCAGACCAGAAACACCGCTGCCGAACACATGGAAACGTTCTATCGCCCGTTTGCCGAGGTGGCGGCATCGGGCGAGAAATTCGACGGCCTGATCATCACCGGCGCCCCGATCGAGCATCTGCCGTTCGAGGAGGTGACCTATTGGGACGAGTTGCGCACCGTCATGGACTGGACGCAGACCCATGTGCATTCCACCTTTGGCGTCTGCTGGGGTGGCATGGCGATGATCCATCATTTTCACGGCGTGCAGAAGCACATGCTGGACGCCAAGGCGTTCGGCTGTTTCCGCCATGCGAATGTGGCCCCCACATCGCCCTTCCTGCGCGGCTTTTCGGATGACTGCGTGATCCCGGTCAGCCGGTGGACCGAAGTGCGGCAGGCCGAAATCGACGCGGCTGGCCTGCGCACGCTACTGTCCTCGGACGAAGTCGGGCCCTGTCTGGTCGAGGATGCAGGCCACCGGGCGCTCTATATCTTCAACCATTTCGAATACGACCGCGACACACTGAAACAGGAATATGATCGCGACACGGCCGGAGGGGCTGTCATTGCCGTACCTGTGAACTACTTTCCGGGGAACGATGCGTCACAGGCACCGTTGAACAGGTGGCGCAGTCACGCGCATCTGCTTTATGGCAACTGGATCAACGAAATGTATCAGACGACACCCTATGATCTCGCGCAGATTGGCTCTTAGCCTGGCCCTTGCCGCCGGGGCTTTGGCGGTGGCATCTGTCGCGGGATGCGCGCAGGTCCGCGAAACCAGCGCGGAAATCAAGTATCCCCCGGTCGGCAACTTCGTCACGGTCGACGGATTGCGCGTGCACTACGACATGCAGGGCAGCGGTCCCGACCTGATCCTGCTGCATGGCGCATCTGGAAACCTGCGCGATTTCACCTTCGGCCTGCGCGACCTGCTGACGCCCCATTTCCGGGTCACATCCTTTGACCGACCCGGTCTAGGATACACTGACCCGTTGCCGAACGGCGGCTTCACGCTGGTTGATCAGGTGCGGGTGCTGCGCGGTGCGGCGGATCAACTGGGCATCAAACGCCCGGTCCTGCTGGGGCAAAGCTTTGGCGGATCGGTGGCACTGGAATGGGCCTTGCAGGGGGGCGCGAACGGCGCGTCGGCGCTGGTGCTGCTTGCGGCGGCGTCGATGCCGTGGCCGGGCGGGCTCGACATGTCCTATCAGGTGCTGTCCAACCAGGTCAGCGCGGCGGTGGTCGTACCGGTTGCGACGGCGCTGGTGTCGGAAGACTATGTGGCCAACGCCATTGCCCGCATCTTTGCGCCCGAACAGATGCCCGCGGGCTATATCGAACACATCGGTCCCGACCTGACGCTGCGCCGCGCCACGCTGACCGCCAATGCGCGACAGGTGAACGGCCTGCGGCCGCAACTGGTGGCGATGCTGCCACGCTATCCCGGCCTGACACTGCCCGTGGAACTGATCCACGGCGATGCCGACACCATCGTGCCGCTGGCGGTGCATTCGGCGGAACTGGTCAAGCTCTTGCCCGATGCCCGGCTGACCGTCATTCCGGGCGGTGGCCACATGCCGCAGCACCTGCACGCCGATCTGGTGGTCGAGGCGACGCTGCGCGCCGCACGAAAGGCCGGATTGCGCTAGGGTCGGCAATCGCCATACTGGCAGCAAACCGGAGGGACCCATGCACCTGCCATTTGACGGCGCAATCACCCGCTACCTGCAGGACGGCGCACCAAAGCATATCCGCCACGCCATCGAAAAGGCGGGCAAGGACGATATCCTGACGCCCGACTATCCCTACCGGGAAGAAATGCGGAAAAAGGACTATGCGGCGCATATGGATGCGCTGCAGATACAACTCGCGCGGCTTCAGGCCGGGGTGCGCGAAACCGGCCAGCGGGTGATCGTGGTGTTCGAAGGCCGCGATGCCGCAGGCAAGGGTGGCGCGATCAGTGCAGTGCGCGAAAACATGAACCCCCGGCAGGTGCAGGTCGTGGCGCTGTCCAAACCATCGGACCGCGAGGCGGCGCAGTGGTACTTTCAGCGCTATGTCGACTGGCTGCCCGCCAAGGGGGAAATCGCGCTGTTCGACCGCAGTTGGTACAACCGCGCGATGATCGAACATGTGTTCGGCTTCTGCACGCCGGAACAGCGCGCGAAGTTCTTCCGCCAATTACCTGATTTCGAGAAGATGATCGTCGACGAAGGGATGATCCTGATCAAGCTGTGGCTGGAGGTGGGGCGTGCCGAACAGCTCAAGCGCTTCCTTGACCGCGAGAAGGACCCGCTGAAACAGTGGAAGCTGTCGCCGATCGACATCGACGGTCTGGGCAAGTGGGACGCCTATTCCGAAGCGATCGACGAGACGATGCGCATCAGCCATTTCCCCTACGCACCCTGGACGGTGATCCTGTCGGATGACAAGATGCGCGCGCGGATCGCGGCGATCCAGCGTCTGCTGCATGCGGTGGACTACAAGGGCAAGGACGAGACGTTGATCGGCGCGGTCGATCGGGCAATCTGCGGCGGGCCGGGACTGCGGCAGCCCAAGTGAAACGCGGCTATCACCACGGCAACCTGCGCCAGGCGCTGGTCGATGCGGCGCTGGACCTGATCGTGCAGAACGGCCCGCAAGGGTTTACCCTGTCCGAGGCCGCCAAGGCCGCCGATGTGACCCCGGCTGCCGTCTATCGCCATTTCGCGGGCCGGGATGACCTGATGGCCGAAGTGGCACGTCAGGGGTATGACATCTTCGCGGCCCTGATGGAGTTCGCCTACAACGACGGCAAACCCACCGCACTGGCGGCGTTCGAGGCGACGGGACGCGCCTACCTCGCCTTTGCCCGCAAGTATCCGGGGCACTATCAGGCGATGTTCGAAAGCGGACTTTCCTTCAACGCCCATCCCGATCTGGCCTTCACCGCCGCCCGCGCGCGAGGCGTTCTGGAACAGGCGGCCGAACAGTTGTCCCAACACATGCCCGCCACCCGCCGCCCCCCCGCCTCGATGTTTTCCGCCCATATCTGGGCCATGAGCCACGGCGTGGTCGAATTGTTCATGCGCGGCACGCCGGGCGCGAAATCAGCGTTCCCGCCCGAGGATCTGCTGGAGGCGGGCATCGGAATCTACCTGCGCGGGCTGGGGTTATTGCCGCCTGAATGACGGTTGCGACAGGTTTTGTCGCAGATTTACATGCCGAAACCCGCCCTGCGGACCAGTTTGCGGAAAATCGGATTCAAGGGAGCCCCGGATGAAAACCCATACGCGCGTGGTCGTGATCGGCGGCGGAGTCGTCGGCTGTTCGGTGCTGTACCATCTGACCAAACTCGGCTGGTCCGACGTGACGCTGATCGAACGGGCGGAACTAACCGCCGGATCGACCTGGCACGCCGCGGGCGGGTTTCATACGCTGAACGGCGACACCAACATGGCGGCGCTGCAGGGCTACACGATCCGGCTTTACAAAGAGCTTGAGGCGATCACCGGCATGTCCTGCGGGCTGCACCACGTGGGCGGGATCACTCTGGCCGACAACGTGGAACGCTTCGACCAGTTGAAGGCCGAACGCGCCAAACACCGTTACATGGGGCTGGACACCGCCATCCTGACACCCGCCGAGGTCGAGAAGATGACCGACGGCATGGTGAACACCGCCGGAATCCTCGGCGCGCTTTATGATCCGCTGGACGGGCACCTCGACCCCTACGGCACCACCCATGCCTATGCCAAGGCCGCGAAGATGGGCGGGGCGGACATCATCCTGCACACCAAGGTTCTGGCGACCAACCCCACGGCCGAAGGCTGGGAAGTCGTCACCGACAAGGGCACGATCCACTGCGAACATCTGGTGAACGCCGCCGGCCTCTGGGCGCGCGAGGTGGGCGCGATGGCCGGGGTCTATCTGCCGCTTCTGCCGATGGCGCACCAGTATCTGGTCACCGACGACATCCCCGAAATCGTGGCGCGCGGCGGCCGCGAGTTTCCGCATGTGATGGACCCGGGCGGCGAATCCTATCTGCGTCAGGAAGGCCGAGGGTTCTGCATCGGCTTCTACGAAAAGCCCTGCGAGGGGTGGAGCATCGACGGCACCCCCTGGACCTGGGGGCAGGAGTTGCTGCCCGACGCCTATGACAAGATCGCGGATTCCGTCGAATTCGCCTACCGCCGCTTCCCCGCCCTGCAACGCGCGGGCGTCAAGCGGGTGATCCATGGCCCTTTCACCTTCGCCCCCGACGGCAACCCGCTGATCGGCCCGGTGCAGGGTTTGCGCAACTACTGGTCCGCCTGCGCGGTCATGGCGGGCTTCAGCCAGGGCGGCGGCATGGGCCTTTCGCTCGCTCAGTGGATGATCCACGGCGAGGTCGAACGCGACCCGCGCGGGTTCGACGTGTCGCGCTTCGGCACATGGACGACGCCGGGCTATACCGTGCCCAAGGTGATCGAGAACTACCAGATGCGGTTCTCCGTCTCCTACCCGAACGAGGAACGGCCCGCCGCCCGCCCGTTCCGCACCACGCCGATGTACGACCTCAACACGTCGCTGCGCGCGGTCTGGGGGCAGCAATACGGGCTCGAGGTGCCGAACTACTTCGCCCTGCCCGGCGAACCCCTTTATGAAACACCGACCTTCAAGCGGTCGAATGCTTGGGAGGCGACGCGTCAGGAAGTCATGGCGGTGCGGACCGGCGTCGGCATCAACGAGTTGCAGAACTTCGGCAAGTACCGGGTCACCGGAGCGGGCGCGCGCGCCTGGCTCGACCGGATCATGGCCGGGCTGATCCCGAAGCCCGGACGCCTGTCCCTGACCCCGATGCTGGCCCATTCCGGCAAGATCATCGGCGATTTCACGGTGTCCTGCCTGTCGGAAACCGAATTCCAGCTGACCGCCAGCTATGGCGCGCAGGGCTGGCATGGCCGCTGGTTCGAGCAGAACGCCGAGCCGGGCGTGCGGGTCGAAAACATCTCGGACGCGCGGTCGGGGTTCCAGATCGCAGGCCCCCGCGCCCGCGACCTGCTGGCCCGCGTCACCCGCGCCGATGTCGGGCCTGACGCCTTCAAGTTCATGGACGTGCGTCGGATGACCGTCGGCATGGCCGACTGCATCGTGCAGCGCGTCAGCTATACGGCGGACCTCGGCTATGAAATCTACACCGACCACATGTCGGTGCGCCATCTGTGGGACACGCTTTCGGCGGCCGGAACCGACCTCGGCCTGCGCCCTTTCGGCATGCGCGCGATGATGTCGCTGCGGCTGGACAAATGGTTCGGCTCCTGGGGCCGCGAATTCAGCCCCGACTACACCCCCGCCGAGACCGGGCTTGACCGGTTCATCCGCTGGAACAAACCCAGCGACTGGATCGGCCGCGCCGCTGCGACGGCGGAAAAGGCGGCAGGCCCGAAACGCAAACTCGCGACCTTCATCGTGGAAGCCGAGGATGCCGACGTGGTGGCGTGGGAGCCGATCTGGCTTGACGGCGCGGTGGTGGGATTCTGCACCTCCGGCGGATACTCGCATTTCACCGGCCTGTCGGTCGCACAGGGCTTTCTGCCTGCCGACCGGATCGTCGACGGCCTGGCCGTCGAGATCGAGATCCTCGGTGTCAGACGGCCCGCCCGCGTCCACCTTGCCCCCCTGTTCGACGCAGACGGCGCCCGGATGCGCGGCTGACCGCATTTTCTGTCCACAAATATCCTCGGGGGGTGAGGTGCGAAGCACCGAGGGGGGCAGACAGCCCCCCTTTCCACCGCCATGATCAAGCGATGACCGTCGAAATCCTGATCCTCGCCGCCGGGGCGTCAAGCCGGATGCGCGGCACCGACAAACTCTTGCAGCCGGTCCGGGGCAGGCCGCTGATCGCGCATGTCACCCGGATGGCCCTGGCCACCGGCTGCCCGGTTTCGGTCACGCTGGACGCCGCCCGCCCGGCACGGCAGGCGGCTCTGGACGGTTTGCCGGTGCGCCAGATCTACGTGGCAGACCCGTCCGCAGGCATGACGGCCTCGCTTCAGGCCGGTTTCGCAGCCCTGCCCCCGGATGCCCGGGTGATGGTGCTGCTGGCCGACATGCCCGATCTGGCGACCGCCGACTTGACCACGCTTCTGACCCTGTCCGGCGACAATCCTGACCTGATCCTGCGGGCCTGCGCAACCGGCGGCCCGCCAGGCCATCCCGTGGTGTTTCCGCCTTGGGTTCGCCCCGAGATCCTGGCCCTGCAGGGCGATCCCGGCCCGCGCGAGGTTTTGAAGCGGCACAAGGACCGGCTGCGGATGGTTCCGCTGCCCGGAATGCGGGCGACCACCGACCTTGACACACCCGAAGACTGGGCGGAGTGGCTGGCGCGGCAGACCTGATACACCAGTCCCCGACCGCGCGCCGGACCTACCCGCGCACCAGAACCGCCGCTTCGCGGGATTTCAGCGAAAGACGGGCGGCGTGATGGCTTTGACCGGTCAGCACGTCGGGAAACAGCGCAAGCAGTTCCTGCCGCTGCTCTGCGCCAAGCCCCGCCACGGTCTGCGACCCCGGCTGAAAGCTTTCGGACCAAGCCCCGTCCGCCCGGACGATCTCGTGCCGGTCGAACATGAAATGGATGTAGCTGACCTTGATGGGATAAAGGCGGGTCACCCCCGGCATCCCCACCAGATGCGTCGCTGCCGCAAGCACCTCGCGTTCGCCGAACAGCAGTTCGGCCCGCGCGCCCGCGATCAGCATCCTGTGCTGCGGCGAAACCAGCAGGTCACGCTCTGGCAGTCCGTCGCCCAGCGAGCCGCGCGCGATCCGCACCGGGTTGTAGGCGACATGCGCCCGCAAATCCGTTTGCGTCAGGTCGCGCCGCGCCATCCAGCGGATTTCCTGATAACCGTTGTCGCGCGTCAGCACTTGGTCCCCCGGTGCCAGATTCTCGACCGGAACATCGCCTTCGTCGGTCAGCACCAGACTGCCGGGGGTAAAGCAGGGAATGACATTCTCGATGTTGATAAAGCGCAGCGTCTCTCCGGTGTCACGAAACCGCACCGTGCCGTTTTCCGCGTTATCAACGTCGTAGGTGACCTTCAGCGACCCCGCACCGCGCAGGTCGAGAGTGTCGAAATCGTCGCCGTCCTCGCCCCCGTCAATGTCGTCGCTGCCCCCGCCAAAGATCGTGTCGCGATCGGCCCCGCCGTCCAGCGTGTCGGCCCCCGTTCCGCCGAAAAGCGTGTCCGCCCCGGTTCCGCCGTACAGCGAATCCGCCCCGGCGCGCCCATCGATCAGGTCGTCGCCAGCCATACCGTAGATCACGGTGGTAAAGCTGTCCGGGCCGATCCGGTTTTCGGCATCGGCCCCGGTCAGCGTGTCGTTGAACCCGGACCCGATGATCCCGTCAACCGACCCCTGAAGCGTGTCCCCGGCGGCATGGCCCCCCGACGCTGTACCCTCATGCAGGTTGACTGCGACCGCGGTGCCGGAACCTGTGTAATCGGCAAAGTCCAGACCGGTGCCACCGATCAGCACGTCCGCCCCTTCGCCACCCTGCAGTGTGTCGGACCCGTCACCGCCCGACAGGGTGTCGTCGCCGCGCCCAGCGGAAAGGCTGTCTGCCTCGTCGCCGCCTGACAGGCTGTCGGCGCCATCGTTGCCGGTCAGTGTGTCGACCCCGCTGCCGCCAAAGATCGTGTCGGCCGCCGACCCGCCCGTCAACACATCCGCGCCGCCGTTGCCGGTCAGCGTCATGGCACCCGTGCTGGCCGCGCCATTCACGGTGTCGGCGTAGTCGGTCAGGGTGATCGCCTCGATGTCGGCAAAACTGCCGGTGCCCTGCGCCAGACCGGATGGCGTCGCGGCGAAGGCATAGGTTCCGGCTTCGGCCCCGGTGAAGGTGACAGCGACGCCTTGGGTGGTGGCACTGTTGGAAAATGCGACGGTGTCGGTATCAGTGCCGCCCGAACCGCCGAAGATCGAATCGGCTTCGTGGTTGTCGCGGATGTTGAACAGATCCGCCCCGGCGTCGCCATAAAGCTGATCCGAACCGGACCCTCCCTCCAGCGTGTCATTGCCAGCCCCGCCGTAAAGCCGGTCTGTTCCGGCCCCGCCGTTGATGCTGTCGTTGCCGGCATCGCCAAACACGGTGTCATTTCCCGCCTCGGTGCCCGACGCCCCGAAACTGTCATTGCCGGAGCCAAGGCCGACCCAGTCGTTGCCCTCGCCGCCAAGGACGGTGTCGTTGTCGGCCCCGGCATAGACAACATCATTCCCCGCTCCGGCGGTGATGCTGTCATTGCCCGCCCCGGCCAGGATGTAGTCGCCGTCGCCGGTCGTGCCGCCCACGCCAAGCGCATCGTTGTTGTCGACAAGATCGCCGTCCGGGTCACCGACATAGCCCACCGCGATGACATCGGCCCCGGCCGTGCCCTGCACGATGCCGTCGCGCGTGACGCTGGCCACCGTGTTGATCGTGATGAACCCGACATCGGTGTTTCCCGCGCCGTCGAGGACCGTGTAGTTCAGCGTGTTGCTGCCCAGATCGCCATCGCTGAACACCGTAATGGTGCCGTCCGCATTCAGCCGGACCTGCTCGCCGGTGGTGAGTGTCACCCTTTGCCCGGCGGTCACGGCCGTGCCGTTCAGATGGGTGATCGTCAGCCCGGCATCCGCCTGATCGGTGTCATTGCCCAGCACGTCGAAAGTGCGGCTGGAGTTGGCCAGCAATTGCACCCGGTCGTCATTGGCCAGCGCGACGGTCTGGATGCTGTTTCCGGAAATCAGCAGGTTGCTGTCATAGGCATTGTCCCCGGCATCGGCGATGCCGATCCGGATCGTGTTGACCTGACCCATATTGACCGGTGCCTTGAAGGACAGGATGCGGGTGAAGCCGTCCATCTCGGTGTTGTACTGGTCGGCGGTATTGTCGATGTAGAGGTTCTGGTTGAGCCCGCCATTGACCGTGTTGATCGCGACCTCACCTGTGGTGCTGATGGTCAGCGGCACGAAATTGCCGTTCACCCAGACCCCGAACGCATCGTTGAAGTTCGAACCGACGTATTCGGGGTATTCTTCCGAGGTGAAGACGAACTGCATCGTCAGGAAATCGCCGTCGGGCACGAAGGTCGCGTTCAGGATCGACCCGTCAAAGGTCGCGCGTCCGGCAATTGTGTTCAACTGCTGGTCGGCGTCGATGCCGGTGGTGTCGCGCGAGGTTCCCTCGGCGGTGTTTGTGTTGGTCGTCCCGCTGGAATTGGTCACGTCGGTGACATGGCCGGTCGACAGGATGACACCGCTGTCACTGGGGGCGATGCCGGGCATCGTGGTCTGCGCGCCGGTGTAGATCCCCTTGGAAAGGGGGTCACCCTGATAGCTGGCGGTGAGAACCTGGATGCCGTCGCCAAAGATCGCCTGCGCCATCGCAAGGTCGGACGCCGCGACATCGATCGTCAGTTCGGTAGCAATAGCCATGGCCGATAAATCCCGCAGACCCGGAGTGCTGCGGCGTGCAGCGACGTCCGAAGCCATCTTTCCAGACATTCCTGTAGTCGGGCTTAACGGCGGATTTCCGGGTCACACTGCGGCAATTCCGTGGCATCGCGACCTGACGAAAAAGGGGCCCCGGACGGGACCCCTTGTTCGGCTGACGGTATCGCGAACCCGCGACCCGCCGGCGCTGCATGCGTTCAGCGGGCGAGCAGCACCGCTTCATGACGTTTCAGGGTGCGCCGCGCCGCCCCGTAGGTTTCCAGGCCGGCTTCGGTCTTGAGGTCGGGGAACAGATCGAAGATCTCGCTGCGCTGCGCGTTGCCCATGCCCTTCAGTGTCATGTCGCCGGGCTGGAAGCTTTCGGTCCAGGCGCCGTTCGACAGGACAACCTCATGACGGTCGAACATGAAGTGGATGTAGGTTGTGCCCAGGCTGTCCACCGAATGCACGCCCTGCCCGGCGATCAGATGCTTGGCCGCAACCAGAACCTCGTGTTCGTCGAAGTAGAGCGCGGTGCGGTCGTTGGCCACCAGCAGGCGGTGGTTCGGCGACACCATCATGTCACGCTCGGGCAGACCGTTGCCAAGGCTGCCCTGACGCACCAGCACCGGCTTCAGGTGCGGGGCCGCGTTCAGGTCGCGCCACGACAGCGACCGCGAGCCGATCCAGCGAATTTCCTGCAGGCCGTTGTCGCGGGTGATCACCCGGTCGCCCGGCTGCAGCTTTTCCACGGGCATTTCGCCGCGCGGGGTTGCGATCATCGTGCCCGGCGTAAAGCAGGGAATGACGTTCTCGATGTTCACGAAGGACATCGTTCCGGTCACGTTGCGGTCGGCATCAAGGAAGCTGACCACGCCATTTTCGGCATTGTCCGGATCGTAGACGATGCTCAGCGGGCCGGAACCGGTCAGGTCCAGCGTGTCGAAGTCGTCGCCGTTCTCGTTGCCGTTGACAACGTCGCCGACGCCGCCCCCGATGAATACGTCACGGTCGGCGTTGCCGAACAGCGTGTCTGCGCCCTGTCCGCCGGTCAGCGTGTCGTTGCCCGACCCGCCATAGACCTGATCGTCGTCGATGCCCGCGTCGATGACATCCGCGTCCTGACCGCCATAGATCGTGTCGTCATCATCCAGACCCCAGATCGTGTCGGTTCCCAGACCGCCACGGATCATGTCCGCGCCGTTGTTCGGAACCAGATCGCCCTGATCGTCGCGGATGTTGACCGCATCGGGGAAACTCGGGTCCAGACCGCCATAGACCAGATCGTTGCCCTGGCCCGCATCGATCGAGTCCGACCCTTCGCCGCCGATGATCGTATCGTCGTCCTGGTTGCCGAAGATCGTGTCGTTGTCGATGCCGCCGTTTATGCTGTCCTGCCCGAAGCCGCCATAGATCAGGTCGGCATCGTCGCCGGTTCTGATGACGTCATCGCCCCGGCCGCCATAGACCGTATCGAGGTCATCCAGCGGGGTCGCGTCGGCCGCATAAAGACCGGTGTATCCCAGATCGGGCAACGGCGTTCCGCCGGCGCTGGTGTCGATCACGTCATCGCCCGCGCCGCCTCTGGCCGAGTCCGACCCGTCGCCGCCGGTCAGGCTGTCGTTGCCGCCGCCGCCGACCATCTGGTCGCCGCCGTCGCCACCGAACAGGCTGTCATCGCCGGTGTTGCCCGCAAGCGAGTCATCTCCCGAGCCGCCTTCGACCGAGTCATCGCCCGCACCGGCCACGACGATGTCATTCCCTCCGCCCGCGACGACACGGTCATCGTTCGGCGCATCGCCGGTCAGCAGGGCATCGTTGTTGTCGATGCGGTCACCGTCCGGATCGCCGGTGTAGACAAGGTTGATCAGGTCGTCGCCCGGGGTGCCCGAAACGATGCCGTCGCGCACAGGCGGAGGCGGCGGCGGCGCAGCCCCCACGCTGACCGTCACGAAGGCGGTCGCAGAGCCGCCATTGCCGTCATCGACGTTGTACGAAAACGAGGCGTCGCCGGTGAAGCCGGGGTTGGCGGTGAAGGTCAGAGTGTTGTCCGCATTGACAACCACCGTCCCGTTCGGAGTGGTGGAGGTTCCCGTGATGGTCAGCGGATCGCCGTTGATATCACTGTCGTTTTCCAGAACATCGATAACCACCGGCGCGGTCGCAATCGTGCTGGCCGTGTCATTTTCGGCCACGGGGGCAGAGTTGTCGCCTTCGCCGTCATCGTCGATGTTGTCCACCGTGTCGGACAGCGAGAACGTGTCGACCTTGCCGGCAAACTGCTGGTTCAGATCGTTCAGGATGCCGGGGTTCGACAGGCTTTGCCCCGCGCCGATCATCCAGGGCTGGTTCTGGCCGCCCATGTTCATGCCCAGACCTGCCGGAACATCGTCGCTGAACGTGTCACCGGTGGTGGTGTTGTTGATCACCAGTTGGCCGCCGGTCCCGGTCTCGTCAAAGGAATAGGACAGGTCGATCGTTTCGCCCGGATTGGCAAACCCGGCGTCGGTGCCGAAGGTCGTCGTGCCCGATGCCGTTTCGTGGCTGACCACGACCGCGCCATTTTCCTGGATGTCGATCCGGTAGGACCCGTCATTGGTCCCGATGCTGTCCCGCGACAGCACCGTCTGGGTCGAATCCTGCGGAACGGTCGACAGGGTGAATTTGATCGCCAGCGTTCCGGTATCCAGTTGAAAGGCCGGATCGGGGAAAATCTTGACCAGATCGTTTTCACCATCAAGGACGGCCCGACCGCCAGACGACACGGCCCCGTTGAAGTAGCCCCCGTTCTGGGCACCGTTGCCGGTTGCGCTGTCCACCGCAACCGTCCCGGCATCATCCAGATTGTAAAGCGCAAAAACCGGCATGTTCATTCCCTCACTTCACACAGGACACGGAGATTCCGGCCCAACCCGATTGCGATCGGCGTGGTTTCGGACCGAAGCCCGTACCTTGCGCCACGAAAGCCTGTCGTCGGATGCAGAGTGAGTATCAGGCAGCCAGACCTTGAAGCTTCCCCAAAGGAAGTCTGGGTCGAATTGTCCCGGCAGAACGGGAAGTTGGCAGCACCGTCTTCACACCCGCGCCATGAGGCGCAACACCACACAACGACCGCCCCCACGGCCATGTCCTGCACACAGGACATCCCCTGATTAGCTTTCGTTAAGCCTTACGGAAAGTGAAAAAAGGCGGGAAAGCGGCGAACGAGGGGGAAAGATACCCTTTGGACAGAGCGGGTTGCACGACCCGGCGCAGTCTTGACGCGAAGATTGTTTCCACATCGGGGATCGCTCCACATGAAGTGCCGTCACCAACCTGACGATTTCATGCGTCTTTCCAGAATGAGTGCATTCTCTGGCCCAACCCTTTGTTGCCACAACGGAAACAATGGCGCGCGTTAACTCAGTTGCCCTTTTTCGACCAAACTCCCGCCATTCTTCGAGAGGGTTGTTCCCAAGGCCTGATCAATTCATCAATTTAATGAGAATCATCCCCAAAGTTTACCCGTTGCTGTCAGACGGAACCGAATCAGTCCATCCGTCCTGCTTACCCTACGGATCGGTGCATTGAACCGGACGGCTGGTGCCCGAGGTCGGACTGGAACCGACTACGGGTGCCGACACGGCCCACAGCCTGGGGTTTTTGCTCGGCCCGATCGCCGTGGCCGACGCTACCCTGAAAATCTGACGGCTGTCGAACCGGGTCCTTCGCAGAATTTCCCTGGAGGGTCGGGTTCGGGAATAGTCTGAACACTGTCTGTGGTGCCGCCGTGAACAGTCGGCCCGCGGTCAGGCCTGTCCTTCGTGAAACGCGTGGTTGACCGCCAGTGCCTCGCTGAGCTTTGCGGTCTGTGCGCGGATATCCGGTATGGCGGTGATTTCCCAGATGGCAGCGCGGGAGGCGGGGCCGATGGCGAGGAGGCGGGGCGAGGGGCGGCCGGTGTGGTCGATCACCCGGCAATTCTGGTCGACGTCGAGGCCGATCGACAGGGCGTCGACGCGCCCGCGCCCGGAGCGCAGCAGGTCGGACATCAGCGGCGAGGCATGGCGTGCAGGGTCCCGGCGGATGCCGCGGCAATCAAAGATCATGCGGGCGCGGATGGTTTCGACGGTTTTCGAGGATGAAAAGAGCACGCGGGCGGCGCAGGTTCCGTCGGCCATGCGTTCCGCTCCTTGGAGACTGCCCCGCACCAGTCGCAACTGCCCCGAGCCGAGCGCGGCTCGGATCGTCGCCTCGGAGGCCGGTGGGATGCGGTGGCGGTGCACGTCCCACAGCGTCGCCGCGTGACGCAGGAAGCTGGCGCGCTCCGCCGTGGGCAGGCTGCGCCAGATGTGGGACACGTAGGGACGGATCCCGTCGACCGCATCGCGCCAGGTGCCGCCCCGCGCTTCGGCGTTGTGGGCAACGTCGCGTACCCAGGCGAAGAGCACGCTCATCGGCGCGCACAGGGGGATGTCGGCGATACCGATGGCCAAGGGGGTCGTGGGCGCATGGGTTCGGGGCAACAGGCTGCGGCGCGGAGCGGGCGAGCCTTCCAGGCCGGGGACGATCAGGGTCTTGGTCATCTGTGCTGTCCTTTCGGTTCGGTCGGGCTTGTCTGCTGGTTTGATTCTGTCTGCCCTATAAATCTAGCAAATCTGTCGTGATTCTGGTTTCCAAAGAACCGCCCCGAAATGGAAGATCCTTCTCCGAACCGGCCTCACCGC
This sequence comes from Rhodobacter sp., assembly GCA_027487575.1. Taxonomy (GTDB): domain Bacteria; phylum Pseudomonadota; class Alphaproteobacteria; order Rhodobacterales; family Rhodobacteraceae; genus JAIYDJ01. The sequence continues at coordinate 33,272 of JAIYDJ010000062.1, read as the reverse complement.
GTCAGGGTGTCGACCGGATAGGCGGTGGTGAACTTCATACGTTCCATCGAGAAATGGCTGGTGACGTTCTTGATCGGCACGGAGTCGGTGAGGCGCTTGTAAAGCCGGTCGAAGGCCAGCATGTCGGGCACAGCGACGCGCAGAAGGTAGTCCATCTCGCCTGCCATCCGGTAGACTTCCATGATCTCGGGGATCGCCACCGTCGCCTTGGCAAAGGCCTCTCGCCACTCGGCGGTATGGTCGGGGGCCTCGATCCCGACAAAGACCGTCAGCCCGAAGCCCAGTTTGTCCGGATCGACCAGCGCCACGCGCGAGGTCACCACCCCGGCGGCCTCCAGCTTCTGGATGCGCTTCCAGCACGGCGTTTGCGACAACCCCGCCTTGTCGGCGATCTGCGCCACCGGCAGCGTTGCGTCGCGCATCAGCTCGGCAAGGATCTTGCGGTCGATCAGGTCAAGATTGGTCATGCGCGATCTGCCTTTCCGGCTCGAGGCGAGGGCTTGTATTGCAGCATGACGGAAAGAATAGAAATGTCTATATGATTGATCGTGTATATGGGGAGTCTTGCCTGCAGCGGCATTGTGCGTTGTTATCATTCGACTTAAAGGAAACGGGCGACTCTGGTGCGGTCGGCGAATCGATCCTGCCGGTGAATCCCGCCGGTCGCCTGCGACAGTGGACCAACATCACGCAGAAGATGAAAAGCGCCCTGCAGGCACTGCTCGTGCTGGCTGACGAGGCCGTCGCGTTGGGGGGGTATCGGCCGGTCAAGAAACCCGCCGAGGTGTCGATCTCGGAACTGCCGCGCACTATCGACAGCCCGATCGCCCCCCTGCCCTGCCTGTCACGCCGCGCCTGTCAGCGATGAGAAAACTGCCTCGAAAAAGGCACCCGCCGGATTCGCAAGTGGTCGCCGAGGTGTTCTGGTCTTGTCGGCTGATCATCGGCTCGCTGACGCTGGCCGACATGCTGCTGCAGGTCGAGCGACCCGAACCGTTGCGCGGGCCGCAAACAACCCCCGCGATGATCACGCAAACCAGCAGGATTCTGTCACGTCGACCTGTCGTCTTCGCGGACTTCCTCCCTCTGCCGAAGAAAATCCTTCTCTTTACACGACTAAACTAGACGAGAATATTCCGTTGCAATAAACGACTGTCTCTGTCGTAATTAAGGTCATGGCACAGGATCACCGGTGCCGGACAGGAGACGGAAGATGACCCTAGCCGCCTTTTCCCAGATCGCGCACCACGTCGCATCGCCAGCCCGGAGCACAGCCACAATCCCTGCGACATCCGCCGCACAGCCCCTCGCCTGCGCTGTGCGCCTGGTCGACCGCCGCACTGGGCAGACTCACCGGATCAACGGTCGCCCGCTGGTCCTTTACACCCGCAACCCGGCCGATGCGGTGGCTGATCTGCTGGAGGGCCGCGACCCATCCGTCTGGGAGGCCCGGATCGAGCCGATCGAGGGGCGCGTGCGCCAATGACCACGTTCCCGCACCCGACCACCATCCTCGGCCTGATGCCGGTTCTGCCGTTCTTCACCGCGCCGTCTCGACGCGCACAAGCGACAAACACCACTTCCAGGGAGACTTCCATGCTGACCACAGTCCGGATCGAAGGCCAGACCACCGCACCGAACACAGCCCGGGGCCTCAAGGTCGCCGTACACCCCGACGGGCGCGTCACTGTCGAGACCGGACGCGAGAGGGTCACCGGTTGGCCGGTGCCGCGCTTTGCCCGCGCTTCGGTGGCGGCGGTCGCACTGGAGCTGTTGTCGCTGGGCACTGCCCCTGCCCCGGTGCAGGCGCAGACGCTGCTGAATGTCAGCTACGACCCGACGCGCGAGTTCTACCGCGAGTTCAACGAGGTGTTCTCGGCCTGGTGGGTGGCGCAGGGCAACCCGGCCCCGACCATCGAAACCTCGCATGGCGGGTCGGGGTCGCAGGCGCGCGCTGTGATCGACGGGCTGAAGGCGCAGGTGTTGACGCTGGCGCTGTCGGGCGACATCGACCGGGTGGCGGCGGCGGGCCTGCTGCCGGCCGACTGGCAGTCGAAGCTGCCGCACAACTCCTCGCCCTACACCAGCACGATCGTGTTCCTGGTGCGTGAGGGGAACCCCAAGGGTTTGAAGGACTGGGGCGATCTGGTGAATGAGGGCGTCGAGGTCATCACGCCCAATCCGAAGACCTCTGGCGGTGCGCGGTGGAATTATCTGGCCGCCTGGGCCTGGGCCGAGGAGAACGGGCAGGACCCGAAGGAGTTCGTCGGCAAGCTCTACAATAACGTCCCCGTGCTCGACTCGGGCGCGCGCGGCTCGACCACCACTTTCGCGCAGCGCGGCATCGGTGACGTGCTGCTGGCCTGGGAGAACGAGGCCTATCTCGCCCTGAAGGAATTGGGCGAGGATCAGTTCGACATCGTGGTGCCGACGATCTCGGTTCTGGCCGAACCCCCGGTGGCGCTGGTCGAGGGCAATATCGAAACCGACGACCAGCGCAGGCTGGCCGAGGCCTATCTCAACTACCTCTACACGCCCGAAGCACAGGCGCTGGCGCTGAAGCACTTCTACCGTGCGTCGGACACCTCGGCGGCGGCCCCCGAGGATGTGGCCCGCTTCCCCGAACTGGAACTGGTGGACATCGCGAGCTTCGGCGGCTGGGCCAAGGTGCAGCCTGAACACTTCGCAGACGGCGGGATCTTCGACCAGATCTACGTGCCGAAGTGACGCAAAAGCCCATCATCCACCGATCCCCCATGCCCGGCCTCGGGCTGAGCATGGGGATCACCCTGACGATGCTGTCGCTTGTCGTCCTCTTGCCGATCGGCGCCCTTCTTCTGAAGGGCGCCACCTACGGTTTGCCGGGCATCTGGGAGACTGTGAACCGCGAGCGGGTCTGGGCCGCGCTGTTCCTGTCGTTCCGCCTGTCGCTGTTCGCCGCGGTCTTCAACCTGGTCTTCGGCGTGCTTCTGGCCTGGGTGCTGGTGCGCTACCGCTTTCCCGGTCGCCGCATTCTCGACGCCGCCGTGGACCTGCCCTTCGCCCTGCCCACCGCCGTGGCGGGCATCGCCCTGACGGCGCTTTATGCGCCAAACGGCGCGTTCGGCGCGCTTGCCGCCGGGGTCGGCTGGAAGATCGCCTATACCCAGTATGGCATCTTCCTCGCGCTGGTTTTCGTTGGCCTGCCCTTCGTCACCCGCACCGTCCAGCCGGTGATCGAAGAGATCGAGCGGGAGGTCGAAGAGGCCTCCGCCACCCTCGGCGCCACCCGCCTGCACACCCTGCGCCACGTCATCCTGCCGATGCTGATGCCCGCCGCACTGACCGGCTTCGCGCTGTCGCTGGCCCGCGCCGTCGGTGAATACGGCTCGGTCATCTTCATCGCCGGAAACATCCCGCTGGTCACCGAAATCGCCCCGTTGCTGATCGTGATCCAGTTGGAAGAGTTCAACTACGACGCCGCCGCTGCCATCGGGATCGCCATGCTGCTGATCAGCTTCGCGATGCTTTTGGTGATAAACCTGATCCAGGTCTGGAGCCGCCGGAGGATTGGCTATGTCTGACGCCGTGACACTCAAGTTCCGCTCGGCCACCGAGGAAACCCCGCTCGCCCGCTGGGTGGCCATCGGCATCGCCGTCGCTGGCATCGCGGTGCTGGTCTTCGCGCCCCTTCTGGCCGTCTTCGCCGAGGCGCTGACCCGCGGCGTGGGCGCCGCCATCGCCTCGCTCGCCAACCGTGACGCGCAATCGGCGATCAAACTGACGCTGATCATCGCCGCCATCTCGGTGCCCCTGAACGCCGCCTTCGGCATCGCCGCCGCGTGGTTCATCACCAAGTTCGACTTTCGCGGCAAGGCCTTCCTGATCACCCTGATCGACCTGCCTTTCTCGGTCAGCCCGGTCGTCGCAGGTCTCTGCATCGTCCTGATGTTCGGCACCAATTCCCTTGTCGGCGGATGGCTGGTCGCCAGTGGCTATCCCATCGTCTTCGCCCTGCCCGGCATCGTTCTGGCTACGATGTTCGTGACCTTCCCCTTCGTGGCGCGCGAGTTGATCCCGGTGATGATCGAACAGGGCCGCGCCGAGGAAGAAGCCGCGCTGACCCTCGGCGCCTCCGGCTGGCGCACCTTCCGGACCGTCACCCTGCCCAACATCCGCTGGGCGCTTCTTTACGGTGTCCTGCTCTGCAATGCCCGCGCGATGGGCGAGTTCGGGGCGGTCGCCGTGGTGTCGGGCAAGATCCGCGGCCAGACCGCGACGATGCCGATCACCATCGAGATGCTGTACAACGAATACCTCTCGGTCGCGGCGTTCAGCCTCGCCGCCCTGCTGACGCTGCTCGCCCTCGTCACCCTTCTGCTCAAGACCGCCCTCGAACTCCGCCATGCCGATCAACTCGCCGCCACGCACCGTGCCTGATCATTTTCTGTCCAAAAATATCCCGGGGGGCCCGGGGGGCTGGCCCCCCGGCCGCGGCCAGCCACAAAGGACCACACCCATGCACATCGAAATCGACGAGATCTCCAAGCAGTTCGGTACCACCGCCGCCCTGCACCCGGTGTCGCTGTCGCTGCCCTCTGGCGCGCTGGTGGCGCTCCTCGGCCCGTCGGGGTCGGGCAAGACGACGCTCTTGCGCATCCTCGGCGGGCTGGAATTCCCCACCTCGGGCCGGGTGCTGTTCGACGGTCAGGACGCGACGGGCCTTTCCGTGCAGGAACGCCGCGCGGGATTCGTGTTCCAGAGCTATGCCCTTTTCCGGCACATGACCGTCTTCGACAACATCGCTTACGGCCTCAATGCCCGCCCGCGCGCGTCACGTCCGACGAAGGCCGAGATCGCCCGCCGGGTGACGAAACTCCTCGACCTGATCCAGCTGCCCGACATCGGCGCGCGCTATCCCAGCCAGCTGTCGGGGGGCCAGCGCCAAAGGGTGGCGCTCGCCCGCGCGCTCGCCATCGAACCCCGCATGATGCTGCTCGACGAACCCTTCGGCGCGCTCGATGCCAAGGTCCGCAAGGAACTCCGACAGGGCCTGCGCGACATCCACGACACCACCGGCCTCACCTCGGTCTTCGTCACCCACGATCAGGAAGAGGCGATGGAACTGGCCGACCTCGTGGTCGTGATGTCGATGGGCCGCATCGAGCAGATCGGCAAACCGCAGGACATTCGCGCAAGACCCGCCACCGCCTTCGTGCGCGACTTCATCAGCGCATGACCGAGGCAGATCAGCCGCCAAGGCGCAGGCCAACCTCTTGAAGCTGGTCAAGGAACTTGCCGACATTGCGGACACAGCGGCAAAGGCTGCGCTGGAAGACCCATTTCGGCTTGACCAGGCTTCCACCACAGCAACCGACGCAGAATAGCCTCACCGATCGGACGCAAGGCGAAGGCGTTCGCGCACCAACAGGAACCCGTTCCGGGTCAGTACGGCAGCAGACGCCGGGTTGACGCGACAAGGTGCCGTCGCGGCGTTCCAAGTTTCGTCGTCGGGCAACCCTTGGACATGTGGCGCTGTCACTTGAAATCCCAAGTTCGCCTCAAACGGACCTGCGGGCTGCGGGTCCCCATCACCGGCTGACGTGGTGGCAGAACATCAAGCGGCGCGAACGGTTCATCCGACTGTCCGACAACATGGACAGCGCGGAATTCAACCGGAAACATCGGGCGTTCCTCAGCGGGCAAGCCCGGCCCCGCAGCGGCCCGTGAAGGACCCTTGGGCCGAACGGGTGACGGCCTACAAGGCGCATCCGAAGTTTCTGCGCCTCGCGCCCCGGGCTCGCGCGAAGCCTATGATCGGGTGCCTTGGCTGGTCGATGCTGGAGGAAGATTATCTTTTCCGCATCGACCCGATCCGGGGTTAGAGTCCTGCGCCATAAGCCCAAGACAATTGCCTCTCGCCGCGTGGCGGAACGAACTGGGTATGAACGATGAACATGTTCCAAAAAGTGCGTTCTTGGGAAGGGGCCTTCGGGTCGCAGGCTGCAGACCACCCTTCCCGTTCAATTCAATCTGGTGCCCGAGGTCGGACTCGAACCGACATGCCTCGCGGCGGAGGATTTTGAGTCCTCTGCGTCTACCATTCCACCACTCGGGCCACCTGATTTGCGCGTTTAGCGAAGGCCCCCGCCGCCGTCAACTACAGACGATTGGCGGTGAAGGTGTCGCATTCGGCGATCTGTCCGGACTTCAGCCCGGTCTGGAACCAGCGTGACCGCTGGGCCGAGGTGCCGTGCGTAAAGGTATGCGGCATCACCTCGCGCCCCGCGTGGCGAGCCAGCGTGTCGTCGCCGATCTGATGCGCGGCGTTCAGCGCCTCTTCGAAATCGCCGGGTTCGATCGAGCCGATCTGCGCCTGCGCCTGCCCGGCCCAGATGCCCGCCAGACAGTCGGCCTGCAATTCGATCCGGACCGAGATTTCGTTGCTGTCGGCCTCGCTGACCTGCGCGCGCAATTGGTTCGCCTCGCTCAGGATGCCAAGCTCGTCCTGCACATGGTGCGCGATCTCGTGTGCCACGACATAGGCGGCGGCAAAGTCGCCCCCGGCCCCCAGCCTGTCTTCCATCGTGGTGAAGAATTCGGTGTCCAGATATACCTTGTTGTCGCCCGGGCAATAGAACGGCCCGCTCGCGCCGCTGGCCCCGCCGCAGGGCGACTGGGTCGCGCCCTTGTAAAGCACCAGAACGGCGGGGGTGTAGGTCCGGTCAAGCTGGTCGGGAAACAGGCGCGCCCAGACCTCTTCGGTGTCGGCCAGCGTGACCGACACGAATTCGGCCGCCTGCTGATCCGCCTCGGTCAATTCCACCGGGCCTGACGGTACGCCGGCACCCGGGTCCTGCAACAACCCGGTGACGTCGATCCCCAGGAAGTAGCCGATCACGACCACCGCCAGCAGCCCGACGCCGCCGATGCCCCCTGCCCGCCCGGCGGACGACCCCTGCGACCGGCGATCCTCGATGTTGCGGCTGCCCCGCCGTCCACGCCATTCCATGCTGCACTCCGCCCTGAACCGTTCCGCCGAAACCGTAAGCGATGCGCCCGCCGGACCCAACGCCTAATCGCCAAGCCGCTTGACCTTCCGCGCGGGGCATGACCTTTACCCGCCGACACCAACCCGGATGCGCGCGAAATGTTTCGACGGCTGTATGAGTGGACATTGCGTTGGGCCGGGTCGCGCCACGCGCCCGCAGCTTTGGGCGTGGTGTCGGTCATTGAAAGCTCGGTGTTCCTTGTCCCGGCCGAAGTCCTGTTCGTGCCGATGGTGCTGTCGCGCCCGGAAAAGGCGATGCAGTACGCCCTGATCGCCAGCGTCGGGTCGGTGGTCGGGGGCATCCTGGGCTGGTTGCTGGGCTTTTACCTGTTCGACCTGCTGGCCGGTCCGGTCCTCGAATTCTATGGCAAGATGGACTCTTTTGAAGCGCTGCGCGATTCGACGGGCGACGGTGCGATCCTTCTGATGCTGGTCACCTCGGGGGCGGTCCACCTGCCGCCGATGAAGGTGGTGACCATTCTGGCCGGTGTCATCGCATTCAACCTGCCGCTGTTCATCCTTGCCGCCATCGTGGCGCGGGGCGGCAAGTTCTTTGCCCTAGCCTGGGCGCTGCGGCGGTATGGCCCAGCCGTGGTGGCGGTGATCGAGCGGCGGTTCACGCTGGTCGTGGGCTTCGGTCTGGCGGCCCTGCTGATGGGCTATGTTGCAACGAGGGTGATGTGATGCGCGCACGGCTTGTCCTGATCGCGGCGGGGGGATCGGCGCTGATGCTGGCGGCGGCTTTCGTGTTCCAGTACGGCTTTGGTCTGGCCCCGTGCACGCTGTGCCTGTGGCAGCGCTGGCCACATGCGGCGGCGGTGCTGATCGGGGCGTTGGCGATCCTTGCGGGTGGCCGGGTCTTGCCGGTTCTGGGGGCGGTTGCGGCGCTGACCACGGCAGGGATCGGGGTTTATCATGCGGGCGTCGAGCAGGCTTGGTGGGCGGGGCTGGCGTCTTGTTCCGCAGGCTCGATTGCCGGGATCAGCACGGCAGACCTTCTGAACCCCGCCGTGGATGTGGCGGCCCCGGTGCGCTGCGACGAGATTGCCTGGTCGCTGGCAGGGCTGTCGATGGCGGCCTGGAACGCGGTCATTTCGCTCGGGCTGGCTGGGGTGTGGCTGCTGGCGGCGCGCAAGCGTTAAACGCCACCGGTCAGCCCAGCAGCCGGGCGTGTTCCTGAAGGGCGAACCGGTCCGTCATCCCCGCCACGTAATCCGCCACGATGCGGGCCAGATCGACCTCTTCGCGCGCTGCCGCGATGTCGGCCTGCCATTCGGCGGGCAACAGGTCGGGCCGGGCCATGAACAGCGGGAATAGCCCGTTGATCGTCTCGGTCACCCGCGCCCGTTCGACCATGACCGAGGGCGCGCGATACATCCGGGTGAACAGGAAGCCGCGCACCGCCTTCAGTTCCTGATACAGCGGTTTCGAAAACCGGATGACCGTGGTCCCCAGATCGCGGATGTCCGCCACCGATTGCGGCCGGGCGGCATCGAGCCTGTTGCGGGCAACGGCGATCACATCCTCGACCATCCGCCCGAAAACCCGGCGCAGCGCCTCGTGCCGCCTCCGGCTCGGGTCGAGCCCGGGGTAAAGCGCATCCACCTCGGCAAAGGCGGGGCCGGTCACCGGCAACTCCATCAGGTCGTTCTCGTCAAACAGGCCCGACCGCAGCCCGTCGTGCAGGTCGTGGTGCGAATAGGCCACGTCATCGGCAATCGCCGCAACCTGCGCCTCGGCGGAGGCATGGGTCGAAAGCTCCAGATCCCACTGGGCATTCACCTCGGCCAGCGCGTAGGGCAAAGGCCCGGCGTGTTTGGCATCGGCGTGCGGACCGGTGACCGGGCCGTTGTGTTTGGCGATACCCTCCAGCGCCTCCCATGTCAGGTTGAGGCCGTCGAAATCGGCATAGTGGCGTTCCAGCCGCGTCACGATGCGCAGGGCCTGCGCGTTGTGGTCGAATCCGCCATAGGGGGCCATCAGCGCCTCCATCGCGTCTTCGCCGGTATGGCCGAACGGCGTGTGTCCCAGATCATGGGCCAGCGCCACGGCCTCGGCCAGATCGGTGTTCAGGCCAAGGACGCCGGCGATGGTGCGGGCGACCTGCGCCACCTCGATGGTGTGGGTCAGGCGGGTGCGGTAATAGTCGCCTTCGTGTTCGACGAACACCTGCGTCTTGTGCTTCAACCGTCGGAACGCCGAGGAATGGATCACCCGGTCGCGGTCGCGCTGGAAGGGCGAGCGGAACGACGACATCCGTTCGGGGTAAAGCCGCCCACGGGACGCGTCGGGATGGCAGGCATAGGGCGCAAGCATCGGCAAAGCCTTGTTGGGGCTGACGATCCCTCCTATATTCACGTTGCGTCATCAAGGATACCCGTCATGCTGACCCTGCCCCCGAAAGTGACCGACCGCGCCTTTGCCCGTCTGGCCGAGATTGCCGAGATGACCGGAACCCCGCGCGCGCTGCGCGTCGCGGTGGATGGCGGGGGCTGTTCGGGGTTCCAGTACGACATCAAGCTGGACGATCCGGCCTCGGACGATCTGGTGCTCGAAAAAGACGGCCAGCGCGTGCTGGTCGATGCGGTGTCCTTGCCGTTCCTGACCAATGCGGTGATCGATTTCACCGAAGAACTGATCGGTGCGCGGTTCGTCGTGCAGAACCCGAATGCCACGTCGTCCTGTGGTTGTGGCACCAGTTTTTCGATCTGAACCAAAGATAACACACTTCACCCTCGAAAGGTTCCCGCGCAAGGCTATCTGCCTTGCGAAATCTTTGGGGGCCGTGATGACAACCGTATTGATGCTGGGTTCCGCCCCGATGGCGCTGGAGGCGCGGCAGTGGCCGCGTGAACCGTTCGACCGGGTGGTTGCGATCAACAATGCCTTCGCGGTTCGCCCCGACTGGGATTTCATGGTGCACCCGTGGGACTTTCCGACAGACCGGCTTCCGGCACCGCAGGCGGGCCAGACGATTGTGACGGAGACGGAATTCGTGCCCGCGCAGAACCTCTACGGCGGGTTCGTCTATGCCGGGGCCACGATGGCCTATACCGCCAGCTATTGGGCGCTTGAGGCATTGAAGCCGCGGGTGCTGGCTGTGTTCGGCTGCGACATGCATTATCCGGCCAACGGGCCGACGCATTTCTACGGGCAAGGCACGCCCGATCCGCTGCGGTCCGACATCACCCTGCAGTCGCTGGAGGCGAAGTCGGCCCGCCTTATGGTGCTGGCCGCGATGCAGGGCTGCGCCGTGGTCAACCTGTCCACCGGTCCGTCGCGGCTGCTGTTTCCGCGGGCCGATCGGGCGGATGTGTCACGGAGGCGGCCGTTGCGGTTCAACCGGGCTGCGGCCTCGGCCGCGTTGGCACGCGAAGCGGCGCTGGACTATCTGGTGCCGTCGGGGCGGTATTGGGAAGAGCTGCACCGCTTCGATCCGAAGGCGCTCGCCGAACTCGATGCGCTGTGGCGCTCGGCGGTGGCAGAGCCGCTTGTGCAGGCAGCGGCCTCGGCCTAGACCAAGGGGGTCTTTTGCGAAAGGGACCCCATGAAGATCTCGACCTTCAACATCAACGGCATCAAGGCCCGGCTTCCGGCCTTGGTCGACTGGCTGGCGGCCGCGGCGCCGGATGTGGTCTGCCTGCAAGAGATCAAGTCGGTGGACGAAGGTTTCCCCCGGCAGGCGTTCATCGACCTTGGCTATCATGTCGAAACCCATGGACAGAAGGCGTTCAACGGCGTGGCGATCCTGTCGCGCATCCCGCTTGACGACGTGACGCGCGGCCTGCCCGGTGACGATGCGGACGATCATGCCCGCTGGATCGAGGCGACAGTGCAGGGCGTTCGGGTCTGCGGGCTGTACCTTCCCAATGGCAACCCCGCGCGGGGGCCGAAATACGACTACAAGCTGGCATGGATGGCGCGGATGCAGGCCCGTGTGGCGCATCTGTTGACCACCGAAATGCCGCTGGTGATCTGCGGTGACTACAACGTGATCCCGCAGGCCGAAGATGCGGCCAAGCCGCAGAACTGGGTCACCGATGCGCTGTTCCTTCCCGAGACCCGCGCGGCCTTCCAGCGGCTGGTCAACCTTGGCCTGACCGACGCCTACCGCGCCCGCGACCCGCGTCCGGGGCAGTATTCATTCTGGGATTTTCAGGCGATGGCATGGGAGCGGAACAATGGCATCCGCATCGACCATCTGCTGTTGTCCCCGCAAGCGGCGGACCGTCTGCTGGACGCCGGGATCGACAAGGCGGTCAGGGGGCTGGAAAAGCCGTCCGACCATGTGCCGGTCTGGATCGTGCTGGACGAATGAACCGATCCCTGCCGGATTTGGCGGCAGACAAAACAAGCGGCGCTTGCCTGCCGCTTGCCAGCTGCGCCCTGATTTTCGAACGGCTCGATTGTGGAGCCTTCCCTAAGTTTTGGTGATCCGCCTCCAAGGCGACGGACCGAAACGCGCCACAGGAGCGTTCAGGATCGCTCCGCACGGGCTGTCACCCTCCCGCCAGCGCCTTGTCCAGTTCCGGCCGGAAGCGCTGCAGATAGTCGTCCCCCACCAATGGCCCGATGAACTTGAAGGCCACCGTCCCGTCGCCCCGCACGATGAACGTCTCGGGCGGGGCGGTCACACCCCAGTCAAGCCGCAGCTTGCCCCGCGGATCGGCGGCGATCGCCATGAACGGGTTGCCGTCCTCGGCCAGGAACGCCAGCGCATTGTCGGGGTCGTCCATCATGTTCACACCGACCACCCGCACGCCTTCCTGGGTCAGCGCCAGCAGCGTCGGATGCTCGGCCCGGCAGGGCGGGCACCAGCTCGCCCAGAAGTTCACCACCGTCACTTGCCCGGACCGCAGCTCGGCGTCCGTCAACAACCGCGTGCCCGGCAGCGGCTCGGCCACGATGGCGGGCGCCTGCCGGTTGATGAACACTGACTGAAGGCTGTTGTCGCCATTGTACATGCCGACCCAGAACGCCACCGTCATCCCGCCGAACAACACCAGAGGAATGATCAAGAGCCACCTAAGCATCCGTGGCCTCCGTCGCTGCACCTGCTTTCGCGCGGGCTTCCACGCCGGCAAGCGCGCGCTTGATGCGCGCCGCCTGCCACAGGCTGACCGCGACCAGCAGCACCAGCAACAGGATAGACGCGCCGTAAGCCCCCAGCACGGCCCCGGCGTATTTGCCCAGATCGGGAATCATCCCGCCATCCTTTCGCGTGACAGAAGCGCCGCCATCCGCCGCGCGCGGATCTCGGTCCGGGTGCGCAGCAGGACAAGCGTGACGAACAGCAGAAGAAACCCCGCGATGCAGGTCCACAGCGGCCAGGCGTAGACGTCCGACACATTCTCTTCCGCGTCCAACGAAAGTGACGCCCCCTGATGCAGGCCCTGATTCCAGAACAGGATGGCATAGCGCGACAGGAAGGCGAACACCGACCCCACGATGCACAACACAGATGTGAGGTCTGCCGCCGTGTCGGGGTCATCGACTGCTGCCCAGAGCGCGATGTATCCCAGATAGAACAGCCCCAGGATCAGGAAGGCCGTCAGGCGCGGATCCCATGCCCACCAGGTGCCCCACATCGGCTGCCCCCAGATCGCCCCGGTCACAAGTCCGATCAGCGTGAAGGTCAACCCGACCGGGGCCGCCGCCTTGGCCGCCAGCGCCGACACATGGTGCCGCCGGATCAACCAGATCAACGAGGTCACCAGCATCATGAACCACGCCGATGTGCCCATGATGGCAGCGGGCACATGCAGGTAGATGATCTTGACGGTGGACCCCTGCCGGAAGTCGTCGGGCGTCAGGAAGAAGCCCCAGAACAGCCCGCCCAGCAGGCTAACCATGGCGAACCCCGTCACCCAGGGCAAAAGCCGGGCGCTGGTTTCCATGAACTTCTTCGGATTGGCGTATTCCCAGATCGACATGGCCCCGTTTTCCGTTCTTCCCGGCCCCGCTTCAAGTCACGAAGCGTTCAGCCCTCAGCGCAAATTGACGCGGATCGCCGCCGCCGCCGCAAAGGGCAGCAGCGCCAGCGCCCCCAGCGTGATCGCCGCCAGAAACACCAGCGCCCCGCCGAACTCCAGCCCCGCCGCACCGCGACGCACCACTTCCGCCCCGAAGATCAGCGTCGGCACATACATCGGCAACACCAGAAGCGACATCAGCAGTCCCCCCCGCTTCAACCCCACGGTCAGCGCCGTCCCGAAGGCGCCGATCACCGACAGCGCCGGGGTGCCGACCAGCAGCGACACCACCAGCCACGCATACCCGCCGGGCGCAAGGTTCAACTCCAGCCCCAGCACCGGCGCGGCCAGCACCAGAGGCAACCCCGTCACCACCCAATGCGCCAGCGCCTTGGCCGCCACCACGCCCTCCAGCGGCAGGGGTGCCGTGGCCAGCAGATCCAGCGAGCCGTCCTCCACATCAAGCGCGAACAGCCGGTCCAGCGACAGAAGGCAAGCCAGCAGCGCGCCCACCCACAGAACGCCGGGCGCGATCCGGCCCAGAACCCCCTGATCCGGGCCGACACCCAGCGGCATCAGCACCGCCACCAGCAGGAAGAACGCAAGACCCAAACCGAACCCGCCCCCTGCGCGGATGGCCAGCGCCAGATCGCGCAGGAACAGCGCCCTCATGCAAAGGCCTCGTCGAAGGCACCCTGCGGCGGGGACACGGCACGGAACGGAGTGAGGTCCAGCACCCGCGCCTCGTCCAGTCCCAGGTCTATATGGGTCGCGATCAGCGCCGCCCCGCCCTGCACCAGATGCCCGCGCAGCATCGCCGCGAACAGCGCAACCGAGCCTGCGTCCAGCGACACCGTAGGTTCATCCAGCAGCCAGACGAAGCGCCCGGTGACCATCAGCCGCGCCAATCCCAGCCGCCGCCGCTGCCCGGCAGACAACTGCCCCGCGCGGCGATCGGCGAGGGCGGCAAGGTTCATCGCCATCAGCGCCGCCCCGATGTCGCGCAACCCGTGCACCCTGGCCCAGAACTGGAGGTTTTCGGCAACGGTCAGCGTGGCCTTCACGCCGTCGGCATGGCCCGCATAGGCCAGACTTTCCGGCGGCAGCGACACCCGTCCCGCCACGGCGGGTTGCAACCCGGCCACCGTGCGCAACAGGGTCGTCTTGCCCACCCCGTTCGGCCCGCGCAACACCATCGCCTGGCCTGCGCCAAGGCGGAACCCGATGCCTTCCAGCACCCTGACCCCGCCGCGCGCACATGCCAGATCTTCGATCGTCAATTCCATGCGATAGCCCTATCGCAAGCCCGCGCCGCAGACTAGCCCCGGGCCGCCCGGCGCGCTACACAGCCCCAACCGCAGATGGAGATGCCGATGCTTTCCCCCCGCCCTTTCGGCCCGACCGGCCGTACCGTATCTCCGCTGGGCTTTGGTGCCTGGGCCATCGGCGGCACCTGGGGCGAGGTGACCGAAGCCGACGCCGCTGCTGCGCTGCATGCGGCGCTTGATGGCGGGGTCGATTTCATCGACACGGCGGATGTCTACGGCGACGGACGTTCGGAACGGATCATCGCGCAGGTGCTGAACAGCCGCACCGGCCCGCGCCCCTATGTCGCCACCAAGGCCGGGCGGCGCATCACCCCGCACACGGCGGAAAACTACACCCGCGCCACGCTCGAAGCGCACATCGACCGCAGCCGCGCCAACCTGCGGATGGACTGCCTCGACCTCGTGCAACTGCATTGCCCGCCCTCACCCGCCTATGACACGGCGCGGGTGTTCGACGCGATGACGGCGATTCGCGACACGGGCAAGATCGCGAACTTCGGGGTGTCGGTCGAACGGATCGACGAGGCGATGAAGGCGATCCGGCATCCGGGCGTGATCTCGGTACAGATCATCTACAACCTTTTTCGCCAGCGCCCCGCCGAATCCTTCTTCGCCGAGGCCGCCGCGCGCAATGTGTCTGTCATCGCCCGTGTCCCGCTCGCCTCGGGCCTGTTGACCGGCAAGATGACCGCCGACAGCGCCTTTGCGGCGGACGATCACCGCAGCTTCAACCGCAACGGCGAAGCCTTCGACAAGGGGGAGACCTTCTCGGGCGTGCCCTATGACGTGGCGCTGCAGGCGGTCGAAGACCTGCGCCCGCTGGTGCCAGCCGGGGCCACGATGGCCGCCTTCGCGCTGCGCTGGATCCTGATGGAACAGGCAGTCACGGTGGTGATTCCCGGCGCGAAGTCGGCCGCGCAGGCCCGTGCGAACGCAACCACCCTGTCGCTGCCGCCGCTGTCCACCGAAACCATGGATTCATCGCGCGAGGTCTACACCCGCCTGATCGCGCCGCATGTGCATGCCCTGTGGTAGGATGGGCAATACTGCCCATCCTACGCATCAATCCGCGAAAACCCGCACTTCCGGCAGGTCGGTCAATCCCAGCCCCAGCGCGCGGAACACCGCCAGCGACAGCAGCGCGCCCCCCGTCCCGGGCTGCAGATCGACCGCAACCGACTGCCCGCCCGCCGTGACCACCCGCCCCTTGCTGGGTGTGGCGACCTTGTCGGACTTCAGCCAGAATCCCTGTTCGGCCGGACTGCCAAGCGCCACCACAACCAGACCCAGGTCGGTTTCCGAGGCCGCAACCGGCGCATCCAGCGCCGCCGCCCTTTGTGCCGCCGTTGTCTGATCCAGCGCCGCGGCAGAATGCCCGACGCCAAGATCGGGCGCAGTCACCGGCGCGACCGGTGCCGCTGCGGCAGCGGGTTGCGGGGCGGGTCGTGACATCCGGTCCAGCATTCCGCATCCGGAAAGCCCCGCCGCCACACCCAGAAGGATCATGTGTTTCATCATGCGGTCGATCCTAATCGCGGGCACCTGTCCCTGCAACCGCCGCATTATCGCTTGCCCCGAACCGCGCGGGTTCCTACCTTGGGGCATGGACCCTGCAGCCCCGCTCATCGACCCCTTCGCCCGCGCCATCAGCTATCTGCGCGTGTCGGTCACCGACCGCTGCGATTTTCGCTGCACTTACTGCATGGCCGAACAGATGACCTTTCTGCCCAAGGCCGACCTTCTGAGCCTTGAAGAACTTGACCGCCTTTGTTCCGCCTTCGTGCGCCTTGGCGTGCAGAAACTGCGCATCACCGGGGGCGAGCCTCTGGTGCGCAAGGGCATCCTGACCTTCTTTCAGGCGATGTCGCGGCACCTTGAAACCGGCGCGCTGAAGGAACTGACCCTGACGACCAACGGCAGCCAGTTGCGCAAGTATGCCGCCGACCTTGCCGCCTGCGGGGTGAAACGGATCAACGTCTCGCTCGACACGCTGGATGACGCGAAATTCGCGAAGATCACCCGCTGGGGCCGCCTGCCGCAAGTGCTGGACGGCATCGCAGCGGCCCGCGAGGCAGGAATGGCCATCAAGATCAACGCGGTGGCACTGAAAGGTTTCAACGAGGATGAACTTTACACGCTGGCAGACTGGTGCGCCCGTGACGGCCACGACCTGACCTTCATCGAGGTGATGCCGATGGGCGATCTTGGGGAGCCGCAGCGGCTCGACCAGTACTGGAGCCTGAAGGACCTGCGCGCCCGCCTCGCAGACCGCTTCACCCTGATCGACCTGCCCGACCGCACCGGCGGCCCGGCGCGCTATGTGCGGCTTGCCGAAACCGGCCAGCGGATCGGCTTCATCACGCCCCTGACCCACAACTTCTGCGAAAGCTGCAACCGGGTCCGGCTGACCTGCACGGGCGAGCTTTACATGTGCCTCGGACAGGAAGACATGGCCGACCTGCGCGCGCCCCTGCGCGCCAGCCCGGACGATGCACTGCTGACGCAATCGATCCGCGCCGCCATCGCGCGCAAGCCGAAGGGCCACGACTTCGACTATTCCCGTCAGAAAGTCGCAGGCCAGATGACCCGCCACATGAGCCATACCGGCGGCTGACGGCATCTGTCACACGGCTGTGAGATTGTGGCGTCATGCCAAAGCCTCACCGACCGGGAAACCCGCCATGAACCAGATCAGCACCCTGCCCCTACTGCGCCTCGGATGGGAGGAATGGGTCGCCCTGCCCTCGCTCGGCCTGCCCGCGCTGACGGCCAAGGTCGACACCGGCGCGCGCACATCCGCGCTGCATGCCTTCGACATCGAGGCGTTCGGCCCCTCCGCAGCCCCGCATGTCCGATTCGCCGTTCACCCGATTCCGGGCCGCACGGACGTGACGCTGGCCTGCTCCGCTCCGATCCTAGACCGGCGCGAAGTCACCTCGTCGAACGGCGAATCAGAGATGCGCTTTGTCATCCAGACCGACATCCAGATCGGCGCGCGGCGCTGGCCCATCGAGGTGACGCTGACCGACCGGGGCAACATGGCCAACCGGATGCTGCTGGGCCGCCAAGCCCTGGGCGAGGGCGCGGTGATCAGCCCGACCGAATCTTTTCTGCAACCGATGCTGGGGTATGACAGCTATTTCTCGCCCAGCGTCCTGGCGAAAATGCCGACCCGCACCCTGCGCATTGCCGTGCTGTCGCGCGAAGGCGGGGCCTATTCCACCCGCCGCATCGTCGAGGAGGCGTCGAAACGCGGCCATGTGACCGAAGTCATCGACACGTCGCGCTGCTACATGGCGATCAACGCGCTGGCCCCAGAAATCCACTATGACGGCGCGCGGCTGCCGCATTTCGACGCGATCATCCCGCGCATCGGCGTGTCGGTCACCGCCTATGGCGCGGCCGTGCTGCGCCAGTTTCAGGCGCGCGGCACCTTCACCATCAACTCTGCCGAAGGCATCGTGGCGTCGCGCGACAAGCTGCATGCGCATCAGATCCTGTCGCGCCACCGCATCAGCATGCCGACCACCGCCTTCGCCTCGTCCCCCAAGGACACCGACAATCTGATCGGCCTCGTGGGCGGCGTGCCGCTCGTGGTGAAACTGCTGGAAAGCACGCAAGGTAAAGGCGTGGTGCTGGCCGAAACGCCCTCCGCCGCGCAATCGCTGATTTCCGCGTTTCGGGGCCTGCGCGCCGATTTTCTGGTGCAGGATTTCGTGGCCGAGGCGAAGGGCGTCGACATCCGCTGCTTCGTAATCGATGGCAAGGTGGTGGCCTCGATGCGCCGCCGGGGCGCGCCGGGCGAGTTCCGGTCCAACCTGCATCAGGGCGGCACCGCCGAACCCGTCCGCATCAGCCCCGCCGAACGCGAGGCGGCGGTGCGCGCCGCCCACGCCTTCAAGCTTGGACTGGCCGGGGTCGACCTGCTGCGCTCCGCCGACGGCCCGAAAGTGCTGGAGGTCAATTCGTCGCCCGGCTTTCAGGGCATTGAAGCGGCCACGGGCAAGAATCTCGCGGGCATGCTGCTGGACGCCATCGAACGCAAGGTGCGCCCCCTCCCCGCCCGCCGCAGCCGGGGGCGGAAAAAGACCTGACCCGCATCATCTGTTCACAAATATCCCTGCCGGAGGCCCTCCTTCGCAGCGATCCCACCCATCAGACCCGAAAAGAGGGTGGTCCGGTGGCCCCGCCCTGAAGGCAGCGGGGTGGGCGGGCATTGCTGCCCGAGGGTGGCTCTGTTACTACACTCCCGCAACTTTCTCTAAGTTTCAGGGTTCTGGGGACGTGGCGCACGTCAGAAATCGGGACACGTCCATTTGGAATGCCTGCCAATTGGAAAGCTCGGTGCGGCGATGGTGCGGTTTTACGTCCATTCCGGCGGCACGGAAAAACTGGAGACAAATCGGAGAGCCCGGACCGTCATCCGGGATTGAGCAACTCAGCACGGTCGACAGTCCTTTGTCCGGGCCTTCGGCAAGATAGGTATCGCTTCGAGAACGCTCGCTTGGCTGTTTCCCGGCTGATCGGATCGACAGCAAGCCAAAAGGTCCCGCACTGCGCGCATACATGGCCAGGCCATGGTCAGGATCGAGGGGTTGCAACCAATCATCAACACTGTACCCAGCTACTTTATCGAGCGGTATGGTGTCACTGATAACGAATTCCATCCAATTCCAGATGCCCTGCGTGTTGCGTCGACCGGTCTCGGCTCGGGAGACGGGAAGGAAACTGCCGATTTCAACCCGGAACAGCTGCGCAGTGTCCGCGAATCCACCACGTCGATCCCAAAAAATCTTCGAAGAAGGCCTCTGGGACATGAAACTCAACACGTTTGTTTTCCAGGGCCATGATCAGTGTTTGCGAGACATAGGTGGCTGCATCTGTGAACATGACGCAGGGATTGCGGTCTGTTGGCAAAGTGGTGGGTTTCGTATTGATCTGTCGTGCAAATGCCGCAGCGGCGGAAAGTGCAAATCCGAAGGCAAAGACTTTGATAAAGCAGTTCACGCGGGGTGCCTCCCGTTCAGGATTCGGCACCCGCCAACGATACGATCAGTCATGGAAGAGTCATCGGTCAACCCATCCGGCTTTTTCGGTTTAACCACCCGGCAGCATCACGCCGGCATCCGCGCCTCGACCATCCCGGCATACCAGCTTGCCCCGAACGGAATCGCCGTGTCGTCGAAGTTGTAAGCCGGGTTGTGCACATCCGCAGTGTTGCCGTTGCCGAGGAGGATATAGGCCCCCGGCCGCTCGATCAGCATGAAGCTGAAATCCTCGGCCCCCATCAGGGGCGGCGTGTCGGCGTTGACCTGACCCGACACCGATTTCGCCACCTCGACGGCATAGCCGGTGTTTTCGACCGCGTTCACCGTCACCGGATAGCCGCGCTTGTAATCGACCACCGCTTGCGCCCCCAGTGCAGTCGCGGTGCCCGTCACGATCTCGGAAATCCGCCGCTCGACATAATCCTGCACGCCAAAATCCATCGTCCGGACCGTGCCCTTCATCTTGACCACTTGCGGGATCACGTTGTGCGCGGTCGAATCCGTCGCCACCGTGCAGACCGAAACCACCACCTGCTTCAACGGGTCCACCCCGCGCGAGGCGATGGTCTGCAGCGCCACGATGATGTGCGCGGCCACCACCGTGGTGTCGATGCAGTCATGCGGTTTGGCGGCGTGCCCCCCCTTGCCGGTGACCGTGATGTCGAACTGGTCGGCCGCCGCCATCATCGCACCGGCGCGGATCGCGAAATGCCCGACCGGAATCCCCGGCATGTTGTGCATCCCGTAGACTTCCTGAATGCCCCAGCGGTCCATCATTCCATCCGCGCACATCTCGCGGCCCCCGCCGCCACCCTCTTCGGCGGGCTGGAAGATCACCACCGCCGTACCGTCGAAGTTGCGCGTCTCGGCCAGATACTGGGCCGCCCCCAACAGCATGGTGGTGTGCCCGTCATGCCCGCAGGCGTGCATCTTGCCCGGAGTTGTCGAGGCGTAAGCCATCCCGGTCTGCTCGGTGATCGGCAGCGCGTCCATGTCGGCACGCAGCCCCACGACACGCCCTGACGCGTTCGACCGACCCCGGATAACGCCGACGACCCCGGTCCGTCCGATCCCCTCCACCACTTCGTCACAGCCGGAGGACCGCAGGAGGTCGGCCACCCGCGCCGCGGTGCGGTGCACGTCGAACAGCAGTTCGGGATGCGCATGAAAGTCCTGCCGGATGGCGGCGAGGTCGGGCAACAGGTCGGCGATACGGTTCTTGACGGGCATTTGAGGTCTCCTTTGCGACAGCCTGCGCCATCGTTTCGGTCCCCGCAAGTCCGGCATCGGAACAAAACCGCCGAAGCCTGACGGCCCGTCAGTCGTTGCAGATCAGGACCGCCCCGCCGATCACCACCGCCCCCGCCGCCGCCCCGATCAGGACTTCCGGGGCCGTCACGATCGACACCGCCGTTGTTCCCGCCGTGCCCAGCGTTCCGGCGACATAGCGCGTCACCCCCTTCAGGACCGCCCGGCGCGCATCGCGTGGCACGCCGTCCAGCCCGGCGTCGCGCAAGGCCCTGTCGGACCCCAGCAGCACCCCGCCCACCCCGCCCAGCGTGGCAAGGCTGTAATCCTTTGCCGTGTTCACCGCGCGGCAGGCGTTCCCAACCTTACGGCACCGCCCGAACCTGTCTGCGGGTCCCTGCACCACCGCCAGATAGGCACCGGTCTGGTCGTCGGTGATCACGCAGTAGCTGCGCCATTCGACGTAAGGCACATCCGGTTTCAGCCGTGCGATGATCGCGGCGCTGGGGCAGTCGGGGGCCAGCGGGCTCCACCCCTCCCACAGCGACCGGTATTCCATGCTGCGGGTGTCGAACTCCAGCAGGGTGTCCACCCCGTTCAGATCGGCGCGGCAGCGGGTCGGTTCGGCCTGCGCCACTCCCGCCGCCAAAGCCAGCGCAAGCGCCAGCATCGGGGCTGCAAGTCGATTCATGCGGGTATTTTTGGTCATGGCCGAAGCCTACCGCAAGGCCCGCCCCGGTTCGACCCGCCGCAAGGCGGCGTCCGCGCGATGGGCGGGAAACCCCGCCGCTCTAGCCGAACCGCCGCCCCGCATCCAGCGCCAGACCGGTCCCGACCGACCCCAGCATGTCGCCCGTCGCGATGCGCACACCGGGCAGCACCGCACCCACCAGCCGCCGCAGCACCGGCAGGCCCGACGATCCGCCGGTCATGAACACGGTTCCCACCTGATCCGCCCGCACCCCCGCCTGCGCCAGCAGGCTGCGCATCGTGGCCGCGACCCGTTCCACCGGGGCAGCCACCGCCGCCTCGAAGCCCGCGCGCGTCGCCAGAGGGTTTGGCCCGCCCGTCAGGCCCGACAGCGCCAGCCGCGCCACCTCGGCCCCCGACAGCGCTATCTTCGCCTCCTCCACTGCGATGGCCAACCCGTGGCCTGCGCGCTGTTCGATCACCCGGCGCAACCGCGAGATGCGTTCGGGGTGGTCGGCCTCGTTCGCGAGCGCCTTCAGGTCCGCCTCGACCCGCTGGGTATAGAGAAAGTTGATGCGGTGCCACGTCGCAAGGTCCAGATAGTAGTGCCGCGGCATCACCGCCCGCCCCTGCCCGGTCGTGGTCAGATAGCCCAGACCCGGCATCACCTCGGCCAGGCTCAACAGCCGGTCGAAATCGGTGCCGCCCACCCGGATGCCGTCGTTCGCCAGAATGTCCGCCGCCCGGTCCGCCGCACGCGCCCGCGCAGGCGACACCCGCACCAGCGAAAAGTCCGACGTGCCGCCACCGATATCGACGATCAGCACCAGTTCCTCTGCCGCAATCCCGCTTTCATAGTCCAGCGCCGCCGCGATGGGTTCGTACTGGAATCCGATCTCGCGGAACCCGACTTGCGCCGCGATGTCGGCCAGCACCCCCTGCGCCGCCAGATCGCCTGCGGCGTCATTCTCGACGAAATGCACGGGCCTGCCCAGCACAACGGACGTTACTCCCGGCTGCACCGCATCCAGCCGCAACCGCAGTTCGGCAAAGAACCGGGCCACGATGTCGCGGAACGACACCGTGCGCGACCCCACCCGCGTGCGGTCGTTGATCAGAGACGATCCCAGTGTGCTTTTCAGCCCGCGCATCAGCCGCCCCTCTTCGCCCCGCACATAGGCGTCGATCGCGGCGCGGCCGAATTCCGGCGGGTCGTCGGAATGCCAGAACACGGCAGACGGCAGCGTGACATGGGTGCCCTCCAGCGCAATCAGCCGGGCACTGCCCCCGGTCGCCAGCGCCACGGTGGAATTCGACGTGCCGAAATCGATCCCGCAAGTCAGGGGGGGCATGGCGCTACTCCTTGGTTGAAGGCGGCTAGCTAGCCCGCCGCCTGCCAAGGGTAAACCCTGAAAACGCTACAATGAGGGTCCGGGCCTTGCGCCGCTGCCGTCGCGGAACCGCGACAGGCGGAACCGGTGCAGATCGTGGCCGACCGCACGCCCCGCGACCAGATCGGCCACGACCCGCCCCATGCCCGGCCCGATCCCGAAGCCATGCCCCGACAGCCCCGTCGCCACCACCAGCCCGGGCACATGGGCCACACGGTCGATCACCGGCACGATGTCGGGCATCGTGTCGATCATTCCCGCCCAGGCCACGCGCACCGTCGGCCGCCCCAGCGCCGGAAAGGCGCTGGCAAAACTGTCAAGGATACGGCCCACGGTTGCCATGTTCGGCGCGGGGTTCAGCACCCGAACCGCCTCGAACGGCGACGCGCGGTCAAGGTCCCAGCGGCGGGGCGTACCCCAGCCATCCGGATAGCCCTTCGGCGCGCGGGGCCGGAAGGTGGTGCTGCGGAAATCCTTGCGCAACACCGGCAGATAGGCCGCAAGATTGCGGAACGCATCCGGCCCGATGAAGAAGTCATGCTCTGCCCCCGGTGCCAACGTGTAGCCACCATCCTGACGGCGTCGGAAGGCAAAGTCGTTGTCGGTCGCGGCCCCTTCGTGAAACTGCGGCATCGGTCCGGTCGCCGCGACCGACGCCAGCACCGAAAGCTGCGGTATCCGCACCCCGGCCGCGGCCAGAAACAGCGAAGACCACGCCCCGCCCGCGACCACCACCTGATTGCACCGCACCCGGCCCTGTTCGGTGACAACCCCCGCCACCGCCCCCGCCGCGATGTCCAATCCGCGCACGGCACAGTTCTCGACGATCACCGCACCCCGGCGCACCGCTGCCTCGGCCAACAGCGGTACTGCCACCGCAGGCTCGGCCCGTGCATCCGACGGCGTGGCGATCGCGCCCACCCAGCCGCCCCGGTGGTCGGGAAACATAGCATCCACTTCAGCCCGCGACAGCATCCGGCTGTCCACCCCATGCGCGCGGGCATGCACCAGCCACGCCTCGTAGGCGTCAAAGTCCTTCTGCCGATTGGCGAGGTACATTGTCCCCGCCTGCCGGAACCCCAGCCCGTCGCCCAGTTCGGCGGACATCTGCCGCCAGATCGACAGGCTTTCCACCATGATCGGCAACTCGTCGGGATCGCGGCACTGCTGGCGCACCCATCCCCAGTTGCGGCTGGACTGTTCCCCTGCGATCCGGCCCTTTTCGCAAACCACCACCGACAGCCCGCGTTCGGCAAGGTGGTAGGCGGTCATCACCCCCATGACCCCGCCACCGATCACCACCACATCGCAGGCCTCGGGCAGCGGCGCGGCGAAGCGGACCGGGACGGCCTCTGTCATCGGAAAGATCACGCCAAAGTCTCCAGCAAACGGCCCATGAAGGCATGCCCGGCCTGAAACTGCGCCACCTCCAGATATTCGTCGGGCTGATGGGCCTGTGCGATGTCGCCCGGCCCGCAGACCACCGCCGAATAGCCCGCCTCTTGAAACTGCCCGGCTTCGGTGCCATAGCTGACGACGCCCGACCCGTTCTCGCCCGTAAGATGCCGCACCAGCGCCTCGGCCGCGCCCGCCGTTTCGGGAACCAGCGGCGGCACCGCAAAGAACCGGTCCAGATTGACCCCGGCCTCGGGCCGCACCGCCTGCATGTCGGCGGCGATCCGCGCGGCCTCTGCCTCCAGCGCCTGCGCCCAGCCGTCGACCGATTCCCCCGGCACGACGCGGAATTCCATGACAAAGCGGCAGTCGGCGGCGGTGATGTTGTGCGCGGTGCCCCCCGCGATCATCCCCGAATGCAGCGTGGTGAAACTGGGCCGGAAGGGCGCGGCCAGCGGTGTGGCGGTCTTGGCCGCGTTCGCCTCGTTCTGCGCGTTCATCCAGCCAATCAGCCGCGCCGCCTCCATGATGGCCGACACGCCTTCGGGCAGCAGTGAGGAATGCACCTCGAATCCCTTCACATGCACCCGGTATCCGGTGCCGCCCTTGTGGCCGGTGATGATCCCCATCCCCGACGGCTCGCCGATCAGCGCGATTTCGGCCTTGGGCAGAACGCCCTGCATGGCCGCGATCATCGGCGGCGCGCCGGTGCAGCCAAGTTCCTCGTCATAGGAAATGGCGATCTGCAGGGGCCGCGACACCCCGCGCGCCTGCGCTTCGACCAGCGCCCAGATCGACAGCGCGAGATAGCCTTTCATGTCGCAGGTGCCGCGCCCATAAAGCCGCCCGTCGCGCTCGATCACCGTGAACGGGTCGCTCGACCAGGCCTGACCGTCCACCGGCACCACATCCGAATGCCCCGACAGGACCACCCCGCCGGGCACCCAGGGCCCGGCATGGGCAAACAGCGCGGCCTTCTGTCGATCCTCGGTCCATTGGAGATGGGACTCGATGCCATGCTCTGCCAGATAGCCTTCGACCCAGTCGATCAACCCAAGATTGCTGTCGCGGCTGATCGTGGGAAAACTGACCAGACGATCAAGGATCTGGCGCGGCGTAAGGTCGGTCATCTGGGTCCCCTGTGTTGAAAGTTCAGCGTGGCCCCGCCCCCCGGCACTGTCAACCACGCGCGCGCAGGCCGCTTCCCGCGGGCGCGTGGTGCAAATTGACCCTGCGGAAACCGCCCAAGATTCGGGATTGATAGGATGTGAAAAATAGACAACAGTTGAAGAAGGCGATGGGGTTCCCGTGTGAACCACCCAATAAACAAAAGACTATCAACGACTTAGGAGTAATGCATGCCCGATGGGGGCCAAAGTGTTCTGGATGTCCGGGACCTGGTGACGGTATTTCGCACCCGCGGCGGCGAGGTGCACGCGGTCAACTCTGTCAGCTTTCATTTGCAAAACGGTGAATTGCTGGGCGTCGTGGGTGAAAGCGGGTCCGGCAAGTCCGTCACGATGATGTCGCTGATCGGACTGCTGCCGTCTCCTCCGGCGGACGTGCGGGGCGGCGAGGTCTGGCTGGGCGGGCGCGATATCCTGAAGATCAGCGCCGACGCGCTGCGCGACCTGCGCGGGGCCAAGGTCGGCTTCGTGTTTCAGGACCCGATGACCAGCCTGAACCCGGTTTTCACCGTCGGCGCCCAGATCATGGAGCCGCTCATCCGCCACATGGGCCTTTCCAAGGCGCAGGCGCGGGTCCGGGCGGCGGAACTGCTGGAGCTGGTGGGCATTTCCGATGCGAAGAACCGGCTTTCGGCCTATCCGCACCAGTTTTCCGGCGGGATGCGCCAGCGGGTGATGATCGCCATAGCACTGGCCTGCGACCCCGATGTGCTGATCGCGGACGAGCCGACGACCGCGCTCGACGTCACGATTCAGGCGCAGATCCTGGAACTGGTCAAGGACCTGCGGGCCAAGCTTGGCATGGCGATCATCTGGATCACCCATGATCTTGGGGTGATCGCCGGGATCGCGGACCGTGTGATGGTGATGTATGCGGGGCAAGTGGTGGAACAGGCCCCGGTGAAAGAGTTGTTCGCCAATCCGCAGCACCCCTACACGCGGGCGCTGCTGAAGACCATTCCGGCGATCTCGGGCCCGCGTCAGGACCGCCTGCAGGTGATCGAAGGCCAGCCTCCGATCCTTGCGGCACGCCCTTCGGCCTGTTCGTTCCGCGCA
The DNA here is from genome assembly GCA_027487575.1 of Rhodobacter sp. Classification (GTDB taxonomy): domain Bacteria; phylum Pseudomonadota; class Alphaproteobacteria; order Rhodobacterales; family Rhodobacteraceae; genus JAIYDJ01. The sequence continues at coordinate 6,927 of JAIYDJ010000062.1, read as the reverse complement.
CGCTGCCCGCACGCCTTCGACCGCTGCCATGCGGAAAACCCGGTGCGGCGCGCAGTGGACGCAAATCCGGTCGGGCGCGGACATGACGTGGCCTGCCACTGGTCGGCCGGGCATTTCGATGCTTGACGCGCCCGCCCACCCTGGCCGCACCCGCACCGACACGGCCCGGCCGCTGGTGCAGGTGCGCGACCTGAAGATGTATTTCCCGATCTATTCCGGCGTGTTGCGCCGCCGCAGTGGCGACGTCAAGGCGGTGGACGGGGTCAGCTTTGACATCCTTTCTGGTGAAACCCTTGGCCTCGTGGGCGAATCCGGCTGCGGAAAATCGACCGTGGGCCGGGCGCTGCTGCGGCTTTACGATCCGACCGCAGGGTCCGTCACCATCGACGGCGAGGATATCGCCACCCTGTCGCCCGGTGCCCTGCGCCGCAAACGCCCGACCATGCAGATGGTGTTTCAGGACCCGCAGGCCAGCCTGAACCCGCGCATGCCGCTGTCCGACCTCATCGGCGAGCCGTTGATCGAACACACCGACTGGAACGCCGAACGCCGTCTTGCCCGGATCTACGAACTGATGGATGCGGTCGGCCTGAACCGCCGTTTTGCCAACCGGTTTCCCTACGAGTTTTCGGGCGGCCAGCGGCAGCGTATCGGCATCGCACGGGCCTTGGCGCTGAACCCGAAATTCATCGTCTGCGACGAACCCATCGCGGCGCTGGACGTCTCGATTCAGGCGCAGGTGGTCAACCTTCTGGAAGACCTGCAGGACCGGTTTGGCCTGACCTACCTGTTCATCAGCCACGACCTTTCAATGGTGCGCCACATCGCAGACCGGGTGGCCGTGATGTACCTTGGCCGGATCGCCGAACTCAGCCCGCGCGACGCGCTCTATTCCCGCCCGCTGCACCCCTATGCTGAGGCGCTGCTGTCGGCCGTGCCCGAACCCGACCCCAACGTGGCCGCGACGCGCACGCGGATCATCCTGAAGGGTGACGTGCCCTCGCCCGCCAATCCGCCGAAGGGCTGCAACTTCAACACCCGATGCCCGCGCGCCTTTGACCGCTGCCGCGTCGAAAAGCCGGATCTTGTCGAGGTGGAGCCGGGCCGGCTGGTCGCCTGCCACCTTTACTCCCCCGATACCCGTCATGCCGGATCAACCGGCAGTCCAGAGGCCGCCATACAGGCCCGTCCCGAGCACTTTCAACAAGGAGCACCAAAATGAAACTGAGAACCGCCCTTCTGGGTGCGGCAGCCGCCTTTGCGATGGCGCCCGCCGCCTATGCAGAACGCGGCGCCGATGGCGAGGTCAAGCTGACCTTCCCGCAGGCCGTGTCGATCATGAACCCCTACCTGTCCGGGGGCACCAAGGACATCTACGCCTCGTCGATGGTGCTGGAACCGCTGGCGGGACTTGATCCTGACGGCACGCTGGTGCCCAAGCTGGTGACCGAAATCCCGACGCTGGAAAACGGCGGCGTCTCGGCCGACCTGATGTCGATCACATGGAAGCTGATCCCGGGCCTTCTGTGGTCCGACGGCACCCCCGTCACCGCCGATGACGCGGTGTTCACTGCCGCCTATTGCATGGACCCGGCCGGCGGTTGCGCCCAGGCCACCAAGTATGACGGCGTCGCTTCGGTCGAGGCGGTCGATGCGTCGACCATCAAGATCACCTTCACCGCACCCAAGCCGAACCCCTACAACACCTTCGTGGGGGCCCTGTCACCCCTGCTGCAAAAGGCGCAGTTCGCCGCCTGCCAGGGCGCTGCCGCCCCGACCTGCACCGACCAGAACTCGATGCCCGTCGGCACCGGCCCGTTCAAGGTGACCGGCTTCACCGTGAACGACACGGTCAGCATGGAAGCCAACCCGAACTACCGCGATCCGGCCAAGCCCGCCTTCGCGACCGCGATGATCAAGGGCGGCGGCGATGCCGAAAGCTCGGCCCGCGCCGTGATGGAAACCGGTGAATTCGATTACGCCTGGAACACCCAGATCCCGCCCGACAGCCAGGCCGCGATGACCGCCGCCGGCAAGGGCCAGTTCGTCGTGGCCTTCGGCACGCTGGTCGAACGGATCGAGATGAATACCACCGATCCGTCGCCCGACCTGCCGGAAGGCGAACGCGCCACCGCAAAGCACCCCCACCCGATCCTGTCGGACATCAAGGTGCGCACCGCCCTGTCGAAGGCCATCGACCGCTCGATCCTGGTCGAAGTGGGTTATGGCGCGGGCGGCAACCCGACCTGCAACGTCATCCCCGCCCCGGCTGCCTGGGCGTCTGACAACACCGGCTGCCTGACGCAGGACATCGAAGGCGCCAAGGCCCTTTTGGATGAGGCCGGCTGGACCGACACCGACGGCGATGGCATCCGCGACAAGGACGGCAAGAAGCTCTCGCTGCTGTACCAGACCACGGTCAACCCGATCCGCCAGGACTTCCAGGCGCTGGTCAAGGATTGGTGGTCTGAAATCGGTGTCGAAACCGAGCTGAAGGCGATCGACCCCGGCGTGTTCTTCGGCGGCGATGCCGGTTCTCCCGACACCTTCCAGAAGTTCTACGCCGACGTCGAGATGTACGCCAACAACTCGGACAGCCCCGATCCGGAAAGCTATCTGGGCCAGTACCAGTGCAAGAACGCGCCGCGCCCGGAAACCCAGTGGCAGGGCGAGAACATCAACCGGTTCTGCGACCCGGCCTATGACGCCAAGTTCGCCGAATTGCAAAAGACCACCGACCTGGCAACCCGCCAGACGCTGGCCAAGCAACTGAACGACATGGTCACCAAGGACAGCATGACGGTGATCCCGCTGGTCCATCGCGGGACCCTGTCGGCGCATTCCAATGCGCTTGGCGGCGTGCGGATCAACTCGTGGGACAGCGAGCTGTGGAACGTGGCCGACTGGTTCCGCGTGAAGTGATCTGACGCGCCCGTCGGGGCCGGTCATTCCGGCCCCGACACTTCTTTGCCCCCTCTGAACATCCCGCAGGCCCGTCCCTTGTGGCCCCGTTTCCCGTAACCCCGCAACGAGGTTGCCCCGCGCATGCTTACCTTCACGCTCCGCAGGCTGCTGGTTGCCATCCCCACGCTGCTGTTCATTTCGCTGATCATCTTTTTGCTGGTCGATCTGGCTCCCGGATCGCCGCTGTCCGACATTCCGCTCACCGTGCCGCCCGATGTCCGCCAGCGGATGATCGAGGCGCTGGGGGCCGACCAGCCGGTGTTCGTGCGGTACCTTCTGTGGCTGCGGCAGTTCTTCTGGGTGGAACCGGCCTATCTGCTGGACGGGTGGCTCGGTACCAGCCTTGCGGAAGGCGAACAGCGCATCCTGTCGTGGCAGTCGCGCAGCCCGGTGTTCACCGTGATCGGCCAGCGGCTGCCGCAGACCCTGACCGTCATCGGCACCGCCTATCTGCTGGGCGTCGCCATCGCGCTGCCGATCGGCATCTATTCGGCCTACCGGCAGTATTCGATGTTCGACCAGTTCGGCACGCTGTTCGCCATGATCGGCTTTTCGGTCCCGACGTTCTTTTCGGGCACCCTGTTCATCATCATCTTCGCGGTCTGGCTTGGCTGGTTTCCGACAAAGTACGACACGCAGCTTTCCGTGACCGACTGGGCCACCTTTGTGGAACAGTTGCGCCAGATGGCGCTGCCGGTGATGACGCTGGGCCTGGCCAACGCCGCCGTGATCAGCCGATACATGCGGTCTTCGATGCTGGACAACATGACACAGGACTATGTGCGCACCGCGCGGGCCAAGGGGATGCCGGAACGCACGGTCGTTCTGAAACACGTCCTGCGCAATTCGATGATCCCGGTCGTCACCGTCATCGCCCTAGGCATTCCGTCGATCTTCGGCGGCGCGATCATCACCGAAAACCTGTTCGGGGTGAATGGCATCGGGGCCGCGCTGATCGGGGCGATCAATGCCAGCGACCTGCCGATGGTGCAGACGCTCGCCTTCATCTTTGCCGTGCTGATCGTGGCGTTCAACCTGATTGCCGACGTGCTTTACGGCCTTCTCGACCCGAGGATCCGCTATGACTGACATCTCCGCACAGCAGACCGGCGGCCCGCAACCGACCAGCAAACCGGAAAAACCGGCAAGCGCGCGCAGTGCCATCTGGGCGCAGTTCCGCAGCCACAAGGGCGCGGTCTTCGGACTGGCGGTGTTGGGCTTTCTGGTGCTGGCCGTGCTGATCGGACCCTGGATCTGGCATCCCGAAAAGCTGTCGGTCGCGCAGGCGATGAAGGTCCGCAACCAGCCGCCATCGCTGCAGTTTCCGCTGGGCACCGATCAGCTGGGCCGCGACATGCTGCAGCGGATGATGCAGGCGGGCAAGGTTTCGCTCGCGGTCGGCTTTGTCGCGATGATCATCGCCATCACTTTCGGCACGCTGATCGGGGTGTTGGCGGGCTACTTCCGCCGGCTGGACGGGCCACTGATGCGGATGACCGACATGTTCCTTGCGCTGCCGCTGATCCCGCTGCTGCTGGTAATGGTGATGCTGTTTCGCGATGACATCGCGCGCACGATGGGCCCGGAACTGGGGGCGTTCAGCCTGATCGTGTTCGCGATCGGCATCACGTCCTGGATGCAGGCGGCGCGGATCGTGCGCGGCGAGGTGCTGGCGCTGAAGGAACGCGAGTACGTGCTGGCGGCCCGGTCGATCGGCGCGGCCCCGCACAGAATTATCCTGCGCCACATCCTGCCCAACGTGGTGTCCCCGGTGATGGTGGCAGCCACGCTGGGGGTGGCCGAGGCGATCATCACCGAATCCGTGCTGTCATTCCTCGGTTTGGGCTTTCCGCCAGACTTTCCGACCTGGGGCAGGCTGCTGTTCGACGGGCTGCAGTACATGCAGCTTTACCCCGAGCGGGTGATCTGGCCGGGCCTTGCGATCTCGCTGACCGTGCTGTCGGTGAACTACATCGGCGACGGGCTGCGGGATGCGCTCGACCCGCGGATTCGCGGGCGGTGAGGGCAGCGTGGGGGCCAGCCCCCACACCCCCGGGATATTTCGAAGCAGAAAATGAAGATCAGTCGAAGTGGTTGCGGATGCGCCGCACCATCAGCCAGACCCCCAGCAGGACCAGCGGGGTCAGCACCGCCATGGTCAGCCCCTTGGACCATCCCAGCGGTTCGGTCACCGGATAGACGGCGTAGGTCACGAGGTTGACCGCGTAGTAGCTGATCGCAACGGTCGACAGTCCTTCGACGGTGCGCTGCAGGCGCAGTTGCAGGTCGGCGCGGCGGTCCATCGATTCCAGCAGCTTCTGGTTTTGCGCCGACCGTTCGACGTCCACCCTTGTGCGCAGGAGTTCGGCGGCGCGCTGTGCCCGTTCAGCCATGCCACGCAGCCGCGCCTCGGCGGATTTGACCGTGCGCATCGCGGGATCATAGCGGCGCATCATGAACTCGCCGAAGGTCTGCCGCCCCTCGACCCGCTCTTCGCGCAGCACCTCGATCCGCTGGTTGACGATCGCCTCGTAGGCCCCGGTCGCGCCGAAGCGGAACGAGAACTGCACCGCAAGGCTTTCGAGTTCGGCCGAGATCGTCAGCAACTCGTGCAGGGCCGCCTCGGGCGAAGGCTGTGCCGAATCAAGCCCCGACACCAGCGCCGACAGCTTGGGGTCCAGCGCGTTCAGCCGGGCGGTCAGATGGCGCGACCGCATCAGGCCCAGCATGGACATGGCACGGTATGTCTCGATCTCGCACAGCCGCTGCACGATCCGGCCCACCCGGCGCGGGCCGGTGCCGGGCTTGACGAACACCGCAAACCGCATGTGGCCCGCCGGATCGATGCGGAAATCACCGGCGATCGCGCCCGCGCCGTCCACCACATAGCTGGTCGCCAGACTTTCCGGGACGAACCAGTCTTCCAGCTTGGCCAGCATCTCGGCCTCGGTTGCGGGCATGTGTTCGACCCGGATCAGCACCGACACCAGCCGTTTGCCGGGTGCCGCCGACAGCCAGTCGTCGGGAAACACCTCGGCTTCGGCCGGATCGAAGGCGCGCAGCGAGACGCCAGCGCTGAAGGCCGAATAGGTCACGAATTCAGTATGGCTTTCCCACTTCAGGTCCGCCTTGCCGATGCGCCCCGAAAAATGCGTCGCATCCGGCGTGGGGTGGGTGGTCGCGTGGCGGTCCAGCAGGGTCAGCAGGTGCGCGCGGTCGCGGGTCCGGTCACGGTTGGCCGCGTCCTGCGGCTCTTTGAAGGCCAGATAGACCGCGTGGCTGGGTACGGTCAGTTCCGGAAACGGCCGGGCGTGCAGCTCGTTGACCAAGGGGTAGCGTTGCGGATGATCTTCGGCAGGCATGTGCGCTCCGGTACTGGTCAGCACAGGGAATAGGGCAGATGCGCGCCGCATTCCAGCGAATTGGCATGGATGAAAACGCCGCAGGCCCCGCATGGACTGCGGGGCCTGTGCGCTGTGCGAAATTTGCGCAAGCGGTCAGTCGATCATCGGCAACAGGGCATCCAGCGACTTCTTGGCGTCGCCATAGAACATCCGGGTGTTCTCCTTGAAGAACAGCGGGTTTTCGATCCCCGAATACCCCGTTCCCTGCCCGCGCTTGGACACGAACACCTGCTTTGCCTTCCAGCATTCAAGCACCGGCATGCCGGCGATGGGTGAGTTCGGGTCGTCCTGCGCCGCCGGGTTGACGATGTCATTCGACCCGATCACGATGGCCACGTCGGTGGTGGGGAAATCCTCGTTGATCTCGTCCATCTCCAGCACGATGTCGTAGGGCACCTTCGCCTCGGCCAGAAGCACGTTCATGTGCCCGGGCAGCCGTCCCGCCACGGGATGTATCGCGAAGCGGACGTTCTTGCCCTTGGCGCGCAGCTTCCGTGTCAGCTCGCTGACCGCCTGCTGCGCCTGCGCCACCGCCATCCCGTAGCCCGGAATGATGATG
>JAIYDJ010000033.1 GCA_027487575.1 Rhodobacter sp. | reverse complement strand
CCTGCCCGAAGGCGCGGTGTTCGCCGCGGACCGGGGCGAATTCGTCTGGATCCCCGGCTATGCGCAAACCGGGCCGCACCGGGTGGTGTTCGCGGCACAGGACAGCGCGGGTCTGACGACGACCCTGTCGGTCGACATCGACATCGCCGACGTGAACCGGGTGCCGGTGCTGAAGGCGTCTGACCGGGCCTTCCTGATCGGCGAGGCGAAAAGCTTTGTGCTGGAAGCCTCCGATCCTGATGGTCAGCCCCTGCGGTTCGAGGCGCTGAACCTGCCCGAAGGCGCGATGCTGGACCCCGCAACCGGCCGGGTCACCTGGACCCCCGGCCCAGGACAGGCCGGCGACTACTATACCACCTTCATTGCGTCCGATGGTGACAGGCAGGCGCGCCAGACGATCGTGATGCGCGCGTCGCTGGAACCGGTTCCGCCGGTCGTGCGGATCGAGTTGACACCGTCGTTCCCTGCAACGCCCGGTCAACCGGTGCTGGTCACGGTGGTGGCCGACAGTCTGGCGGCGATCACCGGGATCAAGCTGTTCGCCCACGGCACCGAAGTGCCGCTGGATGCGCGCGGGCGGGCGATCATCACGCCCACGGCTCCGGGCAAGATGGCGCTGGTGGCCGTGGCGACCGATGCCGATGGCCTGACGGGAACGCAAAACCTGCCGCTGAAGGTGCGCGACGCGGCCGACCGTGCGGCCCCCGTGCTGTTCTTCGAAGAAGACCTCGCCCGGCGCGGGCTGTCGGGGGTCGTCACGGTGGGCGGTGTGGTCGCCGACAACAATCTGGACCGCTGGACGCTGGAACTGCGCAGCGCTGATGGGCTTCGCCTGATCCGCACCCTTGGCGGCGGCGAGGCGGCCATCGGCGGCGCGCTGGCCGATCTGGACACGCGGACCCTGCAGAACGGGTTCTACAGCCTGCGTCTGACGGCGGTCGACATCGGCGGGCGGCAGTCCCGTCTTGACCTGCAGATCGAAGTGAACGGCACGGAAAAGACGGCCCGCCACCTTGATACAAGGACCGATCTGGTTACCCAACTGGGTGGCATCGAGTTCGGCCTCAGCCGCCGGTATGACAGTCTTGCCAATGCGGACGGAGATTTCGGCAGTTGGTCTGCCGGGTTCGACCTTGACCTGTCGACAAGCCTGCCCGCGACGGGGCGCGAAGCGCTGGGCCTTTACGCGCCGATGCAGGAGGGGACACGCCTGTATCTGACGGCGCCCACCGGCGAGCGTCTTGGCTTCACCTTCCAGCCTGTCGAACAGATGGTCGGCCCTGCAACCTTCTGGCGTCCGGCCTGGGTGGCGGATGGCGGCGGCTGGACGCTGCAAAGCGCCGATGTGGTGCTGCGCAAGACCGGCGGGCGGTTCTATGCGGCGGGCGACGGACTGCCCTACAACCCGATGGACCGCCAGTCAGGGGGGCAGCAACCCTTCCTGCTGACCTCGGCGGCGGGCACCGGCTATGTGCTGAACGCGGCCGGGCAGGTGCAGGAAATCCGGGCAGGCGGCGCGCGGCTGTTCGTGGCGCAAAGCGGTATCACCGCGACCAACGGCGATGTGCTGGCCTTCCTGCGCGATGCTGCGGGCCGCATCGTGCGCGCCACCGCCCCGGACGGGCAGACGGTCGTCTACACCTATGATGCCGACGGCAATCTTGCCGGGGTGCGGGCCCTGGTCGATGGCAGCGGCGCGCGCTATGGCTATGAGGCCGGGCGCATGACCATCTCCGCCGAAGTCGGCGGCGCGGGCGAGGCGATCGACTACCTGGCCGACGGGTCGGTGCGCGTCCTGCCGGTTGTGGCGGACCTGTCGGGGCTGGGTCAGGTGACGGGGCAGGTCGTCGCGGCAGCATCGGGCGGGATCTGGACGCTGACGATCCGTGACAGCGAAGTGCAGGCGGCGGCGGGCGGGCGGTTGATCCTGCGGGTGGCCACCGATGCGGCGGGGGCCGTGCCCGAAATCGAGGGGGCCGACCTTCTGAGCCTGCAAAGCGGTGCGGGCGGTGTGGTCGCGCTGTACAGTTTTGATCAGGGCGGGTTCCATCGGGTCAATGTGGGCGGCACTGCGCCGTTCAATATGCGCATCGGTCTGGCGGGTGATCTGAACAACGATGCCTTCGTCGACGGCACCGACAGCGACCTGCTGCGTGCGGGTGGCGCGGGGGCCGACATCGACGGCAACGGCACCAGCGACCTGCAGGACCGGCAGGTGCTGAACGTCAACTTCGGGATCAAGCGCAACGGACCGCCCGTGGTGGCCGCAACCCTGCCAGCGGTGTTCACCCATGCCGACCTGCCGGTGCTGGTCGCGTTGAACGACATCGCGAAGGACGCCGATGGCGACCGGGTGTTCTTCCGGATCGTCTCGACGGAAAACGTCTCGGCGCAGTTCACGCCGGACGGCGCGTCTTTGCGCATCCGCCCGGACAGCGGTTTTGCCGGGACGGGCCGCATCACGCTGATCGCGGATGACGGGTTTGCTGCAACGCAGGAGATCACGCTGGATGTGACGGTATCGGATGCGGCGTTAACGGAACTGACGATGCTGTTCCGAAAGTTCCTGTTCGACGCGCCCGGCGAGTTGGGCGAGTTGGTCGTCGTCGGGCAGTTCGCCGATCAGGCCGATGTTGTGCTGCCGTTCGATTACGTGACCGTCACCTCGGAAGATACCGACGTGATCACCGTATCCCCGGCCGGTCTGCTGACGGCGGTCGGCGAAGGCGACACCTATCTGACGGCCCGGCGCGGGCAGGTCGCGGCCGCCACGGCGGCTTCGGTCGGCATTTCCAACGATCCCGACGGTGCCGTGGCACAGCTTTTCGGCATCGATGCCTATCCCGACACGGTGACCATCGTCCCCACCGGCGGCAGTCGGCAGATCGTTACCGCGCTGGGCACGCTGGGGCAGGATTTCGTCGATGGCGATGATGGCGTGGTCTACATCGCCGGAAACGAGGGGATCATCACTGTCACCGATGGGGGCCTGATCGAGGCCGTGTCGGTGGGTGTGACGACCGTCACCGTGATCTACCGGGGGGCGGAAGAGGTCATCGAGGTGACCGTCGCCGCGCCCGTCGAAGCCAACAGCGCCGAGATCGGGGCCGAAGGCGGGGCGATCCGCACCGCCGAAGGGATCGAGGTCGCCTTTGGCGCAGGTCAGCTTTCGGGCACTCCCACCGTCAGCATCACGGCGCTGGACGAGGCCGAGCTTGCGCTTGCGGTCCCGCCCGATTTCACCTTCGTCGGCGCGTCGGTGCTGGACATTGCGGGCGGGACGCTGAACGGCGCGATCCAGTATGCAACCCCGGTTGATCCGTCGGTCGCGGTTGCGGGCGATCAGGTGCTGTTCTTCGTCCTTGACGACTTCACCGAGGAAACCAACGGCGAGTTCGGCCAGATCTGGCGGCTGGTGGACAGCGGCACCGTCGATGAAAACGGCATGGCGCGCACCGCGTCGCCGCCCTTCCCGGGGCTGAGCGAGAAGGGCTCGATCCTTGTGGCCAAGGCCAACCAGCCGATGCGCGACGGGGTGTCGCATCTGCCCTATCTGATGGGCGGCTTCGTCATGGTCCTCGTCGGGATGGCGATCGGTGCTGCCACGGGCGGTGGTCTTGCCGGGGCCGTGGTCGGTGGCGCGCTGGCGGCAAGCCTTCCCTACGCGGCCTTCCAGATGACCCCGGGCGAACAGCGGGTCAAGGCCTATGGCAGGTATCTGGACGGCAAGGATTGGCACAAGGCGTTTGACCGGGACATCCCCGCCGGGTCCGTCACCGACAAGGTGACGCTGTCGGTCACGATGCCCGATGCCGCGATTCCGCCCGCAGCGGGCGCGCAACCCGGCATTTCTCTGGTCACCCCCACCCTGGGGAGCGACGGCGTGGTCCGCTTGCGGATCAGCGGCACCAATCTGTTCTACGGCGAGAATTCGGTGCAGAACGGCGCTTTCGGATCAAGTCTGACCGATGCGCGCGTCAAGTTCGCCATCGGATCGCATGTCCGCTATGTACAGGGGTCCGACTTCACGCTGGTGTCGCAGGACCCCGACACCGGCGCAGCGGTGTTCGAGATCGAAGCACCGCAGGACATCCTGCTGGGCCGGGCCAACATCACTTTCGAACGCCCGTCGCCGGGCGGCGCGGCGGGGCCAGTCAATGGATGGGCCAACGGCACGCTTGCCGTCTCGTCGGCCCCGTTCCAGGTCCGCAACACCCGCGGTTACGGGGTGATGGGCGGATCGAAGATGAACGGCGGCGTGAACCAGACGATGCTGCAGGTGTTCGACATCGCCCCCGTGGGACTGGAGCCGGGCGGCGGTGCCGAACAGACCGAACTGGTGCGCGACATCTTCATCGAAGGTCCGGGCGGGCCGCTGACGGGCTGGCCCAACGATGCCGTGCTGTCGGGCGACAATTCGACGGCCTTCGTGGCCACCCCGTCGGGTGTTGCCGTCATCGACATGACGGTCCTGCGGCAGTTCGACGTCAATCCGGGCGATGTGGGGATGAGCCTGATCCGGATTCCCGGCGGCAACGCCCAGAAGCTTGAACTCAGCGGTGACGGTCAGTTCCTGTATGTGGCGGGCACCGGCAAGGTGCATGTGGTGGATTTGCGGCCAGGGTCGTCGACCTATCTGCAAAGCACGCAGATCAACCTAGCCATTCCCGAAGCCGCGATTGCCAGCCAGAAAGGAAAGATCAACGATCTGGCACTGTCAGCCGACGGGCGCAGGCTTTATGTCGCCGTGCCGTTCGGGGGCATGTTCGGGCAGGACGGCTGGGCGCGGGGCGGGCAATCGGCCCCGCAGGGCCAGATTTTCGTCATCGACGTCGACCCCGCCAGCATCGGCACCGCGACCTATCATCAGCAGATCCATGCGATCGACGCGGGCCGCGATCCGTTTGACATCGAAGCCTCGTCCGATGATCCGAACAAGCTGGTCTTCGTGTCGCGCGGAGAGCGTCAAAGCGGGTTCTACACCCTGACCGTCACGAACGATGATCCCGAGTCGTTCACCACAAAGGTCGACCGGATCGAGGCGCTGACGGGCGGAACCCCGGACAAGGTCCGTCGCGGGCTGGAGATCAACCGCCAGATCATCGACGTCCGGCTGGACCCGTTTGTCATTCCGTTCTCCTCGATCGTGATCGACCGCTATCTGCCTGCCACCGGACAGCGGTACGATCTGGACATCCGCTATCCGGTGGCGGTGGAACTGGCCCCCGACAATTCCTATGCCTTTGTGGCCGACTACGATCTGTCGCGTTACCTGACCAACACCAACCCGAT
>JAIYDJ010000009.1 GCA_027487575.1 Rhodobacter sp. | reverse complement strand
AGTCTCGTCTGCGCGATCCCGAATTCGTGGATGCTGGAATACATCCCGCAGCTTGATCCGATCACCCATTCGAGGCTGGATATTCGCGCGGGGTCTGCCCACCCGCCCGACGCGCCCGGGTTGGGGATCGACTGGGACCATCAGGCGATCAACGCGCAAACCATCCCGGGCAGCCAATCGGATCACAGGGGGTAGGTCATGCAACGCATGGGAATGATGATCGGACTGAAACCCGACAAGATCGAAGTCTACAAACGCCTGCACGCTGACGTCTGGCCCGACATTCTGGCCCGGATCAGCGCGTGCAACATCCAGAACTACTCGATCTTCCTGAAAGAGCCCGAAAACCTGCTGTTCGGCTATTGGGAATATCACGGCACGGACTTTGCCGCCGATGCCGCCCTGATGGCCGCCGACCCCAGAACGCAGGAATGGTGGGCGGTCTGCATGCCCTGCCAGGAGCCTCTGGCAACCCGCAAGGAAGGAGAGTGGTGGTCCATGATGGAAGAGGTGTTCCACCATGACTGATCTGCACGCGGCCTTTTCGTCATGCTACACTTCAGTCGTGCATGACGTGTTGCGCGGCATGGGTCGGCGCAACTTCACCCTGCCGCAGCGGCTGCGCCCGCTGAACCCCGAAGGCGTGCTGACCGGCCCCGCCTTCACAATCGAAGGCCGGATGGACGAGACGGCAGACGCCCACCAGACGCTGCTGGCGTGGACGGGGCTTTTGTCGAAGGCACCCTCGGGACACATCTGGACCTCGCAGCCCCACAACCACATCGTGGCGCAGATGGGCGAGTTGTCGGCGGAAACCCTGCACCGCAAGGGCGTGCTGGGCTGCGTGACCGATGGCGGTCTGCGCGACACCAACTTCATCCTGCGGCTGGGCTTTCCCTGCTGGGGCGTCTTTCACACCCCGCGCGATGTGGTCGGGTGCTGGCTGCCGACCGCGACCGATGTGCCGATCCTGATCGACGATGTGCTGATCCGTCCGGGTGACTGGCTGCATGGCGACCGGGATGGGATGGTCTGCATTCCGGTCGAAATCCTGCCAGAGGTGGCCGAGAAATCCGTGGCCGCGATGGCCACCGAAAGCCTTGTCCGCCGCGCGATTCTGGCTGGAATGGACCCGCAAGCCGCCTATCTGAAACACGGGAAATTCTGATGCTGACAGACCCGCGCCTCATGCTTCTGTCACCGGGCGACAGCGTTTATGTGCTGCGTGACCAGATCGCCGCCCAAGAGGCCGTCATGGTGGATGGTGTTGCCGTATCGTTTCCCCAGCCTCTGGGCCTCGGCCACAAGATCGCCCGGCTGGCGGTGCCCGAGGGCCAGAAGGTCATCAAGTACGGCGCGCCGATCGGGCGGGCCAGCCGGGCAATCGCGCCGGGCGATCATGTGCATCTGCACAACCTCGTGTCGGATTATACCCCGACCTATGCGCTGAACACGGGGGAAGCATGAGAGGCTGGCCAAGGTCTGACGGGCGCAAGGGCATCCGCAATGTGGTGGCGGTGGCCTATCTGGTGGAGTGCGCCCACCATGTCGCCCGCGAGGTGGCGGCGGTGGACCGCGACAACGCCCATGTCATCGGCTTTCCCGGCTGCTTTCCCAACGCTTACGCGCAAAAGATGATGGAGCGGCTTTGCACCCACCCCAACGTCGGCGCGGTGCTGCTGGTCAGTCTGGGCTGCGAAAGCTTCAACCGCCAACAGGTCGAAGCGGTCGTGCGGGCCACGGGCCGCCCGGTCAAGGTGCTGGTGATCCAGAACACCGGAGGCACGCGGTCCACCATCGCGGCGGGGCGGGACTGGGTGGCGCAGCAGGTTGCCGCGCTGGCGGTTGCGCCAACCGTGCCGATGGCGATCAGCGATTTGATCGTCGGCACGGTCTGCGGGGGGTCGGACGGCACCTCGGGCATCACCGGCAACCCGGCGGCGGGAATCGCCTTTGACAAGCTGGTGGCCGCAGGGGCCGCCTGCATCTTCGAGGAGACCGGCGAGCTGATCGGCTGCGAGGCGATCATGGAATCCCGTGCCGCTACCCCGGCGCTGGCTGCCGAACTGCGCGCCTCGGTCGAGAAGGCGGCCCGCTATTACGCCACCTTGGGCTATGGCAGCTTTGCCAGTGGCAATGCCGATGGTGGCCTGACGACCATCGAGGAAAAGTCGCTGGGGGCCTATATGAAATCCGGCCAGTCGGTGATTTCCGGCCTGATCAAGCCAGGCGACATTCCCCCGAAGGGCGGGCTTTACCTGATGGATGTGGTCCCTGACGGCGAAGTGCGCTTCGGCTTTCCGAACATCTCGGACAATGCCGAGATCGTCGAGATGATGGCGAGCGGCGCGCATTGCACCCTGTTCGTCACCGGGCGCGGGTCTGTGGTGGGGTCCGCCCTGGCCCCGGTCATCAAGATCGCCGCCAACCCGCACATGTATGCCCGCCTGTCGGAAGACATGGACGTGAATGCGGGACGTGTGCTTGATGGCACGGCGTCACTGGAGGAGGTGGGGCAGGAGATATATGATATGGTGATAAGCCTTGCCTCCGGCACGCGCAGCAAATCCGAAGAGCTGGGGCATCAGGAATTCATCCTGACCTACAAGAGTTTCGAACCAATAGGCCCGGCCTGCCTGCCGGTGTAAGGGAGTGATGATGGGACGTCTGGACGGAAAACGCGCGCTGGTCACAGCGGCAGGACAGGGGATCGGCCGGGCATCGGCGCTGGCGATGGCACGCGAGGGGGCAAGGGTGCTGGCCACCGACGTGAACGCGGCGGCACTGGCGGACCTTGCCGCCGAAGGGCTTGAAACAAGGGTCCTGGACGTGCGCAACCGGGCCTCGATCGCCGAAGCGGTGGCGGCCGCCGGCCCGCTGGACGTCCTGTTCAACTGCGCGGGCTTTGTCGCTGCCGGCACGATCCTGGACTGTGACGAGGATCAGTGGGCGTTCAGCCTCGATCTGAACATGACCGCCATGTACCGCATGTGCCGCGCCTTCCTGCCGGGCATGATTGCGGGCGGCGGCGGGTCGATCATCAACATGGCGTCGGTGGCGGGGTCGATCATCGCGGCGCCCAACCGCTTTGTCTACGGGGCCACCAAGGCCGGGGTGATCGGCCTGACCAAGGCCATCGCCGCCGATTTCATCACCAAGGGCGTCCGCGCCAACGCCATTTGCCCGGGCACGGTGGAAAGCCCGTCGCTGGAACAGCGCCTGCGCGACACCGGCGATTACGAGGCGGCCCGCAAGGCGTTCATCGCCCGCCAGCCGATCGGCCGGATCGGCAAGCCGGAGGAAATCGCAGCGCTTGTCGTCTATCTGGCCAGCGACGAAAGCACCTACACGACCGGCGCTGCCCATGTGATCGACGGGGGCTGGGCCAACACCTGAGGTGCCGGAAAGCGGGCCCCGGCAGCGAGGACTTGGCGGGGCAGCAGGAACCCGTGCCACGAAACCTACAGCGTCAGGTCCTGCCTGCGGGTTTCCAGAAAAGCGCGGACCGCCGGGTCGGGCGACAGGGAAATCGCCCGGCCATAGGCCGCCAGCGCCCCGGGCCGGTCGCCCGCGCGGCGCAGCAGATGGGCGCGCACGGCCCAAAGCGGCTGATAGCTTTCGGCGCGCGCGGGATCGACCCTTTCAAGGGCGGCAAGGCCCGCCGCTGCGCCTTCCGCCTCGCCAAGGGCCGCCGCAAGCCCCGTGATGGCCCCGGTGGTCGGGTGCAGGGCGACAAGACCCCGGTAGAGGTCAGCAATCGCACGCCAGTCCGTCGGGCTGCGATGCCTGCGATCCGCGTGCGCGGCCTGTATCGCCGCCTCGATCTGATACCGCCCAAGGGTTGCGTTCCGTGCTGCCATACGCATGGCAAGGTCCGCATCGCGCATCAGGCCCTCGTCCCAGATGGCGACGTCCTGCACCTCCAGCGGCACGAACCTGCCTTCTGCATCCAGACGCGCCGACCTGCGCGCCTCGGCGTAAAGCATCAGCGCCAGCAAGGCCTGGGCTTCGGGTTCCCCCGGCATGCGACTGGCCAGAAGGGAGGCAAGCCAGATCGCCTCGCGGGCCAAGGCCGACGATTTTGCATCTCCCGCCATCTGGCCGTCAGACCCGACGGTGTAGGCCGCATAGATTGCGGCCAGCACCGGGTCCAGACGATCGGCCATGTCGGCGGTATCGGGCAGGGCAAAGCGGATGCGCGCAACCTCGATCTTTGCGCGCGCGCGGGTCAGGCGCTGGCTCAGGGTGCCCGGGGCGATCAGGAACGCACCCGCCATGCGGCGCGCGTCCAGTCCCAGCACCAGTTGCAGCATCAGCGGCGTGCGCATCGCGGCGTCGATGGCCGGATGCGCGCAGACGAACATCAGGTTCAGAATGCGATCCGGCGTTGCAGCCTGTGCCATGTCAGAACGCTCCTCCTGCAACAGCGTCAGATGCGCTTCACCCCGGGCGGCAACCTGCGCATGGCGTGCGGCGTCCACCAGACAGTTCTTGGCCGTGGCGATCAGCCAGGCTTCGGGCTGGTCGGGCACACCGCGCCGGGGCCATGTTTCCAGCGCGCGGACCAGGGCATCCGACAGCGCATCGGCTGCTGCCGATACGCTGCCGGTGCGCGCGGCCAGACGGGCCACAAGCCTGCCGTAGGACAGGCGCGCCAGTCGTTCCAGCGCCTCGTGCGGTTGGTTCATGCGCTGCGCATCACCACGGGCCGCACTTCGACGGCGCCCGAGGAGGCCGCCGGATTGCGGGCCGCCCAGACAAGGGCCGTGTCCAGATCGGGCACCTCGATGATGTAGTAGCCGCCGAGATGTTCCTTGGTTGCGGCATAGGGTCCGTCCTGGATGTCACGGCCCCTGTCGCGCACCCGCAGCGTGGTCGCGGTGTGCGACGGGTGCAGGGCATTGCCGCCCACAAGCACCCCGGCGTCGATCA
Organism: Rhodobacter sp.; assembly: GCA_027487575.1. GTDB lineage: Bacteria > Pseudomonadota > Alphaproteobacteria > Rhodobacterales > Rhodobacteraceae > JAIYDJ01. The sequence goes on along the minus strand of JAIYDJ010000009.1, from coordinate 42,438 downwards.
ACGCCTTGGTGTAGGCACCCCAGACAGCGCCGTCGGCGGCCGCCCTGACGTCGTCGGCATTGGTGTATTCGGCAGGCGAGGTGTAGTTGAGGATCATGTATTGCATCGGGTCTCTCCGTTTCGCAAAGGCTTGGGGGTCACGCGGGCCGGGTCAGCGGGATCAGCGGGCGACCACGGCCGGCAGCAGCGCGGTCGGGGTCTTGTCGGGGCTGCACATGTCGTTGTCGGCGGGGCGCACCCCGAAGTGCAGGCCGTCGGCGGACAGCGCCAGCAGGTCATGGTCCTGCCCGCAAACCGCCACCGGCCGCCACGCCGCGCATCCCGTTCCCGAGATGTCGGCTTCAAGGTTCACCGTCAGATTGCATTCCGCCATACCCATACCCGCCACGATCTCGGGGACGTCGGTCAACAGGGTGACACGCTTCCAGTCTTCGTCAAAGACGGTCTGGAACGCCCCTTCGACGACAGGTGACGGTGCGCCCACCGCATAGCCCCCGCCAGTGCGGAACTGGAAGGTGCGCATGGTCATCGCGGGGTCAAGGGCGTGGGTGAAGATCAGGCTCCACTGTCCGTCGCGGAAGACGAACTCGCGGGTGCCGAAGCCGCCGTACCAGGCTTCGACCTTGGGGCTGACATAGGTGCCCTGCAGCGCCTGCAACGTGCCCGCATCCGCAAATTCGGCAGCGGCCGGCAGGGCGGAACAAAGGGTTGCAACAGCGGCAAGGAAGGAAAGGCCGGTCTTCATGATGTATCTCCGTCACCACGACATCCTGATTGATGCCGATATCCTGATGACGGTCGAGACGGGGCGGATTCCTACATCACCGACTTGGAAACCGTTCATTCAGGTGTTTTTTCCGCTGACAACCGCAAGGACGCCTGTCGTGTCCGGGATCGCCCGGCCTGAAAGGTGACGCATCCGGGCAAACCGGCGTCGGGCCACCCGAAACGGCGAACCGGTTCGCGAAAGCGGGTGTTCGGTCTACCTCACCAGGAGTTTTGCCTGCTCGGCGACATGGCGGATGGTCGTGGCACTGGCCCCTGCCCGGCCCAGCGACATGATCGCGAAAACTGTCCCGGTCAGTGCGGCCGCGCCGCCTTCGATGTCTGCATCGGCCGCGATTTCCCCCGCCCGGTGCGCGGCTTGCAGTTCGGTGCGGAAAAAGTCGGTGATCTCGTCCAGTCTTTCCATCGCCAGGGCCTGCGTGCGGGGGGAATGCGCCTCGCGTTCGGTCACAGTATTGATGATCAGGCAACCCTTGCGGTCCGGGTCTTCGGTGGCAAGCCGGGCCTGCGTGTCAAGCCAGGCATGGATCGCGGCGCGCCCGGACAGCCCTTCGGGAAGGCTGCTGCGGAAGAGGTTTATGTAAGCCTCGAACGCGCGATGGAACAGCGTCTCCTTGTCGGTGAAGGTGGCATAAAGGTTTCCGGGTTTCAGACCCGTCGCGCCATAAATGTCCGCCATCGACGTGCCGACATAGCCCTTGCGCCAGAACACCCGCATGGCGGCGTCCAGCACGGCGTCCTGATCATAGGCTTTCGGTCGTGCCATGGCGTTCTCCTTGCCGAAGCAACATAGACCACGCGCCGGGCGGTTGCCCGCCACGAATTCGTGATCGAACAATCATCTATAAACGTTGTTCATGATCAATCGATCATTTATACCGCTGGAACGGCGGATGACTCCGCCGCAGTACCGGTCAAGAAACCGGAAACAAGGATTAATCACATGAAACCGCTTTTCCCTGCCCCGTTGGCAGCCGGCTTTCTGCTGCCTGCCGCTGAACATGCCACCGATCTTCTGCCACCCCCACCCGACGCGCCCGGTACCGTGGCCTACAACGAATGGCTCGGCCGCAGCTTTTCGGACGTTATGCTGAACGAGGCCGACCCCTCCAAACGCACCGAGATGCTGAACGTGCTGGTGGCCGAGGATTACATCCAGCACAACCCTTTGGTGCCCGAGGGGCGGCAGGGTCTGATCGACTTCATACCGGTGATCTACCAGACCATGCCCGACGCCCGGTTCACCCTGCATGACGTGTTCGCGACCGAAGACCCCGTGGTAACGCGCTGGACCTGGGAAGGCACCCTGACGGGCGGCGCATTGCTGGGCATCGAGCCGACGGGGCAGAAGCTGGAGTTCGACGCCATCGATGTGTGGGACGTGAAGGACGGGCAGCTTTATGAACACTGGGACCAGTTTGACTGGCCCCGCGCCTTTGCCCAACTGGGCGTGCAAGGTATGCCGCAGCCGTTCTACGATCTGGCCGCCCGGCCGGCGGATCGGTGAGCGGGATGGCAAAAGAGCTTTACACCACCCAGGTTGCCATCAGCGGCGGGCGCGACGGCAGCGCCCGGTCCGATGACGGACGGCTTTCGGTCGCGCTCGCCATGCCCCCGGCGATCGGCGGATCGGAAAACGGCACCAACCCCGAACAACTGTTTGCGGCGGGTTTCGGGGCCTGCTTCACCTCGTCGCTGGCCTTTGCGGCCAAGGGCATGGGTCTGGCCGCGGGCGCGGTCACGGTCGCGGCCACAGTCACGTTGACAGTCGATGACGTCGGGGCCTTCGGCATCAAGGCCGATCTCGTCGCCAACCTGCCGGGCCTGTCGGACAGCGACGCAGAACGGGTCATCGTCGAGGCAAAGCGCATCTGCGCCTATTCGAACGCCCTGAAAGGCAACGCGACCGTCCGTATCGTGCGGGCGTGACGCGGTTGGAAACAGGCGGTCCGCCCCATGGGGCGGGCCGGGTGCGGGTCACGGAATGTCGGACCCTGTCCTTGCGAAACGCGGGCAGCGCTGCATCACGGTATGCGTCGGCGTCTTTGGTGACTGACGACAGAAAGGCCGGTGAACATCGCCCGGTCTTCGGCGATGCCGGCGCGCCTCACGGCAGTGTCACGGCAGCCCGGCCCAGTTCAGCAGTTCCGTGCGAAGAAAGTCTATGGCGGCCGGGTCACTGTGCCCGTCGTGACCGCCGTCCAGCACGATCTCGGCACCAAAGCCCAGCGCTGCACTGTCATAAGGCACCACGCCATCGGTGGCCACACAGCTCGGGTTGCGCAGGCACGCTTGCCCGCCATGTACCCCGATCACCGACGCGATCCGCACACCGGGGGCCGGGGCCAAGCCGGACATTGCCACCAGCAGGGGATGATCGGGCGACAGGGACCGCACGCTGTCGGCAAAATCATCGACCAGATAGGGCCGCATAGCATCGGTCATCTGCGCGACAAAGGGCCCGCCCGTCCGAAACAGCGCGGTGAGGCTGAGAGGCAGGCGGATCAGGGCGCTGCCCAATCGCCCGATCGGCCCCGCAGCCGTGCGGCTGCCACGGTGCGGGGTATTGATGAAGGCGGCAAAGCCGATCTGCGGTTCAAGCGTCAAGGTCAGGATCGACTGGAATGCGGCGCGATCGTCGGGCGAGACCTGCAACGCGTCCGGCGGGATCCGAAACGACGTCCGCCACAACAAGCCCGCATCATTGGTCACCAGCGCCCGCGTGACGATGCCGCCCATGCTGTGCCCGATGACCGCCATCCGTCGACTGGGCAGGTCGCGGCCCTGCGGATCATAGGTCGCCAGCACCTCGCGCAGTTGCCGCCGGACGCGCGCGGCGGAATAGAAGGGCGGAAGGCCGGTGGGATAGAAGGCATGCCAGACCTGAAACCGGCGGTGCAGATCGGGGTCGGTCAGCACCGACAGCGTCAGCACCCGCCACACTTGCGGGCTGGACCGCAGGCCGTGGATCATCAAGATGGGAATGCGACCGGGATCATAGGGTTCGATCAGGTAGATGCCTTCCTGCCGAAACTCGTTGGGGTCGGGTGTGCGAAACCCGTCGCGCGCCTCTTCGCGCAACTGCGCGCGGCCCAGAAGCCGCAGGTAGGCGGCACCCGCCGCGTCGGCCCAGCCACCCCGGCGCAGCGCGGTGCCCTCGACGGCCCGCAGGTTGACAAGGACCGCATCGTCCGACCGTTCGACGGATACCGTGATGGCAACAGGTTCGACCACACCTTCGGGGGGCTGGTTCGGGCCGATCAACGTTGTCGGTCGGGACAGCACCATCGGAATGCCATCGCCCGGTATCGCCAGTTTGCCCGCATCGCCACCGCCCTCCGGCACCGCAAAATAGCTGCCGAGGGGAAGCTGATCCACATTGACCCTGATATTGGCGGCCAGTGTCACCGGCGCGAACGCCCGGCTTTCCCGGCTTAGGGATGCGCGAACGATCCGGTCCAGCGCAGACTGACGCATCGAGTGTGCCAATGCGGTTTCGTCTGTCAGGTCCGCGCACAGCAGGATCAGTGCGGGATGGGCAGGATGGGTGCTCATGCCTTCTGCCGTGGCAAGGCAGGCTGCCGCGTCACGAGTAAAGGGCAGCGCGATCCGATCCGCGGGTGGGATGGCAACACCACGTTCCGGCGACCCGCAGCCGAACCCGGACGCCAAAGCGGCGAGAAGAAGGGCATTCCTGACAGTCGTGTGCACCTGCCTGAACCGGTCGGCACCACCGTCTGTACCGCCATGGCGTAAACCGATCATCCTTCGACGTCCGTTCAACATGCTGCACTTGCTCCGGTCACCCTGGCTGCAAGACTTTGCCGCCAGAATTCGGTTGCGTCAAAGGCCGCGCGGGGCTTCCTTACCCTGATCGCAGTCTATGTGGCAGCCCGCCGTAATGGAACCGTCGCGTCAGGGTGGCGCTTTCCGGAAGCTGGCGCGCAGAAAGTCGATCACACTGCGGGTCTTGCGGGGCAGATAGGCCCGGCTGGGGTATAAAAGCCACGCAGCGGTGTCGAAGGTCGTGGCGGTCACCTCGTGATCCGGGAACAGGTCCACCAGCCGTCCCGCCGACAGGTCCCGGTCGATCACCCAATCCGCCAGCAGGGCCGGCCCCAGGCCGGCCAGCACGCCCGCCCGCACGGCCAGCGGGTTAGACAGGATGAACTGCCCCGCAACGGGCACGTCCTCTTGCACCCCCTTGCTTCTGAACACCCAGCGGCTGCGAAAGCCGGTCAGGCTCAGCAGCAGACAGGGACGCAGGGCCAGATCCGACGGCTGCATCGGTGCGCCCGCCGCCGCCAGATACTCAGGGCTGGCCACTGCACGATAGCGCGTCTGCATCAGTTTGACCCCGATCACATCGGCCCGCACGCTTGGACCCAACCGGATCGCCAGGTCGATACGTTCTGCGACCAGATCGAGATTGGCGTCGCGCAGAATCAACTCCAGCTTCAGGCGGGGAAAGGCCGCGCTGAACGCGGGCAGAAGGGGCAGCAGGCACACCTGCCCGAAAGCGACCGACGCGGTCAGACGGATCGTGCCGACCGGGCCTGACCGCAGCGACGCCGCCTCGTCGCGCAAACGCTCCATCTCGTCGATGACGCCGGGCAGGCGGGCCAGGTACAACTCTCCCGCCTCGGTCAGCACCATCTGCCGCGAGGTGCGCTGAAACAGGCGCAGACCCAGGCGCGCCTCAAGCCCGGCGATGCTGCGCGACACGGAAGACGGGTCGATCCCCCGGTCGCGCGCGACGGCGGCGAAGCTGCCCTGCCGGGCAACCTCGACGAAAAGGGAAAGGTCCTGCAGGTCCATCCATGCGATATTTGCACGGTTATCATGTAAGATCGACTGTTCTTTCGCAGGAAACCGCGCCGTAGACACGTCCCAACGCCGCATTGCAAGTGGCCAGGGAGGATGTGATGGCAAAAGTTGCGGTTCTGGGACTGGGGGCGATGGGGTCGCGCATGGCGCGCAACCTCATGGCAGCGGGACATCAGGTTTGCGTCTGGAACCGCAGCCCGGCGACCTGCGCCGCCTTCGAGGCGGCGGGGGCGACCGCCGCGGCAACCCCGCGCGACGCGGCATCGGGCGCGGCGTTCGTGATTGCCATGCTGCGCGACGATGCGGCGTCCCGGGCCGTCTGGCTTGACCCCGTCACCGGCGCCCTTGCCGGTCTGGAACCCGGGGCGATCGGTATCGAAAGTTCGACCTTGACCGTGCATTTCGTCCGCGATCTGGCCCTGCGGTTCGCCGAGGCGGGGCGCGGGTTTCTGGATGCCCCGGTCGCCGGATCCCGCCCGCAGGCCGAGGCGGCACAGTTGATCTACCTTGTCGGCGGGGACGCCGGTGTTCTGGCGCAGGCGGACCCGCTGCTGCGCGCCATGGGCGCCGCGGTGCATCACGCGGGGACGGCGGGCGACGGTGCGGCAGTCAAACTTGCGGTCAACACCCTTCTGGGCGTGCAGGTCGCGGCTTTGGCCGAAATCGTCGGACTGTTCGACAGGTGCGGCATGGACCCGGCGCGCGCCGTGGAAATTCTGACTGCCACACCGGTCTGCAGTCCGGCCGCCAAGGCTGCAGCCGCTTCGATGTTGTCCGGGGCCTTTGCTCCGATGTTCCCGGCCGATCTGGCGGAAAAGGACTTCGGCTATGTGCTGGCCGCCGCCCAAGCCGCAGGGGCCGACATGCCGCTTGCGAAAGCGACACGTGCCGTCCTTGCCGCAGCCCAGACCCGGGGTTTCGGCCCCGACCACCTGACCGGCATCGTCCGGTTGTATCGCTGACCCTTCCCCAAGCATGGAGATCAAGATGACACCGACCCTGTCCCGCCGCGCCCTGTTCGGCACCGTCGCTGCCGCCAGTGCCGCCGCGCTGTTGCCCCTGCGCGCGGCGACGGCGCAAACCGCGCCCGTGCCCCGTACCGTGACCTACACCCGCAAGATCGGGGATGTAGAGGTGACGACACTGCTCGATGGCTACTTCCTGCTGGAACAGACCTTGGTCACGGCACTTGACCCGGCGTTGATCGCGCAGGGCCTGGCCGATGCCGCGCTTGACAGTTCCGCAGCGGTGCCGCTGCCGGTCACCGGCTATCTGATTCGGCAGGGCGACGGTCTGACCCTGATCGACGCGGGTGCAGGCGGGTCGCTGGGGCCGACGGCAGGCAATCTTGCCGCCACGCTGGCCGGGGTCGGCGTCGCGCCCGACGCGATTACCCGGCTGGTGGTCAGCCATCTGCACCCCGATCACATCGGCGGTGCGCTGACCGGGGGGGCCGCCACGTTTGCCAACGCCACCGTGCATGTCAACGCGACCGAACGCACCTTCTGGGCCGATCCGTCCAATGCAGCCGCCGTGCCCGATGCCATGAAGCCATGGTTCGATCTGGCGGGCCAGATGCTGGCAGCCTACGGCGACCGGGTGCAGACCTTTGACGGCGACGCCGATCTTGGCGGCGGGCTGTCGGCGGTGGCAATGCCGGGCCATACGCCGGGGCACAGCGGGTTCCGCGTCAGTTCCGGCGCGGCACAGGCGCTGATCTGGGGGGACAGCACCGCCATCGCGTCGCTGCAGTTCACGCACCCCGACGCGGGCATCGTGTTCGACACCGACGGCGCGCAAGGGGCCGTCACGCGCCGCCGCGTGCTCGACATGGCGGTGGCCGACAAGATGCTGGTGTCGGGCACCCACATGCCCTTCCCCGGATTTGGTCATGTCGATCAGCGGGGCGATGCCTATGCCTGGGTACCCGAGGAATGGAAGCTGTTCTGACCGGCAAACCGCAACCGGGCGGCGCCGATGCGCCGCCCCTTTCCATGCAGAGGACGATCCCGATGACGCCCGACAAGATCCTGTATCCCGCGCATGCCACCTCGACCGGCGGGCGCAACGGCCTTTCGCAGACCGATGACGGAATGGTCGTGCACCGGCTGGCCTTTCCCACCGCCATGGGCGGCACCGGCAAGGGGGCCAATCCGGAACAGTTGTTTGCCGCCGGATACGCCGCCTGTCTCAACAGCTCGGTCGAACACATGGCCGCTGCGGCAAAGGTCGCCATCGGACCCGTCACCGTGGTGGCGGACATCGGCATCGGTCCGGCAGGGGCCGCCTATGCGCTGACGGCCCGTCTTGCCGTGCAGATCGAAGGGGTCAGCCCCGAGGTGGCCGAAAGACTGATCCGGCAGGCGCATGCAGTGTGTCCCTATTCCAACGCGATCCGGGGCAACGTGGATGTCGTCCTGACCGTTCTTGACTAGCGGCCACCGGCCAGAAGTGCCCCTGCGCCAGAACCGGATGGGTCATAGCGGGCTGGTCCGTCCGGTTTGCCGCTGGAATTGGTTACCGCGTGAAGGCGAAGGACTGCGTGTCGCCTTCATAGCCGACAAAGCCGTTCTCCGCCTTCTCCAGCCGCATGCAACGGTCACCGTTCGGGATGCCGATCAGGCAAAGCCCGTCCGCGGTCGGTTCCCATGTCATGTTCCGTGTCATCAGGCCCATCTTCATCCTGACCTTGCCATCGGGAAGGAAGGTGAGTGTGACCTTGCGCCCGTTCGGACCCGCCGCCGCCCATGGTTTGCCATCGGCAAGCATGGAGGCAAGGCTTTCATCCCGGGCGAGCGTCGGAACGGCAGTAGCGAAAACAAGCATCGCGGCCAGCAGTTTTCGTGAGATAGTCATGGCAAGCCTCCTTATCCGGGCAGACAGCGGCGCGTGCGCACTTGCCCTTGTGCCCAGTATGTGCCGGACCGAACGCGAAAGGGCCGTTGAAATGTCGCGATGTTTTTCTCTGTCACATGCCCTGCGGCGAGGTCCGGTCCTGAAACCCGGCGCGGACAAGATTTGAAAACTACGCCAACGTGACATCCGTCACCGCAGGCACGACAGTGATGCGATGAACACATCGCTCCACATCCTGCTTGTCGAAGACGACCCGGCGATCGGCTCGCTGGTGTGCGGCTTTCTGGAACGATCCGGATTCCGGGCGACCCATCTGAAAAGCGGAAAAGCGGTGGAACGGGTTCTGGCAGAGGATCCGCCGCACCTCGTTCTTCTGGATATCCTGCTGCCGGGGGAAGACGGATTGTCGATCGCCCGGCGGATCAGGGCGACGCGTCCGACGCCGATCATCATGCTGACGGCAATGGGCGAAGAGCGTGACCGGATCAGCGGGCTGGATCTGGGTGCCGATGACTATGTGACGAAACCCTTCAGCACGCGCGAACTGGTCTCGCGCATTCGCGCCGTGATGCGCCGGACGGAAACCGCGCCGACAGGCCGCAAACTCGCCCCGGTCAGCTACAGCTTTGCCGGATGGGAGCTTGATGCGATGCGGCGGGAACTGCACGACCCGGCGGGTGTCAGGGTTGCCCTGACAACGGCGGAATACGAGCTGTTGCGGACCTTTCTGACCCGTCCCGGAGAGGTGCTTGGGCGCGACGTCCTGATGAAACTTGCGCAGGGGCGGCGCGTCGAACCCTATGACCGCAGCGTGGACACGCTGGTGTCGCGGTTGCGGACCAAGATCGAACCGGACGAGGTATCGCCGTCCATGATCAAGACGGTCCGTCACAACGGCTATGTGTTTACGGCCTCGGTTCTGGTGACCGAGCAATGAATGGCCTGTCTCCCCTGCGCTGGCCGATCCGCTGGCAGATCGCGATGCTGCTGATCCTGACGCAGGTCGTGGCACATGTGGTGACGATGACGATGATCGACCTGTCGACGTCGACAACCGGCGGCGGACGCGGCGCGCTGGCGATCACTGCGGCGGAACCCATGCTGACCGTGCTTCGGATGTACGAAGATGCCGAGGGTGTCGGCATGGCCGGTGGCCTTGCGCGTCTGGTCGCGGTCGACGCCCGCTTCCGTCTGGACCCGCAGTTTCCGGCAGAGGTTGTCGCGCCAAACCGCTCTGTCGAGCCTGTGATGGAATCGGCCGTGCTCAATTCCCTTCCTGAGTATTGGCGGGGCCGGGTTCAGATGTTTGTCGATGCCGGCGCGGGTCCCTCCTCTCCGTTCCCGATGGCCGACTTTTCCATGGCGGCCAGACTTTCCAGCGGTGAATTTCTGGTGTTCGAGGCAAGCCGGGACTCATTCGTTCAACGTGTCCCCCGCACGGTTGTCCTGATCGGGTTGCTGATCATGGCCCTGACGCTGATGTTTCTGGCAGTCTGGGCAGGCAACGCCCTGGTCGCCCCGATGGGCGATCTGGCTCGCGGGGCCGAGCGTTTTGCCGGGGATGCCGACTCGCCCGACCTGCCAGAGCGGGGGCCGGTCGAAGTGCGGCGCGCGACGCGGGCGTTCAACAGGATGCGTCAGCGGATCCGGAAGCTGATCAACGACAGGTCGCAGACCCTGGCTGCGATCGGCCATGACATGCGCACACCGTTGACGCGGCTGCGGCTGCGGATCGAGCTTCTTGACGACGACGGTTCCGGCAAGACCCTGATGGAAAACGACGTGCAGGTGCTGGAGCGGATGATCGACGACGCCTTGGGTTTCCTGCGCTCGGAAAACCGGCCGCTGGCCCGCGACATGGTGGATATCGCGGCGCTGACCCGGACGGTCGCCGACGAATGCGTCGACCACGGGACAAGGCAGGGCGCGTCGATTGAATACCACGGCCCGCAGCGGCTGGTGGCTAGCTGTGATCACGATCTGATGCGCCGGGTGCTGGAAAATGTCATCGGCAACGCCGCAAAGTTTGCGGGCGATGCCTTGGTCACCGTCTTCGACAGAATGCCGCGCGCCGTCGTGATCGAAGTGCGCGACAGCGGGCCCGGCATTCCCGTTGATCAGCGCGACAGGGTGCTGGAACCCTTCACGCGGATCGACGGTGTCCGCACGGGAGCGACGCACAGGTCGGAAGGGTTCGGACTTGGCCTTGCGATCGCCCGCGATCTGATGGAGCGGCATGGCGGCACGCTGGGACTGTCCGACAATCAGCCGCAGGGGCTGGTCGTAACCCTGACCCTGCCCTGGGCCCCCGGCGGCGGCCCGTCACAGAATGCAGCATCATGAGCGAACCCGACAGATCGGCAGCCTTGCCCGCAAAGGGCAGACCGCGCGCCCGCTGGACCGTGGGCGGCATCCTCGCAGTCGGGCTTGCGGGCGCGGCTTACTTCGTGGGTCTGCCCTATCTTCAGGGTCTTCAAGCCGAACGCGCAGCCGAAACCCGGCCTGCCGTGGTGACCGAACGCCGGATCACCGCGCTGGGAGAGGTGCTTCCGATCAGCAACCTGGTCACCGTTGCCGCGCCGACCGGTCAGGATGCCGGACGCATTTCACGGGTCGATGTGGCGGAAGGCGACATGGTGGCGAAGGGGCAGGTTCTGGCCATTCTGGATACTGAACCCCTGCTGCGCGCCGAACTTGCGCAGATGGTGGCCAACGAGTCGGTCAAGAGGGTGGCGCTCGCCGCGCTGACGGCCGATCTGGACGCCGCCGAACGCCAACTGTCCGTGCAGGTTGACCAGCTGCGTGTCGTCCTGGAAAAGTCGCAGGTCGAACTGGACCGGATGACCCAGTTGCGCGACACCGGGCTCTACGAGGATGCGGCCCTGGTTGATCTGCGGCTTGACGTCCAGTCCGCGACCTTCAACTTGCGGAACACCGAAATCCAGCTAGAGCGGAACCGGCTGCGGGACGCGACCGGCATGCGCATCGTTCAGGCCAGCGCCGAGGCCGAACTTGCGGCGGCCAGGGCCGCGCGGGCCAAGGCAGAGGCGGATTACGCGAAATCGTCGGTCGTGGCCCCGATTGACGGGCGTATTCTGGCACTGTTCGGGCGGATCGGGCAGCAGATCGACACCGCAGGATTTGCCGAGATCGGTGACACATCACAGATGAAGGTCAGGGCCGAAGTCTATGAAACCGATGTTTCCGGCGTGTCGGTCGGGCAGCGCGTGACCGTCACCTCACGGGCATTGCTTGAGGATCTGGCGGGAGAGGTGACGCGTCTGGGTGTGCGCATCTCGGACCAGTCCATCCTGTCCACCGATCCTGCCGCGATCGTCGATGCGCGCGTTGTCGAGGTGTGGATCACGCTGGACGAAGCCTCGTCGGACGCGACCCGGAACCTGTCGGGATTGCAGGTGCTTGTCACCTTCGCGGCAGCGGACCGCGACGATGCTTAGGGCCAGGACACCGCTGGGCTGGTTGCAACTGACGCACAGCAAGTCGCGTTTCATCGTGGCCTCGGCGGGGGTCGGGTTTGCGGTACTTCTGGTCTTCATGCAGCTTGGCTTCATGAACATGCTGTTTGACTCCACAACGGTCATTCACCAGCAGTTCAAGACCGATCTTGTCATCATGAGCGCCGATGCCGAAGGCATCGTCCCGGATTCCGGCAGCTTCTCGCGTCGCAGGCTGATCCAGGCGGCCGGTGTGCCCGGAGTGGCCGATTGGGCAGAGGTGTATATCGGGACTCTGAACTGGACCAAACCGTCGGATGGCACGCTCGGGGCGGTCGTGGTCTTCGGCGTACCGACCGACGTTCGGGTGTTTGCCAATTCCGCCCTCGATGCGCAGATGCCGCTCTTGCGCACCTCGGGCACGATGCTGATCGACGAAGGGTCGCGAGGGGACTATCGCGCCTTCTTCGCCCGCATTGCCGCGGGGGAACAGCCACAGGTCAAGCTGGCAGGCGAAACCGTGACGGCGATCGGCACCTTCAACTTCGGGTCCAGCTTCGGGACCGAAGCCTACGGCGTGGTGTCGCGCGAAACCTTCCTGCAACTGGACCGGTCGCGACACCCCGGCGTCATCAACATGGGTCTCGTGACGGTCACGCCGGGCGTCGACCTTGCATCGATGGCCGACGCGGTCAGCAAGGCCATCGGGGCGACCGAAGTCAAAGTGTGGACCATGCCGGATTTCATGGAAGTGACCCGCGACTTCTTGCGCGTGAACAGCCCGATTGCGACGATCTTCACTTTCGGCGTTCTCGTCGGCCTGTTCGTCGGTGCCGTGATCGTCGTCCAGATCCTGACCAGTGACGTGCAGGACCATCTGGGGGAGTACGCGACCTTCAAGGCCATGGGGTTCAAGAACCGCTACCTTCTGGGGATCGTCTATGAACAGTCGGCGATCCTGACGGTCTTCGGCTTTCTTCCCGCGCTGTTGCTGTCGATCCTGCTTTACAGGTTGGTCGGCGCTGCGGTGGCGATGGACATGAACATGACCTGGAGCCGGGTCGGCTGGGTTTTCGCGTTGACGGTGGGCATGTGCCTTGCCGCTGGCACAATTGCCGTGCGCCGCATCTACAGCGCGGACCCGGCAGAGGTTTTCTGACGATGACCACCGCGTCGCCGCCGCGCCCCGCCATAAGGATTGCGCATCTGAACCACTGGTATGGCGAGGGCGACCTGCGGCGTCTGGTTCTGCGTGACCTTTCGCTTTCGGTCGAACGGGGCAAGACAACCTTCCTGATGGGCCCCTCAGGCTGCGGAAAGACGACGCTGTTGACGCTTGTCGGGGCGCTGCGGTCGGTCATGGACGGGTCCGTCCAGGTTCTGGGGCGCGAACTGAGCGGTGCCGATGAGACGGCCCTGGTCGAAACGCGCCGCCGTGCCGGGTTCATCTTTCAGCATCACAACCTGCACCGCAGCCTGACCGTGTTGCAGAATGTCCGGATGGGGCTGGAGGTGAAGGGCGAGGCCGGCAAACGGGATGCGATTGACCGGTGTCTGGAGGTGCTTTCGGCCGTGGGCCTGGCTGACCACGTGCACAAGTATCAGGACCAGATCTCGGGTGGCCAAAAGCAACGCGCCGCCGTGGCACGCGCGCTGGTCGGCAAGCCCGAACTGTTGCTGGCCGATGAACCGACGGCGGCCCTCGACAGCAAGACCGGGCGCGAGGTGATCGAGCTTGTGCAGCGGCTGGCGGCAGAACGCGGGATGACCGTGCTGATGGTGACCCACGACAACCGCATTCTGGATATCGCCGACCGCATTGTCGAAATTGAGGACGGGCGCATCCTTTCGGAAGCCCCGCCGAAAGCCGACGCCATCCCGCACCCCGAGCGCCTGCCAACCGTTTGGACGCGGGTCTGACCGCAAGTCCGCAGGACAGTGGCCGGGGTCACCCGGCCTCCACCTCCTGCAGAAAACCCGCAAGCAGGGCGTTGAAGGCATCAGGGCGTTCGATCATCACGGCATGCCCGGTTTCGGCAACCGGCACAAAGCGTGACCCGGTGATGCCCTGATGCACACGGAAGGCTCTTTCGGGCGAGATCGGGCGATCTTCGGTGCCTGAGACGATCAGGGTCGGCGCAGTGATGGCGGGCAGAAGGTCGCGGATCGCCTGCCGCCCGGCCGAGGCAGCAGCGGCCCGCGACAGGGTGCGAGGCAGACCGCGCAGCACGCCACGCCAGTGATCGCGGGTCGCGCGCGCCGCAGGGTCGGCCAGAAAGGTGTCGCCGAACAGGATTTTCATCAGGGGGCCCGCAGCCAGACTTGGCCCGAAGAGCCGGACAAAGGCGATCAGCGCCTTGTAGCGCGGCAGGTTCGCGCGTTCCTCGGCGTCGGCACTTGGCCCGATCAGGGTCAGCGAGCGCACAAGGTCCGGACGCCGGGCGGCAAGCCGCATGGCGATGAAGGTGCCCATGGAAAAGGCCACGACATGCACCCGGTCCAGCCCCAGTTGTCCGATCAGGGTGGCGGCGTCCTGTGCCAAAGTGTCAAGGTCGAGCCCGTGCGGAGTCTTTTCCGACTGCCCCTGTCCGCGCAGGTCATAGGTGATGACGCGGTGGGTTGCCCGGAACCGGTCCACCTGTGCGTGCCAGGACGTGCCGGGCAGCATCAGGCCATGGATAAACAGAACCGGCATCCCCGTGCCGCCGCTGTCCTGGACGAAGAGCCTCGCCCCGTTGATCTGTAGATGGGTCATGATGAAGCTCCGGTTGCGACAAGGAATGCCTGCGAACGCGCCGCGTCCTGATGGGCGGCGGAGTTCAGACTGGCCAGCGTTTCGGTCAGCGCCTGCGCGCGCGAAGTGGCGATGTCGCCGAAGGTCCGCACGAACTTTGCAGGGTCGGCCACGAAGGGCCGGGTGGCCTGATAGGACAGCTCGATCATCTCTCGCAGGGATGGGACTGCTACCGACAAGAGCCGCAGTTGCCAAAGCGGAACGGCGTGCAGGCGGGGTCTGTTGCCCAGGATTGCCGCCGCCTCGTCGATCATCGCGCGGGTGGTAGTGACCGGGGCATTCGGTACGTGGAACACCTCGCCGCTTGCGCGCGGATCGGTGCCGAGGATGGCCATCGCCACGCCGAAATCAGGCACATAGGTGTAGCTGTGCGGCAGGTCCGGGTTGCCGAGCACGCGCACCGTCGCCCCGGACAGCAGGGCCCGGAAAACCTCTGCGCCGAGGGCGGCCTGCGTCACACCGGGACCAAAGAAATCCGCCCCGCGCGCCACGGCCATGTCGATCTGCCCATTCCGGTATGCGGCCTGCAGGCTGTGGTGCATGGCCGCGCGGGTTGACCCCTTGCGCGTTCTGGCGACAAGCGGGGTGGATTCGGTCATCGGCCCCTCGACCGGGCCGTAGCCATACAGGTTTTCGGCCACGACCAGCCGCGCGCCGCTGGCTTCGGCAATCCGGATCGCATGGCCCTGAAGGGCGGGAAACTCGGCAGGCCAACGGTGGTAGGGCGGTTGCACGCAGAAGTGGATCGCCGTTGCGCCCATTGCGGCTGCGAGCATCACCGTCGTGTCGGAAAGATCGGCGGCGATGACCGAGGTCCCTGCGGGAAGGCCTGCAACGGCTCCCCTGCGGTTGACGAGGCGAACGGCATATCCCCGGGCAAGCAGCGCGCGGGCGGTGGCCAGACCCAGGGGGCCGGTGCCAAGAACAAGGTGAAAGGGCGTCATCGACGGTCTCCTTCTGGGTTTGCGGGATGGGTGAAGGTCAGGGTGCGGTGCGGGTCCGCACCAGCCCGATCTGATGCAGGCCGATCAGGATCAGCCACAGCGACAGACCGAGGAACCCGGCGATGGTGAAAAGCGAAAAGAGATCGCCGTCACGGTCCAGCGCAATGGCCAGACCTTCTGTCGTGCCGATGCCAAGGGCGATCGCCGTGGCAAGGCCGATGCCGCCCGTCAGACGCAGGCCCTGGCGCCCCTGCACCACCGACAGGGCCAGAACAAAGAACACCAGCAGCCACTGGCCCAGATGTTCGCCAATCGCCACACCACCCCAGGTGTTGAGGATGTCGAACGCGCTTTCGGCGGCGGCCTTTGCGCTGGCGTCACCGGTTGCATGGCGCCGCGTAAGGCCGGGGATCACGAAGACCCAGCGCCAAAGCCCGATGGCCTGCGCCACGCCCGACAGCGCGCCGGCCATCGCTGCAAACAGCGCCAGACGGTCCGATGTTTCGCGGTTGGCCGGCGTCAGCGCCAGCCCGACCGACAGTGGCACCAGCAGAAGCGCCGCCCAGGCAAAGGCGTGCCAGGTCAGGATGAGGGCGGGCCCACCTTCCGCAAAGCGCGTCAGCGCCTCGGCGGCCGGGCGGCGCAGAATGTCGGGGTAGTCATAGATCGCGACCAGATTGGCGTAGGGCAGGTTGAAGCCGATCGCCATTGCGATGGCAGAGAGGCCGAGCATGGGGGAACGTTTGGTCATGGCGGGTGCTTTCGGATGAAACGGATCAATGGGTTGCGTTGACGGGCGGCGCGGCGAGGACGCGAAACAGCGCGCGCTGCACGCCCATCGGCAGGCCGGGAAAGTGAAAGTCGGCGTCCAGCAACAGCCGCGCCAGTCGCCGCGGATCGCGCGGCAGTCCGGCAGTTGTGGTGCGCCCGGCCTCGGCTGCGGATTGCAGGGCGCGCAGGAACCGTTCGAACCCGGAACCCGGGGTGACCGTGCAGCGCAGGACCGCACGCACGCCGGAGGCATTTCTGAAACCATGGACGGTGCCGGGCCGGACCGTCACCGTTTCGCCTGCCGCGAGGATGCGGTCAGTTTTTCCGACGCGAAAGTTGACCCGGCCTGCCAGCACTTCGAAGGTTTCGGTCAGGCGGGCATGCCGGTGCGGCGGGCTGCCTGCGGCGCCCGCCGGAAGCTCGGTCGTGAACACCAGAACGTCCCGCGCAGGGGTTGGCCGGGGCGAGTGGAGCGTGACCACATCCAGCGTCACCGGGTTCTTCAAGATGGTGTCAGTCATGGCATCCCCATATCACTTACTGGTGACATGCATAACTCACTCATCGGTGACATGTAAAGTCACCACACGGAGACATTTTCGCACAGTTGGGTTGCGCGGATGCGCGGGTCGCCCTATCTCCGGTCGGTGACACGGCAGGAGTGTGGCATGGCCAGCGACGACAGCAGTCCAGAAAACCCGGTCGAAGCCGCCCCCGGCAAGGACCGCAGCCGCGACCGAACGGCGACCGAACGGCGCATCCTTGATGCCGCGCAGTCGATCCTGACCGGGCAAGGGCCGGCAGGGTTTGGGGTGAATGCGGTTGCGCGGGCTGCCGGCGTCGACAAGCAGTTGATCTATCGCTACTTCGGCGGGCTCGACGGGCTGCTGGCGGCGCTTGGCGTGCGCCTGGCAGAATGGTGGCAGGACCAGTTGCTTGACGATGCACCCGCCCAACCGCCCGGAAGCTATGGCGATCTGATCGAAATGCTGGCCCTCAGGCTGGTGCGCATCATGCGCCGCGAACCCCTTGCCCTGCAGTGCCTGCTGTGGGAATTGACCGATGGGTCGGGCCCTGTCGCCACGCTTGCCACGGCGCGGGCAAAGGCACTGGGGGAATGGATGGCCCGGACGCGTGGCGATCTGAGACCGCCTGAAGGTGTGGATGCGCCCGCCGTCAACGCCCTGATCATCTCGGGCATCAGTTGTTTCGTTCTGGCCAGCCGGACATCAGCCAATGTCATCGGCCTTGCGACCGATCAGGACGCCACCTGGACGCGCGTCGAGGCGGCCGTGCGCGCCCTTGCCCAGGGGGCCTATGGCCAAGGGCCGATCAAAACAGGATTTCGGCCTGTCGGATCGGATCGTTGACGATTGTCGGCATGTGTTTTGCCCAGAACCATCCGAAAGCGTCCTTCCGAGGGCCGATCCCTAGGGGCCAGTGACAACCATCAGGCTGGCCTTGCAATGTGCCTCCAGTTGATCGCTACCTTTGAGACCTCAGCCGAGCATGGCACGCAAAGCATTTGCGATATCCGAATTATGGAAAGGTTTGCTGACGACGGTGTGGCGCGCGAAGCGATCCGGCAAGACGGTGGTGCTGTCGTATCCGGTTGTAAAGATGAACGGAATCCCGCGCTCCTGCAAGATGGCGGCGGCGTCCCAGGACATTTCTCCATCAAGGTTCACGTCGAGAAGAGCCGCATCAAGTTCTTCGACTTTTGCGAGGCGCAGCGCTTCGGACAACCGATAGGCAGGGCCGACCACTTCCCATCCAAGTTCGGCGATGGCGCCTTCGATGTCCATGGCCACCAGGGCGGAGTCCTCGACGATCAGGAT
Source organism: Rhodobacter sp. (assembly GCA_027487575.1). Lineage (GTDB taxonomy): Bacteria > Pseudomonadota > Alphaproteobacteria > Rhodobacterales > Rhodobacteraceae > JAIYDJ01. The sequence goes on along the minus strand of JAIYDJ010000009.1, from coordinate 24,167 downwards.
CCGTCTGGTTGTGGATACGGAGCGAACGGGAGGATCGGCAATCGTCGATGGCTCGTGCCGAAGTTCGGGGGCCTGCGCCCGCCGCTCCACGGCCGAGGCGGGCAGGGTGATCAGACACCGCACCCCGGCAGGATCGAAAGTCAGGGTCGACCTTCCGCCCGTTTCGATGGCAAGTGCCCGTTCGATCAGCGTCGATCCGAACCCGCGCCGGTCAGGGGCCTTGACCGCAGGGCCCCCGCTTTCGCTCCAAAGAAGGTGCAGTTCACCGCTGATCCCAAATCTCCAGGTCACGTCGATGCGCCCGGAACTGACCGAGAACGCCCCGTATTTGGCTGCGTTGGTGGCAAGTTCGTGGATGGCCAGCGAAAGCGAAAGCGCCGTCTTGGGCGAAAGCAGCAATGCGGGGCCTTCCACGATGAAATTCGGATGCTCGGCCTCGTAGGCGTGCATTTCCTCGCGGATCAGTTCCTCAAGCGAGACGCCCTCCCATCGGCTTTTGGTCAGCAGGCTGTGCGCGCGGGACATGGACCTTATGCGCCGGTTGAGGCCTTCGGTAAACGTGGCAAGCGTCAGGGCGCTGCGGCTGGTCTGAGACACAAGCGCCTGAATGTTGGCCAGCGTGTTCTTCACGCGATGGTCAAGTTCGGACATCAGCAACTGTTCCTGTTGCCAGGCGCGCAGGCGTTCCCGTGCGGCTGCATCGATCCGCCGAAGCACGATCTCAAGCAGGGATACCCGCAGGTCGAATGCGGCGTCGCCTTCCGAGGGCAGCCAGGGGGTGGACCGGCCACGCACCGTTTCTGACCAAGCCTCGAACGACTTGCGGGGCGTGAGGCGCGTTCCGTTCGGACCGAACTCGACAGGCTTGTGGGGGTCGCCCCCCCACCGGACCGACTGTTCCACCTCGGGCCTGAACCACAGCACGAAATCCCGAGGCTCCCGCGAGACGGATACCGCCATCATCCCGGATGCCACATCCGCATATTCCCTGGCAGGAGGGTAGACTTCACCCAGACGATCGGTGGCGAATACCCCCTCGATGTCGGCCATTCGCGTGGTCAGCCAGTCGGTCAGCGCGCCGATCTGCTCGTCGTTCGGCGTATTGCCTGCCGCAGTAATTCCGCTGTTGACGCGGATTGCGATGCCGCCGCTGGTTTGCGCCGCCCTCAGTGCAAGACCCCCCGCGGCAATGTAATCCAGAAGCAGGTTCTTCTGGGCAACCAGACCAACCGCGTAGTCATCCTCGCCTGCCAGGGCCCGCATGATCACGGACAAGGCTTTGCGTGACAGCAGCCGCGACTGCAACTGTTCCGCGCGCAGACGCACTTCGAGCTGAAGCGAGAACATCGACCCGAACAGTTCGCAGACCGCACGCAGGTGCCGTGGCAGACGGCGCGGAGTCTGGTGGTGGCAGGCGATCAGGCCCCACAGCTTGCCTTCGCAGATGATCGAGATCGACATCGACGCATCGACGCCCATGTTCCGCAGGTATTCGCGGTGGATGGGCGAGACGTCCCGCAGCGTCGCATGGCTCATGTCGACCGGCTGCCGCGTGCGCGGATTGATCTGGGGCACCAGCGGGGCAGGCGTATAGTCCACTTCGGTGATCAGGCGCAGCCAACTGGTCAGATAAAGCGCGCGCGCCTGTTTGGGGATGTCCGACGCAGGATAGTGCAGGTCCAGAAAAGGCGTCATGTCGGGCCGCAGCGCCTCGGCATAGACCCAGCCGGCCTCGTCCGCCGTAAAGCGGTAGACCATCACCCGATCATAGCCAGCGACGGACCTGACCCGTTCTGCGGCAAGCTGGCAAAACGCCTGAAGGTCGGGCGCATCGGAAAGCCCGTCGAACATGTCCTGCACACAGGCGAGCGGATCGATGGCGTGGCGGTCGTTCAGGTCGGCGTCTTCCACCTCGATCAACAGGTTGCCACCATTCAGATGCACGCTGGCGTCGATGGGCGTGTCCGCCACCACCCGCATCAGAGGATCAAGAAGGTGTCGCGAGCGGCTGAGGCTGAAGGTCCGGATCAATTCCTGCAGCCGTTCGACCTGCTGCGGGGAAAACAGGTCTGAAAGGTCCCGCTCCGCCAGGGTCGCAGGGTCCTTGCCGAACAGTCTGCCGGTGTCGCCCGCGACCTGCTCGATCCGCATCGTTGCCGGATCGACGACCAGCATCGCGCCGTGCGGCAAGATCGCTCCGGGACTTTGGATCGGTTCGCGGTCGCAGTTGGTCAGGTCGACGCCACCATCCATCGTGTCATTCATGTCCGGCCATCCAGTCTTCATAAGCGGCAAACGTCGCCACTGCCGCGTTTGTCGCCTGCGTTCTGGAGGCGGCATCGGGCAGGTTCGCCTCAAGTTTCGCGGCAAAGTCTTTCCAGTCGTTTTCTCCCGAACTGGTCAGAAAGCGCACCGGCAGCGTGGCGTCATGCAGCGCAAGGGCCTTTGCCATGACTTTCCCGCCCAACGAGGCTCCCAACAGAACATATCGGGCGCCAATACGTTCCGCTTGGCCGGTGCCAACACTCATCACGGGGCAGCAAGGCAACTGACTCACGTCGGCGTGGGTCATGCCCAGATTGGTCATATCCCGGGCAAGGCAGTCTGTCAGCCGCGCCGCGAGTCCCAGCAAAGGCTCGGCCATTGCGTAAAACCCATACGATCGCCCAAGAAGCCGCCGATATTCATCCCGACCGATCGTGCCTGCGGCAAGTCTGGCCAGTCCGGGGTGAAGGTGCAGGCGACGATGCACATCGCTGGTTGCAAGTCGAAGCGCCGCGCGCGACGTTGCAACCTTTGCATCATTCTGCGGAACGCTGGCACCTGCGCTGATCGCCATCGCATGACCGGCAGCCATTTCAGATCTCTTCTCTTGTCTGAGGCAGGTTACACGCCGGGGAGGGGTCAAGGCCCCGATTCGATGCAATAACTCTGTCCGGAGGAAAGCATACTTTCGAAATCTTGCCTAGATCGGCCACGCTGCACGTCTCGCCGATGGGGCTTCGAATTGTCACGGATTGTAGCAGCGTACCGAAACCCGCCTATGGCGCAAGCGAACGGGACCGCAGGACGGCCTCTCGCGCCGGGAAGATCAGCGCGGCACACCCTGCGGGAGACCGATGTGGCCCGTTCTGAAACTCTCTCAGGCTGTCCGGTCCGCAAACCCGGCCAGCACGATCTTGCCGCGCGATCTGCCGCTTTCCAGAAGCCGGTGCGCCTTGAGCAGGTTTTCTGCCGATATCGCGGCGAAATGTTCGCGGACGGTGGTTCGAAGCCGACCGTTGTCGACAAGGTCTGCAACGGTATCAAGCAACTCGTGCTGTCGGATCATGTCGGGCGTCTGGAACATCGACCTCGTGAACATCAGTTCCCAATGCAAGGACACCGATTTCTGCTTCAACAACCGCACGTCGATCAGGCCGGGATCGTCGATAAGGCCGATGCGCCCCTGCGGTGCAACGATCTGCGCGAGGTTGGCGAAATGCTGTTCCGTCTGGGTCAAGCTGGCAATGCAGGACACCGGAGGTGCGCCAAGGGCCGCGATCTGCGCCACAAGGTCACCGCTGTGGTCGACGACATGGTGTGCGCCAAGATCAAGGCACCAATCCGCGCTTTCAGGCCGTGACGCCGTGGCGATGACGGTCAGCGACGTAAGGTGTCTTGCAAGCTGAATCAGGATGGAGCCGACCCCGCCCGCCCCGCCGATGATCAGCAGCGCCGTTCCCGCACCACCCCCCGGAGACACGGCAAGGCGATCAAAAAGCAGTTCCCAGGCCGTGATGCTCGTCAATGGCAAAGCTGCGGCATCGGCAAAGTCCAGGCTTGCCGGTTTGCGGCCGACGATGCGTTCGTCGACAAGGTGATACTCGGCATTGGTTCCCGACCGGCGGATGTCGCCTGCGTAGAACACGGCATCGCCGGGATGGAACAGCGTGCAATCCGGGCCGACCGCGTGAACCGTTCCAGCCGCATCGTAGCCCAGAACCTTGACTTCGCCCGGGGCCGGTTCGGCGCGCGCGCGCACCTTGTAGTCCACCGGGTTTACCGAAACGGCCTCGACCTTGACCAGAAGATCGCGCCCGGTCGCCTGCGGCATGGGCAGGTCGATGTCGATCAGCGCTTCGGGATGGTCGGCGGGATGCGATGTGCGGTAACCTACGGCTTTCATGTGTCACTCCTGATACTGCTTGCAGAGGCCAACCGGGCCACCAACGCGGGGATGCTCTGCATCGACGGTGCAACGGCATCCGGGGCCATATCTGCAACCGGGCACCGCGCATAGCCCCATGAGACGGCGATCACCGGCACACCAGCGGCTTTGGCGGCAAGGATACCCCCCGGACCCGCACCGAGGATCAGCACGTCATACGGTGCGGGCAAGGCCTAACCCGCTGCGCGGATGGTGCGGCACATCAGCGTCACCACAAGATCCGCAGCCTCCACCTGCGGAAGATGTCCCACGCCGGGCAAACGGTGCAGGGCGGCCTGCGGCGGTGTGGCGGCGGCAATCTCGGCGGCAGACAGGATCGCATCTTCGCGCCCCACAATGACCGTGCTTGGTCCGCCAAAGGCGCGCAGGGCCGCAGCGGTCGAGAACAACTGCGTCCCACCTTCGAACAGGGCGTGCGCAATATGGCGTTGTGCCGGGACCAGACCCGCATCCGCGCGCGCCGATAGGGTGGCACGGACCAGGACCGGCGCAAGCATCGCCGGGTCGTGCACAAGCCGGCGCATCCAGGCCGCAAGGGCTGCTTCGGTCTGCGCCTCAAGGAACCCGTGGACAAACGCACCATCCACCGTCGGACCCAGACCGGCAGGAGACAGCAGCGACATCGACCGCACATCCAGATCGCCGCGCGCGGTCAGGGCCATGGCAACGGCTGCACCGACCGAATGACCAACCAGATGAACCCCCCCCGTCACGCTGCGCAGGGCATCGCCGACAGACGCCACGATATCGTCAAGGCTGGCAGCGGCCTGCCCGGTCGATCCGCCATGCCCCGGAAGGTCAAGGGCCATCATCGGCAGACCAAGATTGATCCGCCCCACCAAAGGCCGCCAGGCCGAAAGGTCTGCCCCGAAACCATGGATGAAGATCACGGGTGTGCCTTGCCCGGATTGCAAGGTGCGCAAGGTCACCTCGCCCGATATCCTGACCAGTGCCGGGGCTGCTGCGATGTCACGCAACACGACCGCACCCGCCGGACCGGTGCCGGCAATTCGGGACACGTCCAGCCCCTGCTTTGCGGCCGCAACCCTTGCAGCAGGCGATGCCCGCAAACCGCCGACGACGGGTGCCGGGCTTGCCATCGCCGCCACCGAAGGGACTGCGGTCGCTGCTGCGACCGGCACCGCGACGGGCGCGACTGCCGGCGCAACGGCCGTGGCAACGGGCGCACCGGCGGTGACCGGCGCTGCTGCGGTTGCGACCTCGTCTTCGGCCCCCAGCATCATCAGCGGCTCCAGCACGGGTGCCCAATCATCCACCTTGAAGGGCAGGCTGATGACCACGCCTTCGGCAAAAGCCTCGACCTCGAAGCTGGCCTTTTCGCTTTCGACCACGGCGACGAGGTCGCCTTTCTTGACGCGGTCGCCCAGCTTGACGTGCAACTCGACGATCTTTGCTTCGGTCAGGTCCTGTCCGACTTGCGGAACCAGAATGGGGTGGGCCATGGGTGTCTCCTTCAGGCCACGCGGGTCTGTCTGCCTTCCATCGCGCGCGCGACGAAATCGACAGTCTTGCGGGTGGCGGCGGCAAATTCGGTGGCGGTGGTGGCAAAGGCCGCGAACTGGCTGAACTCGGCCGGGGCCATGCCGTCGAAATCATAGGCCTGCCGGAAATAGGGCAGTTGGCGCAGCTTGGCGATCAGTGCAGGATCAGGTTCGCGGTCGATCGCGGTCGCATCGAAGGGAGGCAGGCGATCTTCGGCCTGCATCAGTTGCGCGATGTAACCGGGCGGGCAGGTATAGACGAAATCCCCCCCGGCAAGATCGGCGATGTGGCGGCTGCGGGCGGTGGTCCCGTCATCCAGCACGCGCATCGAGCATTGCAGCATCTTGGACGGGTGCCGGGCAGCGCGGCCGAAATGATAGGCCCGCTTCATCACCGCCATTTCGGCATCGATGATCTCATCCGGCGATAGCAGGATGCCCCGCGCTTCGGCCTGCGCCTTGAGATCCCCGACATTGCCCAGCCGTGACGACATGTGGGTGATCACAGACCGCCAGCGCGACAGGTCCAGCCCCGCCGCCTGCGCCCGCGCCAGCCCGCGCGACACCGCCTGCATGCAGGCCATGTATTGCGGCACCGTGAAGGAGGTGGTGTTGTTGGTGGAAATGCCGCGCGCCGTCAGCTCTTCGATCACGGCATACCCTTCGGCAGAGCCGGGGATCTTGACCATCAGGTTGGGCGCCAGCGCCGCAAGTTCCAACCCCTGCGCCAGCATCCGGTCGTGGTCGCTGACAAAGCGCGGATCGACCTGACCCGACACATGGCCCCGCCGACCGTTCGAGGCGTGGTAGACCGGCAGGATCATCTCGGCCCCGCAGCGGGCGGTTTCAAGGTAGGTCAACCAGTAGATGCGTTCGACGTCTGCCCCGGGGTTTCTGGCAGCAATGCGGCGTATCTCGGCGGTCCAGAAATCGGGATCGTTCTGGATCGCCTGCAACGACAGCGGCGGGTTGGTCGTCACTCCGCCAAAGCCCATCTCGCCCGAAGCCGCGCGGGCCGGGTCGAAGAGGCGCGCAAGCTGCGCCTGCCAGTCGGCGCGTTTGGCCTGTGAGGCCTGTGCCAGCGTGGCCCGCCTCCAGGAGTCATAGACCAAGGGCGAACTGTCCCACCAGACCTCGGACGCCGGATTGGTGGCGACCAGTTTTTCCAGCACATGCAACGACATGTCCGCCCTCCTCATTCCGCCGCAAGCGCCGCCGGTTCCAGATGCAGCGCACGGCGGATCGCCGCCTTGATGCCCGGCTTCTGCGGCACGCTGGCCTGTTCCAGCGCAAGGTTGAACGGGATCGGGATATCGAGGCCGGCCACGATCTCGACCGGCGCATCCAGATGCCAGAACCCTTCTTCCATGATGATCGAGGAAATGTCCGAGGCCACGCCGCCGCGCCGGTTCGCTTCTTGCACGATCACGCAGCGACGGGTCTTGGCAACCGAATTCAGGATCATCGCGCGGTCCAGCGGCACAAGGGTGCGCGGGTCGATGACTTCGACAGAAATTCCCTCGGCCGCAAGGTCTTCGGCAACCACCAGAGTGCGCGGAACCATGTTCGACCAGGCAATCACAGTGACGTCGCTGCCCGCCCTCTTGATGTCGCCCTTTCCGAATTCCACGATGTGCTCGCCATCCGGAACCATGCCCTTGGTCATGTACAGGTGCTTGTGCTCCAGGAACATCACCGGATCGTCCTGCCGCAACGCATGTTTCAGCAGACCCTTGGCATCGGCCGGGGTGGACGGCATGACCACACGCAGGCCGGGGATGTGATAGAACAGCGCCTCGAGCGACTGCGAATGCTGCGCTGCAACGCCACCCCCGGTGCCGCCCTGCGTGCGCATGATGAACGGAACGCGGCCCTCGCCACCCGTCATCAGGCGGAACTTGGCGGCCTGGTTCACGATCATGTCCATGCCCAGCATGGCAAAATCGACATAAAGGATCTCGACGACCGGCCGCGCACCCGCGATCGCGGCCCCGACACCCACGCCGATCATCCCTGCTTCGGCAATCGGTGTGTCGCGGACACGGCCAGGCCCGTACTTGGCCAGCAACCCTTCGGTAACCTTGTAGGACCCTCCCCGCTCGGCGATACCCTCGCCGATGATGAACACGGTCGGATCACGGGCCATTTCTTCGTCAAGCGCCTCGCGCAGCGCATCGCGGTACATCAGTTCGCGCATGGGTTCTCCCTCCCTCCGGCCGAGTGTCAGTAGTTTGCGGCAAAGGCCGCGAAGGACTCCGCCGAAACTTCGGGGCTCGCCACGGAAAACTCGACGGCAGCCGCGAATTCGGCGGCGATTTCAGTTTCCATGGCCGAGATTTCGGAATCGGTGATGCCGGTCATGTCCTTCAGGTCTGCGCGGGCCCGGTCCACCGGATCGCGCGACTTGTAGTGCGCCAGCTTTTCCTCGGGCATGTATTTGCCCGGATCGTTCACGTGGTGGCCCATGTGGCGGTAGGTGACAGCCTCGATGAGCACTGGCCCCTTGCCCTTGCGGCAGGTTTCGGCGGCGGCCTGCGTCATGCGGTAGACGGCAAGGGGATCGTTCCCATCAACCTGATGGCTTTCGACCCCGATGGCCAAACCGCGCTTGTAGAGATCCGTTTCGCGGGTCGATTCCTCGATCTTGGTGGACACCGCATACTGGTTGTTTTCCACGACGAGGATGAATTTCAGATCCCAGATCGCGGCAAGGTTCAGGCTTTCCATGAAGGTGCCGTTGTTCGACGCCCCGTCAGAGGTGAAGGTGACCGTGACGGCATCGGACCCTCGGATCTGGTTCGCCAGTGCGGCACCCACGCCCAGCGGAATGCCAGCGCCGACGATCCCGTTCGCCCCCAGGTTTCCGGTCTTGATGTCGGCGATGTGCATCGAGCCGCCATAGCCCTTGCAGTAGCCGGTTTCCTTTTGCAGCAGTTCGGCCACCATTTTCTTGATGTCCGCGCCCCAGGCAATGCAATGCCCGTGACCCCTGTGGGTAGAGGCGATGTAGTCACCGTCCTTCAGCGCGGCGCACACGCCCGTCGCGATGCCCTCTTGGCCCAGGTAGGGATGGAAGTAACCGCGAATCAGACCCTGACGGTACAGCTTGATCCCTTCGGTCTCGAACACCCGTATCTTGTAAGCCGTGCGGAAAATTTTCTCCAGAATCTCGCGAGATGGCGCGTTTGCGACTGCATTCGGTTCGCCCATGACCTGTGTTTCCCTTCAGTTTTCCGAGCAAGTACGGGTGTTCTTGATGATTTCTTTTATGCAGTTGCGAACGGGCTGTCGAGAAAATTTTTTACAGAAGGGTGGAAAACCGCGCCAGACCGGTCGTGAACAATGTTCCTTATGATGCGGGGCACGGGCTTGAAGACCTGAAACTCCAACCATATTTCTTCCGTGAAAATTACTTCACGCTTCGTGACGGACGGGTTACATTGACGAACCTAAGTCGAGACAACAGCATGAATGATGCATCTGCCGTTCCGGTCGGAGGCCTGCTTCGGCGGGTGCAGGACAGGTATGCCAATCTGCGGCCATCCGAACAGATCGTGGCCGATTATCTGCGCAACAACGCAGACAAGCGGATGAACCATTCGATCACCGAACTGGCGCAGATCCTTGGCGTCAGCGAGGCCACGATCAGCCGGTTCAGCCGGGCCTTGGGCTATTCCGGGTTTTCGGACCTGAAACTGTCGATGGCCGAGGGTGCGGTGCGCCGATCCGGCATCGTCAACATTCCGACCGAACTTGACCCGGAAGACACGCTGATTGCGACCAGCGCTAAACTGGCGGATCTGCTGTCTTCGGCGATCCATTCGACGCAAGCGAACCTTGATACTGATCGTCTGGACCGGTGCCTTTCGATGATCCGGTCCGCGCGCAAGATCGTGCTGGCGGGCTGCGGCGGGGCAGCCGCGATCTGCGACGAGGCGGCGCATCTGTTCATGAAGGCTGGCCTTGATGCGGCGTCGTACAGCGATGGGTACACGCAGATCGTCGTTGCGGCAAACCTGCTGTCCGATTGCCTGATGATCGGCATATCCCACACCGGCACGACGCAGAACGTTGCCAACGCCCTGCGGCTTGCGCGCGACAACGGAGCGATGACGCTTGCCATCACCAGCGATCCCACGTCGGACGTGGCGCAGGCGGCGGAAGTCATTCTGACCACGGGTCAATCGTCCACGCCATCGGTACCGCTGTTCGGCGATTATCTGGAGGGACGGATCAGCCAGCTGTTCCTGATCGATATCCTGTATCTGGGGATCGTCCTGCCGGAAGGCAGCGAAAGCGGCCGGCATCTGACCAAGACGGCAGACGCGCTTGAGCGGTACTTCAAGCGGGCCGAACAGCGTGTCACGCGGGGCGCCATCATCCCGGAAACGCGATGACGCACCGGCCTTCATCGAAGTCTGTGACGTAGCGGGGCCCCTCGAGTCAACGATGGCAGGACCGGGACGCGCGACCTTGGCGCGCGCCCACCATCCGTGCCGATGCTGCGGGGCGGCGGCCCGCTGACAAAACAGGTCGTCTCCAAGAATACCCGGGCGGTGCACCATCACCTGTACTGCGTCGGGGTGACCGCCCTGGCCTTGATGCCGGATCAGCGTGTCTTGCGCGGACACTTCGGGATGGGCAGGATCGTCAACGCGCGTCTATCTTGACTGGTCCAGCACCCAGACATGCGGCGGCTGTCCGGCGGCGGGCAACATTTCTGCGGTCAGGTTCAGGGTGCTGGCCCCCACTCGGGTCACCCGGTCGGGTGGAAGCCGGTTCAGGAACGTTTCCACCGGCTCGATCTTCAGCACGCCCTTCGGGCTGAAATAATGCATCGGGATCACCGCGCGCGGGCCGATCTGGGCGATGGCATCGTCAAGGTCGCCCAGCGCGATGGTCGCATGTTCGCCCGTCAGCGCCAGCAGCACATCGACCTGCCCCTTCAGCACGTCGATATGGCCTTGCGGGATCGCCGTACCGATGTCTCCCATGTGCAGAAAGCGCAGCCCCCCCAACGAGAAATGGTACAGCGCGTTCGCATCCGGGTCGCGGCCGTATTCGGACTGGTAATCAAAGATCAGGCTTTCGGTCGCCGGAAAGGACCTGACCTGCAACCCCTTCACGGTGACGCCCTCGGGCGGCAGCACCAGCGTGTTGACCACCGCCGGATTGCCGGTCACGTGGCTTGCGTCACAATGGAAATCGTCGGTGGCCGAACTCATCAGCACGATGTCGGCAGGCTCGTTGATCGGATCGAACTTCGAGATCGACGGAGTGTAGGGATCGGTCACGACAGTCAGCGCGTCATCCTGCAAGCGGAAACTGGCATGGGCGTAGAAGGTGATCTTCATGCGGCCTTCTCCCCCGAGAACAACTCCCACGAGTCAAGCAGCGCATCCTGCTTGGCGCTGAACTCCGCAAGGTGCGGCGCTGCCATATGGGCGTCCCACAGCGGGCGGGTTTCCCACAATTCGTTGAAGATGAACCAGCCCGGATTTTCATGGCTGCGGTGCATTTCATAGAGGATGCAGCCGGTTTCCGTGCGGGTCGGGGCGATCAGCGCCGTCAGGGCCGCGAACAGCGCCGCCTCTTGCCCGGGCTTGGCTTTCAGCGAGGCTATGACAGTCAGGGGCATGCGACGTCTCCTATGCGGTCAGAGATTGGCAGAAGGGCAGGTCGATCCCTGCGTCAAGATCGGGCACCACACGGTCGGCGCCGGTGAAATCCTCGTCTTGCGTATAGGCGGATTTCGTGACGATGCAGCGCATGCCGGCGGCCTTGGCGGCCGTCAGGCCGATATGGCTGTCCTCGATCACGACGCAGGCTGCCGGGGTCAGGCCAAGGGTCGTGGCGGCAAGCGTGTAGATCGCAGGATCGGGCTTTTTCCGCGCCACGGCGTCACCGGCAAAGATCGTGATGCGCGCGGCACGGTCGGCTCCCAGCAACACCCGCACCACCGCCGAAACCGCGCGTTCGTTCGAGGTGGAGCAGACCGCCACCTGCATCCCCGCGGCATGGGCCGCATCCACCATCCGCGCCACGCCGGGCCGCAGCGGCAGCGCGCCGCCTTCGATGATCTGCATGAACAGGTCTGTCTTGGCGTGGTGCAGCGACAGGATCAGCGCGTCGCGGTCGCCCGCGTCTGGCCACCCCGTTTCGTCGAAGTGCCGCCGCATCCTCTCTTTGCCGCCGCCGGTAGACAACAACTCGCCGTAGCGGTCCACAGACCACTTTGTCTTGAGTCCTGCCGCGTGGAACGCGTCGTTGAACGCCACCCGGTGCCCGTCGCGTTCGGTATCGACCAACACGCCGTCGCAATCAAAGATCAGCGCCTGCATCATGCCGCAAGCGCCGCCTGCGCGCGCCCTTCGGACCCGAAAATGCGGATGCATTGCATCACGTCTGCCATCATCGCCTTGTGCTGGGCCTCGATGAACGGCAGCGGCTCGGCCATTTTGGGCTTTTCCGCGCGCAGGTTGATGAAGCCGTCGATGAACAGGCTTTTGTGCATGGTCGAGATGTTCACCTTGCCGCAGCCGAGCGCGATGCAACGGTGGAACTGTTCATTGGTCAGGCCGGTGCCACCGTGCAGGGCGATGGGGATCGCAATGGCCTTGGTGATCCGTTCCAGCAGGTCGTAGGCAATCTTCGCCTCGCCCTTGTAGAACCCATGCGCGGTGCCGATGGCGGGGGCGAAAACCGCGAGGTTGGGCATGTCCTGCACGAAGGCCACGCATTCATCGAAATTGGCCAGGCGCGACTGATCGTCATTGACGACCTTGTCATCCTCGACACCGCCAATCGCCCCGATCTCGGCCTCCAGCCCGATCCCTGCCGCCTCGGTCAGCGCATAGACCTGGCGTGACGTGGCAAGGTTGGCGGCAAAGGGCAGGGCAGACCCGTCGAACATGACAGAGGTCCATCCCGCATCTATGCAGCGCCTGATCACCTCGACGTCGGTGCAGTGGTCCAGATGCAGGGCCACCGGCACGGGCGCATCGCCGGCAAGCATCCGCACCCAGGTGGCCACGTGCGCAGCACCCCAATGCCTGACCGTCTTGACCGACACCTGCACGATCATCGGTGCCGCCAGCGCCGAAGCTCCGTCAATGATGGCGCGGGCCGAGTTGAAGTCGATCATGTTGTAGGCGGCGATTCCATAGTGATTTGCGCGAGCATGGCGCAGCATCGGGCCCATGGGGACAAGTGGCATGGCGGTATCCTGTGTGGCTGCCTGCCGGTGGTCCGGCAGGCGGTGGGGTTCGGATCGGGGTTCAGATCAGGGTTTCGACGGGACGCGACGGGTCGAACAGGCGGCGGCGACCGGCGGCTTTGGCCTCGTTGTCAAAGGTCGTGCCCTGCGGGGACGACACGATTTCCAGTTGCAGGCCCCAGGGCGCGAGGAAGTAGCACCAGGTCAGGCCAAGGTTCGGGCCATCGGTGTAGGAGGTCGGCTCGCCCAGAACGCGCACTCCGTTGTCCTTCAGGAACTTGACCGCGGCAGCCATGTCATCGACATAGAATGCGATGTGATGCCCGCCCTCGTCGCTGTTCTTGAGAGGCCAGCCCTTGTGCTGGTCGGGCGCGGTGTACTGAAACACCTCAAGGTTGGTGCCATTGCCCAGACGGACATAGCGGAACTCCTTGATCTCGGACCGGGGATGCACGTTCAGGTGTTCGTGCATCCAGTCCCCCTCGCCCCTGAAATCGGTGGCGGCGGTGAACAGCACCTCGGCCCCGAGGATGTCGGTGAAGAAATCGCAGGCCTGATTGATGTCGGGCACGGTGATCCCGATGTGTTCCATTCCACGGATACCCGGTATCGGCATGGTCTAGTCCTCCCTTGTCATTGGTACTTTTGCGAGAAATCGGACAGTGCGGCATACTGGCCCGACGCGGCGATCGCCTCGTAGATGCCGCGATAGATGGCATGCTGTTCGCCATAAAGGCCCTGCAGTCCTGCGTTCGGCTCGAAGGTGGATTCGACCTGCACCATCGCCCCCACCGCCTCGTCGATGCTGGTAAACGCCCCCGCACCGTAGGCACCAAGGATCGCCGCCCCCAGCGCAGTGCATTCGCGTTCGCGCGTGACTGTCGAAGGCATCCCGATCACGTCGGTCATGATCTGGGCGAAACCGTTCGATTTGGTGCCCCCGCCCGTCAGCCGGAAATCGGTGATGCCGCCCTCGATGTCGGACTGGAAACTGTCGACCACCATCTTCATCTCGTGCGCGCAGCCTTCCAGCAGCGCGCGGATCAGGTCGTGGCGTTCGTGGTACAATCCAAGGCCAAGGAAGCTGCCGCGCGCAACGGCGTCGTAGTAGGGTGTGACCTGGCTGGCCATGAAGCTGTGGAACATCGCGCCGTTGGCTCCGGGACGCGAGTCGCTGGCCTTGTCCACCATCACCGAATAGACACTCCGGCCCTGGCGTTTGCCCTCTTCCAGCTCGTTCAGGCCCAGATTGTCACGCCACCAGCGCAAGGAAGCCCCAAGCGCAAAGGCCCCACCCTCGATGTCCCAGGCGCCCGGCACGCCGTGCCCGCCCCACCACAGCTTGTTGCCCTTGATGCGATCGACACTGTCAAGGTGCGCCACCATGACGCCGGAAGTACCGACGGTGAATTCCGCCATGCCCTGCCGGATCACTCCGGCCCCGATGGCCGCGCATTGCTGGTCGCCCGCACCCCGGCACAGGATCATGCCTTCGGGCAGGCCGGTTTCATAGGCTGCGGCCTTGGAAAGTCTGCCGACCTGCGTCGCAGGCGTGCTCACCGGCGGCAATCGATCACGGCCAAGACCGCAGACCTTGAGGATGCGGTCGGACCAGTCGAGTTTGGCGATGTCCATCATCCCGTTCAGCGTCAGGGAGGCAGGGTCGGTCGCCCAGTCTTCTGCGCCCATGCGCCACAGGAAGAATTCCTGTCCGTTCACGAACCAGCGGGTCGCATCGAAGAGGTCGGGCTGGTTTTCGCGCAGCCAGATGATCTTGGCCGCCGACCACAGCGGGCTGATCTGCATGCCCGTATGGGTCTGATGCTCTGCCGCTCCGAATTCCGCAGAAATCGCCGCGACGCTTTTCAAGGCACGACCGCAGTTCCACACGAGGCTGTTCATCAACGGGCGACGGTGGTCGTCCAGCAGGCCGAAGGTGCCGCGCTGGCTGGACAGGCCGACTGAATGATAGGCCGCAGCCGGCAGGCCCGCCTTGGCGACGGCCTGCTTGGTCGCGGAACAGATGCCGCGCCACACGGAATCAAGGTCCTGCTCGATCCAGCCCGGCTGCGGCGACGTACAGTCATACTCCTGATAGCCTTGGCCGACGTTGTTGCCGCTTTCGTCAAAGATGATCACCGTGCACCCCGTGGTGCCCGCGTCGATCCCGACAAAGACCCGTTTCGTTGTTGCCATCACGCCCTCCCCGACGTTTCAGTCATCTGCAGTCCGGCCATCCAGGCGGACAGCAGGCGCAGGAATTCCAGCCGACGGGCAATCATGGCAGGGTCGAGCCCGGCCAGCAGTTGCGCCTTGGTCGCAAGCACATCCTCGGGCGTGGCACAAACCGTGGCGTCGGGCATCGCCTGGATCGTATCGCCCTGCCCCGTCCAGCCCCGATTTACGGCAAAGCCGTAGGAAGCCAGCGCCACAGGCCATGTCGCATCAAGTCGGCGATCGCCCTCTGTCCCCCGCAACACCACACGGCAGTGAAAATCGCTGACCCCGCCCTGCCGGATCATGTGTGCCAGTGCCGCGTCCTGAGAGGCGTGAAGCGGAATGGCCGCTGCAAAATCGCCCGTCACCACCTCGACATCCGCCCTGTGGCCGATGGAACGCAAGGCGTCGCGCAGAATGATGTGTTTGGCGGTGCAGGCCCCACGTCCGTCGCGCAACGCTGCAAATGGCGTCCGGTCGGGCCCCGAGAAATAGGGCATCTGCTGCACTGCCGCATAGGCCTGCAACGCACCACCGGTACCGCGCGCCGGGATATGCCGGGCAACGAAGCCCAGCAACGCATCGGGATACCCCGGCGGGGCAATCCTTTCAGAAGTATGCATGCCCGTCGCCCGCATCGAAGACGTGCCACTTTTCGCGGTTGACGGTCAGCCAGCAGGTTTCGCCCGGTTTCCCGGCAAAATCGGTCGAGGTTTTCACCCGCATCCGGACATCCTGAAGCTGGACCTCGACCAGCATGTCGCCCCCGAGCAGTTCGTTGACGAAGATCACACCGGTGATCGCAGGGCCGTCAGGCCTCGTCATGCTGATCGTCAGCGCATCGGGGCGCACGCCCATCCGTGCCGTGCCCGCCTGCGCGGCACCGTTCAGCTTGCCGACCTGCGAAGCGAGCAGCGGAATCTCGAAGTTGGCGTGTTTGAGCGTCACGCCGTCGCCCCCTCCGCGGATTTCGGCCGTTACAAAGTTCATCGCCGGTTCCCCGACGAACCCTGCGACCCAGGCATTCACCGGGTGATTGAAAATCTCGCTGGGTGTGCCCCACTGCTGCAACTCGCCGTCGTGCATCACCGCGATGTAATCCGCCATCGACAGCGCCTCGAGCTGGTCATGCGTCACATAGATCATCGTGGTGCCCAGCGTCTTTTGCAGATGCTTGATTTCGCCACGCATGTGGGCGCGCAGTTTGGCGTCAAGATGCGCAATCGGTTCGTCGAACAGGAACAGCTTGGGTTCCCGCACGATCGCCCGCCCGATGGCGACCCGCTGTTTCTGACCACCCGACAGCTCGCTGGGACGACGGTCCAGAAGATGCGAGATTTCCAGCAGTTTGGCCGCCCCGTTCACCCGGTCCTTGATCGTCGCCTCGCTGGCCTTGCGCAGCCGAAGCGGGTTGGCGATGTTCTCAAAGACCGTCTTGTGCGGGTAAAGCGCATAGTTCTCGAACACCATCGCGACATCGCGGTCTTTGGGGGCAAGGTCGTTGATGCGGACATCGTCAAACAGGATGTCGCCCGCGCTGATGTGTTCCAGACCCGCCAGCATCCGCATGGTCGATGACTTGCCGCATCCCGACGGGCCGAGGATCGAGACGAAGCTGCCATCCGGGCAGGTCAGGTTCAGGTCCTTCACCGCCGGAGTTTGATTGTAGTATTTCCAGACATTCCTGATCGTGACGGTGGCCATGATCTTCTCCCTATCTTGCAAGGTGCGGGCATGGCCCGGCACACATCATTCTTTGACGGCGCCCATGGTCAGGCCGGTCACCAGGTATTTCCGGATCACGAGGCCCAACAGCATCATGGGCGCGGTGGTCACGACGCCGGCCGCCATGATCGCACCCCATTGGATGTTCTGCGGCTGAACCAGTTCACGCGTGGCAACGGGCAGGGTCTTGGCGCCGCCCGACCCGATGATCGCCGCGAACAGAAAATCGTTCCAGGCAAACAGGACGCACAGCACGATGAACGCGCCGATGCCGGGTGCGACCAGCGGCAGGATCGAGGTGAACGCCTGAAACCTGGTCGCGCCGTCGACCATCTGCGCCTCTTCGATGCCGTAGGGCACGTTGTCGAAGAAGCCTTTCAGGATCCAGATCGCGAAGGGCAGGTTGAAGGTCGTGTAGGCCAGGATCAGCCCCGGCAACGTGCCGACCAGATCGAGCGAGCGGAAGATTGCAAACAGCGGCACCATGACGGCCACCACCGGCGCCATCCGGGTCGATATGATCCAGAAGAACAGATCCGACTTGCCGCGAAAATCCACCCGGCTCAGCGAATAGGCGGCCAAAGACCCGAAGATCACCGAAATGACCGCCGATCCGCCCGCCGCGATCAGGCTGTTCATGATGTAGCGGCCGAAATTGTTCTCTTGAAACAGGGTCGCGTAGTGTTTGTAGGTCGGCGTGAAATCGAAGAACACACCGATGCCCATCCAATCGCCAACCTCCGGAAGCTTGAACGCCGCCAGCAGGTCTTTGAAGGACGAGACGAACATGATGACGAACGGCAGCAGCGTCCAGATCAGGTACAGCACCACAAAGATTACGGCCAGCACCCGCAACACGCGCTGAAGGGGGGTGTCATAGTGGACGACGTCACGCGAAGCCATGGGTCAACGCCCTCCTGAAGTGGGTCGGTCGAACACGCCGACCAGAATTTTGCCAAGGATGATGGTGACCACCAGCAATACCAGCGCGATCGCGGCACCGCGCCCCAGGTCGAAGAACTTGAACGCCACTTCGAACAGGTAGATCGGCAGGATCTTGGTCGAATTGGCGGGGCCACCGCCGGTGAGAACCAGAATGTGGTCGATGAAACGGAAGTTGTCCATGAACCGCAGCAACACCGCGATCAGCAGGACGGGGTAGAGGTTCGGCATCACGATGGCGAAGAAGTTGCGCGCAGGCGACGCGCCATCGACCATGTTCGCCTCCATCTGGTCGCGAGGCACCCGTTTCAGGCCCGCCAGCGCGATCAGCGTGATCAACGGGGTCCATTGCCACACATCGACCAGCACCAGCGCATACATCGAGGTCTTGGCACTGGACAGGATCGAACCCGTCTCCAATATGCCAAGGCTCTGAAATATCCAGTGATACCAGCCAAACGTGCCGTTGTAGAGGAACAGCCACAACAGGCCTGCAACGGCCGGGGCCATCATCATCGGCATCAGGAGGGCGGTCACCAGAAACTTTTCATAGCGCGAGCCGTTGACGATCACGGCCAGCAGCACCCCGATGCCCACCTGCAGGAACAGGCACATTGCGCTGTATTTGAACAGCAGAACCCAGCCCGACAGGAAACGCCCGTCACTGGCCAGATCGGTGAAATTCTTGAACCCGACCCATTCGACCGCGCCCATGTCGCCCTTCTGGAAAGCCATCACGATCAGCCAGAAGAACGGATAAAGCGAAATGAACGCCAGCAATGCGATCGCGGGGGCCATCAGATAAAAGTAGTAGGCCTTGCGCGCGGCGGGGTTGAACGATGTCGGGGTCGGCAATTCTGCCGACAGCGGGCGGGCCTCCACTTCGACCGAAACCTTCCGGGCGCGGAAACGATCTACCGCGTCAAGCGTGGTTTGCGAAAGGGAAAGGGTTTGGGACATGGGCGGCCTCATTTCTGTGCCCCGCCGTTTCGGAGCGCATCAGATCAAGGTGACTGGTTTGCAAGTCGCATAGCCGCCGCACCGGATGCGGCGGCGATGTTCCTGGCAGTTGCGTCAGCCGGCGTTCAGCTCATCAAGCTGGGCCTTCAGCTCGGCCCCGGTCGCCGCCGCATCCAGTTCGCCCGACAGCATCCGCTGCGTCGTCGACGCAATGATCGAGTGATACTCGTTCGCCTTCGGGATCTTCGGCCCGAGGGTGAAGTTCGGATCCTTGATGCCGAAGTTGTAGACCGGATCGAAGGTCAGCGCGTTGGGCATCGTGCTTGGCCGCTGTCCGGCGGCAACCACTTCGGGGCGCGCCAGAACCGACTTGCGGGTCGGCGTGCCGCCCAGGCCCTTCAGAACTTCGTACTGGTTGTCCGCCGAGGTGGACCACTGCGCAAAGATGTAGGCCGCGCGCTGCAGCGCCTCATCGGCGTTGGCGTTGATCGAGATGCCACCGATGCCGCAGTTCGTGCCGTTGACCGCTTCGCCGCCGTTCTTGATCCAGTCGGGCGCACCTTTCGGGCAAGGCGCATAGCCCGTCTTGCCACCGGCGGCCAGCGACGTGCCTTCATCTTCGACCGAGGCTGCGAATTCGTGGTACTGAACCTGCATGGCGATGTTGCCGGACTGATAGACGGTGTTCAGCTCCAGCGTGCCGTTCGCCAGGTTGTCGGGATGCGATACGTCGGCCAGTGCCTTGAACTTCTCCAGGATCAGGACCGACTGTTCGTCGCCCCAGTTCGTGGCGCCGGGCGTTTTCGACCCCAGCTTGTCGTCGATCGCGTAGTCGATCCAGCGTCCGTTGGCGAAGCACATGCGCTGGATGTCAAGCTGCGTGGTCCAGGCGAACGAGCCCTGATGCTGTGCATAGCCGTAGGGCACGTCCTTGCCGGCCTCTTTCGCCTTCTTGAAGAAGGTCGCGAAGTCGAGGACGTTCTGCCAGGTCGTGTCGTTGGTGTATTCCAGCCGATAGCCGTATTCGGCTTCGAAGTCCTTGGTGTTCGCCTCGAAGATGTCCTTCCGGTAGAACGTGCAGGCGATCGCGGCGTCATAGGGCAGCGCCATCACGCGGTTGCCATCATAGAAACGGCCGCAGGCGGTCAGGAAGTTGTCGAACCACACGTCGTCGCCATAGCCTTCGGGGTCTTGCGGAAGCGTCTCGTCCCCGAACATCGGCGTCATGTCGGCGTAGAAATCGGCAAACGGAGCCCCGATCGGCTTGTCCTGCGAATACTGCAGCACATAGTCGGCCGTGCCCGAGCGCAGGTCGATGCCGGCCTTCTGCTGAACGACCGGCAAGTCATCGGTCAGGATCTCGACAGTGATCCCCGTCAGGTCATAGAAGGCGGTCAGCTTTTCGCGGATGGCGAACGACGGCGGCGTGTTTTCGGACAGGAAGACCAGTTTGGAGCCGGCGAACTGCTTCCACTTCGCCTCGTCCGACGACTGCGCAGAAACGCGCGACGCCATGATGGTGGAGTTCAGGCCGACGGCGAGGGAACCTGTCCCCAGCATGGTCGCGCCCGCACCCCCGAGTTCAAGAAATCTACGGCGGCTGATACGGGAATGTATCGCCTTTTTCGGCGTATAGAACATGAATTCCTCCCTTTGTCGGCAGCGGATGATCCCGCTTCCCCATCCTCCTCGGCGCGTCTGCAGTGCCCTTACCTCCTCAGATCAGGGCGCTGATTCTTGCGCATGGGACAGAAACTAACCAAGGTTAGTCTATCCTGCAAATTATTTTCTTACGAAGTTGAAAAGTTGCTATGGGCGCGGAAGAACGTCAACAAAGTAAAGAGGTTCAATTCGGACAAGTTATTGTATGTATTGATGTTTTCATAGTTTTCTCAACGGTAAGAAATTTCCTCATAGGGTGTGGGTCGGAAGGGAATGTTCATGATGATGGCATCGATGGCAAACATTGCGTCGCCGACGACACCCTGCGCGGAAGCATCTTCGGGTACGCGCATTCCTGTGTCGGGCTGCGATGCTGGCGGAAGCTGTCCCCGGCTTGTCAAGGCCGGGGAGCCTGAAAGAAATTTTCGCGTCCGGGTTATCCCAGGTGATAGGTTTGCGGCATCCCGAACACCGGGGTGTCGATGCCTTCCATCCGGGCCTTCAGTTGCAGCGACAGGAACTGCGAATAGTGCCTCGACTGGTGCAGGTTGCCACCGTGGAACCACAGTGCCTCTTGCTGCGTCGGTTTCCACATGTTGCGCTGTTCACCGACCCAGGGTCCGGGGTCCTTTGGCGTGTCGGACCCGAGCCCCCAGCACTTGCCCACCTTGTCGGCCACATCGCGCCCGATCAGATCGGCCGCCCAGCCGTTCATCGAACCATACCCCGTGGCATAGACAATCAGATCGGCCGGCAGAAGGGTGCCATCCTCAAGCATCACGCCGTCCGGAACGATTTCGCTGACATTGCCATGCGCCAGCTTGATCTTGCCGTCGATGATCAGTTGGCTGGCGCCGACGTCGATGTAATAGCCCGAGCCCCGCCGCAGATATTTCATGAACAGGCCCGAGTTGTCGGCCCCCCAATCCAGCCAGAATCCGGCCTTTTCCAGCCCGGCGTAGAAGTCGGCGTCGACCTCTTTGATCTTGTCATAGATCGGGGTCTGAAATTCATGCAAAATCTTGTAGGGAAGGCTGGCAAAAATCAGATCGGCCTTTTCGGTGGTCATGCCCGACCGTACAGCCCGCTCCGAATAAAGCCCCCCCAACCCGTGCTCCATCAGCGATTCCGACCGCACGATATGCGTCGACGACCGCTGTACCATCGTCACGTCGACGTCGTTTTCCCTCAGTGCAGCGCAGATATCGTGTGCCGAGTTGTTCGACCCGATCACCACCGCGCGTTTGCCGCGCCAGGCATCGGGGCCGGGATGCACGGACGAATGGTGCTGGTCGCCCTTGAACGTGTCCATGCCCTTGTAGGTCGGCAGGTTGGGTTTGGCCGACATGCCGGTGGCCAGCACCAGTTGTTTCGGCCGCAGCGTCACTTCCTCTCCATCGCGGTCGACCACGACGGTCCATTCCTTGGTCGCTTCGTCATATCTCGCAGATTTGCAGGTGGACCGGGACCAGTAGTTGAGCTCCATCACCTTGGTGTACATTTCCAGCCAGTCGCCGATCTTGTCCTTGGGCGCAAAGACCGGCCAGTTTTCCGGAAACTTGATATAGGGCAGATGGTCGTACCAGACCGGGTCATGCAGACACAGCGACTTGTAGCGGTTGCGCCAACTGTCGCCGGGTTTGTCGTTCTTTTCCAGGATGATCGCGGGAACGCCCAATTGCCGCAGCCGGGCACCCAACGCGATACCGCCCTGACCGCCGCCGATGATCAGGACATAGGGCTGCCTGGTGTATCCCAGGTCGCGCGCTTCTGCCTCGCGCTCCTCCTTCCAGGTGGGGCGGTGCTTGTCTGCGCCGTGCTTTGCTCCCGCGGCGCGATTGAATCCGGTGTACTCTTCGTGGCCTTTCAACTCGACCATGGTGGTCAACAGCGTCCATATCTTGCCGTTCACCAGCCGAACCAGACCGTAGCCGCGAGCGACGGCCGTCTCGAACTCAATCCAGGCCGTGGTGACGCCGCCGTCTTCGCTGGCCGTTTCTCCCGTGGCTATCTTCCAGCCCGTGGGCCGGGTTCCGGCCAGTTGGGTGCCCAGCATGTCGGAGATCTGCGCCTTCCCCTCGCAGGTATGAAGGTTCCACGTAAACGTCACCAGATCGCGCCAATAGCAGTCGTCCTGAAAGCAGGACACGGCCGCCGCAATGTCACCCCGTTCCAAAGCCGCCCCGAAACCTTCGAGAACCGCCGTCACCTCGTCATTCACATGGATATCCAGCAACTCGACCTCCCCTTCGAATCATTTCAGCCAATCTCAACGCGGCGCGCATCGCTTGTAAACTTTTTTCAGCGATACATGCACAGAACACCGTTCACGATCCTCTCCGGTCGCCTCAACCGAACCGGATCCGGGATGACTCACGGACCAGGCCGGACTGCGGCGTTGTGACCGGCGTCGGAACATGCGCATCGACCCGATGACAGATCACTGGATCAGCACTGTTTCCAGTGCGTCGGCGTGTCCGCCTGCCATGCGGCGCGATGCAGAAGTGGGCGATCATCATCGAACTCCGCATATCCCACACAGAGGTATCCGGTGAACTCCCAACTTTGCGGCGCGTCAAACAGCGCATGCAGGGCTGCCGGATCAAGGATCGACACCCAACCGACCCCGATATTCTCGGCACGTGCGACCAACCACAGGGTGTGGATCGCCATAACCGTCGAAAATTGCAGCGTTTCCGGCATTGTCCTGCGACCCAGCCCACGGCCTTCAGCGGGGGCTGTTTCGGTGAACACGGCAAGGTGCAAAGGGGCGTCGCGCAACCCTGCGAGTTTCAGCCGAAGATACTCCGACCGTGTCCCATGGTCAAATCCCGCCGCTGCCGCCGAGTTGCAGGCTTCAAAGATCGCTTGAACCCGTTCGCGGCGCTCCGGGTTCTCGACCCGCAAAACGCGCCACGGACGCGAGTTGCCCACCGACGGGGCCATGTCCATCGCAGCGCGCAGACGGTCGATCACCGGATCGGGGACAGGATCTGTCAGAAAATGCCTGACATCGCGTCGCCAGCGCAATATGTCGTGCAAGACGCCAGCCTGCTCCGGTGAAAATTTCATACCGCCTCACTCTGTCAAGCTTTGACTATCCCCGCCAGAACGACCCGTCCAGTTTTTTCCAACCGGTTCGTCAAGCTGCTCGACGCAGGCGATGAGTTGGGACCGGCCCCGCGGTCCTCCCTCGTTCCAAGCGAAAGCTCTCTTGGGGTTGATTTCCACTGAGAGCTGACCCAGTTGGGCGGCTGATTTCCATTGAGATTTGACCCATGTGACCTTTCCCCAACGCGGTAGCGGCGGGGGCAATGGAGTGATCCACATGGGGCTTTTGAACATCATCCGGAAACTGCGACTCCGGCTGGGACTGCCGATCCGCGAGATCGCGCGCCGGACGGGGCTGTCGCGGAACACGGTCAAGAAGTATCTGAAGGCCGGCACGATCGAGCCTGTGTTCGCGACACCGGAACGGTCGAGCAAGCTGGATCCGATTGCCGTTGACGTTGCCCCCAACTTTTATCCAGCGTGAGCGAGACTCCGGGTTTGAGTTTTGCCCATTTGGGCGGGTTGGGCAACGGGGGCTGGCGCGGAGCTTTGCGGATCGCGCAGCGGCAGGCCCCGTTGCGGTGTGAAGGTCTGTGCAAACTCGGCGGGCGTCTGCCATCCAAGTCGGGAATGTGGGCGTTTCGTTTTATAGTCTTTTCGCCAGGCGGCCAGCGTGACGCGT
>JAIYDJ010000044.1 GCA_027487575.1 Rhodobacter sp. | reverse complement strand
GTCGCGATGCAATCTGGCGAGCTGCCATCCACAAGGTCGTCACCGTCGCCGCCGGACAAATAGTCCGCGCCGTGACCGCCAAAAATGGTGTCGTCACCCGAGCCGCCGGACACCGTGTCGTCACCGTCACCGCCAAACAGGCTGTCGTGGCCTGTTCTACCTTCCAGCACATCCCTGTCGCCGCCGCCGTCGAGCGTGTCGTCACCGGAATCACCTGCAAGGGTGTCCGGATCATCGGTGCCTGCCAACTCAATGCCGACAGGTGCTGCAAGGACCGTGTCGTCGTCGCCGGTAATGTCAACCGTGACGATCCCCAGCATAATCACACCCTCGCAATCCGCCGCGGTGACGGTGATTGTCGCTGCGCCGTCGCCTGCCGCATCGGCGGCACCCGTATACTGAATGCCAGTGATGTTGTTGAGGTAGGCGTCGATATCCTCTGCCGTTCCGGTCAGCGTCATCGCGCCGTTGCCGGAGTTGGTCACGGTCACTCCGGCAAAGCTGGCTGCGGTCATGGTGCCTGCGCTGGCGGTCAGAACAACGTCGACGATCAGCATATCGAACCCCGCGCCGCCCGCAATGCCATCGGTCCCCCCTTCTACGGTGATTGCGTCGTCCCCGGCACCAACTTCGACAGTATCGGTATCGACGCCCGTGAGGATCGTGTCGTTGCCGGCCCCGGTCGCGATGGTGTTGGCCCCATCACCGGCGTCGATGAAGTTGCCGCCGTCGGTGGTGGCAATCGTGTCCGCCCCCGTCGCCGCCGATGATGATGTTGTATCCGGATGTCGCGGCAATGGTGTTTGCCCCGTTCCCCGCGTGAATCGTATTGTTGCCGCTTGCCACTGTAGTGTCCGCACTCGAGCCGGTCGTGATGATGTTGTTGCCCGGCGTCGCCGTCACCGTATTTGCGCCGTCGCCGATGCAGATCCGGTTGTTGCCCGAGGTGACGGTGACCGTATCCGCTCCCGAACCTGCCGTGATGGTATTGGTGCAGAGGTGGTGGTGATCGTGTTGGCCCAAGCTCCGGCGCGGATTGTGTTATTGCCCGAGGTGAGTGTGATCGTATCGGCATCCTCCTCTGCCCGGATACTGTTGTTGCCGGATGTGCCGGTGATCGTGTTGGCCCCAGCCTCGGCCTGAACCGTATTGTTGCCAGTTGTAAAGGTGACGGTATCGGCACCCGCGCCGATGACCATGACCTTGTTGCCGCCAAGTCCGGTGATCGTATTGGCCGCCTCGCCGCCAACGATGGTGTCATCCCCGTCGCCGACGGTCATCGTGTCTACTCCGGCGCTGGTAAGGATGGTGTTGTTGCCGTCACCTGCGACAATCGTGGTGTCGCCCGCGCCGGTGGTTTCGATCCAGTCATCTCCTGAACCGGTGATGATCGTGTTGTCCCCAGCCGCCGCCAATATGGTGACAGTGCCTGCCTCCGTGGTGACTGCCATCTGGTCATAGTAGCCAGCCTAGAAGGGGATCGCATCACCAGCGGCAAGCGCCGCGACCGCGTCGACGATCGTCGGATGGGCAGAGTTCGATTTTACAATCAGGATTGTCATTTACGTCCCTTTGTCGGCGCTGCCCAAGGCTTGCGCAACGATGCAATTTATTGATTTATTGTAATAAATGGCTGAACCAGCGGGCTGTTGAAACCCGGCAAGACGCGGGCTTCGTACCCTTTCAGCGACGAGCGCGCCGCGTCATACTTCGGCAGAAATCCCGCGTTGGAGAATTCGGGAAAGATATCTTCGAGTTCCTGCCGTTGCTCTGCGTCCAGCCCCGCAATGCTCAGATCGCCGGGCTGAAAGCTTTCGCTCCATGCCCCGTCAGCCAACACGATCTCATGTCGATCGAACATGATGTGGACATAAGTAACCGTTTCCAACCTGGCAGCCTTGATGCCGGGAAGCGACAACAAATGGCTCGCCTTCACTAGGACCTCGTTCGAGCCGAACAGCAGTTCTGCGCGCGGTCCGGACACCAGCATCCGGTGCTGGCGCGACACCATCGTGTCGCGCTGGGGGCGGTCGTAGCCAAGCGCACCGCGACCGATGAAGATCGGTTGAAGCGCATCATTCTGGATCAGTTCATGACCCGACAGGGTTTTGGTCCCGATCCAGAGAACCGGCTTGAAACCGTTGTCCAAGGTCAGCACCATATCGCCGACCTTCAGCGTCTCGATGGCCAGAGCGCCCAGAGAGGTGTTGATCAGCGTACCATAGGTGAAACATGCCACGACATGTTCGATGTTGGTGAAGCTGAGGCTATCGCCGTTCCTGGTGCCATCTGAATCCAGAACATAGACGGTGCCTTTTTCCCCGTTCAGGGGGTCGTAGACAATCTCGTGGGGCCCGACGCCAGTCAGATCGAGCGTGTCGGAGTCGGTTCCGGCTTCACCGCCGTCGATCACATCGCCGGCACTGCCGAACACCAGATCCGCCCCGCCGCCTGTGTTGATGTGATCGACACCCGAGGCGGTGTTGATGGTGTCATTTCCATCGCCGGTCGTGATCGAGTCGTTGCCGCTGCCCGTCGTGATGTCGAAATTTTCAATGCCGGCGTACGTCGCGGTCCCCGCGGCCCCCTGAGAAACGTTGCCCCCATACCCAGCGGCAAGGGACCCGGCAGGTATACTGCTGGTGACGTCTGCGGTCGTGGCGGAATAGTCGACGACGAGCGTGTCGGTTCCCGCGCCGCCTGCGACATCGTCCGTGCCTCCCCTGACGATGATGGTGTCGTCGCCGACCCCCGTGGCAATGGTATCGATGTCGACGCCAGAAACGATCGTGTCGTTCCCAGTACCTGCAGCGATCGTGTTTGCTCCATCGCCGGCGTCGATGTAGTTGTTGCCATCGGTCACTGTGATCGTATCGACCCCTTTGCCGCCGATGATGGTGTTGTCACCGGACGTGGCTGTGATCGTATTGGCCCCGTCACCGGCATTGATCGTGTTGTTGCCGGACGTGACAGTGATGGTATCCACCCCCGCACCCGTGGTGATGGTGTTGTTGCCAGACGTTGCCGAGATCGTATTCGCCCCTGCGCCGGCATTGATGGTGTTGTTGCCATCGGTCACGCTGATGGTATCGACCCCGGCTCCGGTTGTGATGATCTTGTCGCCGCCCAGGCCCGCGATCGTGTTTGCACCGTCACCTGCAAGGATCGTGTCGTTGCCGCTGCCGACGGTGATCGTGTCGATACCGCTGCCGGTGAGAATCGTATTGTTCCCGTCACCGGCCGCGATGATGTTGTCGCCTGCGCCAGCCGTCTGAATGTAGTCGTCACCGGTGGCCGTCGTCAGCGTGTTGACGCCCGATCCGGCAAGGATGGTGAAATGCTCGACCGTTCCCGTCTCGACCGAAACCGAACGCCCATCCGCAGCGGTAAAAGCGGTGGTCGCGTTGCCGGTGATCGTGCCCGTCTCGGTATGGTAATCAATGATCAGCCGATC
This sequence comes from Rhodobacter sp., assembly GCA_027487575.1. Taxonomy (GTDB): domain Bacteria; phylum Pseudomonadota; class Alphaproteobacteria; order Rhodobacterales; family Rhodobacteraceae; genus JAIYDJ01. The sequence continues at coordinate 66,997 of JAIYDJ010000044.1, read as the reverse complement.
ATTGCCCTCACCGCCATCTACATGGACGATGCCCCCGATCACCGTAAATTCATTGTCGCCTTCGTTTCCGACAAAATTGTTGTCAATACCATTGTCGAGAACGTCCATCGGTGCGTCTCCCGTCAGGAGAAGGCCGGTGACACCCGGCGCCAGCTGCAACTCGATGCCTTGCGACAGGTCCGTGCCCTGAACGGTGATGTCATTGTGCGTGACGGTAGCCGTCTCGGTGCTGTAGCCCGGCTCAAGGACGATGGTGTCGCCCGGACTGGCCACCGCCATCGCGGCGTCAATGGTCGGAAAAGAAGAGTTGGGGCCGACGGTCCAGATTGCCATGAATAGTCCTTCCGCGCAGGCAACCGGGGATCAATCCCGTGCCAAACACGCGTTAATGTTGGGTTTTAATCGAATGATCTCCCGCCGGAACCGGCAGGGGAGGGTTATCGAGATCCGGTGTCGAATGCGGCTGACTTGCCGAGTTTTGACGATCGGTGTGCGTTAACGACACACCGATGGCGACAACCCATGCCTGCACGTGGCACGCGCGGACGGGGCCTCGTTAGAATCCCTTAAGTCGTTGTTCGTTTCCATACTGTGCTCGCTGGTCGTTCACCCCGGATCCACCCTCCGAAGAGACTCTGCTGCCCATCTTCTGATACCATGGCGGCCTGCGGCATCCCGAGACACGAAAGACTCGTGTCGGCTATCTTGAGATGCGGCACTTATACGAACGATATCTTGGTCCGCCCGGTTTCATGAGCTCAAGGAGCGCTTCTGTGTGGGCCCGCAGTGCGGTTTAGTTTGTGGATTGCTGCCGCGTACCAATCGTTGGTGAGCCGTCTAGCCTCGGCGGCCTGATCGAGAAGCGCTCCGATTGCATCAGGCAAATCCGCCCTGACCGCGTCCTCGAGGTCGCACAAGAAAAGGTGCAATCGATGTGCGCCAATCAATGCCGCTGAACCTGCAGCATGGTGAAGCTGGTCAGCTGTCGAGGGCCCCGATGGTTTGATACGAGCATTCGACATGGCCGTGGCGCAATCATTGAACGCGACCGCAATGATTGCCCTAAAGTCCTGCGGCAGCATTGAAGCTTGCAGATCGCGAAACGTCTCGAGCGCGATCAATGGTCGGTCTGCAGGCCCCGTGTCCGGGCGGAAGCGTGGCTCGGTGATTTGTCGAACCTGCAATTCCAGTGCAGCAGCAGTGATCGGCTTGATCAATGTGCAGTTCAGTCCTGCCAGAGCATACAGGTCGAGGTCCTGCTGAAGCGCGTTGGCTGTGATCCCGATGATGGGGACATCGGCATAGGCACCGCCGCCCCGTATTCTTCACATGGCCTCTGCCCCATCCATTCCCGGCATGTTAATGTCCATCAGAATCAGGTCAAATTTTCTGTCTGCCGAAATGCGAACGGCGGTCGGCCCGTCGTTCGCCATCTCGACCGTATGACCAGACCGTTCCAGCATCTGTGCAAGCAAAACGCAGTTGATTGCATTGTCATCGACCACTAGCACCGTCAGGGCGAATCCATTCGGGACAACCGGTCCCGCAAAATCTGACGAAAGGGCGGCTGCGTGCGGGCTTTGCGGAATGTCAAACCAGAAGCGACTCCCCTTTCCGGGACTGCTATCCAGATCCAGTGTGCCGCCCATCAAGCCGACGGCCCGGCGCGCGATCCCAAGGCCAAGGCCGGACGTGCCGATGGTTTCGAGCGAGGGCGTGGCGACAGTTTCGAAGTCCTCGAAAATCCTTGCCTGATCCTTTGGCTTTATTCCGATCCCAGTGTCAGTCACCTCTATACGCAGACTGCCCTCGGGAGTTAGGTATAGCCGCACAAGGATATTGCCGTTTTGGGTAAACTTGATGGCGTTCCCGACCAAATTGGCTAGTGCACTTCGAAACGCGCGACGATTTCCGTGCATCGGTCGAGACACGGCTGGATCGAACGTCAATGCCAGAAAAGTCCCGTTGGCCGCCGTCAGGGGTTGAGATTGCTCCACAATGATGCGCGCGATCTCGACCGGAAAAAAGGTCATGACGACACCAGTCACATCGGCAGCATCATGCTGCGCCAGTTCAAGCACCTCTTGGATCTGCTCAAGCGCAGAACCGGCAGAATGCCAGGCAATTCTGCGCAAGGCAGCACTTTCGGCCGGTGTCGTGTTCCCTTCCAGCAATTCCAGCGAAGATATAATCCCATGCAAGGGAGTTCGCATTTCGTGGCTCATCACCGCCAGAAACCGTGCGTTGGCGGTGGCGCTGCGTTCTGCCTCGACTCTGGCCGCGCGTTGGGTCGCGTCGGCTTCGACAAGTTTGGTAATGTCCCGCAGAAAGGCCAAATAGATGGGTTCGCCGACGCTATCTACATCGGATGCAATTGCGACCTCTACCAGAAAGCTCGAACCATCGCTTTTTTGCAGTGTCACCCGAACCCGGCCGCAATTGACGGACTGCAACAGGCTGGCGGCAACCTGGCGGCCCCCGGCCTTGCCAACCCTGCCTGCCTTCGCGCGCGGATGCAGCAGGTCCTCGGTCAGCCGACCTTTGACGTCGGCAGCTCTCAGGCCGAACATTGTTTCGGCGGCGGAATTAAACACGGTGACACGGCCTGAAATATCCGTGATGACAACCGCGTCCAGCGACGTCTCGATGGCTTTTTTCAGGTTTGAACTGATCCGCGCAAGATCGATGGTCCGCCGGTTCAGCTGCCTAGACAGCCACAGAATCAGGCCAGCGATTCCAAAAAGGAGGATGGCCATGGATTGGGTAAGGGTCAGCAGCCACTTGAGGACAAACGTCCGGTTGGCATACTCCTCTGCGTCCGACTGGATGATCGCCTGCAGGGAGGTCATCGTGTTGCGTCGCAGGTCCGGCAGGATCGTGCCGGCTATGCCAAGAAGGCGGCGGAAATAGGCGATGTCCTGATCGGCGCTGTTGTCAATCAAGGGAACCAGGGCGCGCAGATGCGCTTCAATCCGCTGCAGTTTCACATCCAGCCCAGTCGTGCGGTTCGTCACACTTGCCAAGTTACGGGCGCGGACAGATACCATCTCGACCCGGCTGAAATAGATGTCGAAACTGCTGACAACCTCCGCAATCGCCTCCGGTCTGGTCATCAGGGCCGACAAGTCGATGGCACCATCAACGGCCAAGAGAAACCGCTGATAATCGACCTCCAGTTGTGAAATGATCCACATTGAGTTGTCGTAGTGCCCGTTCTTCAGGTCCTCCATCTTTTGCATGGCCGAAAGTGCGGTCAGTTGCAGTCCGAGTGAACCGAAAAGCAGCAGTGCGACCGTGACGTAAGCCAGACTGAGGTTTGTCACGGTTCGACGCCACTTTGTCCAACCCGAGGTGTGGGGCATCCCTTACTCTGGCCCTATGGTCAGATTGGTTAGCTGCCACACACTTTGCGAGTATATCAGATCGGTGCGAAACTGTTCAGATGAATCATAGGGATAGATCAGCCAGATTGGCCCGGACTCTCGCACCGTATAGGGCAGGCCGTCCTTGCGGGTCGCAAGGATCGGAAACTGGTCGTTCACGGTGCCCGGAGCAAGGGTTACGCTATAGCCATTGACGGCGCTTGCTGTATCAGCGCCCGGTTCCTCCGCCAGCCAGTCGAGCACGGATCCCAGCGACGGGCCTGAAAACACAATGTTTCCCTCGGTCTAGATTGTCGTGGTCTGAATCGTGACCTGCGGTAGGGAGTCCAGCATAGCAAGATCGAAAAGTGCCCGCAGCCCAATGTTATGCCGCTGGATCGCGCCATCCACCTCAAGAATGACCGGCCCCAGCGGGCTACCAAAAGGTGCTGTTTGCGAAGCGGCAGGCAAAGCAATGTACCAAGTGATTGCAGCCAAAAAATAACGCCGCTTCAACATCCCGGTGCTCTCCCCGTGCCCGCCAAGCGTTTCATTTCGCGACACATTGACATACAGGAAATTTCCGACAGCTGATAGGTATCCTTTCGATACCCGGCAATGCGACTGCTTTCTTTCACCGCAAACGTGATGTATCGTCTACCTCAGGGAGGTGGTGCTACCCTTGGTGGCATCTGTATCCAGCGGGCTGTCACTAAGTCGCCCCGTAAACCCAACAGCAGATCCGACAGAGGGTGGTTTCCTGATGGAAGAGTCACGCGCAACGATTACCGTTTTGATTGCAGACGACCACCATCTGGTGCGGGATGCTCTGGCGCACACGCTGAGGGCGAATTCTCGATTTTCCGTGAGCACAGCCGACAACTATACCAGCGTTCTGGCCGAGATTACTCGATTGGGCATGGTCGACGTGCTGTTGCTTGATATCGTAATGCCGGGCATGCACGGCTTGAAAAGCATCGAGGAGTTCGTGCAATTCAATGCAGGTGGCGCCGTCGTTGTGTTTTCTGGCAATACCGCGACCGATTGCATTGATCAGGCGATAGCGCTTGGCGCGCGCGGCTTCATTCCCAAGACACTGCCGTTGCGGTCACTTGCGACGGCCATTCAACTGATTGCGTCAGGACAGATTTTTGTGCCGGTCGTTTCAGGCACCTTGGTCCGTGAATACGCGCATGAAACCCTCGATCGGCTGACCACAAGAGAGCGTGACATTCTAAACTACGTTTCTGGTGGAATGACGAACAAGGAAATTGCATGGAAAATACAAATTGCCGAAGTGACGGTGAAAATGCACATGCGTTCGATTTGTACCAAGCTTAGCGCAAAAAACCGCGCCCACGCCGCCATCATTGCGGCGCAAGAAAGTTTGTTGCAGCAAGACCGATAGGTCCCCAAATCAGGTTTTGGAAAATTAAGTTCAGGATCGCTTGGTCGTTTCCCATCGGGGCAATTCGGGCTCCGCAAGCTGCAATCGGCGAGCGATCTACACGACGCGGCAGGTGCACAGACGCCCACATTTCGGCCATTGTTCGCAGGACGCTGCTGCAGCAACTACAGACGCCAGCTTTGTCAAAGCCACACTGCGGCATTCGGCTGCTGCCAAACAGCAGCTAATGGGATGCGCCAACTGCTTCCACCCAACGTTGTATTATCCTTAGTCGGATCAACCGTGCAACAGTGAGAAGCAGACATGTGTGCAAAGAAGACAGGAAGCCTCGAAGACCTTGCCGTCGTAGGTGTCGACACCGGGAAGGACACGCTTAATCTGGTCGGGTTCGATCGCGCCGGCCAGCCAACCTTCTTCTTGCCGGCCTTAAAAAATTCCTTGGACCAACTGCAATACAGGCTTTGGGCGATGCCTTCCTTCCGGCACAGTTCCGAGATGCTGTCCTCGCCGCGAAGGCCGGACAGTACAATCCGGATCTTCTCCTCAGAACTGTGCAGCTTGCGCGCCGCGCGCCGGATGTCCTTCACAACCTGCCCGGCAGGAACCTCCGTCGTCACGGGGTTCTTTGTCATCTCCACCTCCATGTGGGGTCAAGATGAGCCGCAAAATCTCCGCTACGCAATCACGCCAAACTGTTCCGTGGGTGCTGATGGTGGACAAGGACCAGCTTATCGGCCCTTTAAGCAACGAGCAGCGCGTCTCGTTGATCTCAATAGGTGATTGTTACCACGATACTATCTGAATAGGCACCGGCGGGCGGCGTGGCTTGCGGTACGCGACCATATACTGGAAACTGCTGCACTGCTGCACTGCTGCACTGCCTGCTGCGGGCTGCGAGGTGCCGCTTGGACATGCGCCGTCGTTTTGACCGGACAGTCTCTGTTCGATCCAGTGGCCGAAGTCCGATGGCTCGAACTCCGCCGAGTCCAGGTCACCAGTCATGACCTGGTCCAGATGCAGACCCAGCCTTGCTGCGAAGTCGTGTCGGTCCAGACGGTTGGCGTCGGTCCAAAGAGGAACCAGCAAAAGATTGTGCCGATTGCAGGTCCGGAGGAAAGCCACCTGCCAGTTTCCACGGAATGCCATCGCCGTCTGAAGGGGTAGATCCGACGCGAGAGCGTCTTCGCGCAGGCAGGCCGGGCAGACGCGGGGGACCGGTGACTTCACGCCGTGACGGGGCAAGGTGATCCCGTTGCGTTCAAACTGCCAAGTATCGATGCGGCGAAAGCTCGAGCTTTCAAGCACGCCCGGGTCGATGCCAACCCGTCGGGCCAAGGTCCGCAAAGCTTCCGGTTGCCCATCGATAACGTCGGCAAAGCGAATGCCCTGATCGGCAGAAAACTGGGCCGCATTTTTGCCGTTGATCATCGCGATCCAAGACAGCGGGCGCGAGGTGGCGTTTGAACGGTTGGTTGCGCTGTTGCGGAGTTTGAGCCGTCACAGGTCCTCTATATCCGCTCGATTTCTTCCCGGAATACCAGGTCAGGCTCGAAAAGCCCGGCCAGACTGCCAAAACAGGCTAGCGCTATAAAAATACGAGAGAATCACGGGTTTGCGGCGAAACGTGGCATTTGCGGCAAGAGTGAATGGCAGCGCATACTCAGCCGAAGATGCCGGTCAGAACCACTGGCCCGGCTCCATCAGTCCAAGGTTCATCAACTGCTGCGAATGCCACTGGAATTCGGTCGAGTTGTGCCACTGGAAGGTGTGGATGTCGAACATTGAACCCGCATTGGTGCGCAGCGCCTTGGCCGTGCGGAACGACACGATCGCGGTGGTTATGTTGTGGTGCCAGGGGCAGGCGTAGGTGTTGTATTCCTCGTCGTTGAAGGTGAAGTCGGGCCGCAGTCGCAGGCCCGGCTTGGCGCGGAACAGCGCGATGCGGTCGATCTTGCGGCGCGGGGCAGGGATGTGTTCCTCGAACCGCCACCGCAGGCCGCCAAAGAAATCAAGCTGGCGTTCGCGCGGATGGTTGTGGTTGGCAGGATCGGGGCGACCCAGGGCGTAATAGCCCGACTTGTCCATCTGCGCGCCTTCCAGCGACACCGCATTGGGATGCCGGTTCAGATCGGGGGCGTAAAGGTCGACGACATAGCTTAGCATGGCTTCGCGCCGCTCTTCCGTGTGGAAAGCCAGCATTTCGCGGACGTTGCGGGTTTCGCAGAACGGGTGGAACAGGTACTCGGCGTTGAAGCCGTAATACATCCACAGGCCCGGCGCGGCCTCGATCAACCGGTTCACGCCGGTCATCAGGGCGTTGTCGGCGTGAACGTCATGGCGGATGCGGTGGATCTGCGCCTCGATGGCGGCAGGCAGCGGGATCGAGTCATCGGCCAGCAACAGGACCGGGGAAAATCCGGCCGCGATGTGATGGCGCAGCGTGGTATCCACCTCGACGTCATCCTCGGCCATGACGATGGCGGCGGGGCCCTTCGCCAGCACGGTCGGGGCGGTGGCCAGAAAGTGGTCGATGCCGGTGTATTTCATGCTGCGATCCGGGCGTGACAGTTTGGGGCAGGGTCGGTGAACACGCCGTGCAATGCAAGCGCAAGGGTGGGTCTGTTGCGAAACGCCGGGCTTTGCAATAGGACAACGGGCCAAGGAGTGCCGCGATGACCGACCCCAAGAAGCTGTTCCTCAAGACCTACGGCTGTCAGATGAACGTCTATGACAGCGAACGGATGGCCGAGGCGATGGCGGCTGACGGATACGTGCAGACCGATGTGGCGGAGGACGCCGATCTGGTGGTGCTGAACACCTGCCACATCCGCGAGAAGGCGTCGGAAAAGCTGTATTCCGATCTGGGGCGGCTGCGGCCGCTGAAGGCGGCGAAACCGGGGCTGAAGGTTGCCGTCGCGGGATGTGTGGCCCAAGCCGAGGGCGCCGAAATCCAGCGCCGGATGCCGCTGGTCGATCTTGTCGTCGGCTCGCAGGCCTATCACCGCCTGCCCGCGATGGTCCGGGGGAACCGGGCCGCGGTGGATACCGACTTTCCGGTCGAGGACCGGTTCGATCTGCTGCCGGCCCGGTCCGGCGGACGGGGGCCGGTCGCGTTCCTGACCGTGCAGGAAGGCTGCGACAAGTTCTGTGCGTTCTGTGTGGTTCCCTACACGCGCGGGGCCGAGGTCAGCCGCCCGGCGGCGCGGATCCTGGACGAGGCGCGGGCATTGGTGGCGAAGGGCGTGCGCGACATCACGCTGCTGGGGCAGAACGTCAATGCCTACCATGGCGCGGGGCCCGGCGGCGACTGGACGCTGGCGCGCCTGCTGCGCGAACTGGCGGCGGTCGAGGGGCTGGCGCGGCTGCGATACACCACCAGCCATCCCAACGACATGGCCGATGATCTGATCGCCGCGCATGGGGATCTGCCGAAACTGATGCCCTATCTGCATCTGCCGGTGCAGTCGGGGTCCGACCGGGTGCTGAAGGCGATGAACCGCAAGCACACGTCGGCGCAGTATCTGGCCCTGATCGACCGCATCCGGGCGGCACGGCCCGACATCCTTCTGAGTTCGGATTTCATCGTCGGATTTCCCGGCGAAACGGATCAGGACTTTGCCGACACGATGGCCCTGATTCGTGCGGTCGGCTATGGCGCGGCCTACAGTTTCAAGTATTCCGCACGCCCCGGAACACCGGCCGCCGAACGACCGGAGGTCGATTCGGCGGTCGCCGATGCGCGTCTGCAGGAGTTGCAGGCGCTGATCACCCAGCAGCAACGCGCGGCGCAGGATGCGATAGTCGGCCGCACGGTCGGGGTGCTGTATGAAAAGGCAGGGCGGATGCCCGGTCAGATGGTGGGAAAATCGGATCATCTGCAGGCGGTGCATGTGACCGACCCGGCGGGAAAAGTCGGCGAACTTGTTCACGTTCGCGTGTTAGCTTCGTCGTCCAACTCTTTGTCGGGCGAACGGATTCCCGGTTAGCCGAGTATCTTTCGATATTGTTTCCGGCTTGTGAAACATTCCCGAAAAGCCCTCCGAAGGGACGGTTTCCGGAAACAGTGCGACCCCTAAGCCCCGAAAAAGCCTCAGATTTTGCTTTACTTTGCAAATGACCCCCGGCAATTCTTGCTTGGTAACGGGACTGTCAACAGATAGCGAAAAAGGGGGGCTGCAGCTGTGGGGGTGATATCCAGGACACTGCGGATGGCGATGGGGGGCGTGGCATTTGCCGTTGCGCTGTCGGGAATCACGACGGGCGCTTTGGCACAGGCGAAGCCCGAGGTCGCCGGCAAGATCGAATGGGGCATCTGGGTCGATGACGACGGCTGCATGCACTGGTGGGCCGATGGCGGTCTGGAAGGATACATGCTGGACCGGGTGCATCCCAAGACGGGCAAGCCCGTCTGCCTGAAGCGCAACACCTGTCTGGTTGAAAACACCGACACGCTGTTTGCCACCGACAGCCACAAGCTGACCGCGCATGGCCACCGCTATCTGCGCGACTTCTTCCAAAGCGCGGGCGCCTTCGGTTATGCCATCTACGGCCACACCGACAGCCGCGCGTCGGATGAATACAACATGCGCCTGTCCGAACGGCGCGCGCGGTCTGTCGCCGATGTGGCGCGGTCCGTGGGCGGGATGGTCGAACGCGAAATCGGCTATGGCGAGCGTCAGCCGCGTGCGACCAACAGCACCGCGGCGGGAATGCAGCAGAACCGTCGCGTCGAAGTCGTATGCTACAGGTGGTGACCCGGATGACCCAGATGTTCAAACTCCCCGCGCTGATCCTCGTGGCGGCGGCTTTGTCGGCCTGTACCGATGGCGTTCGTCCCTATGTGCAAAGCCCGGACACGGTGATCGCCACCAACCGCGACACCGGACGTGACAAGATCGGCCTGACCGACGGCAACGCGGCCATCGCCTATGACCCGGACGGCTGCCAGGGCTGGATCATGGATGACGGCGTCGAGGGCTATTCCGGTCGCCGGTACGACCCGGTATCGGGCCTTCCGATCTGCAACAACCACTTCCCGCCGGGCACGGTCGTCAAGAACTACCAGACGCAAAGCCCCGGCCTGCGGGATTATGTTCCACGCTGACGCAAAAATAAACTTTGCTCGAAAAAGGCCGCAGTGCACCTGCGGCCTTTGGCATTTCTGCATGTCTGCCCTATTTGTCATCTGATTGGCATAGTGGATCGGCAGACTTCGCTACATGCGGTAGATGCAGCTTGCCAGACCGCTAGAAGGACCGCACACTGAACAGGCCATCTGACCAGAAGGAGACCTCCTTGGGCATCAGCGCGCTGACCCCCCCGACCCAATCTTCCGACATCGTGGAAACGCTTGTAGAGTTTCCCGACAACCGGATCCTGATCGACCTGTGCGGCGAATTCGACCGCAATCTCAGTCAGATCGAACACCAGATGGGGGTGCATGTGCTGCGGCGGGGCAACCGTCTGGCCGTCATCGGTGACAAAGGCGCGCGTGAAGCGGCTGCGGCGGTTCTGCGCAGCCTGTACGCCCGGTTGGAAGGAGGCCGCCCCGTGACGGCAGGCGACATCGACGGTGCGATGCGGATGGGACGGCCGATGCCCGATTCCCTGCGCGCGCCGGGCGAACAGATCGAGATGTTCAATGGCCCGGTCGAGTTGCGCACGCGCAAGAAGGCGATCGAGGCGCGCACCGAGGCGCAGAAGACCTATGTGCAGAACCTGTTCAGCCATGAACTCGGGTTCGGCATCGGGCCTGCCGGGACGGGCAAGACCTATCTGGCCGTGGCGGTCGGGGTGACGATGTTCATCTCGGGCGCGGTGGAAAAGATCATCCTGTCGCGCCCGGCTGTCGAGGCCGGAGAACGTCTGGGTTTCCTGCCCGGCGACATGAAGGAAAAGGTCGATCCCTACATGCAGCCGCTTTACGACGCGCTGAACGATTTCCTGCCGCAAAAGCAGGTGCAGAAGCTGATCGAGGAAAAACGGATCGAAATCGCGCCGCTGGCCTTCATGCGGGGGCGGACGCTGTCGAACGCGTTTATCGTGCTGGACGAGGCGCAGAACGCGACCGCGATGCAGATGAAGATGTTCCTGACGCGTCTGGGCGAAGGCAGCCGGATGGTTGTGACGGGCGACCGCACCCAGATCGACCTGCCGCGCGGAACGCCCAGCGGCCTGCAGGAGGCCGAGCGCATTCTGAAGGGCGTCAAGGGCGTGACCTTCAACTACTTCACCTCGAAGGATGTGGTGCGTCATCCGCTGGTCGGGCGAATCATCGAAGCCTACGAGGCGCACGAGGCGCAGGGCTGACTTGCCGACAGGCGGCCCTGCGGTTAGAAGGCGCCGATGGAGCCGCTTGTCGATACACTGATCGAAGACCCGAGGTGGGATGACCTTGGCCTGGCAGATCTGGCGGACCGCGCGGTGCGTGCGACCTTGGCGCAGATCGGCGTTCCGACAGAAGGTCTGACCCTGTGCGTGATGGGCTGTGACGATGCCCGCATTGCCGTGCTGAATGGCGATTTCCGGGCAAAACCTGTTGCGACCAACGTGTTAAGCTGGCCTGCCACCGATCTTGCACCGGAAACCGAAGGTGCCGCGCCGCATGCCCCGGAACCAGGCACGGCGGACGATCCCGAAAGTCTGGGCGACATTGCCATCGCCTATGACACCTGTGCGCGGGAAGCCGCCGATGCCGGGAAACCTTTGGCTGACCATGTGATACATCTGGTTGTTCACGGGTTGTTGCATCTGCTGGGTTACGATCATGTCCGCGACGGGGATGCCACACGGATGGAGGATTGCGAGGTTGCCGTGCTTGCAAGCCTGGGCCTTTCGGACCCATACTTGTGAGGCAGCCGCAGGACGGTGGCGAATTGGACAAAGGGCCGATGGGCAGTAGCAACGACGGGTCTCTGGCAGCGCCGGGCGCGCAGGGAACAGGAAGCGAAGAACCGGCAGAGCCTGCACCGCGCGGCCTGCTGGGAAGATTGCTGAGCGCATTTTCACCCACCGAAACGACCGAGGAAAAGAAGTCCGGAAGCGTCGAAAGTGCCTCCAATCCGGGCGGCGTTCTGGTCGGGATGGGCAACCTGCGCCGGTTGCGTGTGGATGACGTGGCAATCCCCAAGGTTGAAATCGTGGCGGTGCCGCTGGACATCGGCAAGGACGATCTGGTGGCGGTGTTCCGCGAGCACGGATTTTCACGGGTGCCTGTCTACAAGGGCACGCTGGATCATCCGCAGGGGTTGGTGCTGTTGAAGGATCTGGCCCTGCAGCACGGCTTTGGCGCCACGACGCGGTTCAGCCTGCGCCGCCTGTTGCGCCCGATGCTCTATGCCCCGCCGTCGATGCCGGTCGGCGTGCTCTTGCAGAAGATGCAGCGCGAACGGGTCCATATGGCGCTGGTCATCGACGAATACGGCGGGGTCGACGGTCTGGTGACCATCGAGGACCTGATCGAAACCATCATCGGCGAGATCGAGGACGAACACGACGAAGCGATGGGCGCGATGTGGAAAGAGGAAAAGCCAGGCGTGTTTCTGGTGCAATCCACCGCGCCGCTGGGCGAGTTCGAGAATGCCGTGGGCATGCGGTTGCGCACCGATGGCGATGACGAGGATATCGACACATTGGGTGGCCTTGTCTTCCTGCGCACCGGGCGTGTCCCGGCACGGGGAGAGATCGTCAGCCACGAGTCCGGCGTCGAGTTCGAAATCGTCGATGCCGACCCCCGCCGCATCAAGCGGTTGCGGGTGCGCCTGCCGGGCGTGACGGGGGCCGTGGCGCAGGCTGCCGAAGACGCGGCGGATGCTGCGGCCGTCTCGGCGGCAGAAACGGCGAAGTGACCGCATGACGGGCTGGCCGGGCTGGAAGACGGCGGGGCTGGCCTTTGCCTGCGGTGCGGTCATGGCTTTGGGTCAGGCACCGTTGGATGCGTGGTATCTGGCGGTTCCGGGGCTTGCGGCGCTGATTGCGCTGCTGGCGCGCCAGCGTGGGGTCAGGGCGGCGGCATTCGTCGGCTGGTTCGGCGGAGCGGGGCATTTCGCGCTGGCGCTGAGCTGGATCGTCGAGCCGTTCTTCATCGACTTTGCGCAGGATGGCTGGATGGCCCCTTTCGCCCCGGTTCTGATGGCGTTCGGACTGGGGCTGTTCTGGGCGGCGGCGGGGGCCTTGGCCGCATGGACGCGGCGTCCGGCGCTGGGGATGATGCTTGGCCTCGGCCTTGCCGAACTGGCGCGCGGCTATATGCTGACAGGGTTTCCCTGGGCGCTGATCGGGCATGTCTGGATCGACACGCCGGTGGCGCAGGTCGCCGCACTGGTCGGACCTTCGGGGCTGACGCTGCTGACATTGGGGCTGGCGGCGGGGCTGCTGCGATGGCGGACGATCCCTGTTTCGGCGGTGGTTCTGGCGGCAGTCTGGGGGTTCGGCCTGTGGCAACTGTCGCGGCCCGATCCGGACTCGACGGGCGTCACGGTCAGGCTGGTCCAGCCGAATGCCCCGCAGGCGGCGAAATGGGACCCGGACAATGCCCGCGTGTTCTTTGACCGGCTGATGGCCTATTCGGCGGCAATGCCCCGCGTCGATCTGGTGATCTGGCCGGAAACCGCCTTGCCCTATCAGCTAGAGGCGAGCCCCGGCCTTGCCGAGGCGATCGGGGCGGCGGCCGGTGTGCCGGTGGTGGTGGGGTTGCAGCGGGTGGATGGCCCGCGGGCGTGGAACGGTCTGTCGGTGCTGGGACCGGATGGCGCGGTTCTGGCGACTTATGACAAGCATCACCTTGTGCCGTTCGGCGAATATCTGCCCTTCGGGGATTTCCTGTTCGACTGGCTGGGCATCAGCGCCTTTGCGTCACAGGCCGGGGCGGGCTATTCTGCGGGGCAGGGACCGCAGGTCCTGGACCTGGGGGCGAGGCTGGGCCGGGTGCTGCCGCTGATCTGCTATGAGGCGGTGTTTCCGCAGGACCTGCGCGGCGCGGGGCGGGCGGACTGGTTGTTGCAGATCACCAACGACGCCTGGTTCGGCGACCTGACCGGGCCGTTCCAGCACGCGGCACAAGCCCGGTTGCGGGCCGTCGAACAGGGTTTGCCGCTGATCCGGGTGGCAAACACCGGGGTGACCGCCGTCTATGACTCGCGGGGGCGGGTGCTGGCGTCGTTGCCATTCCAGACTGCGGCCTATCTCGACGCCGCCCTTCCCGGCGCTTTGGCCCCGACGTTTTATGCCAAGTGGGGAGAAGTGCCGGTCCTGCTGATGCTGGCCGGACTCAGCGCCAGGCTGATTCGCAGGCGGAATGCCAAAGTGGCTTGACGTCAACACCGTCTCGGCGCAATTGCGTTCAACTCGACTGCTACAACGGCTTCCTGGCGTGGCAGAGATTTTACAGCGGAGCACGTTCCCATGAGCAGATCGAACTACACGTTCACCTCGGAATCCGTTTCCGAGGGGCATCCCGACAAACTGTGCGACCGGGTGTCCGACGCGATTCTTGATGCGTTTCTGAACGAAGAACCCAATGCCCGCGTGGCCTGCGAGACCTTCGCCACCACCGGCCGTGTCGTGGTCGGCGGCGAAGTCGGGCTGTCGGATCCCGATGCGCTGATCAGGATGATGGACAAGGTGGATTCCATCGTGCGCGCCTGCGTCCGTGACATCGGCTATGAACAGGACGAGTTTCACTGGAACACCCTGCAGGTGCAGAACTACCTGCACAAGCAGTCCGCCCACATCGCGCAGGGCGTCGACAAGGACGGTGCCGGCGATCAGGGAATCATGTTCGGCTATGCCTGCCGCGAAACGCCGGAATTGATGCCGGCGCCGATCCAGTATGCCCACGCCATCCTGCGCCGCCTGTCCGAAGTGCGCAAATCCGGCGCCGAGCCGCTGCTGCGTCCCGATGCGAAAAGCCAGTTGTCGCTGCGCTATGAGGACGGAAAGCCGGTTGCGGTAACCTCGATCGTGCTGTCGACCCAGCATGCCAGCGAGGATCAGTCGAGCGATGATGTGCGCGCCATCGTGGAGCCGTACATCCGCGAGGTGCTGCCCTCGGGCTGGATCACGGAAGCCACCGAGTGGTGGGTCAACCCCACGGGGACCTTCGTGATCGGCGGGCCGGATGGCGATGCCGGGCTGACGGGCCGCAAGATCATCGTCGACACCTATGGCGGGGCCGCCCCGCATGGCGGCGGCGCGTTTTCGGGCAAGGACCCGACCAAGGTCGACCGTTCCGCCGCCTATGCCGCGCGCTATCTGGCCAAGAACGTGGTGGCGGCCGGTCTGGCGGACCGCTGTACCCTGCAGGTCAGCTATGCCATCGGTGTGGCCAAGCCGCTGTCGATCTATGTCGACACCCACGGCACCGGCAAGGTCGAGGCGTCGGCCATCGAACGCGCCGTGATGGAATGCATGGACCTGACCCCGCGCGGCATCCGCACCCATCTGGGCCTGACCCGGCCGATCTACGCCCGCACCAGCGCCTACGGCCATTTCGGCCGCGCGCCCGAAGCGGACGGCGGGTTCAGTTGGGAACGCACCGATCTGACCGAGGCGCTGAAGTCGGCCGTCTGACGGTTCCCGGCCAGACGACCGGAGCGGGGCCGCAAGGCCCCAATTCGCATGGGTTTGACCGGATGGCTTGACGGCCGGCCGGTGGCTGGGTACGCGCGGCAGAAAAGGGTGACCCTGATGACCGACGACCCCGCGCCGCCCGAGCGGCGCAATTTCTACGGCCGGATCCGGGGCAAGACCCTGCGCACCAGCCAGAAGACCTGGCTGGCCGAAGATCTGGCCGAACTGAGCCTGCAAGGGGTCCACCGCGACGACAATCCGGGCCGGGTGCCGGTGGACCTGAAGCGGTTCGGCGGGCGGCCCTTATGGCTGGAAATAGGCTTTGGCGGCGGTGAGCATCTGGTGCACATGGCGACGCTGTATCCGCAGATCGGGATCATCGGCTGCGAGCCTTTCGTCAACGGCATCGCGATGTTGCTGGGCAAGGTCCGGGCGGCGGGGCTGGACAATCTGGCCATTCACCCCGGCGACGTGCGCGACCTGTTCGAGGTCATGCCCGACGGCATCGTCGAGCGTGCCTTTCTCAACTACCCCGATCCCTGGCCGAAGAACCGCCACCACCGCCGCCGGTTCGTGACGCCGGGGTATCTCGGCGCGCTCTACCGCGTCATGGCACCGGGGGCGGAGTTCCGGATTGCCACCGACATTCCGGATTATGTGCGTCAGGCGCTCGACGAGGTGCCCAAAGCCGGATTTGCCCTGGTGTCGCACAGCCCGGTGGCCTGGGACGACTGGCCATCGACCCGGTATGAACAAAAGGCGCTGCGCGAGGGGCGGGTGCCCGATTACCTGACGTATCACCGGATTGCAGAGGTCAGTTGAGCGGAGCGCGCGGACGCGCGCAGGTTTTTCTCTCGCCTCTGGCCTGCGGCCAACCGGCTCGGCGTCAGTGGATATTTTGGCAGAGAAGAAGGGGCTTGTGGACGCTTTGCCCGACCTGCGTTATCACGCGGGCGGATGAAGCGAAGGAGCCTTTCGATGTCTGGCCATGGTGTTGCCCAACCGATGACTGCGCGTGCGGCCGGACCCTTGCGGGGGGTGGCGGAGGTGCCGGGCGACAAGTCGATTTCGCACCGGGCGCTGATCTTCGGCGCCATGGCAGTGGGCGAGACGAAGATCACCGGGTTGCTGGAAGGGCAGGACGTGCTCGACACCGCCACGGCGATGCGGGCCTTCGGGGCAGAGGTGCTTCAGCATGGACCGGGGGCCTGGTCGGTGCACGGCGTCGGGGTGGGCGGATTTGCCGAACCTGCGGATGTGATCGACTGCGGCAATTCCGGCACCGGCGTGCGGCTGATCATGGGGTGCATGGCGACCACGGCAATGACGGCGACCTTCACCGGCGATGCCAGTCTGCGCAAGCGCCCCATGGGGCGGGTGACCGATCCCTTGTCGCTGTTCGGGGCGCAAGCCTTTGGCCGCAAAGGGGGAAGGCTGCCGATGACAGTGGTGGGGGCGGCGCATCCGGTGCCGGTGCGCTATGCCTTGCCGGTGGCTTCGGCGCAGGTGAAGTCGGCGGTGTTGCTGGCCGGCTTGAACGCGCCGGGGCAGACGGTGGTGATTGAACGCGAGCCGACGCGGGACCATTCCGAGCGGATGCTGTTGGGCTTTGGTGCCGCGCTGACGGTCGAGAAGACCGCCGAGGGCAGTGTCATCACCCTGACCGGACAGCCGGAACTGCGCCCGCAGGTGGTGGCGGTGCCACGCGATCCGTCGAGTGCGGCGTTTCCGGTCTGTGCGGCGCTGATCGTGCCGGGGTCGGATATCATGGTGCCGGGGGTATCGCAGAACCTGACGCGCAACGGGCTGTATCTGACGCTTGTCGAGATGGGTGCCGAGATCGAGTTCCTCAACCCGCGCGAAGAGGGCGGCGAGCCGGTGGCCGATCTGCGGGTCAGATTTTCCGGCAACATGAAGGGGATAGAGGTTCCGCCCGAACGCGCGCCGTCGATGATCGACGAATATCCGGTTCTGTCCGTGGTGGCCTCGTTCGCCACGGGGCGGACGGTGATGCGTGGGGTCAAGGAGTTGCGCGTCAAGGAATCCGACCGGATCGACGCGATGGCGCGCGGGCTGGAGGCGTGCGGCGTGACCGTCGAAGAGGACGAGGATACCCTGATCGTGCACGGGATGGGGGCGGGTGCCGTTCCGGGGGGGGCAACCTGTGCGGTCCATCTGGACCACCGGATCGCGATGAGTTTCCTTGTCTGCGGAATGGCGGCGGTCCGACCGGTGACGGTGGATGATGCCAGCCCGATCCTGACGTCGTTCCCGGTGTTCGAGGGGTTGATGCGGACGCTGGGGGCGGACTTGCGGCGGGTGGAGCCGTAACCCGATGATCCGGCGGCAAAACCTGCGTATGGTTTGCGTCTGCGTTGCGTCGGACTTGCGTCGGGCTTACGTCATGACGTGTGCGGCGGTCTGCGGGGGCGGCGCATGATCTTTACCGTGGCGATCGACGGGCCGGCGGCGGCGGGCAAGGGGACCATCGGGCGGGCCATCGCGGCGCGGTTCGGGTTTCGGCATCTGGACACCGGACTGCTATACCGGGCTGTCGGAGCGAAGGGGGGTGATCCTGCCTCGGCGGCGCGGTCGCTGACGCCCGACGATCTGGCGCGGCACGACCTGCGATCAATGGAGGCCGGGCAGGCCGCCAGCCGGGTGGCGGCGCTCCCCGAGGTGCGCGCGGCGCTGGTCGATTTTCAGCGGCGGTTCGCGCGGTCCGAGGGGGGCGCGGTGCTGGACGGGCGCGACATCGGGACGGTGATCTGCCCCGAAGCGGAGGTGAAGCTGTATGTCACCGCAAGCGCGGAGCGGCGGGCGCACCGGCGGTGGCTGGAGGTTGGCGGCGATGCCGCGACCGTGTTGTCCGAAGTGGTCGAGCGCGACCGCAGGGATACCGAGCGCAGCGCGGCTCCTTTGAAGGCGGCGGCTGATGCGGTGATGATCGACACGTCGGACCTTTCGGCCGACGAGGCGGTGGCGCGGGCTTGTGCGCTGGTGCTGGCGGCGTTGAACCGGTGATCCGTTTTGGCACGCGGTGCGTAGCTGTCAGGAACCGGGGGTGATCATGCGGCAAATCGTTGGGGCGGCAATTCTGGGGGTGATGATGGCAGGCACGGCAGGCGCGGCGGGGCGCGAAAGCTTTGGCAGCATCGACGGCGGTATGATCGATCTGGCGGATTTCGCGGGAAAGCCGGTGTTGGTGGTGAACACCGCATCGCAATGCGGGTTTACCGGGCAGTATGACGGGATGCAGGCGCTGTACGATGCCTATCGCGACCGGGGGCTCGTGGTGCTGGCGGTGCCGTCGGATGACTTTGATCAGGAACTGGCCAGCGCCGACGCGGTGAAAGAATTCTGCGAGGTGAATTTCAGCCTGACCCTGCCGATGACCGAGATCACGCCGGTGACCGGCCCCGAGGCGCACCCCTTCTTTGCCCGGATCAAGGCCGAAACGGGGTTCGAGCCCGCGTGGAACTTCAACAAGGTACTTCTGGACGGGGCGGGCAAGGTGGTGGGAACCTGGGGATCGCAGGTCAAGCCGCAGTCGCCGGGGATCGTCGGGGCGATCGAGGCGGTGCTGAACGGCGCGCCCTGAACGGATCTTGCGCGCAAGGGGGTTTCACGCTATGCGGCAAGCGTGAAATGGCGGGAACAGCCATGATCCGGGCAAATGGGCAGGGTCGGAGTCTTCCGGCCCTTTGTCGTTTGCCTGAAACCCGTTCAAGACCGGCGGACCCAACCGCCCGGCCCGTGACATTCGACCCAAAAGGACCATATCTGCATGTGCGCTAAAGCTACGATGGAAGACTTCGAAGCCCTGCTGAAGGAAAGCTTCGAAATTGATACGCCCGAAGAGGGCACGGTTGTCAAAGGCACGGTCATCGCGATCGAAGCCGGACAGGCGATCATCGATGTCGGCTACAAGATGGAAGGCCGCATCGACCTGAAGGAATTCGCAGAACCCGGCGAGGAAATTCCTAACCTGAAGGTTGGCGATATCGTCGAGGTGTATCTGGACCGCGTGGAAAACTCGCGCGGGGAAGCCCAGATCAGCCGTGAAAAGGCCCGCCGCGAGGAAGCCTGGGACCGGTTGGAAAAGGCCTATGCGACCGAGACCCGCGTCGATGGCGCGATCTTTGGCCGCGTGAAGGGCGGGTTCACCGTCGATCTGGGCGGCGCGGTTGCGTTCCTGCCCGGCTCGCAGGTCGACGTACGCCCGGTGCGCGATGCCGGTCCGCTGATGGGCATGAAGCAGCCGTTCCAAATTCTGAAGATGGACCGTCGCCGGGGCAACATCGTTGTCTCGCGTCGTGCGATTCTGGAAGAATCGCGGGCCGAGCAGCGTGCCGAGGTCATCGGCAACCTGACCGAGGGTCAGGCGATCGACGGCGTGGTCAAGAACATCACCGAATACGGCGCCTTCGTGGACCTCGGCGGTGTCGACGGCCTGCTGCACGTCACCGACATGGCGTGGCGTCGGGTGAACCACCCGTCCGAGATCCTCGCCATTGGCGAGACGGTCAAGGTGCAGGTCATCAAGATCAACAAGGAAACCCATCGTATTTCGCTGGGCATGAAGCAACTGCAGGCCGATCCGTGGGATGCCGTGGAAACCGCCTATCCGCTGGAATCGGTCCACAAGGGCCGCGTCACCAACATCACTGACTACGGCGCCTTTGTGGAGCTGGAAGCGGGCGTTGAAGGTCTGGTGCACGTCAGCGAGATGTCGTGGACCAAAAAGAACGTCCATCCCGGCAAGATCGTTTCGACCTCTCAGGAAGTCGAAGTCATGGTGCTGGAGATCGACTCTGCCAAGCGCCGCGTGTCGTTGGGGCTCAAGCAGACGCAGCGCAATCCGTGGGAAGTGTTCGCGGAAAACCATCCCGTGGGGTCGACCATCGAAGGCGAAGTCAAGAACATCACCGAATTCGGTCTGTTCGTGGGCTTGGACAACGATATCGACGGCATGGTGCACCTCAGCGACCTGTCGTGGGACCAGCGTGGCGAGGATGCCATCGCGAACTACCGCAAGGGCGACACCGTCAAGGCGGCTGTCACCGAGGTTGACGTCGAGAAGGAGCGGATTTCCTTGTCGGTCAAGGCTTTGGGCGATGACAGCTTCTCGGATGCGGTCGATGGCGTGAAGCGCGGCGGGATCATCACCGTTGTCGTCACCGCGATCGAAGAGGGTGGCGTCGAGGTGGATTACAACGGCACCAAGTCGTTCATCCGCCGCAGCGATCTGAGCCGTGAACGCGCCGACCAGCGCCCGGAGCGTTTTGGCGTGGGCGACAAGATCGACGTGCGCGTGACCAACATCGACCCCAAGACCCGCCGTCTGGGCTTGTCGATCAAGGCGCGCGAGATCGCCGAAGAGAAGGAAGCGGTCGAGCAGTATGGCTCGTCTGATTCGGGTGCCTCGCTGGGCGATATTCTGGGCGCGGCCCTCAAGGCCGACCGCAAGTAACCCAGGTTTGTGCCGATGACATGAGGCCCCGTCGCAGGACGGGGCCTTTTGCTTGGCCCGGTGCCGGGCCAGCAATTTCATTTGTGCCGCCGACAATCTTCTCTATAGTCTAACGATAACGACATGTTGCAGCTGAACGACCGAAACAGGCCGGGGCGCAACCGGGGGGATGTGACGGATGATCCGGTCTGAATTGATTCAGAAGATTGCGGACGAAAACCCGCACCTGACACAGCGCCATGTCGAGCGCATCGTGAACACGGTTTTCGAAGAGATCATCGAAGCGCTGGCCAAGGGTGACCGGGTCGAACTGCGCGGCTTCGGTGCGTTTTCGGTCAAGGCGCGTGACGCCCGCGTGGGACGCAACCCGCGCACCGGCGAGGCGGTCAAGGTTGAGGACAAGAAGGTGCCCTTCTTCAAAACCGGCAAACTGCTGCGCGACCGGCTGAACGGCGGCTGAGGGGCGCTTGCGCATCGCGGCGCGGCGGCGGATAGTCGGGGTGACCGTGACAGGAGTGGCCCGATGATGCGCTATCTACGCTATGTTTTTCTTCTGTTGCTGGCGGTGGCGCTGCTGACCGTTGCCATTGCCAACCGGTCGCCCGTCACCGTGCGGCTGTTTCCCGATGATGTTTCGGTCCTGCTGGGGTTTGGCGGGCAGATGGAACTGCCGCTGTTTCTGGTGATCTTTGGCGGCATTGTCGCCGGGGTTCTGATCGGCTTCTTCTGGGAATGGTTCCGCGAATACAAGCATCGCGCGGCGGTGACGGTGAAATCCCGTGAAGTCAACAAGTTGGAGCGGGAACTGGCCGTGCTGCGCGACACCAAGGGTGCGCCAGCCGACGATGTGCTGGCCATTCTGGACCGTCGCAAGTCCGTGTGATGGGGCAGATCAGGGTCAAGATTTGCGGGCTGCGCACGGCAGAGGATGTGGCTGCGGTGGCGGCGTCAGGTGCGGCGTACGCGGGTTTCAACTTCTTCCCCAAAAGCCCGCGTTATGTGACGCCCGGTCAGGCGCGCGAGCTTGCCTTGTTGTCGCCACCCGGTCTGGTCAAGGTGGCACTGGTGGTTGATGCGGATGAGTCGACTCTGGACGCGCTGGTCGAGGCGGTGCCCTTGGACATGTTGCAACTGCACGGCCACGAGACGCCCGAACGGGTGGACGAGGTGCGCGTGCGCTATGGCTTGCCGGTGATGAAGGTGCTGGGCGTGGCGGACGAGGGTGATCTGGCGGCGTTGCTGGAGTATTCGCTGGTGTCCGACCAGTTGTTGATCGACGCCAAGCCGCCGGCAGGCGCGGTGCTGCCCGGGGGCAACGGGTTGACGTTTGACTGGCGGCTGCTTGTGGGGCGCAAGTGGCTGAAGCCGTGGATGCTGGCCGGAGGATTGAAGGCGCCGAACGTGGCTGAGGCGGTTCGGCTGACCGGCGCGCTGCAGGTCGATGTGGCGTCGGGCGTCGAGTCTGCGCCGGGGGTCAAGGACCACCGGATGATCGCGGAGTTCGTGGCGGCGGCGGGATAACCGGCGCGGAACAGGGACTGTCCCGCGCCATCACTCGTTAACGGCGGTCGCTTACATCGCGGGAAGGATGGCGATGTCGCGGATCGGTTGTTCGGCGCCGGTCAGGGGCCAGGATTGGTCAACCGCGCCGGTTTCCAGATTGACGGTGTGCAGCCCGCCGTTGGCGGCAAGCCAGCCCGTATTCGCACCGTCCTGCGTGGTTGCGACGTCGAAACCGACCGGGCCGGACAACTCCACACCCAGTTTGCCAACGGCGGCCAGCGTGCCGTCATTCGGCGCGGTCTGCCGGATCAGCGCCGAAATCGTGGCGTCGATGTCGTACATCGCCGTCGCTTCGGGCTTGCCGAAGCTGTTGGTGTAGGCGGCGGCAACGATGTTCGGTGTCTCACCCGCGTGCATGTCGGTGGATTCGAAGGCCAGCGATCCGTCGACAGTGACTTCGCCGGTATCGACATTGACGCGGTGGTTGGTGGTGCCGGTCATGAAGCGCAGGCGGTCGGCCATCGGGTTGAAATCGACGATCACCGGGCCATCGGTCGACGGCAGCATGGTGTTCATCTTCGAAATTTCGGTGGCGGCCCCGGTGGCGGGGTCGATCGTGACGATGCGGTGATCTGCGGTGACACCCACAAGCGTGCTGTCCGACGGGCGCAGGTCGATGCCCAGCAGGCGATCCACCCCCTGAACATCGACAGTTCCGGTCACGGCGGCGGTCGCGGGGTCGATCATCACCAGCGTCTTGTCGCCGGACAGACCCGTGATGGTCTGGGCAAGAACCGGGACGGTTCCGGCGGCAGAAATCAGAAGGGCGGCGAACAGCGTTTTCATGGGCGGCTCCATTGGTTGGTGGCGGGCAAACCGCCGATGGGGTCAACGGATCAGCAACGTCGCGTTTTTGCGGGAAGTTTCAGCGGCGGCGATCACGAACCCGTCAGCGGACCCGGCGTGGTGACCGGGCTTGGCAGGGTGTGTTTTGACGCTAGGCTGTTGCTGGGGGACACAGGAGGGACGGATGGAAGCCGTGACGTTCCGCAAGGCTGTGCGGGCCGATGTGCCGGCCGTGGTCGGCTTGCTGACCGATGATGTTCTGGGGGCAGGGCGGGAACGCGCCGCGCTGTCGCCCTATCTTGCGGCCTTCGATGCGATGCAGAGCGAGGCGGGAAACCAACTGATCGTGGGCGAACGGGCGGGGCGGGTCGTGGCGTGCTATCAGATCACCTTCATTTCGGGCCTGTCGCTGCTGGCCAGCCGCCGCGCGCAGATCGAGGCGGTGCGGGTCGCGTCGGACCTGCGGGGGCAGGGAATCGGGCAGGCGCTGTTTGCCGATGCGGAACGGCGCGCGGCAGCGGCGGGTTGTGCGCTGATGCAGTTGACCACCAACCGGGCGCGGCAAGAGGCGCAGGGGTTCTATGACCGGCTTGGCTTTACCGCATCGCACATTGGCTATAAACGCGCAGTAACGCCGCGCACGGAGGACTGAGATGCCCGAAGATCTGATCAACAGCTACATGACCGGTCCGGACGAACAGGGCCGGTTCGGCATGTTCGGCGGGCGGTTCGTGTCCGAAACCCTGATGCCGCTGATCCTCGACCTTGAGGAACGCTATGAATTCGCCAAGACCGATCCGACCTTCTGGGCGGAAATGGACTGGCTCTGGAAGCATTACGTGGGCCGCCCGTCACCGTTGTATTATGCGGAACGTCTGACGCAGCACCTTGGCGGTGCGAAAATCTACATGAAGCGCGACGAACTGAACCATACGGGTGCGCACAAGATCAACAACGTGCTGGGGCAGATCATTCTGGCGCGGCGGATGGGCAAGACCCGGATCATCGCGGAAACCGGCGCGGGGCAGCACGGGGTGGCGACGGCGACGGTCTGCGCCAAGTTCGGGCTGCAATGCGTGGTCTACATGGGCGCGCATGATGTGGAACGGCAGGCGCCGAACGTGTTCCGCATGAAACTGCTGGGGGCCGAGGTCATTCCGGTGACATCGGGGCGCGGCACGCTGAAGGACGCGATGAACGACGCGCTGCGCGACTGGGTGACCAATGTGCGCGACACGTTCTATTGCATCGGTACGGTGGCCGGGCCGCATCCCTATCCGGCGATGGTGCGGGATTTCCAGTCGATCATCGGCAAGGAAGTGCGTTGGCAACTGGCCGAACAGGAAGGCGAGGGGCGCCTGCCCGATACCGTGATCGCGGCCATCGGCGGCGGGTCGAACGCGATGGGGCTGTTCTATCCGTTCCTCGACGATCCTTCGGTGGGGATCATCGGGGTGGAAGCCGGGGGCAAGGGTGTCGATGACCGGATGCAGCATTGCGCGTCGCTGACCGGCGGGCGTCCGGGGGTGCTGCACGGCAACCGGACCTACCTGTTGCAGGACCTTGACGGGCAGATTCTGGAGGGGTTCAGCATCAGTGCCGGTCTCGACTATCCGGGTATCGGGCCGGAGCATGCCTGGCTGCATGACACCAAGCGGGCGCAATATGTCTCGATCACCGATGCCGAGGCGCTGGAGGCGTTCCAGTTGTGCTGCAAGCTGGAGGGAATCATCCCGGCGCTGGAGCCTGCGCATGCGCTGGCACATGTGATGAAGATCGCGCCGGGGCTTCCGGCCGACCATATCATCGTGATGAACATGTGCGGCCGGGGCGACAAGGACATCTTCACGGTGGCCAAGCATCTGGGTCAGGACATGAAAGTCTGAGTCCGGCTGCCGCGACTGTGTCTGCCAAAAGGGGGCCTTTGGCCCCCTTTGTGTTTTATAACAATGCCTTGCCAACTTCGGGGCGGTCTAAACTTTGGTTTAGGGTCGCAAACCGGCGGTCTAGGAAGCCGGGCGTAAACCCCGTGGCAATGGCGCGGGCTTCTGGTTTTGCGGTTGATCGGCGGGTCACCGGTGGTCGGTGGCGGGGCCGACCTGTGCGGCCTGCGATGCGAACCTGCCCACGGGCATTCAATTCAGGGATGAAGAAGATGAAACTCCTTTCAACCACGGCGGCTATTGTGCTGCTGTCCGCCGGGCTGTCGTTTGCCGCGATTGACAACAATGCTTTGGTCGGAACGCTGCAGTCGCAGGGGTACACCCGGATCGAGGTCAAGAACGGCCCCACACAGACCAAGATCGAGGCGATCCGCGGGACGGAAAAGGTCGAGGTGGTCTATGACAACGCGACCGGGGAAGTCCTGAAGCGCGAGATTGAAACCGTGCGTCCCGGCGAGGACATCGCACCGGGCGTCAGCATCCGCGCCCGGGACCGCGATTTCCTGGACGACGACGGCGACGATGACCTGGACGACGATCTGGACGACGATCTGGACGATGACAGCGACGACGATTCGGACGACGACAGCGACGATGACTCGGACGATGGCAGCGCGGACGACAACGACAGCGACGACGACGGCGGTCAGGGTCGTGGCCGGGGTCGGGGCGGCAACGATGACGGCAACGAAAGCGACGACGACTGATCCGGTCGGGCGGGGGGGCAGACCGGGCTTGCCGGTCTGCCTTTTTTCCGAAACAACAAGGCATCCGACGGGGCCAGATGTGATGACGACGCGGCGCAATTTGCTTGGTCTTGTGATGGGGGGGCTGATGCTGGCCCTGCCTGCCCATGCACAGGGTCTGGTGGACGAGATTGCGCGCCAGATGTCCCGGCAGGGATTTCGCAACATCGGCATCGAGGAAACCTGGCTGGGGCGCACCCGGATCACCGGCACCCGCAACGGCGGATCGCGCGAGATCATCGTGAACCCCTTGACCGGAGAAATCCTGCGCGACCTGTGGCTGAACGCGCAGGGTCAGGTACGAGCGGCCGACATCGACTTTGACGATGACGATGCGGACGATGACGCCGACGACGATGCCGCGGATGACGGCGGTCAGGGCCGGGGGCGCGGCAGGGGCCGGGGTGGTGACAGCGACGGGGACAGCGAGAGTGACTAAGGCCGGCAGCACCCGCCGCCGGACGGGGCTATAGCGATGCGGCGGCGGTTGGCGTTGCTGCTGCTTCTGGCGGTGCAGGTGTTGTGCACGCTGTTCTTCGTGGCCGACATCCTGTCGTCCCGGCTCAATCTGGTTCCGGGTCCGCTGAGCTGGGAGGTGCGCGAAATCCTGGAGATCGCGGCGGCGGTCGGGTTGGTGTCGGGGCTGGGCATGGGGATCGTGCTGTTTCGCCGCACGTTGCGCGAACGCAATCAGGCGCAAGAGCGGTTGCGCCGCGCGTCGGGTGCGTTTCTGGAGCTGCTGGAAGAGCGGTTTGCGGAATGGGCGCTGACCCCGGCCGAACGGGACGTGGCGCTGTTTGCCATCAAGGGCATGTCGACGGCCGAAATCGCCGTGCTGCGCACCACGTCCGAGGGCACCGTCAAGGCGCAGACCAATGCCATCTACCGCAAGGCGGGGGTCACGGGGCGTCCGCAACTTCTGAGCCTGTTCATCGATGATCTGATGCGGGACGACGGGGCGATCCGGCCTGCCGCGCCTCAGCCCGCGGCGTAGGTCTGCAGCACCTCCAGCGGGACGATGTCCAGCGTGCGGGCGTGGGTCGCGGCAAGGTTCACCTGCGGGGCCGCCCCTTCGTCATGCGCCTGCAGGAACCGCGACGCACACAGGCACCAGCGGTCGCCGGGATTCAGCCCGGCAAAGCCGAATTCGGGGCGCGGGGTCGACAGATCGTTGCCAAGATACTTCGACAGGGCCAGAAATTCGGCCGTCATCACGGCGCAGACGGTGTGCAGCCCGCGGTCCATCGGACCGGTATCGCAGCAGCCATTGCGGAAAAATCCGGTCAGCGGGGCGGTGCCGCAGGTTTCCAGCGAGGTACCAAGCACATTCACCGAGGGTTCTTTCATCGCGCGCTCCTTCTTCGTACGACAAGGCTAGCACGGACGGGCGCTGCGTAAAGCCCGGCGATTGGGGATTGCAAGCCCGCTGGACGGGGCGGGTTCCGCGCCGTATAACGCCGTCATGTTTGGGCACCGGGTGATCATCCTGCGAATTACCGGCCCGGCGCGCTGATCCTTCAGACGCCGGGAGCCGACGTTTGCCCTGTGGTGCGCCTTTTGCACCTGCCCCCAAATCCCCATTTCCAGGATCGCCCCGATGTGCGCCGACACGCCCGACTACCGTGACACCGTCTTTCTGCCCGAAACCGATTTTCCGATGCGCGCCGGATTGCCCGCGCGCGAGCCAGACTGGCTGGCCCGATGGGAGAGGATCGGGGTCTATGACCGCCTGCGCGAAAAAGAGGGCCGGGTGCCCTTCGTGCTGCACGACGGGCCTCCATACGCCAACGGCCATCTGCACATCGGTCACGCGCTGAACAAGGTGTTGAAGGACATGGTGGTGCGGTCCCAGCAGATGATGGGCCGCGACAGCCGCTATGTGCCGGGGTGGGATTGCCACGGCCTGCCGATCGAATGGAAGATCGAAGAGCAGTACCGCGCCAAGGGGATGGACAAGGACGCGGTGAATGTGGTCGATTTCCGGCAGGAATGCCGCCGCTTCGCCGAAGGCTGGGTCGACGTGCAGCGCGAGGAGTTCAAGCGGCTGGGCGTCACCGGCAACTGGGCCGATCCGTACCTGACGATGGACTATCACGCCGAGGCCGTGATCGCCGACGAATTCATGACCTTCCTTATGAACGGCTCGCTGTATCAGGGATCGAAGCCGGTGATGTGGTCGCCGGTGGAAAAGACCGCGCTGGCCGAGGCCGAGGTCGAGTATCACGACGTGACCAGCCATATGGTGTGGGTGCGGTTTAGGGTTTCGGAAATCAACTTTGCAACGGCTTGGCTGAATCGTGCTTTTGCAGACGGGGAAAAGTCCAACAGAGAGGCGTCGGTTGCGGCGCTGAACAGATTGAAGGACGACCTGCAACACGCGTCAGTTCTGATCTGGACCACGACGCCGTGGACCGTTCCGCAGAACCGGGCGATCAGTTTCGGGCCGGGGATCACCTATGGACTGTATAAGGTGACGGAGGTTGCTGAGACCAGTTCCGCGAAGGTCGGAGAACTGCTGCTGCTGGCAGACAAGTTGGCGGGAGAAGTGTTTAAGGCGGCGCGGGTCGAAGCGTTTATCCGGATGGAAGAGGTTGGAGCGGATGTGCTGCAGGGGTTGGTTTGCGCCCACCCCTTCCGCGGAATCGAAGGCGGCAATGGCGAGTGGGACTATGATGTTCCCATGCTGCCCGGCGATCATGTGACCGACGATGCGGGCACCGGGTTCGTGCACACGGCCCCCAGCCACGGCGACGACGACTATCAGATGGGCGTGCGGTTCAAGCTGCCGATGACCTACAACGTGGAACCCGACGGGTCGTACCGCGCCAGTCTGCCGCTGTTCGGCGGGCAGGCGATCCTGACGACGGAAGGCAAGGAAGGCCCGGCCAACGTATCGGTCATCAAGCAGTTGGCCTACACGGGCGCGCTGTTTGCCAAGGGCAAGCTGAAGCATTCCTATCCGCATTCGTGGCGCTCGAAAGCGCCGCTGATCTATCGCAACACGCCGCAATGGTTTGTCGCCATCGACAAGCCGCTGGACGATGGCATGGGCGCGCATGGGGCGACGATCCGCGAACGGGCGCTGAACAGCATCGACACGCTGGTGGACTGGACCCCGGCCACGGGGCGCAACCGGCTGCATTCGATGATCGCGCCGCGACCCGACTGGGTTCTATCCAGACAACGCGCTTGGGGCGTTCCTTTGACCTGCTTTGTGAAGAAGGGCGCGCAACCGACTGATGCCGACTTCCTTTTGCGCGATGCAGCGGTGAATGCCCGGATCAAGGCCGAATTCGAGAAAAACGGCGCGGATGTCTGGTATGTGCAAGGCTTCAAGGAAAGGGTGTTGGGCGGGCTGCACGATCCGGAAGCCTATACGCAGGTGTTCGACGTGCTGGACGTCTGGTTCGACAGCGGGTCCACCCACGCCTTCGTGTTGCGCGACCGGGCGGACGGGGCGGCCGACGGGATTGCCGACCTGTATCTGGAAGGCACCGACCAGCATCGCGGCTGGTTCCATTCCAGCATGCTGCAGGCTTGCGGCACCAAGGGGCGCGCGCCCTATCGCGGGGTGCTGACCCACGGCTTCACGCTGGACGAAAAGGGCATGAAGATGTCCAAATCGCTGGGCAACACCATCGCCCCACAACAGGTGATTGCGGAATACGGGGCCGACATCCTGCGGCTGTGGGTGGCGCAGGCCGATTTCACCGCAGACCAGCGCATCGGGAAAGAAATCCTGAAAGGCACGGCGGACAGCTATCGCCGCCTGCGCAACACGCTGCGGTTCCTGCTGGGCAACCTCGCCGGGTTCACCGAAGCCGAACGCGTGCCGGTCGAGGACATGCCCGAGGGGGAGCGGTTCATCCTGCACCGTCTGGTCGAGCTTGATGCCGAGGTGCGCGAGGGTTACGCGCGGTATGACTTCCAGGGGGTGTTCCAGAAGCTGTTCGCCTTTGCCACGACCGATCTGTCGGCAGTCTATTTCGACATCCGCAAGGATTGCCTTTACTGCGACGCGCCGACCTCGCTGACCCGGCGGGCGGCGCGGACGGTGCTGGACCTGCTGTTCCACCGGCTGGTCACCTGGCTTGCGCCGATTTTGGTGTTCACGATGGAAGAGGTCTGGCTGTGCCGCTTCCCCGGCAACGACTCGTCGGTCCATCTTCTGGACATGCCCGAAACGCCCGCAAGCTGGCGCGATGATGCGCTGGCGGCCAAGTGGGCGCAGGTCCGCACGGTGCGCCGGGTGGTGACGGCCGCGCTGGAGGTGCAGCGGACGGCAAAGGTGATCGGGGCAAGTCTTGAGGCGGCCCCGGTGGTGCATGTCGAGGATGCGGCGATGCGGGCGGCGGTGCAGGGACCGGACTTTGCCGATCTGTGCATCACTTCGGCCATCCAGGTGACCGGCGATCCGGAGCCTGCCGAGGCGTTCCGCCTGCCCGAGGTGCCGGGGGTGGGTGTGGTCTTCGAACTGGCCACGGGCGACAAGTGCCTGCGCTGCTGGCGCATCCTGCCGGATGTCGGCAGCCACCGGCATCCGCACACCTGCGCGCGGTGCGACGCGGCGCTGGGGTAGGGCAAAGGGCAGGCGGGGCGCAAAAATACTTCGCGCCCCGCAGGTCTGCCGCCACCTGCCCGATTGATTCCGCAATACCTGCGGGTTACGCGTTGGCATGATCACGCAAAAGATGAAGTACGCGTTGAAGGCCCTGCTGACGCTTGCCGATGAAGCGGCTTCGGCGCACCCCGAGGCATTGACGATCGAGGTGATCGCCAAGAGGTCCGGCGCGCCGAAGCGGTTTCTGGAGCATATCCTGCTGGAAATCCGCAATGACGGGATCGTCGGGTCGACGCGGGGGCGGTCGGGGGGCTATCATCTGATGATGTCGCCCGAAGCGGTGTCGATCCCGCATCTGTTGCGACTGATCGACGGGCCGATCGCCCCGCTGCCCTGTCTGTCCCGAAGCGCCTATCAGCGTTGCGAAGATTGCAGCGACGAGGGAACCTGCCGTATCCGCAAGGTGTTTGCAGATGTGTTCTGGTCCTATCTGGTCCTGATCGAATCGCTGACACTGGCAGACCTGCTGCGGGCGGGACTTCCGGCCGAACTGGAGTGACGGAATGCAGGGTGGCGACGCGGTACTGGTGACAGGGGGCGCCGGATACATCGGCGCACATGCCTGCAAGGCGCTGGCGCGCGCCGGTTTCATCCCCGTCGCCTTTGACAACCTGTCGACCGGTTGGGCCGAGGCGGTGAAGTTCGGGCCGCTGGTCGAGGGGGATCTGATGGACCGTGCGGCGGTCGAGGCCGTGTTCGCCGAGTTTCGCCCGGTGGCGGTGATGCATTTCGCGGCGCTGTCGCTGGTGGGCGACTCGATGAAGGACCCGGGCCGGTACTGGCGGGTCAATGTGGGGGGCGCGCTGAACCTGATCGAGTCGGCGGTGGCTGCGGGGTGTCTGAAGATGGTTTTCTCTTCGACCTGCGCGACCTATGGTGATCAGGATGGCGTGGTTCTGGACGAGGACACCGTCCAGCGTCCGATCAATGCCTATGGGGCCAGCAAGCGCGCGATTGAGGAAATCGTGCAGAACTTTGGCCAGAGCCATGGGTTGCGGCATGTGATCTTCCGGTATTTCAACGTCGCGGGTGCCGACCCCGACGGCGATGTGGGCGAGCAGCACATGCCCGAGACGCATCTGATCCCGCTGATGCTGGACGCGATCGAGGGGCGGCGGCCGGCCCTGACGCTGCATGGCACCGACTATCCGACGCCGGACGGCACCTGCGTGCGCGACTATGTCCATGTCAGCGATCTTGCGGCGGCGCATGTGCTGGGACTGCGCTGGCTGAATGACGGCAAGGCGAACCGGGTGTTCAATCTGGGGTCGGGGCGCGGGTTTTCGGTGCGCGAGGTGTTGGATGCCTCGCGCGTGGTCACCAACCGCGACGTGCCGCTGGTCATTGGCGGGCGTCGGGCCGGGGACGCGGCGGCACTTGTGTCGGGGTCGGCCCGCGCCAGTGAAGAATTGGGCTGGCAGCCCGAACGCTCGACCCTGCCGCAGATGATCACCGACGCGCTTGCCTGGAGCAAGAAGCCGAGGTTCCGGCGCTAGGCGGGGCCGCGGGCGTCTTGCGCAGGTCTGCGACGCCGCCGCCGGGTGGGCTGCCTTGCCGACGCGCTTGCAAATCATGGTCGGGCTTGAAACACTGACCCCTGATTTGACCAGTCCCCGCCCCGTGACCCCAAAGGATTTTTCCATGCCCGGCTTGCACCGCGCCGCCCTTGCGCTGACCTGTCTGTTGTTTCCGATGTCCACCTGCGCGCAGGATGTCGCGGTTGGCACCGAAGATGCTGCCGTCGCCGCCGCCCCTGCGCGGATTGCCAATGGAACGCGGTTCGGCAACTGGGTGGTGACCTGCGAGGCGCTTGCGGTGAACGAGACGACCTGTGTGCTGAGCCAGCAACTGGCCCGCAGCACCGACCGGGCGTTTCTGGCGGAATTGCTGGCGTTCTCCAGTGCGGACGGGTCGCGGCAGTTCATGGCGGTGCGGGTGCCGCTGGGGGTCTATCTGCCGTCGGGCTTTGTGCTGCGCCCGCAGGAGGCCACCGAGGAGACGGGGTTTGTCTGGCAAAGCTGCGGGCGGGACTTGTGCGAAGGCCTGCTGGAATTGACCGGCGATTTGGCGGCCACGTTCGATACGGCCGAGACGCTGGTGGGCGGATACCGGCCCAACCGGACGTCGGAGCCTGTGGTGTTCAGCCTGTCGGCAACCGGCCTGTCCGAAGGGTTGGCGGCCCTGCGCGGACCGGCGGCAGACTAGTCAGACAGATGCAAGCTTTGCAGGCGCGGTTGCGGGCGTCTGCAGCGCGCGCACAGCGTCGTATTGCGACATGAAGATCTGACCTGCAAATCCGGTCAGGAAGTCGGATTTCTTCAGCGCGTCCATCACAGGGCCTTTCACTTCGGACAGATGAAAGCCGATCCCGGCCGATTGCAGGCGGTGCGCGATGGATTCAAGGCTTTCCAGCGCGCTGGCGTCGATGGCGTTGACGGCGGGGCACATCAGGATGACGTGGCGCAGGGCTGGCTGACTTGCCACCCGGTCATAGACCGCATCCTCCAGCGCGCGGACATTGGCGAAGTACAGGCTTTCATCCACCCGGATCGACAGGATCGCGGGGTCTGTGATCACGCTGTGGCGGTCGACATTGCGGAAGTGCTGGGTGCCCGGAACCAGCCCCACGATGGCCATGTGCGGGCGCGAGGTGCGCCACAGGAACAGCAGCAGCGACAGGCCGACACCGGCGGTGATGCCCGCCTCGACCCCCACCAGAAGGACGGTCAGGATGGTCACGGCCATCGCGGCGAAGTCGGGTCTGGAATAGGCCCAGGTCCGGCGGATGGCCGCAACGTCCACCAATGACAGCACGGCGACGATGATCGTCGCGGCCAGCACGGCCTGCGGCAGGAACCGGAACAGCGGCGTCAGGAACAACGTCGCGGCCAGGATGCCTGCGGCGGTATAGGCCCCGGCCAGCGGCGTTTCGGCCCCGGCGTCGAAGTTGACCACCGACCGGGCAAACCCGCCGGTCACCGGATAGCCGGCCGACAGCGCCGCTGCGATGTTGGATGCGCCAAGGGCGGTCAGTTCCTGATTGGGCACGATGCGCTGGCGCCGCTTGGCGGCCAGTGTCTGGGCCACGGACACCGATTCGACAAAGCCGACGAGGCTGATCAGAACAGCGGGCAGCGCCAGTTTCTGCCACAGGCCCAGATCGAAGGATGGCAGGGCGAAGGGCGGAAACCCTGCCGGAATCTCGCCCACGATGCGCACGCCGCGCTCTGCCAGACCGAAGCCCACCACCAGAAGAATGGACACCACGATCGCCGCCACCGGCCCGGCCTTGGCAAGCAGATCGGCCGGTCGCGGCCGCATCCCGCGCGCCAGCAGCAGCGGCTTCAGCCGCTTGCGGACCCAGAACAGGAAGGTTGTGGCCGACACGCCGATCACGACGGTGTAGGGGTTGGTCTGGCCAAGGCCGCCGAACAGCGCGGTCAACATCTCGGGCAGGGTGTCGCCCTCGGCGCGGATGCCAAGGATGTGTTTCATCTGGCTGGTCGCGATCAGCAGGCCCGAGGCGGTGATGAAGCCCGATATAACCGGATGGCTGAGGAAGTTGGCCAGAAATCCCAGCCGCAGGACCGACATCGCCACCAGCACGAGCCCCGACAGGAAAGCGAGCGTGATGGCCGCCGTCAGATACTGCGCCGATCCCGGGGCCGCGACCTGCCCCACCGCCGCCGCCGTCATCAGCGACACCACCGCCACCGGCCCTACCGCCAGCGCCCGGCTGGTGCCGAACACGGCATAGGCGATCAGCGGCAGGATCGAGGCGTAGAGCCCGACCTGCGGCGGCAAGCCCGCAAGCATGGCATAGGCCAGACTTTGCGGCACCAGCATGATCGTGACGATCAGCGCCGCCACGAGATCGCTTTGCGCCTCGGTTCGGGTGTAGGCCGGGGCCCATTCCAGGATCGGCAATACGGATTTCAGGGATTTCAACGGCGTGTCTTTCCGGGGTCGGGGGCGTTACAGGCCGTTGATCGGGACCTTGAGGAACCGCTTGCCGTCTTGGTCCGGGGGCGGCAGGTCGCCTGCGCGCATGTTGACCTGCAGCGACGGGATGATGAGCTTCGGCATGTCGAGCGTGGCATCGCGGGCCTCGCGCAGGGTCACGAAGGCGTCCTCGGTGATCCCGTCGCGCACATGGATGTTGTGTGCGGTCTGTTCGGCCACCGTGGTTTCCCAGCGGATGTCGCGTCCGTTCGGGCCGTAGTCGTGGCACATGAACAGCCGCGTTTCACCGGGCAGCGACAGAACCCGCTTGATCGACCGGAACAGGGTGCGCGCGTCGCCGCCCGGAAAGTCGGCGCGGGCCGAACCGCCGTCGGGCATGAACAGCGTGTCGCCGACAAAGGCCGCGTCGCCGATGACATGGGTCATGCAGGCCGGGGTGTGGCCGGGTGTGTGGATGGCGAAGGCGGTCATGGTGCCGATCGCATAGCTGTCGCCGTCCTTGAACAGCCGGTCGAACTGGCTGCCGTCCCGCTGAAACTCGGTGCCTTCGTTGAACACCTTGCCGAAGGTGTCCTGCACGATGGTGATGTTTTCGCCGATGCCGATCTTGCCGCCGAGTTTGCCCTGGATATAGGGCGCACCCGACAGGTGGTCGGCGTGGACATGGGTTTCGATCAGCCATTCCAGCGTCAGGCCATGCGCGCGGATATGGTCGATGACCGCATCGGCGGACCCGTAGCTGATCCGCCCGGCGGCATAGTCGATGTCCATCACGCTATCGATCACGGCGCAGGACGTGCTGGCCGGGTCGCGGACGACATAGGTCACGGTGTTGGTCGGCGCGTCGAAGAAGGCGGTGACCTCGGGCTTGACGGTCAGGTCGACGGGATGGGGGACCGGGGTGAACATGCGAATTCTCCTTTGAAGGATCAGGCGGTTTGTCGGCGGGGCAGGGCTTGCAGCCAGCGGGCCAGCACCATTCCGCCCATCATCGAAATCAGGAACAGTGCGGTCGGCCAGGGCGCAAATCCCAGCGCCGGGATCGCTCCGCCCGGGCAGAAGCCCGCGATGCCCCAGCCGACCCCGAACAGCGCCGAACCGCCGACCAGTCTGGCGTCGATGGTGCGGGACGTGGGCACCTGAAAGGCGGTGTCGAACAGCGGCGCCTGCGCCTTGCCGAAGATCAGCCGGTACCCGATGGCCGTGGTGACCAGCGCACCGCCCATGACGAAGGCGAGGCTCGGGTCCCATGTGCCGAACACGTCGAAGAAGTTCAGCACCTTTGCGGGGTTGCCCATGCCGGACAGGGCAATACCAAGGCCGAAGACCAGACCGGCGGCAAGGGCGGAAAGAATGCGGTTCATCGTGTCAGCCTCCAAAGCCGTGGCGGATCAGGGTGACGGTGACAAAGGTCGCCGCCATGAAGGTTGCGGTGGCCACGACCGACCGGGGCGACGGGCGGGCCATGCCGCAGACGCCGTGCCCCGACGTGCAGCCCGACCCGTAGGTCACGCCGACCCCGACGATCACTCCGCCGATCGCCAGCAGCACGCCGGTGGTGGGCGAGGCAAAGGCGAATCGCGCGCCCAGCAGGGTGGCGATCAGCGGGGCTGCAATGGCCCCGCCCAGAAAGGCGAGCCGCCAGCGGCTGTCAGGCTGATGCGGTTCTAGCACGCCGCCCAGCATGGCGGTCATGCCCGCAATGCGCCCGTTGAAGGCCATCAGCATGACGGCGGCGAGGCCGATCAGAACTCCTCCGGCAAGCGAGGCGAGGGGGGTGAATTCGGTGATCATCGGAACGCCTTTCGGTTTGGGATCAGGATTTGTGCAGCGGGCAGGTGCGGATGCCGAGCAGGGCATAGGCCGGACAGAACCGGAAGAGGGCGGTTGTCAGCATCACGACGCCCAGCGCGGGCAGCGCGAAGGTCCAGGCACCCCAGCCTTCCGGCATTCCGGCGAAGGGCGGCACGAAGGGCGCGAACATCAGGATTGTCCAAAGCACGAAGCGGATTGCACGATCGACGGTTCCGATGTTTGTCACGATTGCCTCTTGGGTCATATTGCGATATGAGCGCATATATTCGAAACTTCTAAAGTGTCAAGCATGAACACGGAAACTCATCCCGATGCGATCCGTCTGCTCGAGGCGAAAGCCGAAGAGGTTGCCGCCACACTGATGGCGATGGCAAATCCGAAGCGTCTGGTCGTGCTGTGCACCTTGCTGGGGGGCGAACGGTCGGTCGGCGATCTGGCCGAAATTGTGCAGCTCAGCCCCGCCGCGCTGTCGCAGCATCTGGGCAAGATGCGCGCGCTGCGGCTGGTGGCCACCCGGCGCGAGGGGCAGACGATCTATTACAGTCTGGCAAGCCGTGAAGTGCGGGCGGTTCTGGACGTGCTGTATCAGGTTTACTGCGCGCCAGATGCCTGACCACCGTCTGCGCCGTGCAACGTGCGCAGCGCGGCGGCTGAATCTGCCACCACCTCGGCGATCTGGGTCAACTGGCGGGACAGCGGGCTGGATTTGCGCCAGATCATCCCGATGGTGCGACTGGGCTGCGGGTCGCGGAACCGCGCCACCGACACCTCCCCCGACCGGGTTTCCAGCGCCACCGCCATTTCGGGGATCAGCGTCACGCCGATGCCTGCGCTGACCATCTGCACCAGCGTGGTCAGCGAACTGCCGTCCAGCAGCTCGCGCGGCAGGGCGGCGTGCTGATTGCAGAAGGACAGCGCCTGATCGCGAAAGCAATGGCCCTCCTCCAGCAGCAAAAGCCGCATGTCGCGCAGGGTTTCACGGCTGGGCACCGGAAGGTTCGCTTCGGACGCCGGGCGCACCAGAACGAAGGCTTCGGTGAACAGCGCAACCTCGGCCAGCGACGGTTCCGACACCGGCAGCGCGACGATGGCGGTATCCAGACGCCCGTCGGCCAGATCCTGCAGCAGTTTCGGCGTCACGGTTTCGCGG
Source organism: Rhodobacter sp. (assembly GCA_027487575.1). Lineage (GTDB taxonomy): Bacteria > Pseudomonadota > Alphaproteobacteria > Rhodobacterales > Rhodobacteraceae > JAIYDJ01. Next base: position 29,598 of record JAIYDJ010000044.1, on the reverse strand, counting down.
ACATGGATGTCGAGATCGCCGTTCATCCCCATGAGGTTCCCGATGATCGTCGGCAGAAGATAGGGTGCCACGGTGGGAATCACCCCGATGCGCAGCCGCCCCGCCAGCCGGTCCTTCGACGCGCGCGCAAGGTCCTCCAACTCGTCCACCGCCCGCAGGATGCCGCGCAGGCGCAGGGCCAGATCCTCGCCGAACCGGGTCAGCCGGACCTGCCGCGCGCCGCGTTCGAACAGCGGTGTGCCAAGGGTTTCTTCCATCTCCTTGATCTGCATCGACAGGGCGGGCTGCGAGATGGCGCAGGCGTCGGACGCCCGCCCGAAATGGCCGTGGCGGGCCAGCGCCTCGAAGTAGCGGAACTGTTTGAGGGTCAGGTTCAACATAAGGCTAGCTTATCGCCACAATCAGGAAATACAACTTAAACTAATGGAACCATTTTGCTATATGCGGGGCAGACACGGCAGGCGCAGCGCTGCCACAGCCGCCCTGTGCGGTGGTCCGCCTTTTTTCGCAGCATTGATCGGAGAGAACCATGGACGGAAACGATACCCCCAGCGTCGGCAAATGCCCGGTGATCCACGGGGTCGGCAAGAACTCGGTCTCGTCGGTGCGGTCGAACCGCGACTGGTGGCCAAACCAGTTGAACCTGAGGATCCTGCACCAGAATTCCGCGCTGTCGAACCCGATGGGTCCGGCGTTCAGCTATGCTGAAGCGTTCCACAAGCTGGACCTTGACGCGGTCAAGGTCGATATCGTGGCGCTGATGCGCACTTCGCAGGACTGGTGGCCGGCGGACTACGGGCATTACGGGCCGTTCTTCATCCGCATGGCGTGGCATTCGGCGGGCACGTACCGCACGGCGGACGGGCGTGGCGGGGCCGGGTCGGGCACGCAGCGGTTTGCGCCGCTGAATTCGTGGCCGGACAACGGCAACCTCGACAAGGCCCGCCGCCTGCTGTGGCCGGTCAAGCAGAAATACGGCGCGAGCCTGTCCTGGGCCGACCTGATGATCCTTGCGGGCAACGTCGCGCTGGAAGACATGGGGTTCAAGACCTTCGGCTTTGGCGGCGGTCGCGCCGACGTGTGGGAGCCCGAGGAGGACATCTATTGGGGCCCGGAAGGCAAGTGGCTGGACGACAACCGCTATTCCGGCGACCGTGATCTGGAAAACCCGCTGGCAGCGGTGCAGATGGGGCTGATCTACGTCAACCCCGAAGGCCCGAACGGCAACCCCGACCCGGCAGCCTCTGCCCGCGACATCCGTGAGACATTCGCGCGCATGGCGATGAACGACGAGGAAACCGTCGCCTTGATCGCAGGCGGCCATACCTTTGGCAAATCTCACGGCGCCGGCGATGCGGCGCTGGTGGGGGTGGAGCCGGAAGGCGCGCCGCTGCAGGAGATGGGCTTGGGTTGGAAGAACGCCTTCGGCACGGGAAAGGGCGCGCATACCACCACCAGCGGTCTGGAAGGCGCATGGACGCCGACGCCGACCACCTGGGACAACAGCTATTTCGACACGCTGTTCGGCTTTGAATGGAAGCTGACGAAAAGCCCGGCCGGTGCGCAGCAGTGGATTCCGACCAGCGCCGATGCGGCCGGTCTGGTGCCCGACGCGCATGATCCGTCGCGCCGCCATGCGCCGGTGATGCTGACGTCGGACCTCGCGCTGCGGGTGGATCCGGCCTATGAGGCAATCTCGCGCCGGTTCCATGCCAACCCGGCGGAACTGGCCGATGCCTTTGCCCGCGCGTGGTTCAAGCTGACCCACCGCGACATGGGTCCGCGTCCGCTGTACCTCGGGCCGCTGGTGCCTGCGGAAGTGCTGATCTGGCAGGACCCGGTTCCCGACGTGGATCACGATCTGGTCGATGCAACTGACATCGCGGCGCTGAAGGCCCGGATCGCGACCAGCGGCCTGACCGTGTCGCAGATGGTATCGACCGCCTGGGCGTCGGCCTCGACCTTCCGCGGGTCGGACAAGCGCGGTGGGGCCAATGGCGCGCGGGTGCGTCTTGCGCCGCAGAAGGACTGGGACGTGAACCAGCCTGCGCAACTGGCCACCGTTCTGGGCAAGCTGGAGGCGATCCAGGCCGACTTCAACGCCGGGGCGGGATCGAAGAAGGTGTCGCTGGCCGATCTGATCGTGCTGGCAGGCGGTGTGGGTGTCGAACAGGCGGCGCTGGCGGCGGGGCATGCGGTGACGGTGCCGTTCACGCCCGGCCGCACGGATGCCCGGCAGGACCAGACCGACGTCGAAAGCTTTGCCGTGATGGAGCCGATGGCGGACGGGTTCCGCAACTATCTGCGGCGCGACTATGCCGTGACGGCGGAAGAACTGCTGGTGGACCGGGCACAACTGCTGACTCTGACCGCGCCCGAGATGACCGTTCTGGTTGGCGGCCTTCGGGTTCTGGAAACGAACGCGGGCGGGTCGGCGCATGGCGTGTTCACCAATCGGCCCGGCGCGCTGACGACCGATTTCTTCGTCAACCTGCTGGACATCGGCACAGTGTGGAGCCCGACGTCAACCACCGAAGCCGAATTCGTGGGCTATGACCGGGCAACGGGAGCGACGAAGTGGACGGCGACGCGGGCGGATCTGGTGTTCGGGTCGAACTCGCAATTGCGGGCGCTGGCCGAAGTTTATGGATGTGCCGACGGTCAGCCGGCCTTTGTGCGCGATTTCGTGGCGGCCTGGACCAAGGTGATGAACCTCGACCGGTTCGATCTGGTCTGATCCACGGGAACGAAACAGACGGCGCTGCGGGGCAACCCGTGGCGCCGTTTTCGTTTGGCCTCTCGACAGGACGCGGGTTCTGGGGAACCATGCGGGCAGGGGGTATGCCATGCGGATTGATCTGAATGCCGATCTGGGCGAGGGGTTCGGGCCGTGGTCGATGGGCGACGACGCAGGGATGCTGGATCTGGTGACCAGCGCCAACATTGCCTGCGGCGGCCATGCGGGCGACCCCGAGACGATGTTTGCCACGCTGCAGGCGGCGGCGCGGCGCGGGGTCAGGGTCGGTGCGCATCCGGGTTATGCCGATCCTGCGGGGTTCGGCCGCCGGGTGATCCCGATGTCGGCCGACGAGGTGGGCCGGATGGTCGCGGCGCAGGTGGGTGCGTTGATGGGGGTGGCAGCGCTGGCCGGGGCTGAGGTTGGCTACGTCAAGCCGCATGGGGCGCTGGCCAATCTGGCGGCAGAAGACCGCGCGGTGGCCGGGGCGATCGCTGCTGCGGTGCGGGCGGTGTCGCCGGGGCTGGCGGTTCTGGCGATTTCGGGAACGGTGTTGGCGGCGGTGGCGCGGGACGCGGGCGTGCGTGTTTACTCCGAAGTTTTTGCCGACCGGGCCTATCTGCCCGATGGGCGTCTGGTGCCCCGGTCAAGGCCCGATGCGATGATCCACGACGCAGGCGCGGCGGCGGCGCGGTTGATGGCATTTCTGCAGTCCGGCGTAATGCCGGTCATCGGCGGCGCGCCGGTGCCGTTGACTGCGGACTCGGTCTGCGTGCATGGCGACAGTCCGGGCGCCGTCGCAATGGCGCGCACGATCCGCGCGGCGCTGTCGGCGCAGGGTGTGTCGATCACGCCCTTTCTGGCAGGCTAGGCGATGGACGCGCCGACCTTCCGCGCGATGGCGGACCATGCGCTGCTGGTCGAATTCGGCGACGATCCGACCCCCGCTGCGCGCGAAGCCGTGCGGCGGCTGGACCGGGTGCTGGCCGCTGCGCCCTTTGCCGGGTACGCCGAGGCGGTGCCCGCCTTCGTGACGCTGGCCGTGCTGTTCGACCCGCTGGTGACCGATCACGCATTGGCCGAGGCGCATCTGCGCGGGTTGCTGGCGCATCCCGGTGCGGCCCCTGCGGCGGTGTCCGAGCGTCTGGTCGACGTCTGTTACGACCCCGACGTCGCCCCCGATCTGGCGGCGGTGGCGGCGCAGTCGGGTCTTGCGCCCGAGGCGGTGGTCGCGGCGCATCTGGCGGGGCGGTACGAGGTGGTGATGTACGGCTTTGCCCCCGGCTATGCCTATCTGGCCGGGGTACCCGCGCCGCTACAACTGGACCGCAAGCCATCGGCGGTGCGCGGGGTGGCGGCGGGCAGCGTGATCGTGGCGGGCGCGCAGTGTCTGGTCACGACGCTGACGATGCCGACGGGGTGGTGGGTGATCGGGCGGTCACCGACGAAGGTGCTGACCGGCGATGCCGCGCGCCCCTTTCTGTTCGACGTCGGGGACCGTGTGCGGTTTCGCCGGATCGGGCGCGATGCGCTGGCGGCCGGGGTCTGAACCATGGCGCGGGCGGTGTTCGGTGTTGTGGATGCGGGGCCGCTGGTTTCGGTGCAGGATGGCGGGCGGCCGGGCCTGATGCGCTTTGGCGTACCGGGGTCGGGGGCGATGGACCGGCGCAGTCTGATGATCGCGAATCTGGCGCTGGGCAATCCGTCCGGAGCGCCGGCAATCGAGGTATCGCGGGGGGGATTGACGCTCGACTGTGTCGAGGGGGCGGTGTCGGTCGCGGTGGCGGGGGGCGGCTTCGTGGTGCAGGTGGCGGGCCTGCGGTTGGGGTCGTGGGTTGTCGTCACCTTGCGCGCCGGGGACAGGCTGACGGTACGGCAGGGGCCCTGGGGCAGTTGGACCTGTCTGGCCTTTGCCGGGCGGATGGTGGCGCGGGACTGGCTGGGCAGTGCGGCGACCCATGCGCCGTCGGGGTTCGGCGGCGGCATGCTTGCGCCGGGGCAGCAGATTGTGGTGGACGCGGCGCGGCAGGTGGCCGAGGGGGCCATTCCCTGCCCCGTATGGGCGCGGCCCCGCCGGGTGGTGCATGCCGTTCCCGGCCCGCAGGATCGGGTCTTTCCGCCCGAGGCGCTGGAGGCGTTTTTTGGTGCGCCTTACCGGCTGACCGATGCCTATGACCGGATGGGGGTGCGGCTGCGCGGGCCGCTGGTGGCGGCGGGTTCGGCGCTGAACCTGCCGTCGCAGGCGATTGTGCGCGGGTCGGTGCAGGTGGCGGGCGATGGCGTGGCGACAGTGCTGCTGGCGGATCACCAGACGACGGGGGGTTATCCCAAGATTGCCACTGTCGTTCCGGACGATCTGGACGGGTTCGTGCAACTGCGCCCGCAGGACGCGGTGCGGTTTGTCGCGGTAGAGGCGCGCGCCGCCGTGGACCGGGCTCGCAGCCGGGCGCGGGCGGTGGCAGGCTATCTGCAGGCGTTGAAGACCCTGTAATTGTCCGTGTGACGATCAGTGGCCATGGCCCGCGTGACTGTGGCCTGTGGCATCGGCGGCCCCGATTTCGACGGCGACCGGCAGGGCATGCGGGCCGAGGTGAACGTCGATCCGCAGGTCGCCGCCTTCGGCCAGATCCGCCGGCAGGTCGGTCCAGCGCAGGGCCAGCACCTCTGGTTCCAGATGCAGATCGGCACCGGCAGGCACGGGCAGGCCGGGCAGGATGGTCCAGTCCTCGCCCGCCGCGCCATAGCTGAACCCCACCAGATCGAGCGGTTGGCCCATGGCGTTTCCCCCCGTCAGGGTGGTCGGCGCGGGCGAGGTGTTTTCCACTTCCAGATAGATCAGGGCCTCGGTGCCCTTGGCGGCTGCCGGAGTCCAGGCGTGCAGCACGCGCAGGCCGTCCTTTTCGGCCAGATGGTCTTTAGTTTGTGACAGGGCGGGCGGGGCCAGCAGGGCAAGGGCGATCAGAAGGGCGCGCATGGAAATACCTTTCAATTGCGAAGGTCGGACAACAGCGGGCGGCGCACGGCCAGCCAGCCGGGAAGCAGGGCCAGCAGCAGCGTCAGGCTGACGAAGCCCGCGACCAGATGCGCCTCGGGCCATGACAGGGACGCGGTGACCAGCACGTCGGTCCGCGCGGTGACAAGCGCCGAAATTCCCCGCGCCGCAACCCAGCCGAACGCCAGCCCCAACCCCGCCCCGCTGACGATCAGCGCGGCGGAATAGGCCCAGACCACGGCGAACACGAACCGCAGCGGGGCACCGACCGCGCGCAGCAGGGCAAGGCTCCGCGCGATCAGCCGCACGAGGATGACCAGTCCGACCAGCACCGACAGCGTGACCAGCACCTGCGTCAGCACCGCCATCACCGACATCGCACTTCGCACATCGCGCATCAGCCCGTGCAGTTGCGACAGGACCGTGCCGGGAAAGAAGGCCATCAGGTCGGCGCGGGTGAATTGGGATTTCAGGGCGTAATTGCCCCACAACTCGGTTGCCCGGACCAGAACGGCAGGGGTTCCGGGCATCAGTTCGGGCACGAAGGGCGGGCCGATGCGGGTGTCGCCGGGCGGGTGGCCGGTGGACAGCCCGTGCACCGCCCAGACGCCTTCGACCGGGACAAGGATCGCGCGGTCCCACGGGCTGCCCGTGGGGGCCATCACGCCGGTGACGGTATAGGCGAAACCGCTGTGCGCATCGTCCTCGCTGGCCGGGCCGTGACCGTGGGCGGGAGTGAAGCTGTCGCCGACCGCGACCGGGGCATAGGCCCCGGCGACGGCCTCTGTCGGCGTTGCAAAAGGGCGGCCCGATGGCAGGGGTCCGGCCAGATGGGTGACGAAATCGGTCGTGGTGCCCACAACCGGGACGCCCAGATAACTGTCGCCAAAGGCGATCGGGGCCGCGAAGGCCACGCCTTCGGCCTGCGCGAACTCGGCATATTGCGCCCCGGTGACCAGTGCCATGTCAGAGGTTTGCAGATAGACGGCGGCCAGCATCGCCGTGACCTCGCTGCCCGGCGCGGCGACGATCAGATCGAACTTCTCGGCGGCGCGGGCCGTGCCCTGACGCAACCCGCGTTCCTGCGCCAAGAGGCCGACGCCGATGCCGACCGATACCGTGATCAGCCCCACGAACAGCAGGTTGACCCAGAAGAATCGGCGCAGCATCGCGCCGACCAGCGGCAGGGGGCGCAGGCCGCGCAGCACCACCGCGCCCGTGACCAGCCCGGGGGCGATCAGCAGCAGCGCCAGCAGGATGTCCTGCATGATGGGCGAAAGGCTGGCCCAGAGATCAGGCATGACTGTCCTCGACGATCCTGCCATCGGCCATCGTGATCTGCCGGGCCATCCGCCCGGCAAGCTGTGCGTCATGCGTGACGGTGATCAGGGTACGCCCGCCCGTCGCGGCCAGTTGCGCCAGATCGGCCCCAAGGGCGTCGGCATTCACGCGGTCCAGCGCGGCGGTGGGCTCATCCGCCAGAATCACCGGCGGGTTTGCGGCCAGCGCGCGGGCGACGGCGATGCGCTGCCGCTCTCCTCCGGAATGGCTGTCGACCTTGCGGGGGCCGGACGACCCAAGCCCCAGCGCCGCAAGCCAGTGGCCCGCCGCCTGCCGGATGGCGGGGCGGTCTGGTGCGGGGGCAAAGGCGCTGGCGAGGGCCGCGTTGCCTAGGGCGGAAAGTTCCTCGAACAGGTGGCAGTCCTGAAAGATCAGGCCCAGCGTGACGCGGCGAAACCGGGCGCGGGCGTCTTCGGACAGGGTGGCAATGTCCTGCACACCCCAGATGACCTGACCCGCAGCAGGACGCACCAGACCGGACAGCACATGCAGCAGGGTGGATTTTCCAGCCCCAGATGCGCCGCGCAGAGCCACGCTTTGCCCTGCGGGCACCTCCAGCGCGGGAACATCCAGCAGCACCCGGCCTTCGCGGCTTGTGACGCGCAGGCCGGAAACCTGAAGGGCCGGTGTGGCCATGTGGCTAGGCCCGGGAATAGGTCGCATCGACCAGCCGCACCTTGGAATAGAAGCCAAGTTCGGGGTCCACGGCATCGCCCAGTTCCAGCACGCCCGTCACGGTGATCGGCACGTTGAACGGGATCACGTCGACCACCCGCTTGGCATAGACCGCCAGAATGTCGTCAGGCCAGGGCATTCCGGGTTCGCAGAACGGGCAGACCGCCATCGGCATCTTGGTCAGCACGAAGAACACCGAATTCGCCTTCAGCGGCGGTGCCATGAAGCCTGCGATGCTGATGCGGTTTCCCTGGCTCGCGAGAGCGACGTCGGAAAAGCTGAGGTCCTTGTTGTAAAGGTCGCGCAGCTTGAGCGCCGCCGTTTCGGCGGACTGTGCGCTGCGGGCCAGAAGGCAGGCAGGCAGGGCGGCAAGGAAGGTGCGGCGAATCATGGCGGCCTCGATTTGTTACAAGATAACATCGACACACGACGGTGGCATGAATGAAAACCGGCCCCGGTCACCCGGGGCCGGTCACAGGATGTTGACAGGTTACTGCGCGGAGACGGCGTGGTTCATCACGTGGAAGATCACGTTCTGCTCGATCACGCCGCCGAACAGGTGGGCGAACGGGCCACGCGCGAAGACCGCGACGTCCTCACCCGAATGGGTTTCCGAGCTCATCGGGATCAGGGCCTGCTGCAGATAGTCGGGGTCGATGGCCTGCTCTTCGGTCAGGTCGGGGCGCGATCCGGCAAAGGTCTTGTCGGCCTGTTCGACCAGCACCGAACCCGCGCCGTTCAGGTAGCCCGCCACGGTGTAGGGTTTGCCGTCGGCCGCCAGCGCCGGCTCGCCGGTATGCTCGACGCCCTGCTCGTTCTCCAGCATGCACAGGCCGGTGATCTTCGATCCGCGTCCGCAATAGCCGTTGAACGAAATGGCGTGTTCATGGTCGGCGGTGACGATGATCAGGGTGTCTTCGGCGTTTGTCAGTTCCATCGCCTTGGCGATGGCGTCGGCAAAGGCTTTGCCGTCCACCAGCACACGGTGCAGGTTGCCTGCATGGTTGGCATGGTCCACCCGGCCGGCTTCGATCGACAGGTAGAAGCCGTTCTCGTTGCCCGACAGCGCCTTGATTGTCGCTTCGGTCATTTCCGCCAGAGACGGCTCGCCCGCGCGGTCATGTTCGTACTGCATGTGGCTGGCTTCGAACAGGCCCAGAACCGGGGCGTTGTTGCCCATGGTCAGCGCGGCGAAGTCATCGGCGCCGAACACCACCGAGCCACCGGCGGCCGTCGCCTCGTCCACCAGATTGCGGCTGTCGGTGCGCTTGCCTTCCTTGCCTTCCACGTCCGTGACGCCGACGGGCAGGAAGTGCTGGCGACCGCCGCCGAGGGCGATGTCGATCACGCCAGCCTTCATCTGATCGATCAACTGGTCGGCGATGTCCTTCTGTGTGCAGCCTTCGGGCAGGCCGGTGTTGTCTTCCCAGTCGCGGTTGACGCTGCGGGCGTAGACGGCGGCGGGTGTGGCATGGGTAATGCGGGCAGTCGAGATGACGCCGACCGACTTGCCCATGTCCGACACGATTTCGGCAAAGGTCTTGACCCCGGCGGTGGCCCCGGCAGCGCAGTCGCCGACATTGACGGTATCAAGGACGTTGATCATGCCGTTCTTGGTCTTGATGCCGGTGTTCATCGCAGCGGCGGTCGGAGCCGAGTCGGGCGTCTGGCCGTTGGAGGAATAGGTCTTGACCAGCGCCACGTTCGGGAAGGTTTCGAACGGCTGCACATAGTCATCGCCCAGACCGCCCGCGAGTTGGCCCGAGAACAGGCGGATGGCATAGTTGGTGCCCACGCCGTTGCCGTCGGCCGTGAACAGGATCACGTTCTTGGCGCGGTTGGTGTTGGGTTGCACGGCCAGACGCTCGGCAATGGTCGCCTGTGCAGCGGTGAACCACGGGCTGGTCGCCTGCGGCAGGTCCTGGGCCGCAAGAACGGAGGTCATCGACAGCAAGGCTGCGCCGGAGAGCAGGACATTCTTCATGGGAAGGCTCCATCATGGTCAGGGATGATGCAGGGCTACCAGCGGGAAGTGACGGAACGGCTACGCCTGTACGACAGAAATACTACAGGGATATCAATTGTATAGTATAACATCCCATGTGGTTTGGATCCTAGCCGCCCCAGACCACCGCGGATTCGTGCCGTTTTATCAACCGCGTCAGGTCGCCGAACTGGGTCTGGATGTGCCGGGCGAACTTGTCGGCCGCAGGCAGGCGCGGACTGCCCGCCAGACGCAGGATGCCCAGCGACCGGTCCGGCTGCGGGATTGCGACCGGCAGCACGGTGACCTGACGCGTCTTGCGGAAGGCGAACACCACCGAATGCGGTAGCACGGTCAGGGCATCGGTCTCTTCAAGATAGTTGTAGACCGACAGCAGCGATCCCCCGGAATAGCGGATGGAAACCTCGCTCATCCCGATCGACAGCAGAATGGAATGCAGGTCTGCCAACAGCGGCGATCCGGGCAAGGGCGCGATCCAGGGATAATCCAGCAGGTCCGGCGCCCCGATCTTGCGGCGCTTCAAGAGGGGGTGGCCGACGCGGCAGGCCAGGATGTTGCGGCCGGGCAGGATTTCGGTGAAGTCGAACCCGGACCCCGCATCGACAAGGCCAATGGGGCAGATCGCAAGGTCAAGCTGGTTCGATTTGATCCCGGCCTGAAGCTCGGGAAGGTTGCCGTAGGACTGGTCGACGCGGATGTCGGGTTCCATGCGCTGAAACTCGCCGATCATCCGGCTGATGTAGCAATCCATGAAGAAGGGCACCCCGGCCACCCGCACGGTGCCCAGCGACCCGCGCCGGAAGCTTTGCACCGTTTCGGATGCCTTGCGCGACGCCTCCCAGATCACCTTGCCATGCGCGGCAAGCTGGCGGCCCAGCAGGGTGGGGATCAACGGGCGGCGGCCCGGTTCGAACAGGGGTTCGCCCAGCCGCGCCTCGATCGCCGACAGGGTGCGCGAAACGGCGGGCTGCGACAGGCCCAGAAGCGCCGCACCTTCGGTGACGCCGCCCGCCTCGACCACGGCGGCAAGTTGCGCGAGATGGCGTTCTTCGATCTTCATGTCGGCGCCCTTCATACCAGATTGATATGTTATCCGGGAAAAAAATGATCCTCAATCAGATTTGACCGCCTAGTCTGACGGCAACGCTTTGGGAGGAGCGGCGGCTTATGGATGGAAGGCCCGGTTCCGAGATAGACCTGCCGTTGAGCCGCGCCTTTGCCGCGCGCACGGTCGATGCCCGCGACCGCAGGCTGGCAGATGTCTTGGGAGTGCTGTTGCAGGACCTGAGCCATCTGATCGGGCAGACCAACGCCAGCCGCGCCGATCTGAAGGCTGTGATCGGGTTTCTCACCGAAGTGGGCGAGGCCTGCGATGACAAGCGGCAGGAATGGGTGCTGCTGGCCGATGTGCTGGGACTGACCAGCGCCATCGAGGCGCACAACACCCAACGCCCGCCGGGTGCGACGCCGAACACCCTGACCGGCCCGTTCTACCGCCCCGGCGCGCCGCTGCGCTGCGATGGTGACAGCATCTCGATGGACGGTCAGGGCGAACCGCTGACGGTGCGCGCGGTGGTGGCCGATCTGGACGGGCAGGGCATCGAGGGGGCCGTGGTCGAGGTGTGGCAGGCCGACGGGTGCGGGGTCTACGAAAATCAGGCCCCCGACCTGCAACCAGAGTTCAACCTGCGCGGCACCTATCGCAGCGGGGCGGATGGACGGCTGACCATCCGCACGGTGCGCCCTGCGGGCTATGCCATTCCCGAGGACGGGCCGGTGGGCCGCCTGATGGCGCGCCTTGGGCTTGGCACCCGGCGGCCCGCGCATCTGCAGGTCCGCATCACAGCGCCGGGGTTCCAGACCCTGACCACCCATGTGTTCGACCGGGCAGACCCCGACATCGACCGCGATCCGCTCTGTGCGGTTCATCCCGGTCTGCTGACCGATTTCCATCCTGCCGGGGCAGGGTGGACCACAGACTTCCGTTTCGTTCTGGCCCGCGCCGACGCGGGGCAGGACCCCTGAGCAAAGGAGAGCCCATGTCATTGATCACCGGCTATCACCATCTGACGCTGTCAACCGACGGTGTACAGGAAGACTATGATTTTTATACAAAAACGCTGGGCCTGCATTCTGTCAAGCGCACGGTGCTGTTTGACGGCGTGGTGCCCGTGTACCACCTTTACTACGGCGCGCGGAACGGTGACGCCTCCACCATCATCACGACCTTCCCGTTCAAGAAGCCGGCCATCTATGGCAGGCGCGGGTCGAACCAGTCGAAGATCGTGCAGCAGGCGATCCCGGTCGGGTCCTGCGATTTCTGGGTGAACCGGCTGAACGAACGCGGCATCGCGGCCACGAAGATCAGCCGGTTCGGCGCGGACCGGGTGTCGTTCAAGCATCCTTGCGGCATCCCGCACGAGTTGGTGGAAAACCCCGGCGACGCCCGCCCGTCCATCGTGAACGAGGCGCAGGGCATCGGCGCGGAGCATGGCATCAAGGGCATCTATGGCGCGGCGGTGTCGGTGATGGACCGCGCGGCGATGGATGATTTCCTGACCATCGCCCTGCCGATGACCAAGATCGCCGACACGCATGAGGGGCTGGTGTTTTCGGTTCCCAACGCGGGCGGGCCGACCTCGGTGCTGGAAGTCCTGCACGAGCCGGGCGTGCCGCAGGGGACATGGACGCTGGCGGGGGGCACGATCCACCACCTTGCGCTGAACACCGGCGACGAGGCGAACCAGTTGAAGCTGCGCGCGCATATCGAAGGGCTGGGGTTCACCGACATCTCGGAACAGAAGGACCGGATGTATTTCAAGTCGTGCTATGTCCGCAGCCCAGGCGGGGCGCTGTTCGAAATTGCTTGGACCGTTCCTGGTGGCTGGGCCAAGGATGAACCCGCGGACGCCATCGGCACGACGCTGGTGTTTCCGCCATGGTTCGCCGACCGTCAGGCCGAGATGGAAGCCGGGCTGGAACCGGCGTCGTTCTGATGACGCAGCCTTCGTCAGACGTGACCTGCATCGTGGTGCATGGACGCGGGCAAACGCCCGCAGACATGCAGCGGATGATCGTGTCGCATCTCGACCTGCCCGGCGTGCGCATCGTGCTGCCGAAATCGCAGGGCGCGGGTTGGTATGCCGCCCGCGCCATCGACCCGCTGACCGAGGTGACCCGCACCGAGCTTGCCGCAGGGCTGGATGTGCTGGCGGAGCTGGTGGCGCAGGCCCGTGGCCCGGTGCTGCTGGCGGGGTTCTCGCAGGGCGCCTGTCTCTGCGCCGAATACCTTCTGCGGCACGGTCCGGTTGCGGGGGCCTGCCTGTTCACCGGATGCCGCGTCGGGACCGCCGAAGATGACCTGCCGCGCGTGCCACTGCGCGGCATGCCGATCTACGCCAGTTGCGGCGATGCCGATCCGTGGATTCCCGCAACCGCCTTCCACCGGTTGCTGGCCGATCTGGCCACAGCCGGGGCACGGGTCCGCAGCGACCTGTTCCCCGGCCGCCCCCATGCCGTCACGCGGACAGAGCTGAAGGCGTTGGCGAGGATGGCCGACCGGCTGCTGCTGGGGTCTGCCGTGTTCAAGGGGGACGCCGATGTCTTTGCGTGACGGCTTCACCTTTGCCGGCATTTCCAGCCGGGTGATCTTCGGGCGCGGCACGCTTTCGCAGGTCGGGGCAGAGGTCCGGCGGCTGGGCCGCACGGCGGCCCTTGTCCTGTCGACCCCGCATCAGGCCGCCGAGGCGCAGGCGCTGGCCGATGCGCTGGGACCGCTCGCGGCGGGGGTGTTCACCGGGGCCACGATGCACACCCCGGTCGAGGTGTCCGACGCGGCGGTGGCGGCCTTTCGTGCGGCAGGGGCCGATTGCGTGGTGGCTGTCGGGGGCGGATCGACCATCGGGCTTGCCAAGGCCATCGCGCTGCGGACCGGGGCGGATCAGGTGGTGGTGCCCACGACCTATGCCGGGTCCGAGATGACCGACATTCTGGGCGAGACCGCGGGAGGGCAGAAGACAACAAAGCGCGACCCCGCTATCCGTCCTGAGGTGGTGATTTATGACGTCGATCTGACCCTGACGCTGCCCGCGCAGATGACGGTAACCTCGGCGCTGAACGCCATCGCGCACGGGGTCGAGGTTCTTTATGCGCGCGACGGCAACCCGATCCTGTCGGCAATGGCGGTCGAGGCGATGCGGGCCTTCAAGGCCGGGCTGCCGGTGGTGGTGGCCGATCCGCTGAACACGGACGCCCGCGCGCAGGTGCTGTATGGCGCGTGGCTCTGCTCGACAGGGCTTGGCTATGCCGCGATGGCCCTGCATCACAAGCTGTGCCACACGATCGGCGGATCGTTCGGGATGCCCCATGCGGAAACGCACGCGATCCTGATCCCGCATACTGCCGCGTTCAACGCGGTGGCGGTGCCGGAAATGCTGGCCCCGGTGGCAGAGGTGTTCGGCGGTTCGGTCGGCGGTGGGTTGTGGGATTTCGCGAAATCCTGCGGGGCGCCTTTGGCCCTGCGCGACCTTGGGCTGTCGGAAGCCGACCTTGACCGCGCGGCCGAACTTGCGACCGCCAACCCCTATGACAATCCGCGCCCCTTTGCCCGCGCCGACATCCGCACCCTGCTGCAACACGCCTGGGAGGGGCGGCGGCCGGACTAAATCAACTCAACCGGAGGAAATACGCATGCTGATTACCAGAAGACGCCTTTTGAAAACCGCCGCCGCCTCGGGCTTTGCCGTCAGTGCCTCGGGCCTTGCGATGCCTGCGCTGGCACAGGGTGCTGCGGTGAAGATCGGCTATGTCAGCCCGCAATCCGGCCCGCTGGCCGGGTTTGCCGAGGCTGATGCCTTTGCCATCGAGACCTTTACCCGCGTTGCGGCGGAAAAGGGCCTGACGGTCGAGGTGATCGTCAAGGACAGCCAGTCGAACCCCAACCGCGCGGCGCAGGTGGCGCAGGAGTTGATCGTCGATGACGAGATCAACCTGATGCTGGTGGCGTCCACCCCCGAAACCACCAACCCCGTCGCTACGGTGTGCGAGGCCGAAGGCGTGCCGGTGATTTCGACCATGGCACCCTGGCAGCCGTTCTTCATCGGCCAGCAGGGCAACCCGGGCGATCCGGCAAGCTGGCAACCGTTCAACTTCGCCTACCATTACTTCTGGGGGCTGGAGGATGTGATCGCGGTGTTCACCAACATGTGGAATCAGTTGGACACCAACAAGCAGGTTGGCGGGCTGTTCCCGAACGACGCCGACGGCAATGCTTGGGGCGATCCGAACGTGGGTGTGGGGCCGGGCTTTTCGGCGGCCGGATACACCACCGTCGATCCGGGCCGCTATCAGAACCTGACGGATGATTTTTCGGCCCAGATCAACGCCTTCAAGGCGGCGAACACCGAAATCGTGACCGGCGTGGTGATCCCGCCCGACTTCACCACCTTCTGGAATCAGGCGCGCCAGCAGGGGTTCGTGCCGAAGGCCGCGACGGTCGCCAAGGCGATCCTGTTCCCGCAGTCGGTCGAGGCGCTGGGCGAGAACGGTCACAACCTTTCGTCCGAGGTGTGGTGGTCGGCCAGCCACCCCTACAAATCCTCGCTGACAGGGGAAAGCGCCGCCGATCTGGCCGCGGGCTTCACCGCCGCGACGGGCCGTCCGTGGACCCAGCCCATCGGGTTCATCCATTCGCTGTTCGAAATGGCGACGGATGTGATCACCCGCGCGGCCGATCCCACCGACCCCGAAGGTGTGGCCGAGGCGATTGCCGCGACCAACCTGAACACCATCGTGGGCAAGGTCGCGTTCGACGGGGCCAACCTGCCGCCGTTTGCCGCCAAGAACATCTCGAAAACTCCGCTGGTCGGGGGCCAATGGCGGCGCAAGGAGGATGGCACGTTTGATCTGGTGGTGGTCGACAACACCACCGCGCCCGAGATTCCGACGGCGGGCAAGATGGAAGCCATCGTCTGATCCAACTGCCCCGCCCGGTACAGGGCGGGGCCTTTCGCGGGGCCTGCATGACCATCCTGTCGCTTACCTCTGTCAGCAAAAGCTTCGGGGCCCTAAAGGTTACCGATGACGTGTCCTTTGACGTAGCCAAGGGGCAGGCCCTGGGGATCATCGGGCCGAACGGCGCGGGGAAGTCGACGCTGTTCAACCTGATCACCGGCAACATCCTCGCCGACAAGGGCACGGTGACCTTTGACGGGAGGGATGTGACACGCGTCAGCCCGATGCAGCGGTGCCTGATGGGGGTGGGGCGGAGTTTCCAGATCCCGCAGCCGTTTTCCAACCTGACGGTGTTCGAGAACCTGGTGGTGGCAGCAAGTTACGGGTCTGGTCTGTCGGAACGCGCGGTGACCGACGTTTGTGCCGATGTGCTGGAGCGGTGCGAATTGATCGACCGGGCGAACCAGACGGCGGGATCACTGTCGTTGCTCGGGCGGAAAAGGCTGGAACTTGCGAGAGCGATGGCGACGCAGCCGAAGCTGCTGCTGCTCGATGAAATCGCGGGCGGGCTGACCGAGGGCGAGTGTCAGGCGCTGGTGGCGACCATCCGGCGGCTGCATGGCGAGGGGATGACGATCATCTGGATCGAGCATGTGCTGCATGCGCTGAACTCGGTGGTCGAACGGCTGCTGGTGCTGGATTTCGGGCGGGTGATCGGGCTGGGCGAGCCGGCTGCGATCATGGCCAGCCGCGAAGTGCGCGAGATCTATCTGGGGATCGAGGTATGACGCTTTTGGAAACCCGCGCGCTGACCGCCCGCTACGGCGATTTTCAGGCGCTGTTCGGCGTCGATATCGCGTTGCAGGCCGGGCAGACGGTGGCGATCATCGGGGCCAACGGCGCAGGCAAGACGACGCTGATGCGCTCCATCGCCGGGGTGCTGCGCAACGCGCCAGAGCAGGTTCTGTTCGAGGGGCGGTCGGTGGGCGCGCTGCCTGCGGACGAGATCACCGCGCTTGGCATCGCCATGGTGCCCGAGGGGCGGCGGCTGTTTCCGTCGCTGTCGGTCGAGGAAAACCTGCTGATCGGGGCCTATGGTCGCAAGGTGCAGGGGCACTGGGGGCTGGAGGCGGTCTATGGGCTGTTTCCGATCCTGCGCGAGCGGCGACTGAATCCCGGCACGGCGCTGTCAGGTGGGCAGCAGCAGATGGTGGCCATCGGGCGGGCGCTGATGTCGAACCCGCGCGTGCTGCTGTGCGACGAGATTTCGCTGGGTCTGGCCCCGGTGGTGATCCGCGACATCTATGCGGCACTTCCGCGCATCAAGGAGGCGGGGGCGTCGGTGGTGCTGGTGGAACAGGACATCGGGCAGGCGATGAAGGTTTCGGACCATGTCTATTGCATGATGGAGGGGCGGGTGACGCTGTCGGGCAGCCCGGCGAGTCTTAGCCGCGCGGCCATTCACGACGCGTATTTCGGGGCGCACGCATGAACTGGATCGACACCATTGCCCAAGGTGTTCTGCTGGGCGGGCTTTACGCGCTGTTCGCGGCGGGGCTGTCGCTGGTGTTCGGCATCATGCGGCTGGTCAATCTGGCGCATGGCGATCTGATCGTGATGGGGGCCTATCTGATTCTGCTGGTGGTCAGCGTGACGGGGATCAACCCTTTCCTTGCCGCGCTGATCGCGATGCCGCTGATGTTCGCGCTGGGCTGGGGGTTGCAGCGCGTGGTGCTGAACCGGGTGCTGGGGCCGGATATCCTGCCGCCGCTTCTGGTCACCTTCGGGCTGTCGATCGTGGTGCAGAACGTGCTGTTGCAGGGGTTTTCTGCGGACAGTCAGCGGGTCGGGGCAGGGGCGCTGGAGACGGCCTCGGTCGATCTGGGGGTGGTGACGCTGGGGGTGATGCCGCTTCTGACCTTCGCCTCGGCCATCGCGGTGATCGTGTGCCTGAACTGGGTCTTCTACCGCACGTCGCTGGGTCGTGCCTTTCGGGCGACGTCTGATGACCCCGTGACGGCAAGCCTGATGGGCATCAAGCCGCAGGGGATTTTCGCGATGGCGACGGGCATCGCAATGATCGTTGTGACGATTGCGGCGCTCTACCTCGGGATGCGCGCCAACTTCGACCCGACCATCGGCCCGGCGCGACTGATCTATGCCTTCGAGGCGGTGATCATCGGCGGGCTTGGCAGCCTGTGGGGCACGCTGGCGGGGGGTGTCATCATCGGGGTCGCGCAGACGCTGGGCGCTGCGATCAACCCGGAATGGCAGATACTCGCCGGGCACATCGCGTTTCTGGTGGTGCTGCTGATCCGGCCGCGCGGGCTGTTTCCAAGGGCGTTCGACTGATGGCGTACCGCGTCGAAACCCGCACGACCGCATCGAGCCTTGCCGCAGTCGCGGGGATCGTCCTGATCGGCGTCCTGATCGCCTTTCCGGCCTTTGCCGGACGCGGGCTGATCCAGGACCTGTTCTTCATCCTGACCATGCTGGTGCTGGCGCAGTTCTGGAACCTGCTGGCGGGGTATGGCGGGCTGGTGTCGGTAGGGCAGCAGGCTTTTGTCGGCCTTGGCGGATACGCGATGTTCGGCGCGGCGATCCTTTGGGGATGGGACCCGGTGGCCGCCCTTGTGCTGTCGGGTGTGGCGGCGCTGCTGGTGGCGGTGCCGACGGCATTCTTCGCGTTCCGCCTTGCCGGGGCCTATTTCGCCATCGGCACCTGGGTGGTGGCCGAGGTGGTGCGGCTGCTGGTTGCACAGTGGAAGGCGGTCGGCGGGGGTACGGGCACGTCGCTGCCGCGCGAGGCGTCGGGCGACATGTGGGGGCAGGCGGCCATCGAGGCGCTGTTCGGCGTGCGGTCGGCTGCGGCGCGGGATATCCTTGCGTACTGGCTGGCACTGGCGCTGTGCGTGGCGACGATCGGCGGCATCTACTGGCTTTTGCGCACCAAGCGGGGGCTGGCGCTGGCGGCGGTGCGCGACAACGCACAGGCCGCGCGGGCCGTCGGCGTCGATGCTGGCGCGATGAAATGGGTCGTGTTCCTGACGGCGGCCTTCGGCACCGGGCTGGCGGGGGGGCTGATCTATCTGCAAAAAGGCCGGATCAGCCCGGACGCGGCTTTTTCCGTCACCGACTGGACGGCCTATGTCATCTTCATCGTCGTCATCGGCGGCATCGGGACCATCGAGGGGCCGATCATCGGCGTGCTGGTGTTCTTCCTTTTGCAATCCTTCTTTGCCGACTACGGCTCGATCTACCTGATGGCGCTGGGGGCCATCGGGATCGTCATCATGCTCTTCGCCCCGCGCGGGCTGTGGGGGCTGTTTTCTGACAAAACCGGCATTCAGCTGTTTCCGATCCGTCGCCGTCTGACCGGCGGACGGCTGGCCAAATCCAAGGAGTGACCGATGGCTGACATCACCACCGACGTTCTGATCGTTGGCACCGGCCCGGCCGGGTCGGCCACCGCCGCCCTGCTGTCGTCCCAGGGTGTCGAGAACATGGCGATCAACCGCTATCGCTGGCTGGCCAACAGCCCGCGCGCCCACATCACGAACCAGCGCACGATGGAGGTGCTGCGCGATCTGGGGCCGGAGGTGGAGGCCGAAGCCTATATGCACGCCGTCGACAAGGAGTTGATGGGCGAGAACGTGTTCTGCGAAAGCCTTGCGGGCGAAGAACTGGGCCGGATGAAAAGCTGGGGCATGGCACCGGCCAGTCAGGCCGCGCACCTGATCGCCTCGCCCACCCGGATGAACGACCTGCCGCAGACCTTCATGGAGCCTTTGCTGTTCAAGACTGCCTGCGCGCGCGGCACGCAAGCGCGGATGTCGTGCGAGTACCTGCGGCACGAACAGGACGCCGATGGCGTGACGACGACCGTTCTGGACCGGCTGACCGGCAAGGAGTTTACCGTAAGGTCGCGCTATCTGGTGGGCGCGGATGGCGGCAATTCGCTGGTGGCAGAACATGCGGGCATCCCGCTGGAAGGGCAGATGGGCGTGGCGGGGTCGATCAACCTGCTGTGCAAGATGGACCTGTCCAAATACGTCGCGCATCGGCCAAGCGTCCTTTACTGGGTGCTTCAACCGGGGTCCAACGTCGGTGGCATCGGGATGGGCGTGGTGCGGATGGTGCGGCCTTGGAATGAATGGCTGATCATCTGGGGCTATGACATCACGCAACCCCGGCCCGAGATGACGAATGACGAGGCGAAGAAGATCATCCGCAGCCTTGTGGGCGACCCTGAACTCGACATCGAAATGACCGGGATCAGCTACTGGACGGTCAATAACGTACACGCGACCCGGATGCAGACCGGGCGGGTGTTCGTGATGGGGGACGCGGCGCATCGCCACCCCCCGTCGAACGGTCTTGGTTCGAATACGTCGATTCAGGACGCGTTCAACCTCGCGTGGAAGCTGGCGCATGTGGTCAAAGGACAAGCCGGGCCAAGGCTTCTCGACAGCTTCACCCCCGAACGGGCGCCCATCGCCAAGCAGATCGTGACCCGCGCCAACCAGTCCATCGGCGAATTCGGCCCGATCTTTCAGGCGCTGGGGCTGACGGACTCGGTCGATCCGGTGGTGATGCAGCAGAACATGGACAAACGCTGCGATGCGGGGGTGGAGGCCGAGGCGCAGCGCGAGGCGTTGCGGCAGGCGATCGCCTTCAAGAAATACGAGTTCGATGCGCATGGCGTTGAAATGAACCAACGCTACCAGTCGACCGCCGTGGTGACGGACGGGCAGCCGGAACCCGATTTCCCGCAGGACCGCGAGCTGCACTATGCCCCTACAACCTGGCCCGGTGCGCGGGTTCCCCATGTCTGGCTGTTCGACGCGAAGGGTGGCAAGCATTCCACGCTGGATCTGTGCGGAAAGGGGCAGTTCACCCTGTTCACCGGCATTGGTGGCGAGGGTTGGGTCGAGGCTGCGGCGGCGATCAGCGCCGAATGGGGCCTGCCGATCCGCACCCACCTGATCGGCCCGCGACGTGCCATCCTTGACCACACCGGCGATTGGGCGCGCATCCGGGAAACCCGCGACTCGGGGCTCGTGCTGGTCCGTCCCGATCAGCATGTCTGCTGGCGGGCCGAGACGATCTCGGCCGATCCGGCGGCCGATCTGCGCCGCGTCCTGTCCGCAATTCTGGCCCGATGAGGATACCATGACCGAACAAGGCTATTTCACGGAAAGCTCTTCTGCCGATGTCGTCGTCAGCCGCAACGCCGCCGCCAAGGACGCCCGTCTGGCGCAGGTGATGGAGGTGATCACCCGCCACCTGCACGCGGCGGTCAAGGAGATCGAGCCTTCGACCGAGGAGTGGTTGGCGGCGATCCGGTTCCTGACGGCCACGGGGCACACCTGCACCGACTGGCGGCAGGAGTTCATCCTGCTGTCGGATGTGCTGGGCGTGTCGATGCTGGTCGATGCCATCAACAACCGCAAACCGTCGGGCGCGTCGGAAAGCACGGTCCTTGGCCCGTTCCATGTGGCCGACGCGCCGGAACTGCCGCTGGGATCGGACATCTGTCTGGACCAGAAGGGTGATCCGATGACGGTGCGCGGGCGCATCCTTGGCACCGGCGGCGCGCCGATTGCCGGAGCCAAGGTCGACGTGTGGCAGGCCAATGACGAAGGGTTCTACGATGTGCAGCAAAAGGGCATCCAGCCCGATTTCAACCTGCGCGGCGTGTTCCGGACCAACGCGGCGGGCGAATACTGGTTCAGGGGCGTCAAGCCGAAGTTCTATCCGATCCCGGATGACGGGCCGGTGGGGCGGTTGCTGAACGCACTGGGCCGCCACCCCTACCGTCCGGCGCATCTGCATTACATCATCTCGGCCCCGGGTTATGAGCCGCTGGTGACGCATATCTTCGATCCGGATGATCCCTACATCAACTCGGATGCGGTGTTCGGGGTGAAGGCCAGCCTGATGGCCAAGTTCCAGCCGACCGTGACAGAGGCTGGCACCACCTATGCGGTGGAGCATGATTTCGTGCTGGCACCCGCAAAATGACCCAGCCCTGCATCATCTGCGTCGCCATCACCGGATCGCTGCCGACCAAAGAGATCAATCCCGCCGTGCCGATTTCGGTCGAGGAACAGGTGGAAAGCACCCATGCCGCCTTTGAAGCGGGCGCTTCGATCGTGCACGCCCATGTCCGAAACGCTGATCAGACGCCGTCCTCGGACCCTGAAAAGTTCGCACGGCTGCAAGAGGGCGTCCTGAAGCATTGCCCCGGCATGATCATCCAGTTCTCGACCGGCGGCCGGTCTGGGGCCGGGCAGGCGCGCGGAGGCATGCTGCCGCTGCGGCCCGACATGGCGAGCCTTTCGGTGGGGTCGAACAACTTTCCCACGCGGGTCTATGAAAACCCGCCGGACCTTGTGGATTGGCTGGCCTCGGAAATGCTGGCGCATGACGTGAAGCCCGAGGTCGAGGCCTTTGATCTGTCGCACATCTTCAAGGCGGCGGCGATGCACAAGGCGGGCCAGATCAGGGACACGCCCTATGTGCAGTTCGTGATGGGCGTCAAGAACGCGATGCCTGCGGACCGCGAGGTGTTCGACTTCTACATCCGGACGGTCAACCGGCTGTTTCCCGGTGCGCCGTGGTGTGCAGCGGGAATCGGGCCGCAGCAGGCAGTTCTGAACGATTGGGCGATCAGTTCCGGCGGCCATGCGCGCACCGGGCTGGAAGACAACGTGCGGCTGGACCGTGACACGCTGGCCCCGTCAAACGCGGCGCTGGTCGCCCGGACGGTTCAGGTCTGCGCGCGGTATGGGCGGCGCGTGGCGACGCCTGCGCAGGCGCGGGACATCCTGGGGCTGCGGGCGGGGTAGCGCTGCCTTGCGGCCGCCCCCTTCTCCACGAGGGGGAGCGGGGGGCGCTACGCTCATGCAACCGTCGGTGCCGGGGGTTGCGGCACCTGTTTGCGGGCGTTTCGGCTGATGGTATAGGTGGCGGCCCCAAGCACCAGAACCGCGCCAATGACCGTCGACAGGCTGGGCACTTCGGCATAGATGAACCACCCCGCCATTGCCATCATCAGCAACCGCAGATAGTGCAGCGGGGCCAGCGCCGACGTCTCGCCCAGCCGCAGTGCCACGGTCATCAGCCACATCCCGGCGGTAAAGATCATTGCCATCACCAAGAGGATGGCCGCCTGAACCAGCGTCGGGGTTTCCCATACCCACAGGGCGACGGGCGTCACGATGACCAGAACCACCATGTTCTGCCAGAACAGCACCGTCTCGATCCGGTCGGTGTCCGCGCCCACCCGAAGGATCACCATGTTGACCGCGCCGAAGGCCGCCCCCAGCAACGCCACCCAGGCGTAAGGGTCCACCCCCGCCCCGAACGGCCGCACCATGATCGCCACCCCCACGAATCCCACTGCCGTCGCCGTCCACCGCCGCCAGCCCACGGGTTCGCGCAGGATCAGGGCGGCCAGCGCGGTGGCCAGGATCACCTCCGCCATCTGGATCGCGGTTGCATCGGCCAGCGGGATCAGGATCACCGACGACAGGCCGCAGACCATGCCGCCGACCATGGTGATCCCGCGCAAGGCATGCAGCCCCAGCCGACGCGGGCGCGCGATGGCCTGCCGCTGCCGCCAAAACAGCGGTGCCAGAAACACCATCGACAGCGCCTGACGCACCAGCACCATCTGGATCACCGGGATGTCGTCGCTGATCTCGCGGGCGAGGATCGCCATCGCCGAGAAGATCACGAAGGCCGCGATCATCAGACCGGAGGCCTTCAGATTGGGCGTCAGAACGGGCAAGGTTATGCGGGCACCTGTTCAACCACCGCCAAGGGGGCCGCCTCGACTCGTTTGCCGGTATCGGCGTCGAACAGGTGAACAGCCGAGGCGGGAATATGCAAGCCCACCGGCGCACCGGCGGCCAGCGTCTGGCGGTCCCCCGCAAGCACCGTCAGGGTCAGGTCTTCGAACATCATGTGGTAAAGCCGCCCCGCGCCCAGTTCCTCGACAAACTCGAAGGTGGCGTTCAGGGTTCCCTGACCGGCAGGCACCATCGTCATCGCCTCGGGCCGTACGCCGATCTGCACCAGTTTGCCATGGTTGCGGGCGGCGATGGCCGGTGAGACGTCGATCCGGTCGCCGCTGGCCAGCCGGACCGAATGGGTGGCGCGATCAACCTGACCCGACAGGAAGTTCATGGCGGGCGACCCGATGAACCCGCCGACATAGGTCGATGCCGGTTGATCATAGATTTCCGACGGGGTGCCGACCTGCTCGATCACGCCCTTGTTCATCACCACCAGCCGGTCGGCCAGTGTCATGCCTTCTTGCTGGTCATGCGTCACGAACACCGAGGTGGCTGCGATCCGGTTGTGAATGCGGCGGATTTCGTGGCGCATCTGCACCCGCAGTTTGGCGTCGAGGTTCGACAGCGGTTCGTCGAACAGGAACACGCGGGGTTCGCGGATGATGGCGCGGGCCATGGCGACGCGCTGTCGCTGGCCGCCCGACAATTGGCCGGGGCGCCGGTCCAGAAAATCGCCCAAACCGACCGAGGCCGCCACCGCCGCGATGCGCGCCATCCGTTCGGCCTTGGGCGTGCCCGCCACCTTCAGCGCATAGCCGATGTTTTCGGCCACGGTCATGTGGGGGTAAAGCGCGTAGTTCTGAAACACCATCGCACAGCCCCGCTCGCGCGGTTCCAGATCGTTCACCACGGTGTCGCCAATCGCGATCTGGCCTGCGGTGATGGTTTCCAGACCTGCGATCATCCGCAACAGCGTGGACTTGCCGCACCCCGACGGCCCGAGGACCACGATGAATTCGCCGTTGGCGATTTCAAGGTTGACCCCGTGCACCACCTGATCCTTGCCATAGGATTTGCGCACGTCGCGCATCGAGATCTTGGCCATCGCAGGCTCCTATTTGTCGGTGTTGATAAGGCCGCGCACGAACCAGCGCTGCATGAAGATGACGACGGCGATCGGCGGCAGCATGACGACCAGCGTCGCAGCCATCGCCAGATGCCAGGTGGGCGTGCCGCCGCCGGTGGTCAGCTGGTCGGGCACGAGGTCTGACAACTGCACCACGACCATGCCGTAGTTCGCCCGGTCGGTGATCACCAGCAGCGGCCAGAGATACTGGTTCCAGGCATAGACGAACATGATGGTGGCCAGCGCCGCGATGTTGGTCTTTGACAGCGGGATCAGGACGTCCCACAAAAACCGCAGCGGTCCCGCGCCGTCCATCCGCGCGGCCTCCACCAGTTCGTCCGGGATGGTCAGAAAAAACTGGCGATACAGGAACGTGCCCGTGGCCGTGGCGACCAAGGGCAGGATCAGCCCGGTGTAGGAATTCAGAAGGTTCCATTCCAGCGCGACTTCGATGCCCGACACGGCGTTGATCAGCCAGTTGATGCCGGTCACCTCCAGTATGGTCTGGAACGGCGACAGCGCGTTGGCCGCGACCGCATAGGTCGGCACGATGCGCACTTCCAGCGGCAGCATGAGCGTGATGAAGATCATCCAGAAGATCAGCATCCGCCCGCGAAAGTTGAAGAAGACCAGCGCGAAGGCGGTGATGCAGGCCAGCGTGATCTTTCCGACCACCACGCTGGTCGCCACGATCAGCGTGTTCAGGAACTTGGTCCCGAAATCCGAGATCGTCCAGGCCTCGACCAGGTTTGCCCACAACTGGTTGCCGGGCCACAATTCGATCGGGGCGCTGTTGACCTCTTGCAGCGTCAGGGTTGCCGCAACGAAGGCAAGCCAGATCGGGATGATGATGATGACCAGACCCGACAGCAGGATCACATGTGTGGCGATGTTCAGAAACGGCGTGCGTTCGATCATGGGGTCCCCGTCAGGTGTAATGCACGCGACGCTCGATGTAACGGAACTGCACGAAGGTCAGCGCCATGACGAGAAGCATCAGGATGATGGATTGCGCCGCGGCGCCCGAGTAATCGAGGCTTTGAAAGCCGTCGGTGTAAATCTTGTAGACCATCAGATCGGTCGACCGGAACGGACCGCCCCCGGTCAGCGTGTCAACGATGCCGAAGCTGTCGGTGAAGCTGTCGGTGATGTTGATCACCAGCAGGAAAAAGAACGTGGGCGTCAGCAGCGGAAGTTGCAGGTCGATCATGCGGCGCAGCGGGCGGGCACCGTCCATGACGGCCGCCTCGGACAGGCTGCGCGGAATGGCCTGCAAGGCGGCCAGAAAGAAGATGAAACTGTAGGCGACCTGTTTCCACGCCCCGGCGATCACGATGGACGCGATGGCCTGCCAGGGGTAGACCGACGGGTCCCAGACGCCGGGCGACAAGGTGTTGAGGTAGGAAAAGATGCCCGCGCCCGGGTTGAACACGAACTGGAACGACAGGCCCACTGCGGGTGCCGCCACCGCGTAAGGCCAGATCAACCCGATCCGATAGGCCCGGTATCCGGCCAGTTGCCGGTCGGCGAACAGCGCAAGGATCAGCGCCATGCCCATCGCAAGGATGGTCGTCGCCACGGCATAGATCACCGACACCCGCACCGATCCCCAGTAATACGGGTCCGACAGCACGTTGGCAAAATTCTCGAACCCGACCCAGGTGTTGCCGCCGCCCCAGGGCTGTTCCAGCGTGAAGGCCCAGTACAGCGCCTGCGCCGACGGCCAGTAGAAGAATACGAAGATGATCATCAGTTGCGGGGCAAGCAGCACCGCCGCGATCCAGCTAAACTTGAAATAGGCGCGGCGCATCGTTCAATCCCGGCAAGAAGAGGGGCGCGGCAACCGTTGCCGCGCCCTTTGTCAAATCAAGACTGGCTTACGGGAAGGACTTGCCTTCGTAGGTCTTGGCAAAGCGGGCGAGGATGTCGTTGCCGCGCGAGGTCGCGGTATCCAGCGCCTCTTTCATCGTCTTCTGTCCTGCCAGGGCGGCTTCGACTTCAGACTGCCATTCCGAACGGATCTGGATCATGCCGCCCAGACGGATGCCGCGGGTCAGCGGGCCCGGTTCCGTGAAGGTCAGCGACTTCATCGCGATGTCGCGGTTGATGTAGGGCTCTGCCGAGTAGAAGCCCTCGGCCTTGAGCGCCTCGTAGGTCGATTTGGTGACCGGGATGTAGCCCGAGTTTTCCAGCAGGAACTGCTGTTCTTCCTTGGTCGCAAGGAAGGCCAGATAGGTCGCGGCGGCCTTGTATTCCTCGGGGGTCTTGCCCGACAGAACCCACAGCGAGGCCCCGCCGACGACGGTGTTGTGACGTTCCACACCTTCATAGGTCGGGATGATCTGCACGTCCCAGGCGAAAGACGGCTTCAGCTTGTGCACGGTGTTGTGGTCGGCGATCGACGAGAAGAAAACCGAGCATTCGCCTTCGACGAAGCTGTCACGCGCGCTTTTGCCGGCGGCGGCGGTACGGATCGACGCGACGCCCTCGGTGATCCAGCGCTGGATGTTTTCCATGTGCTTGACGTGCAGCGTGGTGTTGTACAGCAGCTCGGTGTTCAGACCGTCATAGCCGTTGTTGTTCGAGGCGACCGGCACGTTGTGCGCCATCGAGAACTGCTCGAGGTCGATCCACGACGAGGGCGCATAGGCCAGACCGCAGGCCTGACCCGATTCCTTCAGCTTGACGAGGGCGGCTTCCATGCCTTCCCAGGTCAGGGGGGCTTCGGTCAGACCCGCCTTGGCGAAGTGGTCCTTGTTGAAATAGTAGACCGGGGTCGAAGAGTTCCACGGCATCGAGAAGAACTCGCCCTTCGACGACGAGTAGTAGTTGGCGATGCCCGGGAAATAGTCCGACCAGTCAACGGTCACGCCGGTGTCGGCCATAAGCTGGGTCACCGGGTAGAATTCGCCCGACAGCATCAGGTCGGCGGTGCCTGCGTCGAACGACTGCAGCAGCGTCGGGTGCTTTTCGGCCCGGAACGCGGCGATGGTGTTCTGGACGGCTTTCTCGTACCCGTCCTGGCCGACGCAGACGGCCTCGTATTCGGCCTGCGACGCGTTGAAGCGGTTGCAGGTTTCCAGAACCACGGCACCCAGATCGCCCGTAAGGCCATACCAGTATTCGAACTTCACTTTTTCGGCGGCAGCCGCGCTGCCCATCAGGGCCAGGCCCAGGGCTGCGACGCTTGTCATTGTCCGGTTCATGTCACTCTCCCGTTTGGTGATCCCGCAATTTCCCGCGAGCCTTGGTCCGGATAGTGCGCTTGGTTGACAGTCATCCGACAAACCCGCGACGTTTGGGATTCGGTTTGGTGAAGGATCAGTGACGGTGCCTGGCAAGCATCTGAAAATAAGTGAAAATACTGCGGTCCCGAAGGACCGCAGCCGGGGTTGCACGGCGCGCGCGCAGATCAGTCGGCCATTTCCTCGATCACCGCGTTGCCGTCGATGAAATCCTCGAACAGCACCGTCGTCACATGCGGCAGGCCGACCACGACGGCCATCTGTCCCGGACCGCTGATCGCCTTGAACGGCCGGTCCGGCGCATCGACGTTGAAGGACACCGAATAGTGCCCGCCCGCCAAAGTGGTGAACGGGATGCCATGATAAACGGCGGTCGACGTCAGATGCACATGCCCGGCGATCACCTGCCGGACATCCGGGTGCGTCTTCAGCGCGGCAAGGAAGGGCGCGTCCTCGATCAGCTTGATCTTGTCGGCGGCGATGTGCAGCGCGTTGGCGTTGTGGTGCAGCACCACGACCACCGGGCGATCCGCCGCCTCGGCCAGACGCGCCGTCAGCCAGTCGATCTGCCCGACTTCCAGCACACCATCGACCCGGCCCGGTTCGGAGGAATCGAGCACGATCACGCGGTAGCCCTTGGCGTCGATCACATGGTTGACACAACCGGTTTCATCCGCCCGGTCCGCACCGAACACGCGCAGAAATGTCGGGCGGTCATCGTGGTTGCCCAGCGTCACATAAGCCGGGATGGTGAGGGGTGCCAGCAGCGCCTGCAACCGCAGATAGGCGGCCTCCTCGCCCAGATCGGCCAGATCGCCCGCCACCACCACGAAATCCGCATCGCTGTAGCGCGCGTTGATCTGCGCGACGCAAGCCTGCAACCGGGCGGCGGTGTCGAGGGTCATCGACGTCTGCCCCTCGGCCACCAGATGCAGGTCGCTGATGACCAGAAACTTCAGCGTCACTGTCCCAGCCCCTGTGCCGCAAGGTAGGCCATCGACGACGGGATACGGGACTTGTCGCGCAATTCCAGCAGCAGTCGCGGCTTGACCGGCAACGCGCCGATGGCATCGAACACCGATGTCCACAGGATGTTGCCCTCGCCCAGGCCCCAGTGCCGGTCGGCATGACCGTCGGCATCCTGCAGGTGGATGTGGTCCAGAAGTTCCCCCGCCAGCCGCACGAAGTAATCCACCGGCGGCGCTCCGGTACTGCCATGGGCGTACTGCGCATGACCGGTGTCCACCGACAGCTTCAGCGCGGCCGATCCAAAGCTTTCGACTAGACGCTTGCGGTCCAGCGGGTCGATATCCTCGATATTCTCCATCACAAGGGTAACACCCTGCGACTCCGCCCGCGCCACGATCGCGTCCAGTGTCAGATGGGTGTTGGTGAACAGCCGGTCGCGCTGCCCCTCCATCATGTCCAGATTGTTGTAATCCCATGTGGTGATCGGCGAATGGATGACCATCTGCGTGGCCCCCACGGCGGCACAGACGTCCAGCCCCTGATTCATCCGCTTTTGCACGACCGTGCGCACGTCCGGGTCAAGGCTGTGAACCGTAAAGCCCCAGAACGGCCCGTGAATCCCCAATCGCCCCTGATAGCCGTCCAGCAGCCGCCGGGCCTCGTCGGCCAGCGGGGTCCAGTCTCCGTTCAGCACTTCGGCAGTGTGGAAGGACTGCAGCTCGACATCGCGCTGCTTGTCCAGCACCCAGTCGCG
>JAIYDJ010000057.1 GCA_027487575.1 Rhodobacter sp. | reverse complement strand
TTCGGACTCCGCTTCCGGAAGGTCGAAGGGCGGGCGGTTGGTTTCGGCCAGGGCGCTGATGAAGAACAGGAACACCATCGGCAGGTGCGGCAGCCAGTACCAGTTGAACAGGCCGAACGACCCGTCCTGTGCGGCCACGATGGCCCCGAAGTTCATACTGCCCGTCGAGATGATAATGCCGATGATGATCAGGCCCAGCGACACCTCGTAGGAAATCATCTGCGCCGCAGACCTGAGCGACCCGAGGAACGGGTATTTCGAGTTCGACGCCCAGCCCCCCATGATCACGCCGTACACCTCCAGCGACGAAATCGCGAAAACGAACAGGATCGCCACGTTGATGTCCGACAGCACCCAGCCATCCGAGAACGGGATCACGGCCCAGGCAAGAATCGCCAGCACGAAGGACAGCATCGGGGCAAGGAAGAACACCGCCCGGTCTGCCCCGGCGGGCACCACGATTTCCTTGACCACATACTTCAGCGCATCCGCCACCGACTGCAGCAGGCCGAAGGCACCGACCACGTTGGGCCCGCGCCGCATCTGCACGGCGGCCCAGACCTTGCGGTCGCCGTAGACCAGAAACAGCAGACTGATCATCACGAACCCGATGACCAGCAGGCATTGCGCCGCGATCAGCACCGCCGTCCCCAGACCTGTCGCCAAGAAATCCGCCATCATTGTCGCCCCTAAACCGTCGGTATGCCGCGGGCCCCGCAATCGCGCACCGTCACTTCCGCGTCGATTGTCCGCGTTCCGTCGGGCAGCGCCGCCGAAATGGTGTAAACCGCATCGCCGCGCCAAGTTCCACCGCTTTGTGCGACATTCGTGCGGACATGACGCGCAAATCCGAAGCCGCGGATCAGACTATACTGCGCCGCAGCACAACGGGCATAGGCATCGACGTCATCCGTGCCCCGCGCGCCCCGAACGGCGACCCGGAAGTTCACCAGATCGCCGTCCAGCAGAATCGTTTCGATTCCCAGATAGGTCAGCGCCGCCGTTCCTGACCCGTCGCCTGCATCCGCCGATTCGCGGCCGCACGCGGCAAATCCCGCCAGCGCCAGCATCAGGACCGCCACGGCCGGCCCCCTGCGCATCCTATTCCGCCGCCAGCGGTGCACGCGCGCGGTCCGCCGCCAGCGCCGACAACTCGGCCATCACCACCGACGCCCGGGCAACCGGGTTGGTCAGATAGTAGTCGCGGATCACGTTGCGGAACGTCGCACGGCCCGGCTCCCGCAGTTCCAGCGCCGGGCCTTCGTTCACGGCGACCTCGTCGATCCGGCCCAGATGCGGATGCGCCTTGATCAGCGCCGACCGAAGACCGGCCAGCGAATCCCACGGCAGTTGCACGCCAAGCTCGGCCGACAGGGCCCGCAGGATCGCCCAGTTTTCCTTGGCCTCGCCCGGCGCGAAGCCTGCGCGCAGCGCCAGTTGCGGCCGGCCTTCGGTGTTCACGAACAGGCCGTTTTCCTCGGTATAGGCAGCCCCCGGCAGGATGATGTCGGCACGGGACGCGCCCCGGTCGCCGTGGCTGCCCTGATAGATCACGAAGGGACCCGCCGCGATGTCGACTTCATCCGCGCCGAGGTTGAAGATCACCTCGGCCCCGTCGGTTGCCGCGGCCAGACCGCCTTCGGTGACCGCACCGACATCCATCGCGCCGACGCGGGCTGCCGCGGTGTGCAGGATCAACAGTTTCGACTGCGTGTTTTCCGCCAGCCGGATCGCATGGGCGAGAACCGCCTCACCATCCGCCTCGCTGATCGCGCCCTGCCCCACGATGATCAGCGAAGGCTTGGCCTTGGTCTCCTCGGAAATCCCGCGCGCGGCCAGATCGACCAATGTGGCGCGATCGGTGCCGACATGGACATAGTCATAGGTCAGGTCCACCGCCTCGCCGATCAGCCCGATCTTCGCGCCATTCGTCCAGGCGCGGCGGATGCGGGCGTTCAGCACCGGGCTTTCCAACCGCGGATTGGTCCCAATCAACTGGATCATCTGCGCGCCGTCGATATCCTCTATCCGCGCCGTGCCGACATAGGCCGCGCGGTTGCCGATGGGCAGTTTCGCCCCGTCGGTCCGGCATTCGATGGTGCCGCCAAGCGAATCCATCAGCCGCTTCAGCGACCAGACCGCCTCGACCGGGGCCAGATCGCCTACGAGCGCCGCAACCCGCTTGCCCTTCATCGCCGCCGCAGCGGCCGCCAACGCCTCGGCCCAGCCCGCCTTGCGCAACCGGCCGTTCTCACGGATGTAGGGCGTGTCCAGCCGCTGCCGCCGCAACCCGTCCCAGACAAAGCGGGTCTTGTCGGAAATCCATTCCTCGTTCACGCCGTCATGGTTGCGCGGCAGGATGCGCATCACTTCGCGCCCCTTGGTGTCGATCCGGATGCTGGACCCCAGGGCATCCATAACGTCGATGGATTCGGTCTTGCGCAACTCCCACGGGCGGGCGGTGAAGGCATAAGGCTTGGACGTCAGCGCGCCGACCGGGCACAGGTCGATGATGTTGCCCTGCAGATTGCTGTCGAGCGTCAGGTTCAGATAGCTGGTGATCTCGGCATCCTCGCCGCGCCCGGTCTGGCCCATCTGGGTGATCCCGGCGACCTCGGAGGTAAATCGCACGCAGCGCGTGCAGGTAATTCAGCGGGTCATGTGCGTGTCGACCAGCGGACCAAGGTTCAGGTCTTCAGACGCGCGCTTGGGTTCGCGATAGCGGCTGAAATCGACGCCATAGGCCATCGCCTGATCCTGCAGATCGCACTCGCCGCCCTGATCGCAGATCGGGCAGTCGAGCGGATGGTTGATCAGCAGGAATTCCATCACGCCCTCGCGGGCTTTCTTGACCATGGGCGAGCGGGTCTTGACCACCGGCGCTTCGCCGTTCGGGCCGGGGCGCAGGTCGCGGACCTGCATGGCGCAGCTTGCCGCAGGCTTCGGCGGGCCGCCCTGCACCTCGACAAGACACATCCGGCAGTTCCCCGCGATGGTCAGCCGCTCATGGTAACAGAAGCGCGGAATTTCCACGCCCGCCACTTCGGCCGCCTGAATGATGGTCATCGCACCGTCGACCTCGACCTCGATCCCGTCGATGCTGATCTTCTTGAGGTTGGTCATTTCTTGGTCTCCATCATCAGCCAGTCGTCCGACAATCTTGCGTTAATCAAGGTAACGTCCAATCCCGGTTTTTTGGGCAGCTTCCGCTCGCTTTGCTTTGCACCAGTCAAGTCGATTGCTCTGGTCGATCTTGTGTTTTTCGATAAATGCATACTGGGCAGCATTGGCGTCACCGATGCTCATGAATTGTGTCAGCCTGATCTCAGATCCCAAGTACACCCCGCGACTTCTGGCTTCTGCCAGTGCTCTAGGCGCAAGATCTCCTTGATACTCCAAAGGAGCGGGAATCGCCGCACCGCAATTGCGCGCAACCCATGTGGCAAAGAAATAGTCGCTCATGTCTTTCCGGACTTGGGGCGAAAAATGTTCGGGTCGCGCAAACACCGCAGGTTGGGCGGTTCCCGGATCCATCAGCACCAGCATGGAGTCATCGCATCCTGTCAGGGTAAGCAAGGAAGCGACCAAAGCCCCGCCGAAAACAGACCACGGTCGCCACCCAGTCCTTGAAACGGCAAGCAGCGGTTCGCGGGGGCCTCGACGGGCAGCTAAACCGGCGTGGTTCACCCGCGCCTCAATCTCGCGCATCTGGTATTTCGGGTCAAGACCGCCATAGCACATCGCCCCTACTCCGCCGCTTGGGTGCAGCCGTGGGATTTCCACAGCTTCGCCTGTTCCAGATGCTTCCAGCCGAACGCATGGTCGCTGTCGCCGTTTTCGCGCAGATGGTCAAGCCGGGCCAGCGCCTCGGCCAGTGTCGGTCTATGCCCGGCAGGTATCCACCACATGACGAAATGCATCTGGCCCAGCACCTGAAACCATTCCTGCCGCCGCTCATAAAAGGCGCGGTGCACGGTGTTCCAGACGAACGCCTCCAGCGTCTGGACGCTTTCCCAAACCGTCAGGTTCGACACATACTGCGGGTCGCCCGCGATCTTGGCTTCGGTGTTCCCGGTGCCGGGCTCACCCGAGCCTTCCATCATCCAGACGAAGCCCGGCATCCGCTTGCCCAAACCATTCACCCGGTCCAGCGCGGCCATGAATTCCGCCACGCGGGGGTCGTCGGTGGGGGCCAGAAGGCGCCCCACGTTCAACTCTGCCAGATGATGGCCCGGAGGGTGCATCATTCGGACGACCTCAGCAATTCGCCGATCAGCGAGCCTTTGGCAATCTCGGCCCGTCCGACGCGGCAATAGCTTTCGGCATCACCCTCGACCGCACCGGCGGCCTTCAGATAAGCGGCGGCCTGCGCCTTCAGGCGGTTCTTCTCGACCTCGCTTTTGCGGAACGCCTCGAAATCGGCCTCGGAATAGCCCTTGTCGCGGGCATACCGCTCCAGTTCTTTCAGCTTGGAATAGGCGACGACCATCCGGGCGCTGATCGTCGGACAGGTGTTGCGGATGATGTCACCGACCCGCCCGGCAACGATGCTTTCGTTGATATGTGGCTCCTGGTTGATGGGAACCAGCGCAAGGGCGGGGGTCGACAGCAGGCACAGGATCAGACTCAGGCGTTTCATCAGGTTCTCCATGGACGAATGCCGCCCCAAGATGGGTCTGACCCGGCTGATATGCCATGACACGAAACCGCTATCGGCAGGCAAGTGCCGGAAAGGAAGGGATTTGTCATGCGCAGGCTCCCTCGAACACCCAAGACCCGCCCGCATGCCTGCCAAAAGCCCGCGGGTTCAGCCGCGCGTTGCGGCTGGCGCAGAATTGCTGCGCCACGTCCTTGGCCAGCTTGCCCTCGTCATTCCCGAAGGCAGGCTCGCGGCTGACCGTCAGAACCGGACCGGGCTGCAGATCGGCAATGAAGGACGCGCCGTTCAGCACCACCTCGACCGGCCCGCTTTCGGCCAGCGGCATCGGGCGCGGCCCGGCGGCACAGCCCGCCAGCGCGACCAAGCCTGCAGCAAGGAACGACCAGCGCATCATGTGCAGAACCCGTCGAACCACCAGTTGCCCGATCCCGGCTCTTTGTACACGAACTGCGTGTCGAACCCGGCCGGATCGATCTTGTATCCGCAGAACTCGGCCAGCGCACGGATGGCGCGGTCGCGGCTGTCGGCGCTGCCCGAGATGACCACCGTGGGCCCGGTGCCCGACTGCGTGATCACCGTTTGCCCGGTCGCATCCACCGGCGCGATCATCACCGGCCAGTCGTCCATCTGCCGGGCCACCAGCTCCATGCCGTCGACCATGATCGGCGTACCGGGCAACACGCCATCGGCGCGTTCGGAATCGTCGATCCCGCCTTGCATGCAAGCCGCGAGCAGCATCGGAAGGATCAGGGCGATCCGTGTCATTCCGCCGCCATCGCCCCCATGCGCCCGGTTTTCCTGGCTTTGATCCGGTCCTCGATTTCTTCGCGGAACGCCCGCACCAGCCCCTGGATCGGCCACGCCGCCGCATCGCCGAGCGCGCAGATCGTGTGGCCTTCGACCTGTTTGGTGACCGAGATCAGCATGTCGATCTCTTCGACCTCCGCCTCGCCGCGCACCAGACGGTCCATCACCCGCATCATCCAGCCGGTGCCTTCACGACAGGGTGTGCACTGGCCGCAGCTTTCGTGCTTGTAGAACTTCGACAGCCGCCAGATCGCCTTGATGATGTCGACCGACTGGTCCATCACGATCACCGCTGCCGTGCCCAGCCCCGATTTCTGTTCACGCAGCCAGTCGAAATCCATGATCGCATCGTCGCATTGCGTCTGCGTCAGCAGCGGCACCGAAGACCCGCCCGGAATCACCGCCTTGATGTTCTTCCACCCGCCGCGCACCCCGCCGCAATGGCGGTCCAGCAACTCGCGCAGGGGAATCGACATCGCCTCTTCGACAACGCAAGGGTTGTTCACGTGGCCCGAGATGCCGAACAGCTTGGTCCCGGCGTTGTTGGGGCGGCCAAAGCCCGCAAACCACTCCGCCCCGCGCCGCAGGATCGTCGGCACAACGGCAATCGACTCCACATTGTTCACCGTGGTCGGGCACCCATAAAGCCCCGATCCCGCCGGAAACGGCGGTTTCATCCGCGGCATGCCCTTCTTGCCTTCAAGGCTTTCCAAGAGCGCCGTTTCCTCGCCGCAGATGTAGGCCCCGGCGCCGTGGTGCAGATAGCAGTTGAAATCCCAGCCCGACCCGGCGGCATTCCTGCCCAGAAGCCCCGCGTCATAGCATTCGTCCAGCGCCTGCTGCAGCGCCTCGCGCTCTCGGATGTATTCGCCCCGGATGTAGATGTAGCAGTCATGCGCCCCCATCGCGAAGGCCGCGATCAGGCAGCCTTCGATCAGGGTGTGCGGATCGTGCCGCATGATCTCGCGGTCCTTGCAGGTGCCGGGTTCGGATTCGTCCGCGTTGACCACCAGATAGCTGGGCCGACCGTCCGACGTCTTGGGCATGAACGACCACTTGAGCCCCGTGGGAAAGCCCGCGCCGCCCCGGCCGCGCAGACCGGACGCCTTGACGATCTCGACGATCTTGTCGCGCCCCAGCGCCAGAATGCCTGCGGTGCCGTCCCAGTGCCCGCGCTTTTGCGCCCCGGCAAGGCTGCGGTCGTGCATCCCGTAAAGGTTTGTAAAGATGCGGTCCTGATCCTTGAGCATGAAAGCCCCTTTCTAACTCCGGCGCTGCCGCCAGATCCGGTATGTCACCACCATTGCCCAGATGAACCCGGCAAGGGCAAGCAGGTCGAACAGCAGGGCGAAACGCAAAGGCCAGCCCAACTGTCCACCCAGATATTGCGCCCCGATCCACACGGCCATCGTCCCGACCAGAACGATGGCCACCAGACGCGCCTGACGCGCCATCTGCCGCTCGCGCGGGTCGGGGATAGTCATGGCCTAGTAATCATTCGTCTTGGCGCGGCGCAGGAATTCGTCAATCCCCACCTCGCCGATCAGCGCGGCTTGCCGCACCCAGCGGTCGCGCGTCACCCGGCCCCGGAAGCCTTTCAGGTTGCTGTCCATCCACGCAACCTCGGCCGCGCCCCAGCTTGCGATCTGATCGAAGTGATAGACGCCCATGTCGTGACACAGCTTTTCCAGCGCCGGGCCGATGCCTTCGATCGTCTGCAGCCGGTCGGGAACGCCCCCCCGCGCCGCAGCCAGACCCTGGGGTTTTTGTGCCGCGCCCGGGGACGCCGCGGCCCCCGGCGCGGCGTCGGGTTGCCCAACCGGGTCGGCGGGCGCAGGTGCCACGGCGGCAACTTCGGCCACCGCCGGGCTTTCCGGCACCGCATCCGCCGATCGGTCGGTCCGGGCCGCCTGCCGGGCCGCTTTGGCCGCACGGGCTGCCTGCCGTTCCTCGCGTGTCCGGCGCGGAACACCAGGGGCGGCATCATCGGTGTCGCCTTCTGCATACTCGGGGTCCGCCAGCGCGGTGTCGGGGGATTCGGCAATTCCGGCCAGCATCGAGGCGGCGGCAAGGCCCGGTTCAGCCGCAGGGGGGGCTGCGACCGGCGCTTCGACAACGGCGGTGACCGGGGTGTCGACCGGCGCGGGTTCGGCCATCGCTTCGGTCGGGGCCGCAGCAGCCATCGCAGGTTCGAAAACCGGCGTTGACGCCGGCAAGGTCAGGGTGTCCGCCGCTTCGGTCGCCATGTCCATCGCGTGCAGACCGGAGGTGGCGGACCTGTCGCCGGAGCTGACCGTTTCTGCATGCGCCGCGACGGTCGCCGCCGGAGCAGACGCAGCCGAACCATGCGGTGCCGCGTGACCGGCCCCATGCCCGTGCGCATGTGCGGTCCCGTGGTCCGTGCCATGCAAAGAGCCGTGCCCGTTGCGCGGATCAGACGGGGTTGCCGGCAGGCCCCAGAACAGGCCCAGCAGCACGCCGAACACCAGAAACACGAACAGGGCGATCATCACCACGGCAAACAGCCCCAGATCCCCGACGACGCGCGCCATTGCGGCACTCCAAACGGCCGCCGCCGCCGCGACAAGCCAGCCCTCCGGCCAGCCCTTCGAATTGTCCTGCACCTTCATCACCCGCACTCCCCTGCTGTTCGAGGTACCCGTTCTCAGCCCGTCATCTTGCCCAGCCATGGCGTCAGCAGCGGAACTTCCGTCCCGTCGATCCGCTTGACCGTTTCGCCCAGATCGACCGCCCGCTGCGCGCTGGCGTTGTATTGCGGCCGACCCTCGAAATGGTCCTTCAGGCTGGTCAGACCCGACAGCGGCTCGGCTGCATAGCGACCGTTCTGCGGGCCGGGCACCGGCACCTCGCCTGCCGAAAAGCGCGCGATCAGGTCGCGCAGACGGTCCGGCGTCAGGTCTTCATAGTAATCCTTGCCGATCTGCGCCATCGGCGCATTGGCGCAGGCCCCCATGCATTCGACCTCTTCCCAGCTGAACTTGCCATCCGCCGACAGGGCATGGGCGCGCGGGTTGATCAATTCCTTGCAGACCGCGACA
Source organism: Rhodobacter sp. (assembly GCA_027487575.1). GTDB lineage: Bacteria > Pseudomonadota > Alphaproteobacteria > Rhodobacterales > Rhodobacteraceae > JAIYDJ01. Next base: position 45,141 of record JAIYDJ010000057.1, on the reverse strand, counting down.
AGATCTTCGGCACCGCAGATCATGCAGCTTGTCGTGCCGCAGACCTGCACATGCGCGACCGAGCCTGTCGGTTGCAACTGGAACATGAAGTAGAACGTCGCCACCTCCAGCGCCCGGATATAGGCCATGCCCAGCATGTCGGCGACGTGTTCAATGGCGGGGCGGGTCAGCCACCCCTCCTGCTCTTGCGCGCGCCACAGCAGCGGGATGATGGCCGACGCCTGCCGCCCCTCGGGGTATTTGGAAACCTGCCCCTTGGCCCAGGCGAGGTTCGCGGGCGTGAAGGCGAAAGAGGCAGGCTGGTCTTTGTGCAGGCGGCGGAGCATGTCAGGCCTTCATCTTCATCAAAGGGGTTGTCTGTTCATCGGAATGCATGCGAAGGGTTTGCGCGCTGAAATCAGCGCCGTTGCGCCATTCCACACCGCCACCCCATTCCACGACTGACACATCTGCGAACACCTCGGGAATGTTCAGCATGTCCAGCAGAACATGGCCCGACAAAAGATCGGTCACATCGACATCGCGGGTCACCCCGTCATCCCAGGTCACCCGCAACAGCCCGGTGCGCAGGGCCATCACCTCGGTAATCCTCAGCATGCGACTCATGGATTGAACTCCTGCCAGGCGGCCCAAAGCCGGTCCACATTGGCCGCAGCCCACGCCCTGGCCTCGCGTTCGGCCCGCACATTCACCCCACCTTCGAATACCTCAAGCGATCGGATCGCCATCAGCGCCCTGCCGTCGGGCGTATCGATATGGAAATGCGGCGGGTTGTGATCGCGAAAATACATCCGGATCACGCAATGCTGCAAGCGAACGATGACGGGCATCTGGTCACCGGTCCACCTCACCAAACACGATGTCCATCGTCCCGATGATCGCCGACACGTCGGCCAACTGGTGCCCCTTGCAGATGTAGTCCATCGCCTGCAGATGCAGGAACCCCGGCGCGCGGAGTTTGGCGCGGTAGGGTTTGTTGGTCCCATCGGCCACCAGATAGACGCCGAATTCGCCCTTGGGGGCCTCGACGGCAGCGTAAACCTCGCCCGCAGGCACGTGGAAACCTTCGGTATACAGCTTGAAGTGATGGATCAGCGCCTCCATCGACGTCTTCATGTCGCCGCGCGACGGCGGGGTGATCTTGCCGCGTGCCAGCACCTCGCCGGGTTCGGCGCGCAGTTTGGTCAGGCACTGGCGGATGATCCTGATCGATTCCTCCATCTCGGCCATCCGGCACAGATAGCGGTCGTAACAGTCGCCGTTCTTGCCGACGGGGATGTTGAACTCCATCTCGTCATAGCATTCATAGGGCTGGCTGCGACGCAGGTCCCAAGCCAGACCCGACCCCCGCACCATCACGCCGGAAAAGCCCCAGTCCGAGATGTCCTTTTCGCTGACCACCCCGATATCGGCATTGCGCTGCTTGAAGATGCGGTTTTCGGTGAGAAGGGTATGCAGATCGGCCAGCACGTTGGGGAAGGTCTGCGTCCACGCCTCGATATCGTCGATCAGCGAGGGTGTCAGGTCCTGATGCACGCCACCGGGGCGGAAGTAGGCGGCATGCAGACGCGCCCCCGACGCGCGCTCGTAGAACACCATCAGCTTTTCACGCTCTTCGAACCCCCACAGCGGCGGGGTCAGCGCGCCCACGTCCATCGCCTGCGTGGTGACGTTCAGCAGATGCGACAGGATGCGGCCGATCTCGGAATACAGGACCCGGATCAGGCTGGCCCGGCGCGGGACGGTGACGCCCGTCAACCGCTCGATCGCCAGACACCAGGCATGTTCCTGATTCATCGGGGCCACATAATCCAGCCGGTCGAAATACGGCAGGTTCTGCAGGTAGGTCCGGCTTTCCATCAGTTTTTCAGTGCCGCGATGCAGCAACCCGATGTGCGGATCGCAGCGTTCCACGATCTCGCCGTCAAGTTCCAGCACCAGCCGCAGAACACCGTGCGCCGCAGGGTGTTGCGGGCCGAAGTTGATGTTGAAGTTGCGGATCTTCTGCTCTCCGGTCAGCAGGTCCTGCGATCCGTCGTCATAGGCATTCCGCCGAATATCCCCGTCCATCATGACACCGCTCCGATCCTGTTGGCCGACCATGCCGCAGGCAGGGTCGGAAAGGCTTGCGCCACATACGCATACTGCTCGCGCAGCGCAACCCGCGCCCGGTCGCGGTGGACCGGCATCAGGGGCAGCGCCACGCCTTCATGCACCCGGTTTGCAAGGTCCGCAGGCCCCGGCCCGATGCCCAGAAAGTCCCACAGCCGCACCAGTCCGGGCCGCGTCATCAGGTCCTCGGTGAACATCACCAGCAACCGGCGCGGATCGATGGCCGCGCGCAAGCGCTCCAGACATCCGCGATAGTCACCCCGCCCGCCGCAGTACAGATCATCCCCGGCCAGTGCGCGGTCCATCCGCGACGCGGCCAGTTCGGCCAGTTCCAGCCCCGGACGCGCCTCGCGCGCAGCCAGCATGCGGATATGGCTCCACAACCGCGCCACCGGATCGCGCATCAGGTACAGGATGCGGACATCCGGCGCGACCCCGGCCAGACGCGCCAGACCCTCGGGCGGCAGCAGCGAATAGGAAGGCGTCACGTCGGCCACCAACCGCTGTCCCTGCAACCCGTCGGTCAGATAGCCGCGGTAGGCGTCCAGATCGCCCGGTCCGAGGTCCAGCACCGCATTCCAAGCCGTCATGTCGGCAATGCGCCGCCGGATCTTTGCGGCCTGTTCCGCGCCGACGGACGACAACCGCGTCGTCAGCCGCGCGATTTCGGATGCGTTGGTCCGCGCCTGCATCCGGGACAGGCCCGAGTCCGGCGGATCGAAATAGTGCAGTTCCTTGACGGACCGCAGGTAACAGTCGGGATGGCCTTCCAGATGGTCGAACAGCCAGGACGTTCCCGCCTTCGCAGCCCCCACGCAGATCAGGAATGTCGGGCCGCCGCCCACGGTTCAGACCTTCTTCTCGTCACCGGGAAGGATGTACTTGCCCCCCTCCCATGGTGACATGAAATCGAACTGGCGGTATTCCTGAACCAGACTGACCGGTTCGTAGATTACGCGCTTTTGCACCTCGTCATAGCGGACTTCGGTGTAACCGGTCGTCGGGAAATCCTTGCGCAGCGGATGGCCGCGAAACCCGTAGTCGGTCAGCAGACGGCGCAGATCGGGGTGCCCCGAGAACAGCAGCCCGAACATGTCGAACACTTCCCGCTCGAACCAGTTGGCCGAAGGATGCAGGCTGTGGATCGACGGCACGACCGCATCCTCGTCCACCGACAGTTTCACGCGGATGCGGTGGTTCTGGTACATCGACAGGAAGTGATAGACGACATCGAACCGCTCGGGCCGCTCGGGGTAGTCGATCGCGGTGATGTCCACAAGACTGCTGAACCGGCAGGTCGCGTCGTCGCGCAGGAATTCGACGAACTCCTCAAGATGCGCGGGCTGGATGTGGACACATAACTCGCCAAATGCAACAGACGTGGAGATCACGGCATCGGTGCGGCGGGTTTCGATGTAGGCGGCAAGTTCGCGCAGGGCTTCGGACATCGGTTTTCCTTACCTGACCAGCGTGCCGGTGCGCCGGATCTTGCGCTGCAATTGCAGAATACCGTACAGCAGCGCCTCGGCGGTGGGCGGGCAGCCGGGCACATAAATGTCGACCGGCACGATCCGGTCGCAGCCGCGCACGACGGAATAGCTGTAGTGATAATACCCGCCGCCGTTGGCACAGGACCCCATCGAGATCACATAGCGCGGTTCCGGCATCTGGTCGTAGACCTTGCGCAGGGCCGGGGCCATCTTGTTGGTCAGCGTGCCCGCCACGATCATCAGGTCCGACTGGCGCGGGGACGCGCGCGGCGCCGTGCCGAACCGTTCAAGGTCATAGCGCGGCATCGAGGTGTGCATCATCTCGACCGCGCAGCAGGCAAGGCCGAAGGTCATCCAGTGCAAGGACCCGATGCGAGCCCAGTTGATGATGTCCTCGGTCGAGGTCAGCAGGAACCCCTTGTCGGCCAGTTCCGCGTTCAGCGCGCGCGCTGACACGTCCAGATCGACGCCCGTCGTGTTCGCTCCGGTCATCACGCCCATTCCAAGGCCCCTTTCTTCCATTCATAGGCGAACCCGATGGTCAGCACGCCCAGAAACACCATCATCGACCAGAACCCGACCATGCTGATCTCGCCGAACGCCACCGCCCAGGGGAACAGGAAGGCCACTTCCAGATCGAAGATGATGAACAGGATCGAGACAAGATAGAACCGCACGTCGAACTTCATCCGCGCATCGTCAAAGGCGTTGAAGCCGCATTCGTAGGCGGAAACCTTCTCGGGATCGGGGTTTCGCACGGCCAGCACCGCAGCGGCAAGGATCAGGACCAGCCCCAGACCGATGGCCAGCGCCAGCAGGATGACCACCGGCAGGTATTCTCGCAGCATCAGGTCCATGGGGGCGTCCTCGGGCTGTCGGTTGGCGCGCAGATACCCCTTCGGGGTCGCTTTTCGTCTGGGTCTTCCTCTACCCTTCCTCCCCGTCAGGGTCAACCGACGGTCGTACCGGAAAGACCCTTTGCGACAAGGGGACGCCCCAAAGGCGGATGGATTGCCTACGGTCGTCTACCGGCTTGCCAGAGCCTCCGGGCAGACTATTGCGCAAGCCGGGCGCACCAGTCGACCCGTGTTCCCCCGTCATAGGCGACGGCCAGACCCTCGGCGATCAACACCTGCCCCACATCCCGGCCGTCGATGCGCATCTCGATCAGTCGCCGCCCGTATCTGTCCCAGCCGCGATCGTCCATCTGCACCCCGTCCCGACCGCGCGCCACCAGATCGCCCAGCCGAAGCTTGGCGCGCAAACCAAGCGCCGCCTCGGCTGCACAGCCGGGCGCCTTCGTCTCGGGTGTGTCAAACCCCACCAGCCGCGCGGTCTGCGTCTTTGTCCCACACAGCAGTTCCACCGTATCCCCGTCATAGACAAACCCGACCCGGCATCCCGCCTCCGTCAGCCCGTAGTGCGGCGCGCGGTGTTCGGCAAAGGCGTAAAGGCCCAGCAGGGCAAGGCAGACATAGACGATAAGGGGTCCTGAAGGGCGGCGTTTTGGCAAGGGATGGCCCGGTTCCTGCGCGACGAAGCGTCGGCGCACCGGTCAGTCCGCACCCGGCAGCGCCAGTGCCGGGTCCGCGCCCTGCTGCTGCACCGCAAGGACCTCGGCCCGGATGATGCGGGCGATCTGTCCCGTGTCGTCCGGGGTGAAGGTCAGCGGCAGGCGCAGGTCGATCAGTCCGGCCAGAATCCGGTCGGTCCGCGGCAGGGGCGCAGGGTTTGCGTAGCGCCAATGGTCGTACCGGCTGGTAAAGGCGATCGGCTGTTCCGCGCCGAACCATTTCAACTCGACCCCCCGCGCCGCACAGCGCGCCACCAGCGCCGTGACCAGCGCCGACGACCAGCCCGGCAGCAGGAACTGGAAGGACGAGCCGACATAGGTTTCCTGCGCCGGGCGCGGCACCAGATGCAAGCCCGGCGTTGCTGTCAGCCCCGCCTCCAGACTGCGGTACAACGCCGCCCACCGCGCCACACGGTCGCCCAGCAGGCGCAGTTGCGGGCGCAGGATCGCGGCGCGCAGATTGTCCATCCGCCCCGAGACATTGGGCACGTCCAGCCGGATCGCCTCGAACACCTCGGGCGGTGGGGCGGCGCGGTGGCGGGCGTACAGCATGTAGGACCCCGACAGCAGGATCGCCCGCGCCATCACCTGCGGATCGTCCGAGATCAGGAACCCGCCTTCGCCCGCATTCACATGCTTGTAGGTCTGCATCGAATAGCAGCCGATCAGCCCGTGCCGCCCCGAGGGCACCCCGTTCCACGCGGCCCCCATGGTATGCGCGCAATCCTCGATCATCGTGATCCCCAGATCGCAGCACAGGGCCTGCAACGCCTCCATGTCGCACAGATGGCCGCGCATGTGGCTCAGCATCAGGACCCGCGCGCCGGATGCCCGCGCCTTCACGGCCAGATCGTCGAAATCCAGCGTCAGGTCCTCGGTCACCTCGACAAACACCGGAACCGCCCCGACCGAGGCGATCGCCCCCGGCACAGGGGCCAGCGTGAAGGCGTTCGACAGGACCGGGTCGCCGTGCCCTACACCGATGGCCCGCAGCGCACAGCCCATCGCATAGCCGCCCGACGCTACCGCAAGGCAGTATTTCGCCCCGGTCAGCGCGGCGAATTCCTGCTCCAGCAGGGCGGTTTCGGCGATTTCATCCGGCGCGGTGTTGTAGCGGTGCAGCCGGCCGTGCCGCAGCACGGCAATGGCAGCTTCGATCCCGTCTTCGGGGATCGGCTCCTGCTGGGTGAAGCTGCCGGTAAAGCGTTCCATCCGGCTTACATGGCGCGGCGGGCCCGGCTGGTCAACTGCCCAGAAGACGCAGGGCAAGCGCCGGAAGGTCGTCGTAGTGGTGAAGCAACGCCTCGGGGTCCAGTGCGGCCATCCCGCCGCCGCCGGGGCCAAATGTCACCAGCGCGACCGGCACCCCTGCCGCCCGGCCCGTCTCGCGGTCGGTGTCGGTATCGCCCACCAGCATCGACCGCCCGACGACGCCCCCTGCCCGTTCCACCGCCGCGACGTAAGGTGCGGCATCCGGCTTGCGCACCGGCAATGTGTCGGCGCCGACCAAGGAGCCGAACAGATGCCGTACGCCCAACTCTCGGATCAACGTTTCTGCCAGCCCGGCGGGCTTGTTGGTGCAGATCGCCGTCGCGAATCCGGCCTCGCGCAGCGCCTCGACCGCCCCCACCGCGCCGGGATAAAGCCGCGTGTGCGTCGCGATGTCCTGCGCATAGGCTGCGACCAACCGGGCATAGCCCGCCGTCAGATCCGCCTCGTCATACCGCCGCGCCACCCGGTCCCACCCCAGCCGCAGCATGGACCGCCCGCCCAGCAGCGCCGTTCCCGCATCCGCAGCCCCAAGCAGGTCGCCGTATCCGTCCGCGCGAAAACAGGCATTGGCCGCAGCCAGCAGATCACCTGACGTATCCGCAAGGGTCCCGTCCAGATCGAAAACAACGCAGCGCATGTTCTGTAACCTTGCGTGAAAGCCCCACCCTTGCAGTGCAGCCCAATGGGGGTAAAACGGGCGCAACAAGAATGGAAGGGGCAGCATGCCGGTTTCACTGATCATTCTGGCGGCGGGCATGGGCAGCCGGATGAACTCCGACCTGCCCAAGGTTCTGCACCAGATCGGGGCAGCCCCGATGCTGCACCATGCGATGGCGGCGGGCCGGTCGCTCGACCCGTCCCGGATCGTGGTGGTGGCCGGGTTCGAGGCGGCACGGGTCAGGGCAGCGGTGCTGTCCTTCGACGAGGCGGCCGAAGTGGTGGTGCAGGACCCGCAGCTTGGCACGGCCCATGCCGTGGCGCAGGCCGCCCCGCTGCTGGCGGATGCCGAAGGCGACGCGATCGTGCTGTACGGTGACACGCCCTTTGTCCGCCCCGAAACGCTGGAGGCGATGCAGGCAGCGCGGGGCCGACATGCCGTGGTCGTTCTGGGCTTTCAGCCCCGCGATCCGGCGCGCTATGGTCGGCTGATCGTCAATGGCGACCAGCTTGACCGGATCGTTGAATACAAGGACGCAACCGAGGCTGAACGCGCCATCCCCCTGTGCAATTCGGGCGTGGTCTGCGCGGACGCCAAGACCCTGTTCGCGCTGGTGGCCGAGGTGGGCAATGCAAACGCGGCAGGCGAATACTATCTGACCGACATCGTCGAAATCGCCCGGTCGCGCGGGCTGTCTGCAGGCGTGGTGATCTGCGACGAATCCGAAACGCTGGGGATCAACACCCGTGCCGAACTGGCCGGGGCCGAAGCCGCCTTCCAGTCCCGCGCGCGGGCCGAGGCGCTGGAGAATGGCGTGACGCTGACCGCGCCCGAAACGGTGTTCTTCGCGCTGGACACCCACATCGGCCGCGACGCGGTGATCGGGCCGAACGTGATCTTCGGGCCAGGCGTCACCATCGAATCGGGGGCCGAGATCAAGGGGTTCTGCCACCTGGAAGGCTGCCATGTCAGCCGGGGCGCCACTGTGGGTCCCTTTGCCCGCCTGCGCCCCGGTGCCGAACTGGCCGAGGATGTGCATGTCGGCAACTTTGTCGAGATCAAGAATGCCGTGCTGGACGAAGGCGTGAAGGTCGGCCACCTGACCTATCTCGGCGACGCGCATGTCGGCGAGTTCACCAACATCGGCGCGGGAACGGTGACCTGCAACTACGACGGGGTGATGAAGCACCGCACCACCATCGGCAAGCGGACCTTCATCGGATCGGACACCATGCTGGTGGCACCGGTCACCATCGGTGACGACGCGATGACCGCCTCGGGGTCGGTGATCACGTCCGACGTGCCCGACACGGACATGGCCATTGCCCGAAACCGGCAGGTCAACAAACCCGGCCTCGCGGTCAAGCTGATGACAAGGCTCAGGGAAATCAAAGCCGCAAAGGCAAAGGGGCAGTAGCATGTGTGGAATCGTCGGTGTCCTTGGCAATCACGAGGCCGCCCCCCTTCTGGTCGAGGCGCTGAAGCGGCTGGAATACCGGGGCTATGACAGCGCGGGCATCGCCACGGTCAACCATGGCCGGCTGGACCGCCGCCGTGCGGTGGGCAAGCTTGTGAACCTGTCCGACCTTCTGGTGCACGAACCGCTCGCGGGCAAGGCGGGGATCGGCCACACCCGCTGGGCCACCCACGGCGCGGCAACGACCACCAACGCGCATCCCCACCTGTCCGGTCCGGTGGCCGTGGTGCACAACGGCATCATCGAGAATTTCCGCGAGCTGCGTGCCGAACTTGCCGCAGCCGGGCTGATGCCCGAGTCGCAGACCGACACCGAGACCATCGCAATGCTGGTCCGGATGCACATGGATCAGGGGATGACCCCGGTGCAGGCCGCCGAGGCGTCGCTGCATCGCCTGCACGGGGCCTTCGCGCTGTGCTTTCTGTTCGACGGGCAACCCGATCTGATAATTGCCGCGCGCAAGGGGTCGCCGCTGGCCATCGGTCACGGAGACGGCGAGATGTTCGTCGGATCTGACGCCATCGCACTGGCCCCGATGACCGACCGGATCACCTATCTGGAAGAGGGCGACTGGGCGGTCGTCACCCGCGCGGGCGTGGTGATCCGCGATGCGGCGGGCCGTCTGGCCAACCGGGCCGAAACCCGCATCCAGATCGACGCGACGCGGATCGAGAAAGCCGGCTACAAGCATTTCATGGCCAAGGAGATTGCCCAGCAGCCGCTGGTGATCGCCGATGCGCTGACCCATTATACCGGCGGCGGGGAAACGCCCACCCTGAACCTGCCCGCCGGCGTGGATTTTGCCGGGGTGGACCGGCTGGTGCTGGTCGCCTGCGGCACAGGGAACTATGCCTGCCAGATCGCGAAATACTGGTTCGAACAGATCGCGGGCCTGCCGTGCGACGTCGATATCGCCTCGGAGTTCCGCTATCGCGATCCGGTCCTGTCGCCCGAAAGCTGGGCGGTGTTCGTCAGCCAGTCCGGCGAGACGGCCGACACGCTGGCCGCATTGCGCCATGCGCAGGGCAAGGTGGCGCGGATCGTGGGGGTGGTGAACGTGCCGACCTCGTCCATTGCGCGCGAAGCCGATCTGGCTCTGCCGATCCTGGCCGGGGTGGAAATCGGGGTCGCCTCGACCAAGGCCTTCACCTGCCAACTGGTCACTCTGGCCCTGATGGCGCTGAAGGCGGGGATTGATCGCGGACGGCTGGACGCTGCCACCCTGTCAGGCCATCTGGCGGCCCTTGCCGCGCTGCCCGGCCTGATGAACCACGCGCTGTCGCTGTCGCCCGACATTGCGACCATCGCCGAGGATCTGGCCCGCGCGCAGGACATCCTGTTCCTTGGTCGCGGCGCGATGTTTCCGCTGGCCCTGGAGGGCGCGCTGAAGCTCAAGGAGATCAGCTATATCCATGCCGAGGGCTATGCGAGCGGCGAATTGAAACACGGGCCCATCGCGTTGATCGACGCGGCCGTGCCGGTCATCGTGCTGGCCCCGCGCGACGCGCTGTTCGAAAAGACCGTGTCGAACATGCAGGAGGTGATGGCGCGGCACGGCAAGGTCCTGCTGGTGTCCGACGCCGCAGGCATTGCCGAGGCCGGGCCGGGCTGCTGGCGCACGATCACCCTGCCCGCCTTCGACAGCCTGTTCGCGCCGATCCTTTATGCCGTTCCGGCACAGCTTCTGGCGTACCATACCGCCATCGCCAAAGGCACCGATGTCGACCAGCCCCGCAACCTTGCCAAGTCGGTGACGGTCGAATGATCGCCGCAGCACTGGCGGAGCTTGAGGCGGCGGGCGACCCGGCCCGCGCCGTCGAGATGGCCGCCTATCATAAGACCACGCGCCGCTGTCTGGGCGTGCCGGTGCCGGTGGTCAGTGCCATGGCCGACGGCTGGCGCGCGGCCTGCTCGCTGGACGACCGGCTGACCCTTGCCGCCGCACTGTGGCAGATCGACATCCACGAGGCACGGGTGGCCGCCGCCAAACTTCTGACGCAGGCCCGCATCCGCCCCGATGACGCGGCCTGGTCGCTGATCCAGTCCTGGGTGCCCGACTTCGACGGCTGGGCATTGGCGGATCATGTCTGCATCGCGGGGCAGAAGCGGCTGGTGGCAGACCTGTCGCGGCTGGACGCGGTCGAAGGCTGGACCACCTCGCCCCACATGTGGACGCGCCGGGCGGCGCTGGTGATCACCCTGCCCTTCGCGAAGTCGAACGTCCCGAAACCGGCAGAGCTGGCGGCCCGCGACCGCGTGCTGGGCTGGGCCGCTGGATACGCTGACGATCGCGACTGGTTCATCCAGAAGGCGGTGGCATGGTGGGTGCGGGACCTGTCGAAACACGACGCTCCCCGCGCGCGGGCGTTTCTGGCGGCACATGGCGCGCGGCTGAAACCCTTTGCCGCCAAAGAGGCCGTGAAGTACCTTACGCCTTGACCGGCATCGGCAATAGCGCCGCCGCGATGCGCCGCCCCTCGCCCAGAAGGACGTTGTAGGTGCGGCAGGCAGCGGGCGAATTCATCACCTCGACCCCGATCCCGGCCGCTTCGATCGGCGCGCGAAATGCCTTCGGGACCTGTGCGATTTCGGCCCCGGTTCCCACGAAAAGCACATCGATGCGGCCGATCAGGGCGATGACCGGGTCGATGTCTTCGACCCCGCCCCAGGGGCCCGCGCCCCAGGGCGTGACCAGGTTGGACCCGTACAGCACATGCGTGCCGACCCTGAAGAACCCCGGACCATACCCCTCAATCGCCAGGGCCTGCCCATAGGTGATCTCGGTCAGCCGCATGTCACGCGTCGATGTTGGCAAATTCGCTGCCGGTGTCGCGCTTTTCCTTCGGCTCGCGGTTCACCCCAAGCATCAGCACGATGTTCTTGGCCACATACAGCGTCGAATAGGTGCCGATCACCACGCCGAACAGCATGGCGAACACGAAGCCCCGGATCACGTCCCCGCCCAGAATGAACAGGACGGTCAACGCGATCAGCGTGGTCGATGCGGTCATCAAGGTCCGGCTCAGCGTTTCGTTGGCGGTGAAGTTCAGAAGGTCCCGCAACGGCATGGTCTTGTACTTGACCAGATTCTCGCGAAGCCGGTCAAAAATCACCACGGTGTCGTTCACCGAATAGCCAAGGATGGTCAGCAGCGCGGCCACGATGGTCAGGTCGAACTTGATCTGGAACAGCGAGAACACCCCCACCGTCACGACCACGTCATGGATCAGCGCCGCCACCGTACCCACCGCGAACTGCCATTCGAAGCGGATCCAGACATAGATCAGGATGCCCACCGTCCCCGCCGCCACGGCCAGCAGCGCCGACCAGATCAGCTCGGATGACACCTTGGGTCCGACCGATTCCACCGAAGGAAAGGTGATGGCGGGATCGACGGCCAAAAGCGCGGCTTCGACCTGCCGGATGGTTTCGGGCGTCACCGCCTCGACCCCGTCCTGCGCCTGGATGCGCACCATGGCGACATGCTGATCGTCGCGGAAGCCCGGATCGAACACCTCGGTAATCGACACATCGCCAAGGTTCAATGCCGCCAGCGCCTCACGGTAGACACCCACGTCGACGGCCTGCGTCGATTCCGTGCGGATCGTGGTCCCGCCGCGAAAGTCGATGCCGAAGTTCAGCCCGAACACCGCCAGCGACGCGAAGGTCAGCAGCACGGCCAGCACGGACGCCCCGAAGGTGATCCTCGCGGCCCTGAAGAAGTCGATGTTGGTGGTTACCGGGGCAAGTCGCAGACGCCAGGCCATGATGAACTCCCCTAGACCGTGATGGTTTTCGGACGACGGTATGCCATCCATGTCTCGATGATCAGCCGCGTCACGTAGACGGCGGTGAACATCGACGTGATGATCCCAAGCCCCAGCGTCACGGCAAACCCGCGCACCGCACCCGACCCGATCCAGAACATGATCACGGCCGTCAGGATTGCCGTCACGTTGCTGTCGGTGATCGCCGACAGAGCCTTGTCAAACCCGATCTCGATGGCACGGCCCGGTGCCACGCCATGGCGCAACTCTTCTCGGATGCGTTCGTAGATCAGCACGTTCGCATCCACCGCCATGCCCATCGTCAACACGATCCCCGCGATGCCCGGCAGGGTCAGCGTGGCCCCGATGCTGGACAGAAGCGCGAAGAGCAGCACGATGTTGATGGCCAGCGCCATGTTCGCCATCACCCCGAACCAGCCGTAGCACAGCACCATGAACAGCGCGACCGCGACGGCCCCGACGATCGCCGCGCGCTGACCCGCCTGAATGCTGTCGGCCCCCAGTTCCGGCCCGATGGTGCGTTCCTCCAGAAAGGTCATCTCGGCCGGCAGCGCGCCCGCGCGCAGCAGCACGGCAAGCTGTGTGGCCTCTTCGACCGTGAACGACCCGGTGATGATCCCCGAGCCGCCCGCGATGTGACTCTGGATCACCGGGGCCGAAATCACTTCATTGTCCAGCACGATGGCAAAGGGTTTGCCGATGTTGGCGGCGGTGTAGTCCCCGAACCGCACCGCACCCGACGGGTTGAAGCGGAAGTCGACGGCAGGACGGTTGTTCTGATCAAAGGCGGGCTGACTGTCGATCAGGTCTTCGCCGGTTACCACCGGCGTTTCCTCGACCACCAGATAGGACCCCTCCTCGCCCATGACGGGCAACAGCAGGTTGCGCGGACCGGCATCTTCGGCGGCGTTCGTTGTGCGGCGCACAACCGCGTTGAACGTCAGCTTGGCCGTCGTCCCGATCAGCGACTTCAATTCGCCCGCCGAACCGATGCCCGGCACCTGAATCAGGATGCGGTCGCTGCCCTGCCGCTGGATCGTCGGTTCGCGCGTGCCAACCTCGTCAACCCGGCGACGGATGATCTCCAGACTCTGCTGCATGGTTCGCGTGTCGGTCGCGGCGCGTTCGGCCTCGGACAGGGTCACCACGATGTCGGCACCCTCCACCGACACCTCGATGTCGCTTTGCCCGACGCCCGTCAGACTGACGACCGGGGTCGCCAGCGCACGCACCGCCGCGACCGCCTCGGTCATCGCTTCCGGATTGGAAATCGTGACCCGAAGAACGTCGGGGGGCGACGGCGCACGGCGCACCGCCCCGACCTTGTCGCGGATATCGCGCAGGGTATCGCGGACCTGCGGCCAGTAGCCATCCATCCGCTGCTGGTAGACGTCGTCCAGACTGACCTCGGCCAGAAGATGCGCGCCGCCCCGCAGGTCCAGCCCCAGATTGATCAGCGACGATGGCAGGAATTCGGGCCACTGACCCAGCGCGGCTTCCTGTTCAGGGGTGGCGAAACCGGCCGCCTCGATGGCCTGCGCCGCGTCGTTGTGTTGCTCGACCGTGGCATAGAACAGGTTCGGGCTTGCCCAGATGACCCCCAGAACACAGACACACCAGATGACCAGACGCTTCCACAACGGAGTTTGCAGCATGGCGGATCAACCCGCCGCCGGTTCGGTTTTCGACATCACCTGCGTGATCGTGTGGCGCATCACCCGGACCTTCACGTTCGGGGCAATCTCAACCTCCAGCATGCCATCCGCACCGACCGTCGCCACCTTGCCGACAATTCCGCCTGCGGTCAGCACCTGATCCCCGCGGCGCAGCGCCTCGACCATTGCCTTGTGCTCTTTCAGCTTTTTCTGCTGCGGGCGGATCAGCAGGAAATACATGATCGCAAAGATCAGGATCAGCGGCAGGAACGAGGCGACCGCCCCTCCGGCTCCGGTGGCAGCGGCTTGGGCATAGGCGGGGGTCGCGAACATCGGCAGTCCTTTCGGTGTCCGGCGTCAGGCCGGATCAGTGTTGCGCATCGTCTTAGTCGCGGGTCGGCGGATTGGCAAGCCAAGCCGCCCGCGCCCGGTGCGGTCCCGATCTAGGAAGGGACGCGGCAAAATCCAAGCCTGCCGGACGAATCCGGGCCGGTGCGGCCATCGTCCGTAATTGGCCCACGGCCTTTGTGCAGTGCGCGGCGCAACCCCGATGCGAAAGGGATGCCAGGTCCCGCGCGCAGGCATGCATGCCTCAGCTTTCGGGCAGGATCACTGCAAAGGTGCTGCCCTTGCCCGGCGTCGAATCCACCACCATCCGGCCGCGATGCCGGTTGACGATGTGCTTGACGATGGCAAGGCCCAGCCCGGTGCCGCCCTTTTCCCGGCTGCGGTGGCCGTCGACGCGGTAGAACCGCTCGGTCAGGCGCGGCAGGTGCACCGGATCGATGCCCTCGCCCCGGTCGGTGACGGCAATCCGCACGACCGGCCCGCGCAGTCCGGCCTCGCGCGTCAGGCTGATCAGGACATGCTTTCCCGCGCCGCCATACTTCACCGCGTTCTCGATCAGGTTGGTCAGGACCTGCGACATCTGATCGGGGTCTGCCGGGATCATCACCGCCTGATCCGCGCCCTGAACCTCGACGTCGACACCGCCCGCCTGTGCCATCGGGCGCAAGGCATGCACGGCCTGCCAGATCAGGCTGGCTATGTCCTGACGTTCGGTCGGGCGCACGCGTTCCTCGGCCTCGACCCGGCTCAGTTGCAGAAGATCGCGCACCAGCCGGTTCATCCGCTCCGCCTCGGCGGCCATGATGGCCAGAAACCGCTCTCGCGCCACGGTATCCTCGCGCGCCGGGCCCCGCAGCGTTTCGATGAACCCCAAGAGCGCGGTCAGCGGCGTGCGCAACTCGTGGCTGACATTGGCCACGAAGTCGCGGCGCATCTGGCCCATCTGCTCCTGCTCGCTGACATCCTCGAAGGCGCACATCGCTCCGCCCCAGACCGGGCTGACCGTGACCCGGTGCACCACTTCATGCGAAGGTCCCGGTACGGCATGGCGCACGGTCGAGGCCGCCCCGCCCCGCAGCACGCTGGCAATCGCCGCCAGCAGATCGGGCTGGCGCAGAACCAGCCCGTGGTGCCGCCCCGTCGGATTGGTCCCGACCACCGCCTGCGCCGCCGCGTTGGCCTCGGTGATCCGCTCATCCGGCCCGACCAGAAGAACCGCGACCGGAATTCCGGCCAGCACCGCCGTCAATGTGCCTTTGTCCATCTGCCCCGCGCCTCGCCCGCCGCAATCACACCCTTCCTAGTCCCCTGCCAAGCGCGCTGCCAGCACTCTTCCTTCCGGTTTGTTCGAAATGGCCACATGCTTGCTTGCCGCGCCTGCGGGGCTGAACCAGACTGGCATCCGGTGCGTTGCATCATGCCCGCACCCGAGTGTTGCTGACCGGACATGATGACCACACCCGCTACCCCGTTGCGCATTCTGGCGCTCGACCTGCAGGATACGCTTGTCGCAGAGATTGCGCAGGGCACCGTCGAACGGGCCATGTTGCGCGATCTGAATGCCGACCTGCTGGCGCGGGTGCTGCCCGATCATGTCGTGTTTCCGCTCTTGTCGCGCCACCATGACGCGATGGCGGTGATCGAACGGTTGCAGGCCCTGTCCTACGCGGGCCCGATGACCGTGGTGGCCCCCAGCCTGCCCAGAGCCGCCCTCGTCGAAGCCGAGTTGCGCGCCCTTGGCCCCGGCCGGCGTCTGAACCTGCTGGTGCCTCAGGGGTTGTCGCGCCGGTAGATCCAGTCATGATCGGGGTCGTTCTGAAACCGCCAGGCCCGGCGCGGTCCGGCCATCACGTTCAGGTAATACATCTCGTAGCCATAGGGCGCACCGCAGGGGTGATGCCCCTTCGGCACCAGCGTCACGTCATGGTCCTTGACCGCCATGGTGACATCCAGGCTGCCATCCTCGGTGTAGACCCGCTGCAGGCCGAACCCCTGCGCGGGGTTGAGCCGCATGTAATAGGTCTCCTCCAGATAGGTCATCCGGGGAAAGTCGTCCTCGTCATGCCGGTGGCTGGGATAGCTCGACCAGTTGCCCGCCGGGGTAAAGACTTCCGTCACCAGAAGCGAGCCCGCGACATCCCGCCCCTCCATCGCGATGTTGTTGATGAACCGCGTATTGGCCCCGGAGCCACGCGGCGTCAGCGAAATCCCCTCCGGCCCCAGCCGGGCCGCCGGATAATCGCCCTTCGCAGGGGCCGAACACACCGCCAGCACGCAGGCCGTCGCGGCCACGGCCGCCCAGCCGGCCCCGCCCGGCACATAAAGGCAATGCGGCGGGGTCCGCTCGAACGGGCTCATCCGGTCGCCCATCACACCCCAGTCGATGCCCGCCGCCGACAGCGACGCCTTCCCCTCGACCAGCACGAGGATGACCTCGCGGTCGCCGGTCGTCTCTGCGACCCGGTCGCCCGGCTCCAGCCGGTACAACCCGAACCCGACATGACCCCATCCCGCGGATGCGGGCGTGATGTCATGCACGCGCCCCCGAACCCCCACCGGCTTTCGCAACAGTTCCATCCCGGCCCTCATTTTCCGTTCTCAAATATCCCACGGGGGTGCGGGGGTGTGAAACCCCCGCACTTTGGCGCGGGTGCGGGGGTGTGAAACCCCCGCTCTTTGCGGGGGGTGAACCCGCCGTATCCCTCAAGACCGGTCAAGCCCGACGGCCTCGGCCATGTCCTTCAGCGCCCGCAGCCCCATCGTCTGATACTGCAGCGGCGGGCGGACCGCCGGGTCCTGTTCGGCCTCGATCACCAGCCAGCCCTGATAGCCGTGCTCTGCCGCAACGCGCAGCACGCCGGGGAAATCGACCACGCCGCCGGCATCGCCCGGAACGGTGAACACACCGCGCCGCACGCTTTCCAGAAAGGACAAACCCTGCTCGCGCACCTGCCCCAGAATGTCGGGGCGGATGTTCTTGGCATGGATGTGCCCCACGCGGCCCATGTGCTTGCGCGCCAGCCGCACCGGATCGCCGCCGCCAAAGTAACAGTGCCCGGTGTCCAGCAGCAGGTGCGTGTGCGGCCCGGTTTCATGCATCAGCCGGTCGATCTCCCATTCCGCCTCGACCACGGTGCCCATGTGGTGATGATAGACCAGCGTGATGCCCTGCAACGCGGCAAAAGCCGCCAGCGCCTCGATCCCGGCACCGAACCCGGCCCAGTCGGCGTCCCGCAGATGCGGGCGGTCATTCACCGCCACATCGTCCGCACCGTGAATCGCGTTCGAGGTTTCGCACACGATGATGACGGTGCAGCCCATGCCCTTCAGCACATCCAGAAATGGCTGCATCGCCGCCTTTTCGGTTTCGACATCGTTGACCAGCAGGTTGGTCGAATGCCAGCCCGACACGAACCGCAGCCCGCGCGGATCGAGTTCGGCGCGCAGCCCCGCGACCGTGGTCGGAAACTTGTGGCCCTTCTCGATGCCGTCGAACCCGATGGCCGCGCAGTCGTCCAGACAGGTTTCCAGGCTGATGTCCGCGCCAAGGGTCTGGTCGTCGTCATTCGACCATGCGATCGGATTGGTGCCGTACAGGATCATTCTTTACCTCAGGTTCAGTCGGCAAGTCTTTGCCGCACGATGTTTTTTTCATATCGGTCGCGCGCCTGTCCCACTTCCGGGCGCACCGACACTTCCGGCACCGCCACATCCCACCATGTCCCCCCGACCGGCGTCGACGGATAGGGATCGGTGTCGATCACCACCACGAACGTGCCGGACGCAGCGCGCGCCTGTGCCAATGCCGCTTCAAGTTCGGCAATCGTGGAAACCTTCACCGCTTCGGCCCCCATCGCGGCGGCGTGGGCGCGAAAGTCGATGCCGGGGGAAACACCCGCCCCGACATGCCTGTAAAGGTTGTTGAATTCCGCCCCGCCCGTCGCCATCTGCAACCGGTTGATGCAGCCGTATCCCCGGTTGTCGGTGATCACCACGGTCAGCTTGATCCCCATCATGCAGGCCGTCGCAAGTTCGCTGTTGGCCATCATGTAGCTGCCATCGCCCAGCATGCAGACCACGTCGCGGTGCGGTTCGGCCATCTTGATGCCGATGGCACCCGCGATTTCATACCCCATGCAGGAAAAGCCATACTCCATGTGATAGGACATCGGCCGCCCGGCCTTCCACAGCTTGTGCAATTCGCCCGGCATTGTTCCTGCCGCACACATCACCACCGTATCCGGCCCGGCGCTGCGCTGCACCGCGCCGATCACCTGCATGTCGGTCGGCAGGGCATTGCCATCCCCCGGCGCGTCGGTCAGCGGGTCGACGGCCGCGAACCATGCCGCCTTCAACGCCGCCGGTGCCGCCCGCCGCCGCCCCTTGCCCAGCATCTCTGACAGATAGGCCAGCGAGATCGACGCATCGCCGCACACCGGCTCTGCCCCGTGCTTCATCGCGTCATAGGCCGCCACGTTGATCGACACCAACCGCCGACCCTTTGCCTTGAACAGCGACCACGACCCCGTGGTGAAATCCTGAAACCGCGTGCCGACCCCGATCACGAGGTCGGCCTTGGCACAGACTTCGTTGGCCGACGACGCCCCCGTCACCCCCACCGGCCCCAGGTTCCACGGATGGTCCCACGGCAGTGCCGATTTGCCTGCCTGCGTTTCGACCACCGGAATGCCGTAGGTCTGCGCGAACAGTGCCAGATCCTCGCAGGCACCCGAATAGTGCACCCCGCCCCCCGCCACGATCACAGGGCGCTTTGCCTCCTCGATCATCTGCGCGACCTTGCGCACCTCGGCCATGTCCGGATAGGGCCGCCGGATGCGCCAGACGTGCGGCGCAAAGAACGCCTCGGGCCAGTCGTAGGCTTCGGCTTGCACGTCCTGGCAGAACGACAGGCAGACCGGCCCGCAGTCCGCCGGGTCCGTCAACACCCGCATCGCGCGGGGCAGCGCTGTCAGCAACTGTTCAGGCCGCATGATGCGGTCGAAATAGCGGCTGACGGGCCGGAAACAGTCGTTGACCGTCATCGTGCCGTCGCCGAAATCCTCAAGCTGCTGCAGGACGGGGTCCGGTGCGCGGTTGGCAAACACGTCCCCCGGCACGAACAGCACCGGCAGGCGGTTGACATGCGCTACCCCCGCCGCCGTCACCATGTTCAGCGCCCCCGGCCCGATCGACGAGGTGACCATCATCGCATGGCGCCGCCCGGACTGTTTTGCATAGGCGATGGCGGCATGGGCCATCGTCTGTTCGTTCTGCCCGCGGTACGTTGGAAACCGGTCCTTCACGCCGTGCAGCGCCTCGCCCATCCCCGCGACGTTGCCGTGGCCGAAAATGCCCCAGCAGCCGGTGATGACCGGAAGGCCATCCTCGGCCATCTGCGCCGTCAGCCAACGCAGCATCGCCTGTGATGCCGTCAATCGAATGGTCATGTCCGCCCCCCTTCGACCAGCGCCGCGTCCCAGACGCGGCACAGATCGGCATAAATCCCGGCCATCATCGCGACAGCCGCCCCGTCCGTCAAATCCCCAGCCATCCAGCCCCGCGCCGCAGCCCCGAAGATCGTGCGGCCGACCGCGAAACCCTTGACCAGCGGATGCCGCGCCGCCAGCGCGAAAGACGCGGCCAGCGCATCGGGTTCCGCATCAAGCCCCAGAATCACCACACCCCTGACATGTGGATCGCGCGCGCGGATTGCCGCACAGGCTGCCGCATAGGCCGCGTCGGTGCCAAAAGGCTCCAGCTTCCACCAGTCGGGATAGAGCCCCAGATCATAGAACCGCTCGATCACCCGCGCCGTGGTGAAATCGGTCACCGGACCCACCTTCGAGGGAATCACCTCCAGCAGAAACTCCAGCCGGCAGCGCCGCGCGGCATGGAACAGGCGCAGCACAACCGCCTCCTGTTCGGCCTTCATCGCGGCGTCGTCCTCGGGGTGATAGAAACACAGCACCTTGACCACCTGGCCCAGCGGCCATTCGTTCAGCCCGCCGAAATCGGGGCCGATCTCGGGCTCCAGCGTCAGGGGCCGCGACCCCGGCCATTCCACAGGCCGCGCAACCCACAGCCCGGTTCCCGCCGCCTTGTGCAGGGCACGACGTCCAAGACGCCCGTCGCACAGGATGCCGTGGCCCGGACGCCCCCCCGCCACCTGCAGCGCGGCCGTCAGGCAAAGCTCCTTGAAAGCGCCGATCCGCGCCGCAGTGGCCCCTGCCATCGCCTCGAACTGCATCCGGTGGTCAAAGGCGAAGACCCGCATCGTGGACCAGTCGTCATGCCGGTTGGTCGCCCAGTGCACCTGTTCCAGCGCCGCATCCTTGCGCAGCGCCGGCGTCACCACGCCGCGCCCCAGAAAGAACTGCAACTCCTCCCAGCTTGGATAGGCTGGCGTGCAGCCATGGCGCGATACGGCGAAGGCCCCGCAGGCATTGGCGTATTTCAGGGCAACCGGCCAATCCTCGCCGTCCAGCCACCCTTTCAGCAGGCCCGCCATGAACCCGTCGCCCGCGCCCAGAACGTTGAACACCTCGATGGGAAAGCCCGGGCCGGTTGCCCCCTCGTCCAGAGTATCGGGAATGTCCGCGGAAAACGCCACCGCCCCCATCGGACCCCGCTTGCACACCAGCACCGCCCCGGACACCGCCCGCACCGCCCGCAGCGCGGCAATGGTATCGGTCATGCCGCCCGCTATGTGGAATTCTTCCTCGGTGCCCACGATCAGGTCGAACAGGTGCAGCGTGCCCTGCAGCTTGGCCGTAACGGCGGCCGATTCCACGAAGCGGCTTTCGCCATCGCCATGCCCGGCCAGTCCCCACAGGTTGGGCCGGTAGTCGATGTCCAGTGCCGTCTGCGCCCCATGCGATCGCGCCAGCCGCAGGGCCTTCAGCACTGCCGCCTCGGTCCGCGGATGCGACAGATGCGTCCCCGTTGCCACGACAGCCCGCGACTCGGCAATGAACGCTTCGTCGATGTCGTCCTCGCACAGCGCCATGTCAGCGCAATTCTCGCGGTAGAAGATCAGCGGAAACTGCGTGTCATCGCGGATGCCCAGCAGCACCAGCGCGGTCAGCCGGTCGGGGTCGGTTTTCACCCCGCGCACATCGACGCCCTCGCGCGCCAGTTCCTCGCGGATGAAGCGGCCCATGTGCTCGTCCCCGACGCGGGTGATCAGCGCCGATTTCAGACCCAGCCGCGCCGTGCCCGCCGCGATGTTGGTGGGCGATCCGCCGATGTACTTGTTGAACGACCCCATGTCTTCCAGCCGCCCGCCCACCTGCGCGCCGTAAAGATCGACCGAGGATCGGCCGATGGTGATCACGTCAAGGGTTTTCATCACGCTATCCCGCCGCCATTCCGCTGTGCCGTTTCAGAATATTTATTCCATAGCAACCCAAAACGGAAGCGCTAACTTGGCACGCCGCGCCGCTATCGTCATTCCCGCGCCGACCCCACCGCGACAGCCAGCGCCAATGCCAGCGCGATGGTGGCCGAAAGCGACCGGAACGCCCCGAAATCAACTTCGGAAACCGTCAGAACCGCATCCGCCATCCGCGCCAGCGGACTGGCCATTCCATCCGTCAGCGCGACCACCGGCAGCCCGCGCACCACCGCTTCCCGCGCCAGCGCCAAAGTCTCATCGGAATAGGGCGCAAACGAGATCGCCAGAACCGCATCGCCGGGCCGAAGGGCATGCGGGTGATCCAGCCGGCCCAGACCATCATGCAGCATCGCCGGGACAGCCATCTTGTCGAACACATAGGCCAGGTACACAGCCACCGGAAACGCCCGCCGCAGCCCGATGACATGCAGCATGCCCGCCTGCGACAGCACTGCAACCGCGCGCGCCAGCGTGGCATCGTCGGTAGTCTTCGCCAATGATTCCAAGGATAAACGGCCAGCTTCGACAAATTCCGCCAGCAAGGCCGCCGGACTGCCGGTGCCCTGCGATTTCAAGTTACGCAACCGCGTGGCATAGTCGGGCAGTCCGGGCGCATAGGCATTGCGGAACAGCCGCTGCATGTCGGAAAACCCGGCAAAGCCCATCGACTGACAGAACCGCATCACCGCCGACGGCGGAACATCGGCTCCGGCGGCCAGGTCGGCAACCGTCGACACCGCGATACGGTCGAAATGCGCCGCCACGTATTCGGCGCACTGGCGCATCCGCTTTGGCAGGTCCGGCGTCACCTGGGCCAGCCGTTCGCGGAACGCCTGCAGGTTGGGGGGCGCTGCCGCGTCATTCTGGATCATCTTTTCAGACATGCGCCGCCCATCATTCCCTGCCGCCACCCCGGACCCCAGCCGCCAAAGCGCGATGGAACGTTTATTCCGTTCCTGTCCGGATCGTCAGGAATACCGGACCCGTAACGCATCCACGACCGGTGGCGGCACGAACTTCGACACGTCCCCCCCCAGCCGCGCGATCTCTTTCACCAGCTTGGAGGCGATGGCCTGCCGCCGTGCGTCCGCCATCAGGAAAACCGTCTCGATGCTTGAATCCAGCGCCCGGTTCATGCCGACCATCTGGAATTCGTACTCGAAATCCGCGACGGCCCGCAGGCCGCGGATGATGATCCCCGCCCCCACATCGCGGGCGCAATCAATCAGCAGATTCTCGAACGGATGCACCACGATCTCGCCGCCCGTCTTTGATGTGATGGCCCGGCACTCTGCCTGCACCATGGCGACCCGCTCTTCCAGGGGGAACAGCGGGCCCTTGTCGCGGTTGATCGCCACGCCGATCACCAGCCGGTCCACCAGCGCCATCGCCCGTGTGATGATGTCGGTATGCCCAAGGGTGACCGGATCGAAAGTGCCCGGATAAAGGCCGATGCGCATCGCGTCCCCCGTTTCATCGCCATCTGCCTGCACGCAACATTATTGCGCGACCGGGCGCAAGCGGGAAAACCTCAGAACCCCTTGATCATGCCTTCCAAAGCGTCCTTCTCGGCCGAGAGTTCGGTCAGCCGCGCCTTGACCACATCGCCGATCGAGATCAGCCCCACCATCACCCCGCCCTCCAGCACCGGCATGTGGCGGAACCGGCCATCGGTCATCTTCTGCAGCACCGTATCGGTCTGGTCGTTGCGCGCGCAGGACACCACGGTCGGGGTCATGATCGTTTCGACCGGGTCTGTCATGCACACCGCACCGCGCCGCCCCAGTTCGCGCACGACATCCCGTTCCGAGACGATGCCGGTCAGGGTCTTGCCGTCGGGGGAAATGATGATCGACCCGATGCGGCGTTTCGACAGGACGGCGGCCACTTCTGCCACCGTGCTGCCAGGTGGCAGGGTGACGACGCCATCATCGGACTTCGATTTCAGGATCTGGCTGACAAGCATAGGCTCCTCCCAAAGCTGTCATCCAAGCGTCATGCCGGTGCGGCTGCCTGTCAAGCGCCGACTTCCGGTCAGGGCCAAAACAAGCGCGTCACCCCGCATAGGCTTCTGTCGTCACAAGGCTTTCGAGCCGCGCCACCTCGGCGCGCAATCCCGCAGCCAGACGTGCGGCAAACCGGGTCAGCCGGTCGATGCGCCCGTCATCGGCGTGCCGGACCAACCAGAACGCGCGGGTCAGTTGCACCTGTTCGGGGATAACCCGAACCAGTTCGGGCGCGGAAGGCAAGGCAAAGTCGTGCACCACCCCCACGCCCGCCCCGCAGCGCAGCCAGTTCAACTGGACCGACACCGAATTGGAACCGAGCGGTGCCCCGCCCGCGCCAATTTCGGCAAGGTAATCAAGTTCCTTGTCAAAGATCATGTCCGGAATGTACCCGACCATCCGGTGTCCGGTCAGGTCTGCCGAGGTTCTGATCGGGGCCGACCGCTCCAGATAGCTGCGGCTGGCCGCCAGATGCAGCCGGTAGTCGGTCAGTTTCTGCACGGTCAGACGCCCCGCCTCGGGACGGCTGACCGCGATCGCCATGTCCGCCTCGCGCCGAGACAGGTTGAACACGCGCGGCAGGGCCACGATCTGCACCTCCAGTCCCGGATTTTCGTCGCAGATCGTGGCCAGCACCTGCGGCAGCAGATAGTTCGCACAGCCGTCCGGAGCGCCGATCCGGATCTGCCCGGTCAGCCCTTCATGCCCCGACAGGGCGTCCGACGCCGCGGACAGCGCCGTTTCAGCAGCTTCTGCATGGATCAGGACCCTTGAGGCGGCTTCGGTCAGCCGATACCCTTGCGCCGACTTGACGAAAAGGCGCGCTCCCATCGCCTCTTCCAGACGAGCGATGCGCCGTCCGACGGTGGCCGGGTCAAGCCGCAGGACCTTGCCCGCACCGGTCAGGCTTTCCGTCCGCGCGACCGCCAGAAACACCCGCAGATCGTCCCAGTCCATCCCGACCTCCCTTTGCAGAAATGCAAAACCCTTTTGGAGTTTTGGCGCTTTCACCGGCATTTCCGCAAGGCTATTGTCGTGCCAACCACGGGAGAGACAGCATGAAAACGATCGGTCACTGGATCAACGGCAAGGAAGTCGCAGGCACATCGGGGCGGTTTGCCGATGTGTTCAACCCCGCCACCGGCGAAGTGCAGGCCCGCGTGGCTTTGGCCTCCAAGGCGGAACTTGACATGGCGACCGACCACGCCGCCGCAGCGCAGGTGAAATGGGGCGCCACCAATCCGCAACGCCGCGCGCGGGTGATGATGGAATTCGTGCGCCTCCTGAACCGCGACATGGACAAGCTGGCCGAGGTTCTGTCGTCCGAACACGGCAAGACCATCCCCGATGCCAAGGGCGACATCCAGCGCGGGCTGGAGGTGATGGAATACTGCATCGGCGCGCCGCAGATGCTGAAGGGCGAATTCACCGACAGCGCCGGACCGGGCATCGACATGTATTCGATGCGCCAACCGCTTGGCGTTGCAGCGGGAATCACGCCCTTCAACTTTCCGGCCATGATCCCGATGTGGAAGATGGGCCCGGCGCTGGCTTGCGGCAATGCCTTCATCCTGAAGCCATCCGAGCGCGACCCTTCGGTGCCGCTGATGCTGGCCGAGTTGTTCCAGGAGGCTGGCCTGCCCGATGGCGTGCTGCAGGTCATCAACGGCGACAAGGAGTCGGTCGACGCCATCCTCGACAATCCGGTGATCGCCGGGATCGGGTTTGTCGGTTCGACCCCGATCGCCGAATACATCTACGGGCGCGGCTGTTCCAACGGCAAGCGGGTGCAATGCTTCGGCGGCGCCAAGAACCACATGATCATCATGCCCGACGCCGATCTGGATCAGGCGGCGGATGCGCTGGTGGGGGCGGGCTATGGTGCGGCCGGGGAACGTTGCATGGCGATCTCGGTTGCGGTGCCCGTGGGCGATGCGACGGCCGATGCGCTGATGGAGCGGTTGATCCCGCGGATCGAAAAGCTGAAGGTCGGCCCCTACACGGCTGGCACCGATGTGGATTACGGGCCGGTCGTGACTGCCGCCGCCAAAGCCAATATCCTGCGGCTGGTGCAGTCTGGGGTCGATGCTGGCGCAAAACTGGTGATCGACGGGCGCGACTTCAGCCTGCAAGGCTACGAGGACGGATTCTTCGTCGGCCCGCATCTCTTTGACCATGTGACGCCCGAGATGGAGATCTACCGCAAGGAAATCTTCGGTCCCGTCCTGTCGATGGTCCGCCGCGCGACCTATGAGGACGCGCTGAAACTGGCGATGGACAACGAATACGGCAACGGCACCGCGATCTATACCCGCGACGGCGACACGGCGCGCGACTTTGCCCACCGGATCAATGTCGGCATGATCGGCATCAACGTGCCGATCCCGGTGCCGTTGGCCTATCACACCTTCGGCGGCTGGAAGAAATCGGCCTTCGGCGATCTGAACCAGCACGGGCCGGACGCCTTCCGGTTCTACACCCGGACCAAGACGATCACCGCCCGCTGGCCGTCCGGCATCAAGGAAGGCGCCAGCCTGAACTTCCGTCCGATGGACTAAGGCGCAGGGCCGTCCCCACGGGGCGGCCTTTCCGCTTGCATGTCGCCCCGCGCCGCGCATCCTGCGGGCATGAGCAGTGCGTGGTTCCAACCGCTAGACATGTCGGCCAGCAACCGCGCGGCAATGGCTGCCCTGCCGCACCGCCATCTGCCCGCGGGAACGCTGCTGTTTCACCCCGGCGATCCGGCACAGGCCTTTGTGATCGTCCTGAAAGGGCGGATCGAGGTGATGCTGACCGGGCCGTCGGGAAGGGAGATCCTGCTGTATGTCGTCGAGCCGGGGCAGACCTGCATCCAGACCACGCTGGGCCTGATGGGGGATCAACCCTATTCCGGCGAGGCCGCCACCGCGACGCCCTGCGAGGTGGTTCTGATCCCCAAGCCGCTGTTCCTGTCGCTGATCGACGCGGAACCCGGGTTTCGCCGCTTCGTGATGCAGGCCTTCGGCGCGCGGATGGCCGACCTGACCCACCTTCTGGAACGCGTGGCCTTCGGGCGCATCGAACAGCGTCTGGCCGCGGCCCTGCTTGATCTCGCGCAGGGCGCGCTGGTGCAGGCCACCCATGCCGACCTTGCCGCCCGAATCGGATCGGCGCGCGAGGTGGTGTCGCGGCGGCTTGAAGGCTTCGCTCGACAGGGTTGGGTCAGCATTGATCGCGGCACCGTCACCCTGCTTGACCCGCCTGCCCTGCGGCATCTGGCCAGCCAGCCTGACTGATCGGGAAATCGACGCGCCTTTGTGACCAGATCACAGACAAGGCGGGCGGCACACACCATCCTGCCCACATGACCCGACCCATCGGGCCGATTTCAGCAGGAGACACCCCATGTTCAAGACAAATGAAGGCACCGCGGATCGCGCGTTGCGCGTTCTCGCCGGTACGGCCCTGCTCGTCTGGTTTTTCCTCGATCAGGGCACCGGCGTCTGGCACTACGCCAAACTGATTGGAATCGTGCCGCTCCTCACCGGCCTCGTCGGAAGCTGCCCACTCTACTCGATCCTTGGCATCAGCACCTGCCCGATGAAGAAGGCCTGAGGCTTCATCCCGGCAATAACATCCCCGCCGGAGGCCCCCCCCTCCGGTGATACCACAGTCGGCATATCGATGCGCCAGCCGACCTGAGAGGGGGCTCGAAGCCCCCCGAAGGTCGCCCCCTATTCGGCCGCGACCCGCCGCTGCGGCTTCAGCATGTCTTTCAGGTAGCGTCCGGTGTGGCTCGCTTCGATCTTTGCGATCACTTCCGGTGTGCCCACCCCGATGACTTCACCGCCGCCATCCCCGCCCTCGGGGCCGATGTCGATCACCCAATCGGCGGTCTTGACCACGTCCAGATTGTGCTCGATCACCACCACCGTGTTGCCCTGTTCGACCAGTTCATGCAGCACTTCCAGCAGCTTGCGCACATCCTCGAAGTGGAGGCCGGTCGTCGGCTCGTCGAGGATATACAGCGTCCGACCGGTGGCACGGCGTGACAGTTCCTTGGAAAGCTTCACCCGCTGCGCCTCGCCGCCCGAAAGCGTGGTCGCCTGCTGACCGACCTTGATGTAGCCCAGCCCGACCTGGCACAGCGCGTCCATCTTCTCGCGGATCGCGGGCACGGCCTGAAAGAACTCCTGCGCATCTTCACACGTCATATCAAGGACGTCAGCGATGCTCTTGTTCTTGAACTTGATTTCCAACGTTTCGCGGTTGTATCGCGCGCCCTTGCACGTCTCGCATGTCACATAGACATCCGGCAGGAAGTTCATCTCGATCTTCAGCAACCCGTCGCCCTGACACGCCTCACAGCGCCCGCCCTTGACGTTGAACGAAAACCGCCCCGGTTGATAGCCGCGCGCCTTGGCCTCGGGCAATCCGGCGAACCAGTCGCGGATCGGGGTGAAGGCCCCGGTATAGGTGGCGGGGTTCGACCGTGGCGTCCGCCCGATGGCGCGCTGGTCGATGTCGATCACCTTGTCCAGATGCTCGAAGCCGCGGATCGTCTCGCAGGGGGCCGGCGTTTCATGCGCGCCGTTCAACCGGCTGGCGGCGGTCTTGAACAGCGTCTCGATGGTCAGGGTCGACTTGCCGCCACCCGACACGCCGGTCACGCAGACGAACATGCCCAGCGGAAAATCAACCGTGATGTTCTTGAGGTTGTTGCCCACAGCCCCGACGACGGTGATCTTCTTGCCCGATCCCTTGCGGCGCACTTTCGGCACCGCAATCTCGCGCGCGCCCGACAGGTACTGCCCCGTCATGCTGTTGGGGTCGGCTGCAATCTGCGCCGGGGTGCCGTGGCTGACCACCCGCCCGCCATGCACCCCCGCCCCCGGCCCCATGTCAAAGACATAGTCCGCCTCGCGGATCGCATCCTTGTCATGCTCGACCACCAGTACCGAATTGCCGGTGTCGCGCAGCCGCTTCAGCGTGGTCAGCAGCCGATCATTGTCGCGCTGATGCAGGCCGATGCTGGGTTCATCCAGCACGTAAAGGACCCCCGTCAACCCCGACCCGATCTGGCTGGCCAGCCGGATGCGCTGCGATTCGCCGCCCGACAGCGTGCCGGCCGCACGCGACAGGGTCAGGTAGTTGAGCCCCACATTCACCAGAAAGCCCAGCCGTTCGCGGATTTCCTTGAGGATCGCCCGCGCGATCTCGTTCTTCTGGTTGGTCAGCGCCGCGGGAACGGTGTCGATCCAGTCATGCGCCTCGAAGATCGACATCTTGACGACCTGCCCGACATGCACCCCGGCAATCTTGACCGCCAGAGCCTCGGGGCGCAGACGATAGCCGCCACAGGCGCCGCAGGGACGGTTGTTCTGGAACCGCTCCATATCCTCGCGGCTCCAGGTGCTGTCGGTCTCGCGGTAGCGGCGTTCCATGTTGGGGATCACGCCCTCGAACACCCGCTTGACCTGATAGATGCGGCCCCCCTCATCATAGCGAAAGTCAATCTCTTCGCCGTTCGATCCGCGCAGGAACACTTCCTTCACGCGGTCGGGCAGGTCTTTCCATTTGGCTTTCTTGTCAAAGGCATAGTGCTTGGAAATCGCCTCGATGGTCTGGGTGAAATACGGGGATTTCGACTTGGCCCAAGGTGCCAGCGCACCTTGCAGCAGGGTCAGGCTCTGGTCGGGGACGACAAGGCGTTCGTCGAAAAACAACTCCATCCCCAACCCGTCGCACACCGGACAGGCCCCGAAGGGCGCGTTGAATGAAAACAGGCGCGGTTCGATTTCGGCGATGGTGAAGCCGCTGACCGGGCAGGCGAACTTTTCGGAATAGGTGATGCGTTCGGGGTCGCCTTCGGCGGGCGCCGTTTCGATGACGGCGATGCCGTCGGCCAGGTTCAGGGCGGTGCGGAAACTGTCGGCGAGACGTGTCTGGATGCCATCCTTGACCACGATCCGGTCCACCACCACGTCGATGTTGTGGCGGAACTTCTTGTCCAGCACGGGCGGTTCGTCCAGATCGTGGAACACGCCGTTGACCTTGACGCGCTGGAAGCCCTGCTTGCGCAGGTCCAGGAATTCCTTCTTGTACTCGCCCTTGCGGTCCCGGATGATCGGGGCCAGCAGGTAGGGGCGGCCACCATCGGGCATGGCCATCACGGCGTCGACCATGTCCTGCACCTGCATCGCGGTGATCGGAAGGCCGGTTGCCGGCGAAAACGGCGTACCCGCGCGGGCGAACAAGAGGCGCAGGTAATCGTAGATCTCGGTCACGGTGCCGACGGTGGAACGCGGGTTCTTCGACGTCGTCTTCTGTTCGATCGAAATGGCCGGAGACAGGCCCGAGATGTGATCGACGTCCGGCTTGCCCATCATGTCCAGGAATTGCCGGGCATAGGCCGAAAGGCTTTCGACATAGCGCCGCTGCCCTTCGGCATAGATCGTATCAAAGGCCAGCGAAGATTTGCCCGACCCGGACAGCCCGGTGATCACGACCAGTTGGTCGCGCGGAATGTCGACATCCACGCTTTTCAGATTGTGCTCGCGCGCCCCGCGCACCTCGATGAATTTCTGCTCGGCCATGTGTCACGTCCCCGTCCAACCCGACACACATAGGGCGTTTGCGGCGAGTCTCCAATCGGAAAAAGTGAACGAAGGATGAACGGCTCGCTGGTCGGCCCTGCAAAAGCGCACCTGCACGATTTGCTAAATTTTTGATGACAGTATTGCAAAATTTCCGTGACGTATCAGTATCGGTTTCATGTCGATCCTTGCCGTCCTTTTCGTTGCGACCATGGCAGGCCCGCCTTCGGACGACCTTTGTCCCTTGGTGGCCAGGTTGAACGATGTCATCGCGGATCAGACGGGATATCTGCCCCCGCCCTGCCCGCAGATCGGGTTTTCGCTGTTGCCAGCCGCAGATGCACTGCGGTCGCAGGCCGGGGCGTTCTTTCCGGACTCCGGACGGATCGAGCTTGCGCCCGATCTGGATCTGACCAGCGCCTACGGCCAAAGCTATCTGCTGCATGAACTTGTCCACGCCGCCCAGTACGCGAATGGCGCGCCCGCGAAAGCCCGCTGCACCGCCCAGTTGGAAAGCGAGGCGTATTCGGTACAGTCCGACTTCCTGCGCGCGGCAGGTCTGCCGCGCGAGGCCGTCATGATGCGGATTCTTGCCCAGCAACTGGGCAGTTGTTCCGACTAGAAGTGCAGGGCGCGCCCGTAAGCGTCCAGCACCGATTCATGCATCATCTCGGACAGCGTCGGGTGCGGGAAAACCGTTTCCATCAATTCGGATTCGGTGGTTTCCAGCGTGCGACCGATCACATAGCCCTGAATAAGCTCGGTCACTTCGGCCCCGATCATGTGCGCGCCCAGCAACTCGCCGGTGGTCGCGTCGAACACCGTCTTGATGAAGCCTTCGGTTTCGCCAAGCGCGATGGCCTTGCCATTGCCGATGAAGGGGAACCGCCCGACCTTCACCGTATGCCCCGCCTCTTTCGCGCGGGCTTCGGTCAGGCCGACAGAGGCGACCTGCGGATGGCAATAGGTGCAACCGGCAATCGAGTTCGGCTTGATCGGATGCGGATGGCCGCCCGCGATCAGTTCGGCCACCATCACGCCTTCATGGCTGGCCTTGTGCGCCAGCCACGGCCCGCCCGCGATATCGCCGATGGCATAAAGCCCCTCGACGCCGGTGCGGCAGAATTCATCGGTCACCACATGCGTGCGGTCGATCTTGACCCCAAGCGCCTCCAGACCCAGGTCCTCGGTGTTGCCCACAATGCCTACAGCGGAAATCACGGTGTCGAATTCCTGCGTCGTCGTCGTGCCGCTGGACTCCAGATGCGCAACCACCTTGCCGGGGCTGCGGTCCAGCTTCCGCACCGTCGTCTTTTCCAGAATCTTCATGCCCTGCTTGACAAAGCTTTTGCGGGCAAAGGCGCTGACCTCGGCATCCTCGACCGGCAACACGCGGTCCATCACCTCGACGACCGTGGTGTCGGTGCCCATCGTATTGAAGAAGCTGGCGAATTCAATGCCGATGGCCCCCGACCCGATCACCAGCAGCCGCTTTGGCATCCGCTTGGGCACCATCGCATGGCGGTAGGTCCAGACCAGATCGCCGTCGGCCTCCAGCCCCGGCAACTCACGGGCCCGCGCCCCGGTGGCCACGATGATCGCCGGGGCGGAAAGGACCTGCACCCCCTTGTCGGTCTTAACCTCGACCGCGCCGGGCTTGGTCAGGCGGGCGACGCCCATGAACACGGTGATCTTGTTCTTCTTCATCAGATGGCCGATGCCGCCCGACAGTTGTTTGGCCACCGCCCGTGACCGCGAAACCACCGCGCCCAGATCGAACGAAAGCGCATCCGCGGACAGACCGAATTCCTTGGCGCGGTGCATCAGGTGAAACACCTCGGCCGATCTCAGCAGCGCCTTGGTCGGGATGCAGCCCCAGTTCAGACAGATGCCGCCCAGATTTTCACGCTCGATGATCGCGACTTTCTTGCCAAGCTGACCGGCCCGGATCGCGGCCACATAGCCGCCCGGACCCGCGCCGATCACGATCACGTCGAAACTGTCATCCGCCATCTTTTCCTCCCCGGAAAGTAGTTTGCCCTTAAACTATTCCCCCCGACCGAGCAACGAGCCGGGCGCTGTGGGCCTATGCATCAGCCGCATGGCTGGCTTTCAGGGCGCGGACAACCGCGCCATAACCGCCATTATCAAGATAGCGCTGCTCTTCGGGCGTGCTGATCCGGCCAAGGGCGGCGTTGCGTGTCGGGAACCGTCCAAATTCGGCAATGACGCGCTGATGCGCGCGGGCGTGCAGGGCCAGTTCGGCATCCGACATGCGTTCGGACAGATATTCGACCGCAAGCGCCTGATCGGCGGGATCTTCCGAATGCTCGAACGGCAGATAGAAGAACTGCCGTTCAGGTTCGGGGGCCTGCAGGTCCCAGCCGGCTGCAATGGCCTTGCGCGCCGCCGCAAGGGCCAGCGCATCGGTGGCGAAGGCAAGCGCGGTGTCCCGGTGGATGTTGCGCGACAACTGATCGGTCACGATCAGAAAAGCCAGCGTGCCGACGCAGCCTTCGGTCCAGTGATCCAGGCCGTTGTCATGTGCCGCCTGCCAGACTTCGGCAAACCGCGCCCGGCACATCTGATCCATCTCGGCCCCCCCGGCATACCAGCCGTCCGGGCCCACCTCGTCCAGCCAGAAGGACAGGATTTCCACCGGGTCTGCCATCAGTTCCTCCTTCAGCTACATTGATCGTGCCGGTTCTACCGGCGCTTGTCCATGTCCAGCACAGCCCCGACCGCCAGCGAGGACGCCGTGGGCGTCAGACCGGCATAGCTTCCGGCGGCGGGCGCGGCGCGGCGGGTCATCCGGTACCCGGCATAGGCCGCAAGCGCCG
This sequence comes from Rhodobacter sp., assembly GCA_027487575.1. Taxonomy (GTDB): domain Bacteria; phylum Pseudomonadota; class Alphaproteobacteria; order Rhodobacterales; family Rhodobacteraceae; genus JAIYDJ01. Next base: position 11,954 of record JAIYDJ010000057.1, on the reverse strand, counting down.
CGAACAGGACCGCCATGATCAGGAAATACCCTCCGGCCCCGATCAGCCCCATCAACCAGCCCGCCACCAGCGGCCCGAAGATCGCGCCGAACCCATTCAGAAAGATAAGCCCGGCAGAGGCCGCAGGCATGTCTTCCTTGGTCAGGAAGTCGTTCGTATGGGCGATCAGCAACGAGTAAAGCGGGTTGATGGTGCCCCCCAGCAGCAAGGCCACCCCAAGATTTGCCTCGAACGGCAGCCGGATCACCGTGGCCAGCACCATCACCCCGGCCCCCAGCGCGGAAAGCCACATCACCAGGGCGCGCCGGTCCATCCGGTCCGACAGCCAGCCGATCGGATATTGCAGCGCAAGGCCGCCCACATACAGCGCCGCGACAAAGGCCGCGATCTGCCCGACCGTCAGCGCCGACATCGCCCCCCAGACCGACGCCATCCCGAACATCGCCGCAAAGATGCCACCGGTCAGCAGCATCCCGATGCAGCCCAGCGGCGATATCTTGAACAGCCGAGAAAAGCTCATCGCCTTTATGCTGTCGAAGGTCGGCGCGGGCGTGTCGGCCAGAAGCAGCGGCATGAAGGCCAGCGACACCAGCACCGACGGGATGATGAACAGCCCGAACCCGGCCGGATCGCCCAGGGCCAGCAGCCCCTGACTCGCGATGATTCCCAGCATCTGCACGATCATGTAGGCCGACAGCGCCTGCCCGCGCGTCTCGTTCGTGGCGGTGTTGTTGAGCCAGCTTTCCGAGGTGACATAGATCCCCGAAAAGCAGAAGCCGATCAGCACGCGCATGACCGACCACGCCTGCCAGTCCACCAGCAGCGGATAAAGCACCAGCACGGCCGAGATCAGCGACCCCAGCGCCGCAAAGACCCGCACATGCCCCACGCGGCGGATCATCTCGGGCGCAAGGCGCGACCCGCCCAGAAATCCCAGGAAGTAGGACGACATGACGACGGACAGCTCGAAGGTGGTGAAGCCCTCCATTGCTCCGCGGATGCCCAGAAGGGACCCCTGCACGCCGTTCCCGACCATCAGCAGCATGACGCCCATCAGCAACGGCCAGGATTGGGCAAGGACTTTCAGCATGGTCTGATCCCTCGTTCTGTCACTTCGGTCCAAGTTGGTCGGGGGCGGGCGGAGTGAACCCCCTGCCATGGTCGTCGCGTCAAGTCCGCCAAGCACGCGCCTAGGGAATCAGAAGCGACGAATCCCCGTAGGAAAAGAACCGGTACCCCTGCCTTACGGCATGATCGTAGACATGCCTTGTGCGATCCTGTCCCATCAGCGCCGCAACAAGCATCAGCAGCGTCGATTTCGGCAGGTGGAAGTTGGTCATCAGCGCATCCGTCACCCGGAACCGGTAGCCGGGATAGATGAAGATGTCGGTCGGCCCGCGCCATGGTTCCACCCGGCCGCTGTCACCCGCCGTTTCGATCAGCCGCAGCGCCGTGGTTCCGACCGGGATGATCCGCCCCCCCGCCGCACGCGTCGCGTTGATTTCGGCTGCGGCCTGTGGCGTCACCTCACCCCACTCGGCATGCATCCGGTGCGTCGTCACATCCTCGACCTTGACCGGCAGGAAGGTGCCCGCGCCGACATGCAGGGTGACTTCGGTGAACTGCACGCCAGACGCGGCCAGTGCGGCCAGAAGGTCGGCATCGAAATGCAGGCTCGCGGTGGGGGCGGCGACCGCGCCGGGCGTTTTGGCAAAGACGGTCTGATAGTCGGTCGCGTCCTGCGCGTCGGCGGGGCGCAGGGCGGCGATGTAGGGGGGCAGCGGCATCTGGCCCGCCAGCGCCAGCGCCGCGTCGAAATCGGCGCCGGTCAGATTGAACGCAAGCGTCAGATCGGTTTCGGTTTTCCCCGTTACGGTGGCCGACAGGGCGTCGGAAAAGGCGATCACTTCGCCCACCGCGACCTTGCGCAGTGGTCTGGCCAGCGCACGCCACCCCTCGGGCACCGGTTCCAGAAGGGTCACCTCGACCTTGGCCACAGCCTCGCCGCGCTGCCGGCGGCCAAACAGCCGCGCCGGAATGACGCGGGTGTTGTTCAGCACCAGACGGTCTCCGGGCCGGAAAATGCGGACAAGATCGGAAACCCGCGCATCGGTGATCCGGTCGCCTTCCGCCACCAGCAGCCGCGCGGCGGTGCGGGGCCGCGCGGGGCGGGTCGCGATCAGGTCTTCGGGCAGATGGAAATCGAAATCCGACAGGTTCATCGTTCGGTCCGGGGTGCAGGTGTGGATCGTGCCGGTTTGACGATCTCGCCCGAAGAAGACAAGACCGGAGCCGGCCTTCGGAAAATCTCGCGAAACATGCCCGGCGTCAGGATCGACAGCGGATTGACCGACACCTGCGGCGCATCCGCCGTTCCGCCCAGTGCATAGTTGAAGCCGAACAACCCCTCGCCGCGGCGCGATACGAGTTGGCCAAGGCCGTTGACGATGTAGATCGGCGAAATGACCCCCTGCATCTGCAGGGCCTTGTCGCCGGTCCGGTAGATTCCCGCCATCGACACGCCCAGCGACGCGCCGATCGCTGCCGCATTGGTGACCTGCACCGCATTCGGGGTCAGCACGAAGTCGGCATCGGCCTCGGCGAACAGAAGACCGGACTCGCCCAATTGTTCCAAGATGCCCACCACCGAAATCGCGTTCAACAGTTCGGCCAGCACATTGGCGTTGCGCACCCGGATATCGGCAATCTCGGCGCGTCCGTCATAGTGCCCCGGCGTGGCGCGCGGGATCAGCGTCAGGTCGAGGCTGCCGCCGCGGGCCGAGGCGAACACCCCGGCGGCGGCCATCACCGCCCCCGCATCATCCGACTGGATGCGCACGGCGGTGCCCTGCCGGGTCGGGGTCACAGTGCCGCTGACCGGGGCCAGACCGTTGACTTCGGCCCGGAAATCACCGCCCAGCCCGCCCGAAAGCGTGAATGCGCCCCGCAACCGGGTCAGCGCGATGCCATCAGCCACCTGCATCCGGTCCAGCGTCAGGGTCAGCGGCCCGCCCCCTGCCCCACCGGACTTGCCGCGCTGTTCGGGCATCCGGCGCAGATCGACCGATCCGCCGGTCACGGCCAGTCCGACCGCCTGGTTGGCCCCGCGCCCGGTGATCTCGACCTGTCCATCCAACCAGTCGTTCAGCCGGACCCGCGAAAACCGTGCGGTGTCCAGCCCGCCACCGGCGCGAAAGGTCACTTCCCCCGCCGCATCCATCCCCGCCCCCGAAAGGGACAGCCGGTCGACCTTCGGGATTGCGCCCAACTGCATTTCGGCCTCCAGCCGCCCGCGCGCACCGGGCGGTTTGGTCCAGCCCAGTTCCGGGATCGTCAACCCGACACCCGAAAGATCAGACCTCAGCACCAGCCGCGCCGCGCCGCCCTTCGGGACGGTGACCGTGACGTCGGCCTGCCCCGATCCCGACACGGTTCCCGGCGGCAAGCCCAGCCCGAATTCCGTCACCGTCTGCGGTGACAGCGTGACCTTGCCCCGGATCACCGTGGGCAGCCCGGCCGCACTGCCGGGCAGGCTGCCGGGCGGGGCAAAGGCCTGGCTCAGCGTCACATCGAACGGAACCGTCCCGATCAGCCCCTGACCCGCCATCGACAGCCCGTCCGGCGTCGTTCGAACGGCCAGTTCCGGCGCGGTGATCGTCTTGCCGGGCACCATCGAGGTGGTCAGGAAATCCGTCACGGTTCCGGTGACGGTGTAATCGATGTCCGGCAGGGTCAGCTTGCCACCCAGCGGCAGCGACATCCGGGTGGTCAATACGGCATGGCCCTGCCCCAGCGTCACGGGCAGACCGGCCTTGGTCAGGAACTGGAACGGCGGCTGATCCAGCAGCGACAGGATCGACGTCAACTCTGAATCCGATTGCAGCGTCACCTGCCCGCGCGCGGGTTTCTGGGTGATGTCGGGCACCTCGAACACCGATCCGCCGACGTCGATCACCCCGCCCACCGCCGGGGTCACCCGACCATCGGTCAGGACCAGCGTATAGACCTGCCCGTCGATGGTGGCATAGCCGCGCGCGCCTTCGACCGGCGGCAAGGTCGGCACGACGCGCAGGCTGGCCTCGGCAAACTTGTAGCCGAAATGCAGGCGCGGGTCCTGACCGGGGGCGCTGCGGAAGGCGGCCTTCACCTCGGTCAGAAGTCCGTCCAGCAGATTGCGCTCGATCCAGGTCCGGGTCGCGGGCACAGCCGTCAGCGGCCACAGGCGCAGCAGCCCGTTGCGGGTCACCCGGTCCAGCGACACATCCAGCGCGGTGCGCCATCCGTCCGCCTCTGCCGACACGCGCCCCGACAGCGACACACGACGCCCCGTATCGGTCAGCGACAACTGCCCGATGTCCAGAACGAAGGGGTCCAGTTGCAACCGGACATCCAGCGCGCCCTGCGCGAAGGTCAGCGGTTCCTGAAACAGCCCGTCCGGGTCGATCCCCACTTCGGAAAAGGCAAGCTGGCCCAGAAACGCCTGCGGACGCCGGCCCGAAAGCGGGCCGGTGATCGGATGGCCTGCGGCATCCGTCAGATAGCTGTGCCCCGACGCCTTCAGCCGGACCATCCGGCTTTCCACGCTCATCCCGGTCAGCAGGATCCGGCCCGCCGCGGCATCGTACCCCAGCCCGATCGAGGCATGATCGAATGCGATGGGTGACGCCCCCTGCGACGGTCTGAGCGCGCCTTTGCCCAGATCAAGCCGTCCGTCCAGCGCGGTCACACCCGATGCGTCCACCGTCGCGGCCAACCGGCCGGAAATCGGCGCGTCCAGAACACCAAGCCAGGCCAGCAAGGCCGTCTGCGCCGCAAGGTCGGCCGCCGGAATCCGGTCGACCTCGGCCGTGATCCGGGCCCGTCCCGCCGCCTTTTCGCTGATGACGGTCAGCACGGCGCGGGCCGGATCCGAGCCCCCCGTCTGCAGCGTCGCGCTCAATTCGCTTGCCAGTTCCGTGTCGCGGTTGTCCAGCCGGAAGCGCCCGTCGCCCAGCGTCCAGGTGCGGCCCGCCTGCGCGTCGGTCAGGCTCAGGCTCAGCGCTTCGGCCTCCACCGTGTCCAGTCCGGCAAAGTCGGGCAGCGCGAACACCCGGTCAACCGCATCGAACAGGGCGGCCAGACTGTCGATCCGCGTCTCGGACCGCCGGTCGGTTTCCAGCCCCAGGTCCAGATCCAGCCGCCCGGTCGCATCCCGCCGCAGAGCGATCCGCGCGCCTGTCACGGCAATACGGCGGACCTGAATTTGTCCGGCCATGAGCGCCGAAGGATCGAAGGTCAGCCGCATCTCGGGCAGGGTCAACAGCGACTGTCCCCCGGTCCGCAAGACCCGGAGATCGGTCAGGCGCAGGCGGGGTGCCCAGTCGGACCCGACGGTGATGTCGATCGCACCGACCGACAGGGACGCAGCCGGGATGATCCTGACAGCGGCGTCGTTCAGCCGCTGTTCAACCTCGGCCACGGCCCAGACCGGCAGCGGCAAGGGTCGGCCCGACAACCCCAGCGCACCGAACACCAGCGCCAGCGCGAACAGGATCAGGAACAGCCGCGCGCCGAGGCCCCGCCCGATCCGCCGCCGAAGTCTGGATTGCGCCCGGGCCCGCACCGCCCGGCGGTCATGACTGGGCTTCCTAATGGCCGCAGGCGCAGGCGCGGGCGCAACCGCGACTGCAGCCGTCGCCGCAACGGCTGCGCCCGGCGCGCTGTCGCTGCCCCTGCCGTCGTTCATGCCCGACCCTTCTGCCCACCCCGGTTTGGCAGGGTCCCGACCCATCAGGGTCAACCATTGCCGCCCTTGCCTTTATCTATGGGGATTGGCAACTAGAACGCAAAGGGCATCACCCCCTATGGCAAGGAGCCGCGCATGATCACCCAAGGCCAGACCGCCCCCGATTTCACCCTGCCCCGCGACGGAGGGGCGACCCTGACGCTTTCGGCACTTCGCCCCGGCAAGGTCGTGCTGTATTTCTATCCCAAGGACGACACGCCTGGCTGCACGCTGGAAGCGCAGGATTTCACGGCGCGTCTGGCCGACTTCACCGCCGCAGGGGCCACGGTCATCGGCGTGTCGAAGGACAGCGTGAAGGCGCACGACAAGTTCTGCAAGAAGCACGGGCTGGGCATCATCCTTGTGTCCGACGAGACGGGCCATACTAGTGAAGACTACGGCGTCTGGCTGGAGAAAAGCATGTACGGCAAGACCTACATGGGGATCGAGCGGACCACCGTCCTGATCGACGGCGCGGGACAGGTCGCGCGCGTCTGGAACAAGGTGTCGGTCAAGGGCCATGCCGACGAGGTGCTGGCGGCAGTTCAGGCGCTGTGAGGCCGCTGGCCGACCTTGCCGTCGAGGTTCTGCTTTGCCCTGACGGACGCGCCAAGGCTGCGCTCAGCCATGCGCATGCGGCAACATGGCGCGCGGCGCGGGCGGCTGGCCAGCCACTTCCCATCGGGCAGGCCAGCCCCCCGCTGCAGCCCGCCCGCCCTGACCGGCCCGCCCTGCTGGACCCCCGCGATGTGCCGCGCCGCAAGCCCGGCTCGCCCGACGGGCGCATCGCCCTGTTGCACGCACTTGCCCACATCGAACTGAACGCGGTGGACCTGCACTGGGACATCCTCGCCCGGTTTACCCACATTCCGATGCCGCCGGGGTTCTATGACGACTGGGTCAGCGCGGCGGATGACGAGGCGAAACACTTCAACCTGATCTGCGATTGTCTCGCGGCGCGCGGCAGTTTTTATGGTGCGCTGCCGGCCCATGCCGGGATGTGGCGGGCGGCCGAAGACACGATTGCCGATCTGCCGGGGCGCCTTGCCGTGGTGCCGATGGTGCTGGAGGCGCGGGGGCTGGACGTGTCCCCGGCGATGATCGAGGTGTTCCGCAAGACGGGCGATGATCAGGCGCTGGCCGTGCTGGAGGTGATCTATGCCGAGGAAGTGGCACACGTGGCCTTCGGGTCGAAGTGGTTCAACTGGCTGTGCGGCCGCAACGGCCTTGATCCGAAGGACGAATTTCACCGGTTGGTGCGAAAGTACTTTCACAGCACGTTGAAACCGCCGTTCAATACCGAAAAACGCGCCGAAGCAGGTTTGCCGCCCGATTTTTATTGGCCCCTTGCGGAACCCGATATCGCCTAGCGCGTTATCTTTCCCCGCGCGATAAGCGGGTTTTTGCCTATGATAAGCCCGTTTCCGCCATCCCTTCATCCCCTTTGGTCAAATTTGTTGCGACGCTGGCCCTCGGTGGCTAAGCAGACTGCAGCGCTATTTCGCGCCTCATGATTTTCCATTTCATCAGGATCGGAAACGCTCAACGTGCTGAAGCGCCTTGCCTACAGGGTCAACTCAACCCTTGAAAAGTATCTGCCGGAACAGCGGCTGTTCCTGAAATCCGATGTCGAGATGCGGTTCATCCGGCTGCGGCCCTCGACCCAGGCGATTGCCATGGTCGTGGGATCGCTGGTGCTGGGCTGGACGGTTTTCGTGACGGCCGTCCTGTTGATGGACTCGATTTCGGCCGGGTCATCGCGGGACCAGACCCAACGCCAGCAAGCCCTGTTCGAAAGCCGCCTGAACGCGTTGAGCGTCGACCGGGACCTGCGCGTATCCGAGGCGGCAGGCGCGCAGGAACGGTTCAACCTGGCGCTTGCGCAGGTGTCGGACATGCAGGCCCGCCTTCTGGCCTCCGAGGATCGGCGGCGCGAACTGGAAACCGGCATCGACGTGATCCAGAACACCCTGCGCCGCACTATCAAGGAACGTGACGCGGCCCGTGCCGAACTGGACCGGGTGCAAGTTGCAGTGGCACAATCAGGCGGCGAGGCGGTGACCGAACTGGGCCGCATCCGCGATACCGAAGCGACGCTGGAAATTCTGTCGGGGGCACTGGATGACACCGCCCGCCAGCGCGACCTGATGGTCACCGCCGCCGAACGCGCGGCGCAGCGGGCCGACGAGGTTGCCGCCGAAAAACGCGCGCTCGAGGCCCGCAACGACGTGATTTTCACCCAGTTGGAAGAGGCGCTGACCGTTTCCGTAGAACCGCTGGAAAAGATGTTCCGCGCCGCGGGAATGTCACCCGATACGATGCTCGACGCCGTGCGCCGGGGCTATTCGGGTCAGGGCGGACCGCTTTCCAAGATCTCGCTCTCGACCTCGAACAGTGCCCCGAGCGGTGAAGAACAACGCGCGAATGCGATCCTGACCGACCTTGACCGGATGAACCTGTACCGTCTCGCCGCCTTCAAGGCCCCCTTCGCCATGCCGGTCAAGGGAAACTTCCGCTGGACCAGCGGGTTCGGCTATCGGCGCGATCCCAAGGGCTATGGAACACGGATGCACGAAGGCACCGACATGGCGGGCGATTACGGGATGCCGGTTCTGGCGACGGGCGACGGTGTTGTGACCCATGCCGGCTGGGACAACGGTTACGGCCGTCTGGTGAAGATCAAGCACGACTTCGGCATCGAAACGCGCTATGCTCACCTTTCAGAGTTGCACGTTTCGGTCGGCGAAAAGGTGTCGCGTGGTGACCGGATCGGTGATATGGGCAATTCGGGCCGATCGACCGGCACACATCTTCACTACGAGGTCCGCATCGGCGGCGCCGCCGTAAATCCGATGACCTTCATAAAGGCAGCACAGAATGTTTTCTAAGAGCCGCATCAACGAACCGGGCCCCAAGGCTGGCGAAGGCGACAAGCCCAGAACCCCTGACGCGGCCCCAGTACAAAGCAAGACGAGCATGGATTTCACACCGACGACCCCCAAGACCAAGGCAGCCGTGTCGATCCTGTCGTCCGACCTGACCGTGGTCGGCAACCTGCGCACCAGCGGCGACATCCAGGTCGAAGGCACCGTCGAAGGCGACATCCGCGCCCATCTTCTGACCGTCGGCGAAAGCGCCACGATCAAGGGCGAGATCGTGGCGGATGACATAGTGGTCAACGGGCGTGTGATAGGCAAGGTGCGCGGCCTGAAGGTGCGGCTGACCTCGACCGCGCGGGTCGAGGGCGACATCATTCACAAGACCATCGCCATCGAATCCGGGGCGCATTTCGAAGGCTCGGTGCAGCGCCAGGACGATCCGCTGGCCGCCGGACGCCCGCCCCTGCCGCCACAACCGGCGGTGAAACCGGTCGAAGGCGCATGACAGGTCGCGGCTGAAACGCGTTCTGTCGTGATCCGGACCGCCCGGTGACAGGGTTCGAAGCGATCTGCCGTCCCGAACATCGGCGATATCTGCTCGCGGCCGCTGTGCTGGCTTCGTCCATGGGGTTCATCGACTCGACGGTGACCGCAGTGGCCCTGCCCGCGATGCGAGCCTCGCTGGATGCATCGCTGGCCCAGGCGCAATGGATCGGTGCCGCCTACCTTCTGACCCTGACCTCGCTTGTGCTGATTGGCGGGGCGATGTCGGACAGGTTCGGCATTGCGCGGGTTTTTGCGGGCGGCATCCTGTGCTTCGTGCTGTTTTCCCTGCTGTGCGCCGCGGCGACAGGACCAGGCCAGATGATCTGGGCACGGGCTTTTCAGGGGCTTGCGGCGGGCGTCATGGTGCCGGGATCGATGGCGCTGGTCGGGCGGGCCTACCCCAAGGCCGAACGCGGGGCGGCCCTTGGGGTCTGGGCTGCGGCCTCGACGGCGACCACTGCCCTTGGGCCGGTCCTTGGGGGCGCGCTGCTGGGGACTGGCGGGCCGGAAATCTGGCGGGTCATCTTTGCGATCAACCTGCCGCTGGGTCTGGCCGCGCTGGTTCTGCTGCGCCGTTTCGCCCTTGCCGATCGCGGTCGGCCCGGAACGCCGGTTGACTTTGCAGGGGCACTGCTGGCGGCCTCCGGCCTTGGACTTCTGGCGGGCGGATTGACGGTGCAGACCGCAGCAAGCCTTCCGTTTTCGCTGGCGGGTCTGGCGGTCCTTTGCGGTTTTCTGCTTTGGGAAAGGCGCGTGCCCAACCCGATGTTGCGGCTGGACATGTTCCGGAACCGGGCCTTTGCCGCAGCAAACCTGACGACGTTCCTGCTGTACATGGCGATCACCGGCATCGGGTTCTACCTGCCCACGGTGGCGCTTTCGGCCTGGGGCCGGACCCCGCTTGAGGTGACCCTTGCGGTGCTGCCGACGGCCGTGCTGGTCGCGGTGCTGTCCGCCCCGGTCGGCCGCTGGGCAGACCGCAGCGGGCCGTTCATTCCGATGGCACTGGGGGCGCTGGTGGTTACCCTGGCGCATGCAGGACTGGCGGTGTTCGCCTGGACCCCGGATTTCTAGCGGCAGATCTTTCCGTTGATGGTGCTGTCGGGCCTCGGCATCGCTTTGGTCGTAGCCCCGCTGACCATAGCCGTGATGCGGGAAGCGTCCGAGGCGGAACAGGGCGCGGCATCCGGCATCAACAATGTGGCGGCGCGAGCGGCGACACTGGTGGCGGTTGTCGTGCTGGGACGGATCGCGGCCATCGGCTATGGCGATATTGGTCCCGCACAGCCCGGCTTCGGGTTGGCGGCAACAGGGCCGGCACATCTGGACGCCACCGGCACGGCCTTTGCTTGGATGACAGGAGTGGCGACGCTATGCTCCCTCGCCTCGGCGCTTGTGGCCGCAGCACAGATCAGGCGGCGTCCCAACTGACCGCGGCGCGGTAAAGATGCCAGCTTGCATGTCCCAGCACCGGCAGTACGATCAGTAGCCCCAGAAACCCCGGCAGCATCGCGACGAACAGCATGGCCGCGATGGCCGCCCCCCAGCCCAGCATGACGACCGGACTTTGGCGGACCACATCGAGCGACGTCATCATCGCGGTCACGAAATCCACTTCGCGGTCCAAGAGCAACGGCAGGCTGACAACCGACAGGGAAAACAGCACTGCGGCAAAGACCGCCCCGACCGCCGTGCCGACCGCCAGCATCGCCAGCCCCTGCGGCGTGGCGAAGACGCCGAGCGAGCTCATCACGTTGGTCAGCGTCGACGTGCCCAGAAACAGCGCAAAGATGGTGTGCGCCAGAAAATTCCAGAACAGGAAGAACACGACGATCACCGCCGCAATCGACGGGATCTGGCGATCCTTTTCGCGCAGGACCACACCCAGAACACCCTGCAGGCTCAGCGGCGCGCCGGTTTCAAGACGGCGGCTCACCTCGTACAGGCCGACGGCGACGAAGGGCCCGAGGATGGGAAATCCGGCAGCGGCAGGCAGAATCCACCAAAGCTGCCCTTCGACCGTGGTGGCAAGGACGATGATCCAGCCGCCCAGCACATAGACCAGCGCAAAGCCGATGCCGACCAGCGGCGCGCGCCGAAAATCATTCCAGCCGCGCCGCAACGCATCGCGGATGTCCGATGGTACGACGCGCAGAACTTCGGCTGCCTGAATGGCGTGTGACATGGGCCCCCCTGTCGCCAAATCCTAGCCGGACCTGCGCAAAAGAGAACCACAATCTGCGTCAGTCGACGGCGTTTGCCTCGGCCCGGCTTTTGCCCGCGACGTCCATCGCCAGCGTGGCTGCCATGAACTTGTCCAGATCCCCGTCCAGAACGCCGCCCGTGTCGCTGGTTTCAACGCCGGTGCGCAGGTCCTTGACCATCTGGTAGGGCTGCAGGACATAAGACCGTATCTGGTTGCCCCAGCCCGCGTCGCCCTTGGCCTCGTGCGCCTCGTTGATCGAAGCGTTCCGCTTGTCGAGTTCCATCTGGTAAAGGCGCGACTTCAGCGCCTTCATCGCGATATCCCGGTTCTGGTGCTGCGACTTTTCCGAACTCGTCACCACGATCCCGCTGGGAAAGTGGGTGATCCGCACAGCCGAGTCGGTCTTGTTGACGTGCTGGCCCCCGGCCCCGGACGACCGATAGGTATCGATGCGGATGTCCTTGTCCTGCACCTCGATCTCGATGTTGTCATCGACCACCGGGTAGACCCAGATCGAGGCGAAGGACGTTTGCCGCTTGTCCGCCGATCCGAACGGGCT